>NZ_FNOU01000045.1 GCF_900107125.1 Eubacterium barkeri
AAAAAAACCAAACCAAGCGTAAGAACCAGAACATCAGACTGAGGTCTGATGCCAAACTTTTAATTGAGAGTTTGATCCTGGCTCAGGACGAACGCTGGCGGTATGCTTAACACATGCAAGTCGAACGAGAAGCTTTTTATGGATCCTTCGGGAGAAATAAGGAGTGGAAAGTGGCGAACGGGTGAGTAACGCGTGGGTAACCTGCCTCATGGAAAGGAATAGCCTCGGGAAACTGGGAGTAAAGCCTTATATTATTAAGACATCGCATGGTGTTTTAATGAAAACTCCGGTGCCATGAGATGGACCCGCGTCCCATTAGCTAGTTGGTGAGATAACAGCCCACCAAGGCAACGATGGGTAACCGGTCTGAGAGGGCGAACGGTCACACTGGAACTGAGACACGGTCCAGACTCCTACGGGAGGCAGCAGTGGGGAATATTGCGCAATGGGGGCAACCCTGACGCAGCAATACCGCGTGAGTGAAGAAGGTTTTCGGATCGTAAAACTCTTTTATTGGGGAAGAAGAAGTGACGGTACCCAATGAAGAAGTCCCGGCTAACTACGTGCCAGCAGCCGCGGTAATACGTAGGGGACAAGCGTTGTCCGGAATCACTGGGCGTAAAGGGCGCGTAGGCGGTTTTATAAGTCAGATGTGAAAGGTACCGGCTCAACCGGTGACGTGCATTTGAAACTGTAAGACTTGAGTACTGGAGAGGCAAGTGGAATTCCTAGTGTAGCGGTGAAATGCGTAGATATTAGGAGGAACACCGGTGGCGAAGGCGGCTTGCTGGACAGATACTGACGCTGAGGTGCGAAAGCGTGGGGAGCGAACAGGATTAGATACCCTGGTAGTCCACGCCGTAAACGATGATGACTAGGTGTTGGGGAAACTCAGTGCCGCAGTTAACACATTAAGTCATCCGCCTGGGGAGTACGACCGCAAGGTTGAAACTCAAAGGAATTGACGGGGACCCGCACAAGCAGCGGAGCATGTGGTTTAATTCGAAGCAACGCGAAGAACCTTACCAGGCCTTGACATCCTCTGACCATCCTAGAGATAGGAGATTTCCTTCGGGAACAGAGAGACAGGTGGTGCATGGTTGTCGTCAGCTCGTGTCGTGAGATGTTGGGTTAAGTCCCGCAACGAGCGCAACCCTTGCCTTTAGTTGCCAGCATTAAGTTGGGCACTCTAAAGGGACTGCCGTAGACAATACGGAGGAAGGTGGGGACGACGTCAAATCATCATGCCCCTTATGGCCTGGGCTACACACGTGCTACAATGGGTTGGGACAAAGGGAAGCGAAGCCGCGAGGTGAAGCCAATCCCATAAAACAACCCCCAGTTCGGATTGCAGGCTGAAACCCGCCTGCATGAAGTTGGAGTTGCTAGTAATCGCAGATCAGAATGCTGCGGTGAATGCGTTCCCGGGTCTTGTACACACCGCCCGTCACACCACGAGAGT
>NZ_FNOU01000038.1 GCF_900107125.1 Eubacterium barkeri
CTAAGCACGAAGCCCCCCTTAAGATAAGATATCTCATTCGAAAGAAGTAAGGCCACTGGAAGACGACCAGGTAGATAGGCTGGAGGTGGAAGTACGGTAACGTATGGAGCTGACCAGTACTAATCGGCCGAGGTCTTGATCCAATCAAGACATAATCTTAACACTCTGTATGCTGTTTTGAAGGACCGTCGGCTGAGACGACGCGGAAGCGTCAGACGAAGACGGAGTGCCTTGTCCTATGAGCGGAAGCGAATAAGGCACGGTAACGGTCCGAAGGCATTTGGCAGCACTTTTCATCCGAAAAGGATGAAAGAAAAGTGATGACAAATACCATCCGAAAAAGAAGCGAATAAAGAGCACTTAGATTGCGTGACGATAGCAAGAGGGGTACACCTGTTCCCATACCGAACACAGAAGTTAAGCCTTTTAGCGTCGAAAGTACTTGGTGGGTGACTGCCTGGGAGGATAGAACGTCGCGCAATCTAATGGCTCTTTATACATTAGGATCTTTGCATATTACAATGATATTTAATCCGTGACGATAGCGTGGAGGGCACACCTGTTCCCATACCGAACACAGAAGTTAAGCTCCACAGCGCCGAAAGTACTTGCTGGGTAACTGGCCGGGAGGATAGGACGTTGCGGATTTTTTAATTTTTTGATAAATGATAAATATTAAAAAAGAGGATTTACCGTTGCTGGTGAATCCTCTTTTTGTAGCATTACTTTTTAATTCGAATAAAGCGCAGAAGCTTAGAAAAGGCAACGGGTAGTGTGATCTGTTCTTCCAGATCAGCCCAGGATACAAAAGTCGTATTATCCCGGTATTGGCATTGAGGTTCTCTCACCTGTAGTCCATTAAGATGAAAGCCATAGATGGACATATCCCAGATGATATGGGAGAAAACATGTTTCTCCTTTCCCAACAGTTGGGCAGGCGGAAGAGTTGAAAAACACGCCTCAAGGTAGTGGGTAATGGAATCCCCGGGCACTGTGCTGGCTTCACAAATCGGGAAGCTCCACAGCCCTGATAACAACCCCGAATCAGGCCGTTTGAGAATATAAATACCTTCTAAATCGTATAGAAGTCCAACCTCCATGGGCAGGCGTTTTTGCTTGATTTTCTTTGTTTTTACAGGGACCTCCTCTGTCGTACCAGAGGCAAAGGCAGAGCACGCCTCTCGAACGGGGCAAAGTAGACAGGAAGGCGCTTTGGGGGTGCAAATCAGGGCCCCTAACTCCATTAATCCTTCATTAAAATCACCGGGATGAAGGGGTAAAGCCGCATCAACCCACTGGGTGACTTTTTTCTTTGTAGGACCTTGGGCAATATCATCTTTCCAATTATTAAAGCGTGTAATCACCCGCAGGACATTGCCATCCACCGCTGAGACCTGAAGTCCAAGAGCAATGCTGGCAATGGCACCACCAGTATAAGGTCCCACACCGGGTAGTGCCAGGATTTCTTCATAATTCCCAGGGAAACGACCATGATGTTCTTCCATAATTTTCTTTGCCGCTTTATGAAGATTTTTGGCTCTTGAATAATAACCTAAACCTTCCCAGGCTTTTAGAACATCGCTTTCTTCAGCGGCAGCCAGTGTGGATACATCGGGGAATTTCTGGATGAATTGCTTATAGTAAGGAATTAAGGTGTCAATTTGAGTTTGCTGAGCCATGATTTCTGAGATCCAGATAGAATAAGGATCTTTGGTTTTCCGAAAGGGAAGATCACGTTTGTTTTCTTGAAACCAATGGACTAAATCACTTGCGAATTGTTGCTTTCTCTCCATTTATCCTCCGTTTGTTACAATTTTGATACAGATTTATTGACAATTTCGATATATTTTGTTACAATAACACAGGAAATGAAAATTCGATGATAATCTTTTAGAAAGGTGTTTATATGGATAAGATTAAACAAACGGCAGGTCTTGCGCTAGGGGCGATTCGAAGACATCGGAAAGAAGCAATCACGCTTTTTTCGCTCTTTCTTTTCGTCGTTGCCATGGGGCTGACCTGCGCCTTTAATGTAACAAAAAATATTCAAATTAATGTGGACTCCAAAGAAAAGTCTGCTATCGGAGCGGTTCAAACCAAGACCGTTTCTGCAGCGCTAATGACCCCTATTGAGGAGATTCTTCAGAATGAAGGAGTCAACATTACTGATGATTATACCGTAGATACAGACTTAAGTAAATTGGCTAAAGATGTTGATGTGGTAAATGTCACTAAAAACGTTAAGGGAACGGTTATTGCAGATGGCAAGTCCGTTGATTTTGATTCTACCGCCAAGACGGTGGGGGATCTTCTGGACGAGCTAAAGCTGAACGTGGACGAAAACGATGAAGTAACGCCCGCAAAGAATGATGTGCTGACCACCGATGTCAGCCAAATCAGTGTGGCACGTATTGAGGTGAAGACAGAGGCCCGGGAAGACCAAATTCCCTTTGGGGTTGAAGAAACAGTGAACGATCAACTGGGGACAGATGTGCAGAATATTACCACACCTGGGGTCAATGGGCTGGAGAATGTGGTGGATCAGGTGACCTACCGCGATGGGCAGGAGGTTGCCCGTAATACTCTTGCGAAGGTTACGCTGAAAGCTCCAGTAAACCAGGTTGTTGAAGTTGGAACGAAGCTTCCTGGTGGTGGTAATTTATCCACAGGAAATAGAACCGAGGATCCAGGCAGCAATATGGACCTCATCAGTGCGGTAGTCGCCCAAGAAGGAGGACATACCTATGAGGGGGCGTTAGCCGTTATCTCCTGTATGATGAACCGTGCCGATGTTGGCAGCTGGGGTGGTGGCGATGTCATCAGTGTGATTAAGGCACCAGGCCAATTTGCAGCATACTTAGATGGCGATTATTCCAAATATATGGGGGCCGCTTTACCAGAGGTCCGTCAGGCTGTTACAGACTGCATGGTCGGTGGGAAGCGAAGCCACAATTATTTAAGTTTCAGAAGCTATCAGACCAGTGGATCAGTACAAATTGCTGGTGGGAACTGGTACTTCAATGAAAAGTAATTAATACTTATCCAAGAAACCTGTAGAAATACAGGTTTTTTTGATGTTTTAGGCATTTGTTTCACATTTAAAGCAATCCATAGGGTATAATAAAACCATTAATTAATGCAATGCACAAAGGAGTTGTCATTTTAATTTATGATTTCATTCAATAAACCTCCCTTTCTTGGGACTGAATTTAAGTATATTAAAGAAGCCATCGACAATAAACAGATTAGTGGGGATGGTGCGTTTACCAAGTGCTGTAGTCAGTGGTTTGAAAACCAGCTGGGAGGAAGCCCAGTATTGTTGACCACCTCTTGTACCCACGCCTTGGAAATGGCCGCATTATTGTTGAATATCAAACCCGGGGATGAGGTTATTATGCCCGCCTATACCTTCGTTTCTACGGCCAATGCCTTTGTCCTGCGTGGGGCACAGGTCGTTTTTGTGGATATTCGTCCGGACACCCTTAATCTTGATGAAACCTTGATTGAGGATGCTATCACGGATAAGACCATTGCCATTGTCCCGGTACATTATGCGGGTGTCGCTTGTGAGATGGATTCAATCAATGCCATTGCGAAAAAACATGGATTAAAGGTGGTGGAGGATGCCGCCCAGGGAGTAATGGCTTTCTATAAGGGGAAGCCATTGGGAACACTGGGGGACTTAGGGTGCTTTAGCTTCCATGAAACGAAGAATTATAGCATGGGAGAAGGTGGTGCCCTGGTGATGGGATCACCGGATTATGTGGAAACCGCGGAAATCATCCGGGAAAAGGGGACAAATCGAAGTCGCTTTTTCCGGGGGGAAATCGATAAATACACTTGGGTGGAAACCGGCTCCTCCTATTTACCCAGCGATATGAATGCAGCCTATTTGTGGGCTCAGCTCCAGGAGGCCCAGGCCATTAACCGTGATCGCCTGAACAGTTGGAACTATTATTACGAGGCTTTGGCACCCCTGTCGGAAACGGGCAGGATTACCTTACCGACCATTCCAACGGAATGCACTCACAATGCCCATATGTTTTATATTAAGGCGGCAGATTTAGAAGAACGAACGGCATTGATGGCCCATATGAAGGCATCGGGGGTCCAGGCGATTTTCCATTATATTCCCTTGCACACAGCTCCGGAAGGGCGTCGGGTTGGACGCTTTCATGGGGAGGATCGTTTTACCACGGCGGAAAGTGAACGCATATTGCGGCTGCCCATGTACTATGGCCTGGAGGAAAAGGATCGGGATCAGGTGGTGGATGCGGTTAAGGCCTTTTATCGTTAAGTGGGGGACCTTATGAAACAGAAAATTGCAATTATCGGAGCCAGCGCCTTTCAGAATCCTTTGATTTTAAAGGCCAAGGAAAAGGGCTATGAAACCCATGTGTTTGCCTGGAAGGCCGGGGATGTGGGGGAACGTACGGCAGATGTTTTTTATGACATCAGTATTACCGAAAAGGATAAAATTCTGGAAATTTGTGGAAAAGAGGGGATTTCCGGGATTTGCTCCATTGGTTCGGATCTGGCGTGTATTGCGGTGAGTTATGTGGCTGAAAAAATGGGTCTGACGGCCAATTCAATCCAATGCTCGGAAATCAGCACCAATAAGTATAAAATGCGCCAGGCCCTTTTGACAGGGAATGATCCCATTCCAGGTTTTATGGAGGGGGATGAATCAACCCTGGCTGAGGATGTATCCCTTTGTTATCCCCTGATTGTAAAACCTACAGATCGTTCAGGAAGCCGGGGGGTTACCCGGGTGGAGACACCAGAGACCCTTCAACCGGCCATTGAAGCAGCATTACAGGATTCCTTTGAAAAAAAAGTTATGATTGAGGAATATATCGGGGGTCAGGAGTACAGTGTGGAGTGTGTTTCCTGGGAGGGAAAACATTCTTTTCTGGCCCTTACCCAGAAATGGACCACAGGAAGTCCTCATTTCATTGAGACGGGCCATTGCCAGCCCGCCGAAGTATCTGAAGAATGTCTGGAGGCCATCCGTGTGGTGGTTTTCCATGCCCTGGATTCATTGGGGATTCGTTATGGGGCCTCCCATTCTGAAATTAAGGTGATGGATGGGGATATTCGCATCATCGAAATTGGTGGGCGTATGGGGGGAGACTGTATTGGCTCCCATCTTGTGCCGGTGTCCACGGGAGTGGATTTTGTGGGGATGGTGGTGGATATTGCCTGTGGTCAGGCACCGGATTTCACTTTAAAGAGAAAACCAGAACCTGTGGCTATCCGCTTTATCTTTGGAGAAGAGGATCGGACACAGTATGCGGCCTTAAAGGCTACCCGGCCCCAGGATATCCTAACAACTGATTTTGACAATGTGCCGATGGGCAGCGAAGTGGTGACAGACAGCTCAAACCGGCATGGATTTTATATTTATCGTGGTGATTGGAGGATTTGATGCCAAAAAAAGAAAAAATATCCTTTGTGATTCCCTGCTATCGCTCGGAACAGACGATCACATCTGTTGTAACGGACATTCAGGATACGGTGAGAACACGACCGGAATACGATTATGAAATTATCCTGGTAAACGATGGATCTCCAGATGATACCTATAGTGTTTTAGAACAAATTGCGGCAGTGAATCCGGAAGTGGTCGTCGTTAACCTCATGCGTAATTTCGGCCAGGCCTCTGCCATCATGGCGGGATACCACGAAGTTACCGGGGATTTGGTTATCAATCTGGATGACGACGGACAGACAGATCCCAAGCAAATGTTCACTCTGGTTGATCAGCTCAAAGAGGGTTATGATGTGGTTTATGCGTTATATGACAATAAGCAGCATAGCTGGTTTCGTAATTTTGGGTCAAAGATTAATGATATTATGGCGGATCACCTCATTGGTAAACCCCGCAATTTGGTGTTTACCAGTTATTTTTGTGCCATCCGAAAGGTCATTGATGAGGTGGTGAAGTACGATAAACCCTACCCCTATGTGGATGGTCTGGTGATACGAGTCACTCGGAATGTGTCCTCTGCTCCCATTCACCATAAATCAAGGGAAGCGGGAGAATCTGGCTACACCTTTGGAAAGCTCATTTCCCTATGGTTAGATGGGTTTACGGCCTTTTCGGTCAAACCCCTGCGCATTGCCACGATCTTAGGCTTTGTGATTGCACTATTGGGCTTTATTTATGGGATTTATACCATTGTGATGCAATTTGTCAATCCCAGCGAAATTAGCGGCTGGCCCTCACTGATTTCTGCAGTGGTCTTTCTGGGTGGGGTCAATATGGTGCTTCTGGGCCTGGTGGGTGAGTACGTTGGCCGGGTCTATATTAGCATGAATAATGCACCGCAGTTTATTGTGCGCAATGTCATCACCCAGGAGGGACACCATGAATTCGATTAAGGCCAAGGATTTCCTATTTTTGCACGGACTTTTATTCATCTATTCGTTAAGTGCGGTGTGTTCTAAAATGGCAGCAGGCTTTGATTTCCTTTCAGCCGGTTTTATTTTGTATTATGGCTTGGTGTTGGTTATTTTAGTTGTTTATGCATTGCTGTGGCAGCAGGTGCTGCGCCGCATGCCCCTGACGGTGGCCTTTGCCAATAAAGCAGTGGTTATTATTTGGGGGATTGTCTGGGGCATGGTCTTGTTTGGGGAAACTCTGCGTCCAGGGATGGTGGTCGGTGCGATTGTCATTATTGCAGGGATTTATCTGGTGGTGACTGATGATGCATGAAATGTGGCCTTTTATCTTGATTTTTCTGATTTCGGTGCTCGTCTCGTCCATTTCTCAGATCGTTTTAAAAATCAGTGCCAATAAGGAATATGACAGTTTAATCCGGGAATATCTGAATGTTCGGGTTATTCTGGCCTATGGCCTTTTCTTTGGTTCTACCCTTTTGACCACCTATGCCTATCGTGGGGTGCCCCTTTCTCTGGGGCCTGTCATTGAATGCACCGGTTATGTTTATGTGGCGGTATTGGGTGCCATGGTCTTAAAGGAGAAATTTTCTAAAAAGAAAGTTATTGGCAATGTCTTAATTGTATTGGGGATTTTGGTGTATGCGTTATGGTAGGAAAGGGACTTTTAAGCATTCTGACATTGCTGCTGTTTATAGCGGTTTTGTGGAAGGTTGTTCCAGCCATCATGACAACGGGCAATGTGATCTTCGATATATGGTTAGGATTAGCTACCATTCTTTTTCTTGTTTTTTGGATTGCCATGATTTTACGGAGGGACCCCAATGACCCAAATCACTAGGTTTTGTAAGAATTATTATCTGGAAATCCTCTTCATTCTCTTTATCTTTACAATTTATATGTGCTGGGCGATCCTCATCCCCTTTAATCAGGCGCCGGATGAGCAAATGCGATATCTGATTCCCAAGTTTATCTTTAACCATGGCACCTTGCCCCTGGGGGATCATCCGGAAATCGTAAATCGGACCTGGGGACAATCCTATGCCTATCAACCCATTCTGGCCTATCAAATTGCCGCTGTTGCCATGAAAATTGGGGCTTTCTTTGGGATGCCGGAAAATAGTCTGTATCTGTCTGCCCGGGTGTGCAATGTCCTATTCGGGACAGGGACGGCAATTCTGGCTCTGGCCATTGGACGCCGGGCTTTTCCTGGGAAATATCAATTCCTTTTTCCGGTTTTGCTCTGTCTTTGGCCGGAGGTCATCTTTATTAACGCCTATGTCAATAATGATGCCCTGGCCTTTTTCGCGGCGACGCTTATTTTTTATGCCTGGATTCTGGGGCATCAGAGAGAGTGGGATTTAAGAAGCTGTATTGTTCTTGCCCTTGGGCTATCCCTTTGTTTTTTATCCTATTACAATGCCTATGGATTTATTTTTTGTTCGGCTTTTTTATATGCTGCCGAGTATTATCTGAATCGGAAAAAATGGCCCCTCAAAAGATTCCTGGGCTATGGATTGATGATTATCGGAATCTGTGCGGTTTTGGCCGGCTGGTGGTTTGTCCGCAGTGCTATTCTTTATGATGGGGACTTCCTGGGGCTTGCAGCCAGTAATGCCCTGGCCGAGAAGCTTGCCCAGCCTGACTTTAAGCCCTCGGCTCATATGACCCCACAAAACCAGGGGTATTCCTTATTACAGATGCTAATCGGTCCCATTACCCTTTATGGTCATGGATCGAGGGGGTGGCTGTTTAATAGTGTTATCAGTATTATTGGCGTTTTCGGGAATGCGAGTATTGCGATGTCCATGGCGTCCTATCTACTTATGGGGGGAATGGTCCTGGGGGGATTGATTTGTGCTTTTTTTTGTTGGTGGTGCACCAAGCGCAAGGGAATGGGGAGTTATGATTGGATCTGGGGGATGACATTATTCCTGGCAATTCTGATGCCTGTATCCATTGGAATATACTACTCTTACACCAGTGATTATCAGCCCCAAGGGCGTTATATTATTACCTTGCTGATTCCGCTGCTCTATCTGATTACCTGGGGATACATTTGGTTTCAGGAATGGATTAATGAGAAATTGATGCTTTTACGGATGCATTGGCAGTTACCAGTACAAGAAGGCTTGATGGGGATGGTGTCCTGTGTATCCTTTGTGGCATTGTGCGGCACGCTGTTTAATTATTATCATGGATAAGGAATAGAAAATTTTAGATTACCCCTTGTGTATTGTATACAACAATTGCTATACTTATAAGAAGATATTAAGATTGGAGTGGAGAACAATGGAAATAAAGGTTATCGAAACAGAGAATCCGAAAAAAAAACCTGATGAAGGAAATCTTCCCTTCGGGACATGCTTTACGGATCATATGTTTACAATGGAGTATACCGAAGGTCTGGGTTGGCACGACGCTCAAATCCTTCCCTATGGTCCCATCGCCCTTGAACCGGCCTGTAGTGTGTTTCACTATGCTCAGGAAGTCTTTGAAGGGCTGAAGGCCTATAAAACAGAGGACGGCAGCATTCAATTATTTCGCCCAACAGAAAATCTGGCGCGGATGAATCGGTCAAATGAACGGATGTGTATCCCTCAGATTGATGAGGCCTTTGTGTTGGATGCCCTGAAGCAGCTGGTAGCATTGGAGAAGGATTGGATCCCAACGGCACCTGGGACATCCTTGTATATTCGTCCCTTTGTCTTTGCGACAGATCCTTATATTGGGGTGCGTGTCAGTCAGACTTATAAGTTCTTTATCATCCTATGCCCTGTGGGAGCTTACTACGAAACTGGCCTGAAGCCGGCGATGATGCATATTGAAAAGGTTTATGCCAGAACCGTGGTTGGTGGAACAGGAGAAGCGAAATGTGGGGGGAATTATGCCGGCAGCCTGGCTGCCAGTGCCAAAGCCCATGAAGCGGGCTATGAAGAAACACTATGGCTGGACGGTGCGACCCGCCAGAATATTGAAGAGGTGGGATCGTGTAATGTGATGTTTAAAATTGATGGAAAATTTGTGACCCCCAAGCTGACGGGCACCATTCTTCCAGGGATTACCCGAAAAAGCATCATCGAGCTTCTTAAAAGCTGGGGAGAAACGGTTGAGGAACGGGTCATTTCCATTAAAGAGTTTGTCGAGTTGTATCATCAGGGTAAGGTTGAAGAAGTTTTCGGCATGGGAACTGCTGCTGTAGTATCACCCATTGGCAGATTGAACTTTGAGGGTGAAGATATGATTTTCAACAATGACGAAATTGGGGAATCCGCTCAAAAAATCTACGATACCCTTTGTGGGATTCAACGTGGTTCCGAGGAAGATACCTTCGGATGGATTGTTAAAGTTTGCTAAATCAACTAAAAAATGATTGATGTGAAAAAGCTATTGACAGGGGCGAAAGCCCCTGTTATAATAAGTATCGCATCACATCGAGAGGTACCGAAGCGGTCATAACGGGGCGGTCTTGAAAACCGTTAGGGTGCAAGCCCACGTGGGTTCGAATCCCACCCTCTCGGCCAGATTTTTTTTGACCAATGTCATGGTATCTGTTATAATGAATAAACAAGATGAACCATTCTGAATAGCAGGGATGGGGATTGTATTGATGGAGAAGTACTCAAGTGGCTATAAGAGGTGCCCCTGCTAAGGGTATAGGCCGTTAACGCGGTGCGTGGGTTCAAATCCCACCTTCTCCGCCATCGTATATTACGCATCAACCTTTGGGTTGGTGTTTTTTGTTTTATAGTAAATATTGGGGTAGAACTACCTCAGTATTTTTTTTGCAAAAAATGAGCATGAATGGTTCATATCCGTTAGAATAAAGCGACCAGACCGTACTCAAGGAGGAACCATCTTACTCAATAAAGATTATATCAATGAATGACTCGGATTGGAAGGAGTAGAAGTAACGAAAATTGATAGAAAAGAGGCGGCCATTCACATCCATATGCAAATGGCAAAGACCCCTGACCCTATTTGGGGGAGGGAAATGCGGACAAAAAGCTGGCAATCAAACGGATTCTAAAAGGAGTTAAAATTGTACAGTAAAGAAGAGCAATTAAAAAAGCCTTAAACTTACTTCACCGAGTTAAATCCGTGTGTAAAGTCGTTCACCAACTGAATGATCCAAGTCGTCACCAATTGTACACTTGGATTGCACTGGAAGGGAAGCAGAAACCAAAAAGAAAGCAACTCCTCACGATTCATCCTTTTGAACATCCAAGAAATCCATCCTTTGAGGTAAAACTTGAGGCCATCAAGCGGTGCTTTGAAATGGGCGAAAGCGTAAAATCAGTATACGAAGATATTGGTTATAACCATGCTACCATTTATAATTGGCGTATCCGGAAATTCAGAGCACCTGTTTCCGAAAATTCAGTGCAGGCATTTCCGATAGGAAGAGCATCTCCTATAATGGATGTAAACACAGATTCTTGTGTAAATTCATTAAGGAGGTCGATAACCATGATTGATTATCGAGAAATTCTCAGGCTTAAAAACCTGGG
>NZ_FNOU01000037.1 GCF_900107125.1 Eubacterium barkeri
AGTCGAAGCTGATGGCTTCATCCACTAACCTTAGAATATGGTCCCTTGGTACGATGGTATCCATGGTGATGATCTGAGATTGTTCTCGTATGTTTTTTTCCCGTTTCGTCAGCATCTTTTTTTCCTCCGCTTTTGATGTTTTTATTATATCACGGATGACGTTCTCGCTTCTCTTCCAATCGAAAAAAAGCCATAGAAACTTTATGGGTTTCCATGGCTTTGTCGACAGTCTGACCGTGACTCTTCACGGTTTATGTTCCTAATCCAGTTTAAAATGATTACAGTCGATTTTATGCACTCCTCATATCAATCATCTAAAATCTGATTCACAATTTCTGTTGCAACTCTTACTTTTTTCCCACAGTGACGTCCGCAAGATTTTATACCTTCGAGAATATTGCGACAAATAATATCTCCAAATTCCTTTTCAAACAAAGCTGAGGCTTCTTTGATTTTTAAATAAGTATTCCTCGTACTATTTCCTCCTGCCAACTTTCCATCACTATTATGAAAACTGATTATGGCAAATGCTGCCGTTAAAGCTCCACAGATTTCTTGCATTCCACCACAACCACCACCAAACCCTTCTGATATTTTATAAGCCGTGTGTTTTTCAATCCCCATCTCATCAGCATAGGTGCACAGTACTGCCTGGGAGCAGGTATAACCCTTTGCATAATTCTGAATCGATTCCTTTACATGTTTTTCCATTATTCTATTCCCTTCACTTTCATCACGCGTTCCTGAACTTCCCTGTTTCAAGAGACTTATAGTCCTTTTTCCCTGCCGAATTCGTAGGAATCGCAGCTACATATTTTAGCTTTATAACACTAAACGGAAGCTGCGTCAGCTTCATAATTCTATCAATAATCTCATCTTTTGTCTTATCTAAAGCGGTTGTAAAAACAGTAAGGACCTTCGGCTCATCCATTCCTATGCATGCGAATGCACATTCTGGAAAATGTGTATCCAAATCATTTTCAACTTCGTCTAAGCTAATTCGATAACCATACAATTTAACAAACCGACTCTTCCGCCCCACAATATAGTAATATCCATCGTCATCGCGTCTTGCAAGGTCCCCTGTATGGAGTTTTCCATGCCACTGATCTCCTAATTTAAGATCATCTGCACACTGTGCATAACCCATAGCGACATTAGGGCCAAAATACACCAGCTCCCCTTCTTTGACTTCCAAGCCTGTCCTTTGACTATTTCCATCCTCGATTTCAAATCGTCCATTTGGTATGGGAATCCCGATACTACCGGGACGATTCAAAAGTTCTTGTGGGGGTAAATATGCCATTCTTGCCGTTGCTTCCGTCTGACCATACATAATATAGAACTTTCGTTCAAACTTATTTGCCCATCGTGCAAATTTCTTTTGGAGATGCTCCGACAAGTGACCACCAGCTTGTGTTAATACTTTCAAGTCTTCGTATTCCTCTAATTTAATTCCAATCCGATCAATCATTTCATATGTATATGGAACACCTGAAATAGAAGTCACTCTATACGTTTCTACCATTTTCCAAAATTGGTTCTCTAAGATGCTTCTTGATGACATAATAATGGTCGCCCCAACTAAAACATGGCTATGAATAATGGAAAGTCCATACGTATATGACATCGGTAATGTCATTATGGGGCGATCATTTTGGGTTATTTCCAGATAATCCGCAATCGATTCTGCATTCGCCTGGAGATTCCCCTTACTTAATCGAATGACCTTTGATGATCCTGTCGTCCCAGAAGTTGACAATAAGAGTGCTAATTCAGGATGGATTTGTTTTTTTTCGTCCCAGGAGAATCGATAAAGAACCGTTTCCGTTGTGATTAACTCAATTCGTGCCTTCTGTAACGCCAGTTGATTCGCTGCTTCATTCCCGGGTAAAAGCATCAATGACGGTTGATATAGATCAATGAGTCTATTTAAAGACTCTATCTCGATATCTGCGTTTAATAAAAAAGGTACCGCATCCATTTTCAGCACCGCTAAATAAAAAAGTAAATCGTTAATCTTATTTTCACATAGAATAAAACACAAAGAGCGACTTTCGACCATTCCTTTTAGTGTTTGAGCATATTGACTGATATCTTTATAATATACGCGCTTTCCGTAATCACCAATCGCAAGTACACGATCATCAAATTCCGAATCCATGTTAAATAATGTCAAGATTGATCTCCTTTCCCCAAGTTCGGGATAATGCGAGAATTAAATCTATTCCATCCCATACGACATTAAAATCCAATGCACATCCAATTGGAACAACACGACTGCCGCCACGCATACCTGTTTTAAGAATCATTTTGGATACTTCCAGAGTATCTATACCATAAACAGTAACTGTCTGCAATTTTGGAGTATCCCATTGAAATACTTCATCTAACTCTGAAATAGAAGATTCAATAAATGTTCCGAATCCGACCTCTCCAACATCCCAGTCAACCACAGGTTCATCGACTTGAAGCCGACAAATGCCATCAATATCCATTTTAATCCTTCGAATTTCTTTACTTTTTGCTGAAAAGCAACACGCATAAGTATACCGCGCCATACACGCATAGATATCTTCTGAACCAAAGTCACAGGCACACTTTTTTACAGCATTCCAAAAACGCTGTCGGTGAGTATTATCCTTATCACCATACCACAATACCAATCGTGGACTTGAACAGGCTCTTTGATCCATGGCATATGTATCATTACAAAAACGACGCGCCAGCTGTTCCATTTGAATCAAATCCAAATCCGCAACGATTTGATCGCTTATTAATGCTAAAGAAACGCGATTAGGAAAAGATAAGTCCAATGCCTGTGGTGATAATGGAAATGCTCGAATAGTCTCAATACTCTGATCTCCACCCCAGATTATTCTTGCCTCGCACCGTCTACTCAATACTTTTGTTAATTCCAGCTCTTCCTTTGGGTAAGTCAGAATACTAATGCGTTGTGCAATTATTTTGTACTCATCTTCAGACAGTATTTGATTCAACACGTTACATGCTACCCTATCGTCTGACGATATTCGTTCCGACAAACGTATTACATTACTATTTCCCGCTAACAATCCTACTGCCAGGGTATAAAGGAAAAATAGTGGGATATTTGCTGGTGAAATATGAAATACTAACCCCCGTCCTATTCCCCATTGAGTATACCTATTTTTTAATTCTTTGAGGTTAGCTGGACGGCACCAAAAGGCAAAAGCGACTGCCGCTTTTTTTTCTTTTATCCTTGGTTCATTTTTTAAAGCTAAAGCCAGACGATTCAAGAAACCACAGGCTCGATCTGAGAATATTGGTGCGCAAATTGAACGTATGTGTTGATTCCCAACTAAATAATTAATTTTATTTATATTCATAAGTATCACTACACCCTCTTATTTCCGCTTTGGGGATTCGTCCCAATACCTGAAAATACTTTCCTTTTCTACCACATGGACAATCATCGACCCCAAGGATAATCCCTAAATCCTCTGTCAATATGGAGTGACCTGGGTATGCAGAAGCCATAGGAGAAATAACCTGAATTATTCCGGGCTCCTTCTCTTTGCATAATGAAAAATCATTTGGATGACGGACAAATACTTCTGAATAAGTACTTACATGCAAATGTCCCTGCGGGCATTCAAAATATATACTGCCAGTCTGTTCAACCATCCCATAGTAATTAATAATTTTAATGGATCCCAATACTCTCTTTAATGCATTCCCATAGGTCTTATTTGAGACTGCCTGATCTTTTAATTTTTTCCAACCTCCTCCATGGATTAAATAACCATCTTTTAAATCCAAAGAGAAGTTAATGTTCAGAAGGGCTTTATAAAAATACTCCCAAATTAAGGCTGTAAATCCAAAGACGAGTACCGGTCCTTGTCGAAACCGGCCCACAAATTCTTGAATCATATCTAGATTTAATGACATATCATCATTTAATGCATAACAAACCGGTGAACCAAAAAGAGAAAACCCGAGAATTCCAGCTCCACGAGCAGAAAAAGCCTGCTTTTTTCTTAAAGCGTTCGGTGCGTCTATAATCAACATCGGCATGCGTTTTTCGCCAATGAAATTTGATCCGATATTAATCAGCGTTTGTTGTTGCCACATCGCATTTTGTTCGTCTATAAAAATCCGCGCGTTCTGCTGATTCGTTGTGCCCGACGAGACCATTTCTTTTAAACCTTCATTTCGACTTTTTAGTGTTAGCCGTTTAAATACTCCAACGGGAATAAAAGGAAGCGCATCTAACGAATAGAATTTCTCTGTATACCCCAGGGCTGAAATGATGCGACCATACTCAATCGAGTGGTTTTTATGATAGTTAGTCAAGGGATTCATCAGTTGTTCGAGTAATGGCGTTTTTTTGCTTTGGGCTACGCCAAAAGGCTTATATTTTAATAAATCATCATAATTCACTTAGAATCTCCTCTTTTAACGTATAAACCTCTCCATGTCCAGGATAAATCATAAGACCCGCCTCAAGTTTTTTCAAATAAGGCAGAGTCTGTAAATTATAATCATCTGAGTTCCCTCCAGGCAAACGTGTCACCACCTTCGTACTTGGTATTAAATAGTCACCCGAAAACAGTTTTCCTTCATCCAAGTGTATAATTGTACTTCCATGAGTATGTCCTGGCATCCGGAAGAAACGCAAACGATGACCTGCCCATTTTAAATGATAATGCTTTTTAAAAGTTATATCCGCAGGCTCACAAACAAAGCTTGGGTATTCAATCTCGCCCTTCCCTTGAAAAGCCAAATATACCGACATCATTCGAGACATATTTAAGCCGGCATTACCCAGTGCATCACTACATGCCTCTGAAGCAATTACCAGAACTCCTGGCCATTTCTCCCTCAGCGCCGATAATCCAGCAATATGATCACAATGTTCGTGTGTTAACAAAATCATTTTTAGTGTTTTTTTGTTCAACATTCGATTCAATCCATCAGCATCATTTGGATCGATAATCACGGCTTCACTGCCACAAAAAAGTATATAACTATTGCTTTCAGTTAATGGATGACGATACGTTTTGATGGTTAACATCTCATTCGATGATTACATCGTATTTTGCAAGAATTTCTTTTCCTTTCTCATATGAAGAGAAATCCAAAACATCCAACGTCCCCATGCTGACACCAAAGGTTTCTTCCATGGCATTCATAAGGTCCATATGACCGATTGAATCCCAAGCTCGATGCCTTCTGTAACGAAGATTATCCAACTCTTCCGGTAATACTCTTAAGATTTTTATAAAAAGTTGATTATATTTTTCAATATTTGTCATTTTATTCCCTTTCGTTGTTTAAGATAAAATAGGGGAATCTACATAAGCAGATTCCCCCTCATCCTTTGATTCATTCGATCTATTCGTCCTTTGCACCAATGGTCGTTAGCTTAATGCTGAGATATCCGAACAGAAGACCCAAGATATTGGCCCCACTTATCCAAATAACGGCATTTAAAAGTGCTGGTATTCCTGGAACTACCATAAATGCATTCGCACCATATCCGACAAAAAGACAGGAATAGGCATTAAATGCGACAAGGGAGAGGCCACACGCGGGTATTTTTAGCCCAAGCATTAATAAGAACACCGTGATCAATACGGCTAATGCTAAAGCTGGTAATGCTGGCATCATCAATCCGAACCAATCAATCAGTATAAAAGCAAGAACTGCCAGAATAGAACCTAGAAACGTTGGTAATATGCTTTTTTTAATCAAGTCTGGTGTAGAACCTAATGCAAAATACCAAGCCCATCCGACAAAAATGGCCCAAACTGGAACTTGGATCGTTGCAAATATACAAGCCAACGCAGCTAAGATTGAAACTGAGACATCAATTTTTTCTAATTTCATTGTTTTCAGAATTCCTCTTTACACATAGCTGCAACGAAAGCGCCGTTCAAACTCTTCAATTAAATTATCCCGGAAATCAGGATGTGCAATTTTAATCAAGTTGGAGGCTCTTTCTTTCAACGATCTGCCTTTAAGCGGTGCAATCCCATATTCGGTTACAATATAATCCACATCATTTCGGGATGTCGTAACGGCTGCACCTTCATCCAGTAAGGGAACGATTTTTGAGAATTTTCCTTTGACCGTTGAAGGCATCGCCATAATTGAAATGCCACCTTTACTTGCTGACGCTCCACGAACAAAATCAACTTGTCCGCCAACCCCTGAAATCTGCTTCGGCCCAATACTCTCAGAAGCCACTTGTCCCATTAAATCAACCTGTACACATGAATTAATTGAAACAAGATTATCGTTTTGGGCAATTACGAATGGATCATTCACATAATCCACGGGGCGTAGTTCGATATCTGGATTATTATCGACAAAATCATAAAGACGACGTGTTCCCATTAAAAAGGTAATAACGAATTTCCCGGGGTTAAAATTCTTCCGTGCATTGGTAATCACGCCAGCTTCTACCAATTCCACGACACCGTCAGAAATCATCTCGGAGTGAATTCCCAAATCTTTTTTATCCTTCAGAAATAGTAAAACAGCATCTGGAATTGCTCCAATCCCCAGTTGAAGCGTTGCACCATCTTCAATTAAAGAAGCGCAATGCTCCCCAATCGATTTTTCAATATCTCCGATTGACGGTGGCGCAAGCTCAATAATAGCTTCCTCATACTCAACAATATAGTCAAATTCTTTAACCGAAACTAGGCTATGGGGACCAGTACGGGGCATCAATGGATTAACCTGCGCAATAACCTTCTTTGCCTGCATCACAGCTTCCCGTGTATAGTCTACCGAAACCCCAAGGGAGCACATCCCATTTTCATCCGGAGGTGACACCATGACGAGTGCGACATCTACTGGCAGCGTTGTTGAAAATAGTCGAGGGATTTCGAAAAAGAAACTTGGCACGAAATCTGCACGTCCTTCAGCAACCGCAGCCCTTGTACTGCCACCAACAAACAAAGCATTATGCCGAAATGATTCTGAATATTCGGGCTTGCAGTATTCTCCTTTACCCATTGCAACCATATGTACAATCTCAACATCCTGATAAGATTCCGCATTTTCAACCATTGCCTCAACGATATGGCAGGGTTCTCCACATGCATGAGCCAATACGACCCGATCTCCGGATTTTATAGCTTTGACAGCTTCTTTCGCTGTTGCTAAATGTTCATCATAATATGTTTTCCAATCCATTTAACTTCCTCTTTTTCTCTTCATTTTGATTTTAACGACAGCGTAAACTCGCACTCTGCCACAAGCTGCTTTCTGTGAAAAATCTGTCCTTTAAAAACATACAATTGGAATTCCGCATTGTTCGCGAGCAGACTGGCATATATCTCCAATTGATCTCCTGGTCGAGCGGCATGACGAATTTGTGCTTTGCGAATTTCAGTCAATAACGGTATTTTATCTTGGTTTTCCTTATTTTTTAGTAGAACGATATCTGCAGCTTGGGCCATTGCTTCCACAAGATAAACCCCTGGAAATATTTTGTAATCCGGAAAATGACCCTGGAATACCGGCAAATCTTCTTCTAGTTTAAGTGTCGCTTGGATTCGCTCCCCTGGTATAAGTTCCTCAACGGTATCAATCAGACATAATGGATATCGATGGGGTAATATTTCCTGTATTTCTTGCTGGGTCAACTTGCTGCCACCCTGCTCTGTATCCTTCGAGAGCTGTAATAGGGCAGTCCGATAGTCTTGATCTCCCGTAATTGTAATCCATTTTGATGATGGTACCGTTAAACCGGTAGTGGGTGCACATTGGGCAGGGCATCCTTGGCATAAAACCAGGAAATCATAGTCTTCTTTTTCTTCTTCCTGGACAAATATCACGTCACCAAGCTTTTTTTCCAGACGCTTGATGAGCGCAACGCGATCATATCGAGGGTTGCACCCGCCACAATATCGAATCCCGACAATTTTTTTACTTTTCATTTCTCAGCTTCAATATACGTTGTGCTTCGTCTAATAAATGTGTACTCACCGATTGAACTAAAACAACATCCTTTAGTTCTGGTACGTGCTCTAATAGTTCAGTCTTAATTAAATGCTCCGTCGTCAAATCCGCCGCGGGACAGCCTGCACATTGACCGATAAGACGAAACCGGAGGACCCCATCGCTGAGGTCCACCACTTCCATATCGCCACCGTGGCTTTCCAAAAGGGGATGGATTTTTTCTGTGATTACTTTTTGTATCTTATTTTCCACTGTGGCGTCTCCTTGCTTAATTTATTATTTTATTCCGCAATATGTGCAATGGCTTTTGCTAAAGCTTTTTTATGGGCCAGATTGCCTTGACGTGCAATCATAATCCGCTGTGCCTGCGGTGATCCGGCACCATGCATTGATTCTGTACGATAACCAACCGCGGCAGTACCAAGGGCCAGATTTTCCACTAATCTTAAAATACGCAGACGGTTTTCCGTCGACACTTCGCTGACACCCTTCAAGTACTTATCAACAACAGGACCAATTTTTGAATCTCTAAAATCAGCTTCCGACGGGGCAGTAACCATAATACCACCAGCAATATCTTCCGCTAATCTAACAATTTCGTAGGGGAAGCGCGTAACATTCTGTTTGCAGACATTGGCTAAGAGTAAATCAATGATGTAATTACCGCTTTCTGTGGGAGTTCCTTCAGCAGAACAAGCAATCCCGCACGCATATAAAGTTTCGTTCAGATGTGTCATCTCAATCAATTTGTCTTTGATATGGGATGCGCGTGCAGCACCATTATAATCGGCGGCTACTGCTGCAGCACCAATCAACACATCGCCTACACCAACTTTACATCCACCATAGCTTTGACGGTGATAGCCTGCAAAACGTTCGACCAGCATTCCTGCAAATTCAGTTTCCCCGTTCAAGAAAATCCGATCATTGGGCACAAAGACATCATCGAAGATGGTTAAAGCTTCCACGCCACCAAATTCCGGATTACCGACATCCATGGTCGTATTCTCCATCTTTCGGGTATCGCAGCTCTGGCGGCCGATGATCATGAACAGTCCTTTTGTATCCATGGGAATCGCAAAGGAAATAGCATAATCTTTATCGTCAGGTCCCATGGCGATAGTCGGCATAACAATGACTTCGTGGCTGTTGATAATACCAGTTTGATGAGCTTTAGCACCGCGCACCACGACGCCATCTTCCCGACGTTCGACAACACGCAGATACATATCCGGATCATCCTGCTGATGAGGTGCTTTTGAACGATCTCCCTTGGGGTCAGTCATGGCACCATCGACTGTAAGGTCATTTTTCTGGGAATATTCCAGGAATTTCTTAAAATTTTCATGGTAATTGGTCCCGTATTTTTTATCACACTCATAAGTTGTAGAATATTCTGCATTAAAGGCATCCATTCCAACGCAGCGTTGGAAGCATGATGCTGTTTTCTGTCCACAAAGTCTCTGCATCTTAACTTTTTTCATGAGATCATCGGTGGAACGGTGAATATGGGTAAAGCGATTGATTCTTTCGCCGGATTCCGGATCCACCACCGTCATTAAATCTTGATATTCCGGCATCTGTGCCAAGTCATACGTCATCCGGACAGAATTCAGAGAAGGACGAAGAATAGGGTCATCCACCGGATTTTCAACCTTCTTACCAAACATATAGACTTCCATTGGAATCTTACGGATACTTTCAATATATTGTTCACCAGTCATTAAAGCCATTTTTTTACCTCTTTCTTTTCTTAAAATTAATTTTTATTTGTAATAATTGGGTGCGAGTTGTAACGTTTTGAAGAAGTCACTGTCGTGAGCGTAAATAACCTTCGCGTCATACTTTTTCTGTATTTTACGCACTTTTTCGATGGATTCAAAATACGCGATGGTATCATACAGCAACCCGGAGGCCTTTGCGGGGGGTCCAAAAATTTCTGCTGTATAAACACAGTCCTGGGGTAAAATAATCGTCTGACCGTTCAGGTGAACGACTAATCCTAATAATCCTGGAGTATGGCCAGGCAGATTAATGACCTCTACACCCGGTGCGATTTCAAAATCTTCTTTAACGGCATGAACCTGTTTCAGTGGAACATCCATATCCCCTTTGACATAACCGCCATGTTTTGTAGGATCAGGATTTTGGTGAACCATAAACAGAGCATTTTTATAATCGGCATCCGGAACATAAACATCGGCATGTTCAAAAAGATAAAGTCCGCCTGCATGGTCCAGATGAAGGTGTGAAATGACGACCGTTTTTACGTCTTCCGGCTTTACACCACACAGTGCCAACTGAGCATCCAGGGTTTCTTCTTTTGTCTGATACAGGGGATATACTTCCTGTAAATTAATGGGCCAGTACCCATCCATTGCAGCCGGATTGCTTCCAGTGTCATAAAGTATATAACCATTATCTGTTTCAATCAGAAAAGCCATAACCGGCAACTGAATCCATTCATTTTGAACATGGGGATTACTCCGTGTTCCAACAGTAGCGCCATTCACAACATTGTTTTTATCTGTTTCCAGATAACCTGTGTTCAACACATACAACTTCTTAGCCTTTTTCATAATACTTCCTCCTCATAAATTTGGGCTATTCCCTTGCCCATTATTAAAGCAAAAGTCATGCCAATTTTTAATTATAATCAAAGAAGAGGTAAAAGCGCCGTTAAATGGCGCTTTTACCTCTTTTCCCATAAACAAAACAATTTACTGCCGTTTCAGTATTGAAACAATGCTTCTGCCTTTTCTCTGGAAATGGCTATTTATCATTATTTTTTGCAATTTCATTTATGAAACGCCGTTTCGTTTTTGAATCACTTCCCTTTCCAAATATTTATCTCTTTTTCGAATATAAGTGGCTGGATCCATTCCAAGGCTTTTTGCTGCCTTTCGGACACCTCCTTGTTCTTTAAATGCTTTCTGTATATACTTTTCTTCTATCTGTTCTAGATACCTTTTTAAATTGAACTGCTCACTTAAATCTGAGACATCTTCATCGACCTTCTGTAATCCAACTGCAACGGCATCAATGGTATCGCTGTCACTCAAAATGAATGCCCGCTCAATAACATTGCGGAGTTCTCTTACATTTCCAGGCCAGCTATATTCCATTAAACTTGCCAAGGCCATTTGTGTTAATTTCTTATTTTGATTATATTTTCGATTTAAATGCAATAACATATTTTGCGTTAAGGCAGGAATATCCCGTGGTCTCTCTCTTAAAGGCGGAAGCGTCATTGGAAAAACATTCAAACGATACAGTAAATCTGCCCGAAATTTTCCTTCACTGACTAATTGCTCCAAATCTCTATTTGTTGCAGCGAGTACTCGAACATCAATGGGTATTGCCTTATTGCCACCAATTCGAGTAACTTCACCTTCTTGCAAAACTCTGAGTAACTTCACTTGTGCCGGAAGGGGTAAATCACCAACTTCATCCAAAAAAATTGTTCCTTTGTCTGCAACTTCAAACAATCCTCTTTTTCCCTTTGACTGTGCCCCGGTAAAAGAACCTGGTTCATATCCAAACAATTCACTTTCAACCAAATTCTCGGCAATCGCACCGCAATTTACTTTGATAAATGCATTATTGCATCTTGGGCTATTATGATGTATATAGTTGGCAAAACGTTCTTTTCCGACACCGGTTTCCCCGAATAGTATGACCACTGTATCCATTTGGGCGACCCGTTGAGCCATTCTGAGAATCTCCAATGTTTTCGTATCTTCTGCTATAAAATCCCGACTACCTTCCAATTGGCTGCGAATTAATTCAATTTCTGCCTCATAACGTTTAGTCAGCTCTTCGTTTTGGAATAACTTTTCTTTAAGGTTGTATATGCTCGTAACATCTCTCACATTGGTTACTACCATTACAATTTCATTATTCTGATCAAAAATCGGTGTACTGGTTACCACTGCCTGTTTTCCAGTTCTAAATTGTTGATCAATTGTCGCAGATGCTTTTTTCGCAATCGCCATTAATGTTGCCGAACGGTTGATTGCCCCTTGCTCAACGAGCTCCTCCATATTTTTACCCACAACTTCATCAATACTCAAACCAGATACCACTTCGTATGAATGATTACACCAAATTGTATCTGCAGCACCATTTGTAATGTAAATTCCATCAAAAGAGCTTTCCAATATCGCAATTAAGCTTCCCAATTGATCTTCATACCGCTCTAAAAATTCCGGCTTTTTTTTAGAAAGATATACTGGATTTCTTTCCATAGAGTCCCTCCAACTTCCTTCCATCCCTTTTTTAAAAATATAGCTGTATACTTCCTATGCCACTCTTTCCCCCTTCTAGTCTGATGGTTTAAATTTAGTCCTAAAAGGGCTCTATTGCTTACTCGCTCAAAAGCTTTGTTCCTTTTGTTCCGTGATTCTGGATGCCAATCCCATATTATTAAGCCACTTTTTTCTTTTAGATATCCCAATACTTAGCCTTGTATAATATTGTCATTTTCACTTTCAGTGTAATAAACACTGGCTGTCCATTGGGACCCCCTCCTTTTTTGAGATTGGTTTACGACACCTCTCTCATTTTATCATTGGAGGATTTTTAACATTCTGCTCACTTCCGTTAACTCTATTATCCCCATCTTAACTAGGAGGTCTAGGGTTTTTTGCCACATCTTTTGTATGGATGGTATCCTCCGATTCCGATTGCACTCAATCACGGGCAATAAGTATGATCAATTCCAATTTGTATATTTCTATGCGCTAATTGTATCATATGGCCGATACTATTAGACTCAAATATACGACTGCCTATCCCCTTCTGTCTGGTACATCCGAAGTTGTAAATCATAACCGCACACAAGGATTAGAATTAAGGACCGACAAGCCTTGCTCCCATTTAGAGATGGTTTGACGCACCACATTGAGCTTGATTCCAAGCTCTTCTTGGGAAAGTCCTTTTGATTTTCTGATTGATTTAATATTTTCGCTTAACATTGCAAATACCTCCTTTGCTTGTGTTTCAATTCTAGTTGATATTTGCCCGTTACTACAGCAACGCATCTTAACATTTAGTCAATGCGGCTTAAAAATCATATTTATCATCCAGTTCTGTCATGATCCTCTATTTTTTCTTCCGAGGCTTTGGCACCGGGATGATTGTCTTCAAAATAGCAATGACCGCCTGGCACAGATCCCGGTCCTCGATGTCGAGGATGTAATGGACCTTTGCCCCTTCATAAGGGGTGCCAGTGTTGGCACCCTGCATCATGTCTCCGATTTCCGGCAGTATTTTAACAAAGACGGTGTTGTCACAGACCAGCAGTACCGGCCGATCCTCCACGTAAACCATGTATTCTCCGAACATCTTGCGATAGCGGATATTCCCCACACCCTCAATCTGGTCGCAGACGTACTGAATGTATTCGAGTGTTGTTGCCATCCTAACCCCTTTCTGTTTAAAAAATGCCGTGATTGTATTAATCTTTATCGATTTACT
>NZ_FNOU01000036.1 GCF_900107125.1 Eubacterium barkeri
TCCCCACATCCACAAACTCCCATCAGTTTTTATGGCGGCGGAGTGTGAATAGCCCAAGCTGACACTTACCACATTCTCCATAATCTTTATGGGAACAACTCGATTTGTTGTGGTGCCATCCCCTAACTGACCATTACTGTTATATCCCCACATCCACAAACTACCATCGGTTTTTATGGCGGCGGAGTGCCCCCAGCCCAAGCTGACCCTCGCTACATTCTCCATAATCTTTATGGGAACAAGTCGATTCGTTGTGGTACCATCCCCTAACTGACCTTCGCGGTTCCATCCCCACATCCACAAACTGCCATCTTCTTTAATCATTGCAGAATGATAACTACCTAGTTCCACCTGCGCCACCTTATTTGCAGTTTGCCCCTCAACGGACATCCCCAGCATCACCATCAAGCAAACCACCACACAACACATCACCCGTTTCATCCCAAACACCCATCCTTTCCTTAACTTCTCCTTAAAAATTATGTATGGCAAATAAAACCCCAACTTTTTTTAAAAGCTGAAATTTTCATAAAAATCATTGAATTCTCTGTAAAAAATGGTGGAAAAGAGCGGTCAGCCGGGTCAATGTCAATCGTTACGCTGGTTTTTTGACCGCTCCCGGTTCAGAAAAATCAATAGAAAAAGCCGTGCAGGAATCTTTCCACTCCTACACGGCTATTAAAAACGGTGTAAATCATGTATCACAAAAAAGCTTATTCTTCTCCTGGGGCATTCCCTTGTTTTTAGGGCCCAGATGTTTTATAATAAGCAATGCGGTACGTGGCCGGATGGCCCGTTGTGTGGGTGGTGAAGCACCTGCGCAGGCTGTGTCGGTGTTGCACCACCGGCATAGCTGCCGCACTTTTTTTATTTTATTTTCTCGCGGGCTATCCAAATCCAGGATTTGGTGCATCGCATCCATGCATCACTTGTCCAAGAGCCAACGGCGATGGGGTACAAGTTCCTGCTATGCCCATTATAAAGGTTTCTTCTTCTCATTGCAATGCTTTTTTCCGAATCTATCCTCCCTACCCCACCCGTTCCATAAGCTTCGGCCCAACAAGCAGGGCGATGGCCGCTTTCACCACATCAAAGACAATATAAGGAATCACCCCGGCCATAAGGGCTGGCCACAGGGCCAGATGGGCCTGGACCATGAGCCAGGCGGTGCCCAGGATGTAGACTAGCACATTGCCAATGACCATACCCAGGGCCTGGTAGGCCCGGTTTTCCGGCCATTTTTCCACAAAGCAGCCCACCACCCAGGCCAGTACCACAAAGCCTAAGAGATAGCCGCCAGTGGGACCGACGATTTTACCCAGTCCCCCGGCAAAGCCGGAAAAAACCGGTACGCCCATGGCACCGATGAGCAGATACAGGCCAAAGCTCAGGGTCCCCTTCTTTTTACCCAGGGTATAAACCCCAGCGTAGACCCCTAACTGGGTCAGGGAAATGGGTACAGGGCTAATGGGGATGGGCAGGGATAAGGGCCCGATAATGCACAGCAAGGCGGTCACCAGGGCAATGCGGCTTAAGGTTTTCGTTTGAATTTTCTCCATAAAAGGACCTTCTTTCTCATGGCGTCTTTTTTACGTATACCAATGATATTATATAGTATACATACACTTCCTAAGAAAGACAATCCTTTATTTCATCCGTTTTGTAAAATACGGTATGCCTGTCAACCAAAAGAAAAGCCCTCCAAATCTGTGATCTGGGGGACTTTTCTTTTTCACATAAAAATTGAGTGACTCTAGATTTCGCCGAACCCGCCGTCAATGAGGGCGATTAAGGCATCCACAGCAGCCTGTTCATCTTCTCCGTCCGCACGGACGGCGATTTTGGTATCCTTGGATAAGGCCATTGCCATAACCGCAATAATGGATTTGGCGTTGCCTTCCTTACCACTGTCCAGGTTGGCGATGGTGATATCCGACTGGAAGCCGGTGGCCTGCTTGGTGAATTCTGATGCAGGCCGGGCGTGAAGCCCGGTCTTGTTGACAATAATGGTTTCTTTTGAGTACATAATCATTGACCTCTCTACGCGTTATAAATGATTTCGATGGATAGACCGACGGATAAATCCGGCAGCCCATCTCCGGAAAGCTCAATATGACCTGGCAACTGGGCGGTATCGGCACCATTAAACATTAAGGTGCAATGTCCCATGGTTTTAAGGGTTTCGTTGGCTTCATTTCCTATCGCTGTCACTTTATACCTTTTCTCACAAACAACAAGCTCATCCCCTATGGTGATATCCCGCTCCCATTCCTCGATGGAATGAAGAACGGCCATGTCCCTTAGGGCATCCGGCGCATTGTTATCGAAGAGGATGATCATGTTTTCGCCGATGAAATCTTGTACCATCGGACCAATTTCCGTTATCGTTGCTTTATATCCCATTTGAACTCTCCTATCATTCTATGTCAATTATAGCATAGTTGCAACACAAAATGCCAATATGACCATTATTGGGCCAGTAATGATCCGGGACAGCAGAACAGAAGGAACGCCGATATCCACGGTATCGTTGGCCGCATCCCCCATGGAAAGACCCACGGGAATAAAATCACATCCAACCTGAACATCCACTGCGAAGAAAGCAGGCAGTGCCAGGATTACCGGGAAGGTCCCGGTCATAATACCATATCCAATAATGACGGACAGCAGCTGTCCGATAAGGGCGCCGGATCCCACCAGTGGTGATAAAATGGGCAGCCCACAGATAATGGCCAGTACCAATAATCCAGGTAATGTCCCTAAGTAAGGGTAAACATAGGTGCCCATCAGGCCACCCAGCCCGGTAAAGTTAATGAGTCCTAATACCAGTGAGTAGAAGGCCATAAAGGGAATGATGTCCTTGATGGAGATATCCACGGCTTCCTTAGCGCCCTGGACACAGGTTGTGGCAAAGCCCGCCAAGGCCTTACCGCCCCGGGCCACCCAGTTTTCCTTGGGGGCATCGGCTGCTGGTGCTGCTGCTTCTGGTTTTTCTTCTTCCACAACGGCTTCCGTTTCCACGACTGGCGCTTCGGAACCATCCGCCATGGTAATCCCATCGGGGGTCACCCCTGAGACATAAATATCTTCTTTGATGAACTGAGCTAACGGGCCAGACTGACCAACCGGGGTCAGGTTAACGGTCATGACACCTTTTTTAGGATAGACGCCACAACGCAGGGTCCCGCCACAGTTGATAACCACGCAGGCCATTTCTTCGTCAGCGACGCCGTTGGAGAAACCATCGACGGCTTCTGCACCGGTAAGTTCTGCAATTTTACGGGCTACCGGAGCAATCCCGCCACCAGTAATGGAGACCACTTTATTCTTGGTTTCGGTGGGTTCGATTACCAAAGGTCCGCCCCAACCGCCATTGCCTTTTTCGATTTTAACTGCTTTGTACATGTCTATGCCTCCGCTTTCTCGGTGCCCTGGGCATGGCCGTATTTTTTCTTATATTTGGCATTGTAAATCACCTGGGTGACGACACTGCGCAGCAGACACATGACAATCCCCAACAAGAAGTACTGGACAGCTAGTCCGCCGAGGACTTCAATGCCGCCGATGCCCATCGTGGTGGTGTAATAGAACACCCCACTGGCGATGCCTAACCAAACGAAAACTTCACCGGGATTGGCATGGGGGAACAGGCCGGTTACCGGATGACAGAAGGAAATCCCGGCATCAAAGAATGCCACCCGCTGGTTCTGGGGAAGAAACCGGGCATAGGGGTAAGTCATTGGATTTCCGGAAAACATCATACACACCACTGGCATGAGAATCCAGCGGGTGATGGCATTTTTACCCAAAAGGTTACAAAACCGCTCGATCCGATCCAGACCGATGAGTTTGAATAAAATATGCATAAATGCGATCATAATAATAATCCAGGGCAACAGGTTCAGCACGTACAAACTAATAAAATAAGTCGCGCCGTCTTGGAAAAGCCCGTAAAAGGCCTGTCCAAAAGTGTTTAATGCTTCCATATACGCTCTCCTTTAAATATGTTCTGGGTCCAGCTTATTCCGCCTTTTCCCGATTTCTGATCTCACGCTTCCGAGCTTCGATACGTGCACGGCCTTCCTCGTCCATGGTTTTCCGCTCCCCCGCAGCGGATGAATGTGACGATTCTTTAGCCAGACGCATATCGATGGCCTCGACAGCCTGTATGAGTGCACCCTTTTTACGGTGCTTATCAGCTAACTTTGGACTGTAGGGTTCTTTCTCCCGCAGTCGCTTATTCACAGCACGATCCTCTTCGATCCCCTGTCTACGCACGTCATCCAGGGTCATGCCATCATAATCCGTGACGGTTTTAAAGGTATTCCAAAAAGCGATCCCCTTTAGGCGCCGGCACTCCACTACCCGGTCCGTTGCCGGGCTCCAAGCCAAAATAACGATGGCGCCGCCGCCGGGTTTAAAGCCCCCCTTGCGGACACCCACGCCGATGATTCGGCCAGTTTTCTGCATGGCCTTACCGTTTTTCTGGAAGGCCTTGTATTGCAAATAGGTCATGATATTCTGGAAGACCATCATCGCCAAGGCGAAGACGGCCAGGTAAATCAAACCTTTGTTCATTATTGCTCCTTTAGGCCGGTCAAGATGACCGTTTTAAGAGTTGTCTTCTGATTGAAAACAAACCCAGGTCAGGGCGATGATAAAAATACGAGAACACCGGCGCCCCTGTGGGCTGGTGGTTCCGATTACTGATCATTAAGAAAGTAAACCCGTCATAAACCCAATCAAAACCGAAGGTTTTGCGCATTGACTAATGAGGACTTCCCCTTTGTTCGTCAGCGCCTGGGGTCCGGGGTGAATCTTTTTTATCCTCGTCCTGACCACGCTACGCCACTTTATATCCCTCACTTTGCAACTTAACTACAGATATAGCGCCATTTCCTTGAGGGATTCGTAAATACAGGTGGGTTCCACATCGGACTCAGCCACGGTCTGCATATCGGCTTCTCCGGTGAGGACCAAAAATCCTTTGGCCCCATTATTGACCCCGGTGGCCACATCCGTATAAATCCGGTCTCCCACGAAAGCCATGGATTCCCGGCGGTGCCCTGTAATCTCCACCACCATGTCCACCGTTTCCTTCCAGGGCTTACCCAGGAATCGGGGTGCCACTCCCGTGGATTCCTCGATGAGCCGGCACATGGCGCCGCAGTCTGGCATGAAGCCATCAGCCGTGGGACAATTGGTGTCCATATGGGTGGCAATAAAGGGAACACCCTCTCTAACATAGCGGCATATTTTGTCCAGCTTGTCGTAGGTCAGGGTAGTATCAAAGCTCTGGACCGCCACATCAGGGTCTTCCGCCACCAGATTCAGGCCTTTAGCCCGCCAATTTTCCTCTAATAACGGAGTCCCATTGAGATAAATCCGTGCATCCGGGTAAAATTCTTTCAGATATTCGGCACAGACATCCCCGGCGGTCACCACCTTACTTTCATCAACCTCAAGCCCCAGACGTGCCAGCTTTTCCACATAAACTGAAGGCACCTTGGACGCATTGTTGGTGAAGAAGATGTAGTCCCGGCCGGTTTCCACTACCTTGTGGATAAAATCCAGGGAACCGTCGATGAGGGTATCACTTAAATAAACGGTGCCGTCCATATCCAGAACGAAGAGCTCCACATCCTGGAGCGCCGTGTTTTTCTCTAGCATCATAAAATATTTTTTCCCTTCTTAGGCTTCACCGTAAATGCGGTTGGTAATTTTTTGTGCGATTTCTTCCAGGCGGCCCTTTTCCTTGGCGAACTGCATAATGGAGTACCGCGGACGAACCTTATAGCCCCCCATAAGGCTGTTGTAGAACAGTTCCCTGCCGATGCCCACATCTACTGGTGATACCGGGCAGCCTGCGCTGCGCAGTAAATCTTCGATTTCTGTCCGGGGCGGGCACATTTCGCCGGTTCCCTCGGGCAGGAGATCTGCCAGCTCTTCAAAGAATTCTGCAATGATGGGGGTCGCAATACCCACCTGGGTCCCGTGATGGATGGGGGTCAGCCCCCGGGCAATATAGTCCATTTCCCAAAAGTGGGAGAGCATGTGCTCGGCACCGGATGCCGGACGGGAGATGTTCACCAGACCCATGGCCACCCCGGTGAGGGTGAGGGCTTCAATGAGGTAAAGAATGGCATCCTCGTTCCGTTCCTTTAATGCTGTCGCTTTACTAAAACATTTATCCAGGGCACGGCGTACCAACTCCACGCAGGTATCGCAGCGATATTCGTCATTGATTTTCACAGACAGATCCCAGTCGGCTAAGGCGGTGATTTTACCCACCACATCGCCAAAGCCGGCCTGGATCAGATCCATAGGGGCATCTTTCATGATGTCCGTATCCCCCACCACACCATAGGCCAGGGTGGCCAGGGGTGAGAGCTTAACCCCTGCTTTGATGATGGGCGCACCATCTGCCACATACCCGTCCATGGAAGGCGCAGTACAGCAGATGATGTAGGGTACATGGGTACGGGATGAGACAAACTTGGTTGAATCGTTAAGCACACCACTGCCCACGGCGATCATCACATCGCAGTCCAGATCCTGTTCCATTAAAATACGGCCCAGGGTCTTTTCATCGGGGATCAGGACATCGTCTCCGGTATCAAAGAGCAGTTCCTTGATATTTTTAAAACCAGCTTCCTGGAGTAAGGTCAATGCCTGTTTTCCAGCCGCTTGGTAGGTATGGTTATCATAAATCAGAAGGACCTTCCCATCCTTAAAGGGTTCTGCCACCCGGGGCAGCTCTGTAATGGCGCCCTTTCCGATGGCGATATCATGGATGGAAAAATTATGATGCCTTCCACAGGAGCAGTCAAATTCTGTTTGGGCCATATCATTCAAGGCTAAATTCAAGATCTCATTCATTCTGTTCACGCTTCTTTCTTAATTATTTTCTGCGAGCTTTGCGGCACATTCTGCGTCTGTAACCAGTGTATTAATATAGCGCCCATTGATGGCACCTTTAATAGCGGAAACCTTATCCACCCCACAGGCTACCCCAATGGAATGGGGAACCTTCCGGAGTTTTTTTATTTCAATCCCAACCACATTATTATCAGGCTTAAAGGGAGCGGTGTTCCCTGAGGCATCATAAAACTGCATACAGATATCTCCGGCCACATGGCGCGCCTTCATCCGTTCCATTTCCTCCCGATCATAGTAGCCCGTTGCCATAATGGCAGAGGTTTGGTTGGGATACCCAATCCCCACTAAGGCGACATCCAGGGCATCGCACATCTTAACCACCTTGGCGATGCTCCCCTCCTTCATCAGCTCGTCCCGAATCATCCGATTGGATACCCGGGCCGGAGCATGCATGGGAATGAACTCCCCATTATAGGTATGGGCCATGGCCTCCACCAGGGAATTGGAGTGAAGCTCCATCTTGAGATGCCCCATTCCCCCGATTAGGGGAACGAAGCATACATTCTTAGCCCCGGTATTTTCCACATGATCCACCACCCGGTTCAGGGTGTTGCCCATGGAAATCCCCACCACGTTGTTGTCTTTAATAATACGTTCCAGATAGCCGGCAGCAACACGGCCAACTTCCTCCCGCTGGTCTAAGGGATCTTTTTTAGCATCGACAATGATGACTTCCCTAAGGCCGTAGATATTCTCAATGGTGCGTTCCAAATCCACATAATCGGTTCCTTCAAGATTTTTAATGATAATTTTTACAATGCCCCGATCCTTCCCATTACTGATGATCCGGGAGACCGTCGGCCGGGACAAGCCTAGCTGTTGGGAAATGGCCTTCTGATTCATATCCTGGTTATAGTACATATCACAGATTTTCACCATTAACCGTTCGTCATCCACGACTTTTTTCATATGTGCCTCCCATTTCATTCACTTCTTTTCAGGTTAGAAATCTATTTCTTATACATTTAATTATAGAATGTCCCCCAAAAAAGTCAACTCATTCTTTGTCGTTCTTTTACATAATTCAATACTTTTTGTCAAAATTTCCCTAAATACCCCTATATTTCATAAAAAAACAGCACTATTTTTATTTAATTAAAAATAGTGCTGTTCTATTTGATTTATTTTCAATCCCTTGAATGTAAATTTACGACAATGCGGCAAATCCCTTTTCCAAGTCCGCCATAATATCATCCACATTTTCCAGTCCAACGGATAGGCGAATCATACCGCCATCAATCCCCGCAGCTGCCAGCTGCTCATCATTGAGCTGCCGATGGGTTGCGGATGCCGGATGGAGGATACAGGTTCTTATATCCGCCACATGGACCTCATTGGAGGCCAGGGATAAACTATCCATAAAACGTACAGCGGTATCCCGTCCCCCCTTGATGGTGAAGGAGATGACTCCAGAGGTTCCCAGGGGCAGATATTTTTGGGCCAAATCGTAATAGGCATCCCCGGAAAGCCCGGGATAAGCCACACTTTCTACCCAATGGGAAGCCGAAAGGAACGCCGCCACCCTAAGGGCATTTTCACAGTATTGCTTCATCCGTACCGCCAGGGTTTCCAGCCCCAGATTGAGGAGGAAGGAGGAATGGGCCGCTGGATAACAGCCAAAGTCCCGCATCAGCTGCATCCGTGCCTTTATGATATAGGGACACTGGGGATAATCCCGGGTATAAACGATGCCGTGGTAACTTTCATCCGGCTCGGTAAAATCCGGAAATTTCCCATTCGTATAATCGAAGGAACCGCCATCGACGATAATTCCCCCAACCTGTACCGCATGGCCATCCATATACTTACTGGTGGAATGGATGACGATATCCGCTCCCCACTCAAAGGGCCGGCAGAGGACCGGGGTTGCAAAGGTATTGTCAATAATGAGCGGAACGCCATTTTTATGGGCAATCCTGGCGAATTTTTCAATATCCAGCACCGTCAGGGCCGGGTTGGCAATGGTCTCCCCAAAAACCGCCTTGGTATTGGCCTTAAAGGCCTTCTGGATGATATCTTCCCCGGCATCAGCCTCCACAAAGATACACTCAATCCCCAACTTTTTAAGGGTGATGGCGAAGAGATTCAAGGTGCCTCCGTAGATGGAGGTACTGGCAATAAAGCTATCTCCGGCAGAGCACAGGTTCAAAATGGCACACAGGGTGGCGGCCTGTCCGCTGGAGGTGGCCATGGCGGCCACTCCACCCTCCAGGGCGGCAATCTTTTTCTCTACCACATCGGTGGTGGGATTGGCAAAACGGGAATAGATCAGGCCCTTGGTGGGGTCATCAAAGACCGCCGCCACATCATCCGTGGAATCATACACATAGGTGGTGCTTTGTACAATGGGCATGACCCGGGGTTCACTATTTCCCGGTGAATAGCCTTCATGAAGACATTGGGTTTCTATTTTCATTATTTTTTCTCCTCACTTAAATCAGTGGTCCCCTGATCCAGATAGAATACATCCTGACAGCGGTGTTTGGCATCGAAGAGGTTATTATACATTACCATATGATAATCCTTCAGGGCTTCCAGTTGTTTTTCTGCATCCCCCAGGGCGTAGTAATTTCCCTGGGCATCCTTCACACCCTTTTTAGAGATAACCGGAAGGGACTTCGCCGTATCCAGGGAGTAGGCATTGTAGGCTGTCTCCTTCAAACCTGCGGTCCTAAGCAACAGACTGGATAAATAATTGACACTTAAATCTCCCACCTCAGCCTCTGGAATATCGTAATTCGCCCAAATAAAGAAGGGGGTCACAAAACGTTTCTGAAGCTCTTCTTCGGTCCACTCTGACATGGGTTTTCCCATGATTTCTTCATAAAACGCCGTCTCGATGGTGGGCTGATGATCCCCAAAGAAAACAAGGACCACCGGCTCAGGTTGGTTACTAAAATAGGTCACCAGATTCTGGATCTCCGCATCCGCCTTTTTAATCAGGGAGAGATAAACCTCTGCCATGGGGTAACTGCCCGTCATATTCATCAAATGCACCGGCTCCAAATCCTCGGTCATCACTTCGTAGCCGCCATGATTTGCGATGGTAACATCAAAAATAAAGGGTGTTTCGGTTCCCCTGTTTTCATATAAGCGAATCACCTGGTCATAGGTCGCCTGATCGCTAATCAGGCTTCGGGTGAAGCTCTCATTTTCATTTAAATAAAAATCGTCCCCTGTGTAAAAATCGGTAAACCCAAAATCCGGATAAACGCTGTCCCGGTTCCAGGCGTTGGGTGCCCCTGGATGGATGGCATGGCTGGTATAGCCCTGGTCATTGAGGGTACTGACCAAAGTCGGCGTATTTTCCTTAACATACAGCTGGTAAGGCCTGGCATTATCGGGTACGAAGGCCGTCGCATTGCCGCTGAGGAAGGTATACTCACTGTCGCAGGTTCCCCCTCCCAGGACATCCACGTAAAGATTGCCCTTAAGGGTATTTTCCTGCAAGCTGTGATAAAAGGGCATATAATCCACATCGGTTTTAAAATCAGCCACGGCCTTTAAATCGCTGAAGCTTTCGTTCATAATGGCGATAACCGCAGGCTTTTTCTCAGGCGCCATCTGATTGATTCCTTCTGCTTCGGCTCTGGCATCCTGGGTGATGCCTTCCACCTTCTTCGTGTCATACCCATCGGGCCTTTTAATATTCAGCATTTTAATATTGACCCCAAAGCTATAGAGGTAATTATTGTACTGGGCATCCCAGGAGTAGTAATAAGCTTCTGTATTGCCCCCCATAAAGCAGGCGATCGCCAGGACACAGGCCGTTAAAACAGAGCCTTGGAGGATTCTTTTTCTCCGGACCCCCAGGTCGGATAAATCCCGTTTTGTCCAGAGGGCCAGCACAATCAAAGCCCCCAGCATAAGGGTGCCTGCCACAAAGTTTCCAGTTAACTCAATACGATAGCCATCGGATACATCTAAAGCGGTCCGAAGAGCCAGCAAGTCCCCAAAGAATAGGGGGTCTCCCCGGAAGGTATAGACCAGGAAATTCGCTGCCCCTAAAAGGTACCAGAGGACGCTGGCCAGGATGATGGATAACCGCAAACGCCCGGAAGCGGCAAAAATAACCGCAATGGTAAAGATGGCAATGGCAATGGACAGGGCATCCTGCCCAACCCCTGCCGTAATAATCCCATTAAAAAGGGCCTGGTCCATCATCCAGATAAAAATACCACAAAGCCAGACCACCCCGATATTCCAAAGAACCCGCATGGTCCCCCGGGTGTCTACCTCAACCAATAACCCCGCGGTAATGATGGCAATGGCAAAATAGCAAAAGGGGTGGAATACCGGATTAATACCAAAAATCGTCGTCCACTGTCCAAAAAGACTGAGAAGGGTAACCCCTGTGACAAAGGCCAAAAACACCCGGGCCCAGCTGGTGTGCAGCTCCAGGTTAAAGGGCTGGCGTGGGGCCGTCTGCCTTTGGCGGGCTGCCCAAATCGTCATGGCTGTCGGCCGTGTTTTCCAATGACGGGGCCGTGGCCGCCGTTCCCGATGCATCAACCGACCGTTGCTCCTACTTTAAAGTCAGGGTCCTCTATGGTCAATAACGTCAGCTTCTTCCCCTTTACCGCAGAAAGGATCATCCCGTTAGATTCCAGTCCCCTTAACATCACCGGTTTTAAATTCGTACAGGCAATGACTTTTTTCCCAATCAGGGCTTCCGGCTCGTAGTATTTGGCGATTCCCGAAATAATCTGGCGTTTTTCATTCCCAAAATCCAACTGGAAAACCAGCAGCTTATCCGCATCGGGGTGCTTTTCACAGGCCAGCACCTCGGCGACCCGCATTTCCACCTTGGCAAAATCATCAATGGTAATCAGGCCTGTGCCCTCGGCATTGGCATCATCGGCTTTCGGGGCAGCCGTCTTCTTTTGCTGTTGCTTCTTTTCCGGGGCTGGCTTTGCCTTCTCCACCTCAATGCGTGGGAAGAGGGGTTCGCAGCGTTCCACCGTAATCCCCAAGGGATATCCCCCAAAAGCTGTAATGCTCTCCCAGGTTAAGGCGGACTGTGGTATCTTTAATTCTTCGGCCATCCGGGCACCGGTGTCGGGCATGAAGGCAGAGATTAAAACCGTGATTACCCGAAGGGACTCGGTGAGGTTATACATCACCCCAGCCAGGCGGGCCTTGGTGGCCTCGTCCTTGCATAGCACCCAGGGCTGGGTTTCATCGATGTACTTATTGGTCCGGGAAACCAGCTTCCAGATAGCCTCCAGGGCCTTACTGAAATCCAGCTTGTCCATGAGGGCCTCGACCTCCCCAGGGGTGGCTTCTGCCAGGGCGATAAGCTCGGCATCGTATTCTCCGGATTGCCGTTCTTCCGGAAGGGTCCCTCCAAAGTATTTGACGGTCATGGCCACCGTCCGGGAGAGTAAATTCCCCAGGTCATTGGCCAAATCAGAATTGATATGGCTCACCAGGAGGTCCTCGTTATAAATCCCATCGGAACCATAGGTCATTTCCCGGAGAACGTGGTAACGCAGGGCATCCACGCCGTATTTTTTAGCCAATTCCACGGGGTCCACCACATTCCCCACGGATTTGGACATCTTCCCGCCTTTGAGGAGAATCCAGCCGTGGCCGTACACCTGGTGCGGCAGGGGCAGATCCAGGGCCATGAGGATGATGGGCCAGTAAATGGTATGGAAGCGGATAATATCCTTCCCCACCAAATGGACATCCGCTGGCCAGTACTTTTCCATGAGCTGGGGCTTATCATTTAAATAGCCCAGGGCGGAGATATAGTTGGGCAGGGCATCGATCCAGACATACACCACATGGCCCGGGTCAAAGGTTACGGGCACGCCCCAGGAGAAGGAGGTCCGGGAAACACACAGATCCTGGAGGCCAGGCTTGATGAAATTATTAATCATTTCATTCTTCCGGGATTCCGGCTGAATAAAGTCGGGATGGCTTTCAATGTACGCCAACAGCCGATCCGCATATTTACTCATTTTAAAGAAGTAGGCTTCCTCAGAAGCCTTCTGAACCGGACGGCCACAGTCCGGGCAATTGCCATCGACCAGTTGGCTCTCTGTCCAGAAGGACTCGCAGGGGGTACAATACCAGCCTTCATACTTGCCCTTATAAATATCCCCCTGATCGTACAGCTGTTTGAAAATCCTTTGGATCGTCTTTTCATGCTCGGGGTCTGTGGTGCGAATGAATTGATCGTAGTCGATGTTCATCAGTTTCCACAATTCCTTGATCCGGCCCACCACATCATCCACATAGGCCTGGGGAGTGATGCCGGCTTCTTCAGCCTTGTCCTGGATCTTTTGACCATGCTCATCCGTACCGGTGAGCATATACGCATCATAGCCCAGCTGCTTTTTAAACCGGGTGATGGTATCCGCCGCCACCGTGGTATAGGTGTGCCCAATGTGCAAATCCCCACTGGGATAATAAATCGGTGTCGTCACATAAAATGTTTTTTGTTCGTCCATAATTCCTCCTGAAAATCGATAAGTGTTTTGCATTGCTTGTTGGTTGAGGCCCTGATCAGATACGCCTCTCGCCTTACTCCCTGGTGCCGCAACAGAAGTAACTCGTTCCGCTTCGCTGCACTCGTTCACGGCTGCGCCGTGCGTCTTT
>NZ_FNOU01000034.1 GCF_900107125.1 Eubacterium barkeri
AGGTACTGGATGATGGGCAGCTTGATGAGGACCACCGGATCGATACTGGGGCGGCCATTATCCAGGCAGTATTGGTCTTCGACCAGGTCATAGATGAAGTCGAAGCTGATGGCTTCATCCACTAACCTTAGAATATGGTCCCTTGGTACGATGGTATCCATGGTGATGATCTGAGATTGTTCTCGTATGTTTTTTTCCCGTTTCGTCAGCATCTTTTTTTCCTCCGCTTTTGATGTTTTTATTATATCACGGATGACGTTCTCGCTTCTCTTCCAATCGAAAAAAGCCATAGAAACTTTATGGGTTTCTATGGCTTTAACGATAGTCTGAGCCACTTTCCGGTTTCAGGGAGCTGGCTTATTCATTTTCTTTATTTTGATTTAATTTATGCACCACATCTTTCAAACACTTATTCAAATTAGTCTTAAGTTCACACTCCCAAACAATCACAACATGCCATCCGGATTGTTCCAGATCCCGATAATTCATTTGGTCCCGCAACTGATTAGCTGTCAATTTGTTATGCCAGAATTCTCGATTACTTGCTGGCCATTTGAAGTACCGACAGTTTTCATGGACATGCCAGAAACAGCCATTAACAAAGATGACCGTTTTATATTTTGGCAATACAATATCCGGTTTTCCTGGAAGCTCTCTGACATTTTTTCGATAGCGAAAGCCTTTTGAAAAAAGATATTTTCGGACTATTTCTTCAGGCATTGTGTCTTTCCCCCGAATACGGGACATATTATAACTTCTCTGCTTTTTTGTATGAACATCCATCGGTATCATCTCCAAAAAAAAGTGATTTTATTCCTCTTGCAATTACCTCTGCCATGAGCGGAGGAACGGCGTTCCCGATTTGTTTAAAGGCATCTGTCCGGCTTTTTTCAAAATAGAAGTCATCCGGAAAGGTCTGAATCCGTGCAGCTTCCCGTACACTAATGGACCGGTTTTGCTCCAGTGAAGGATGGATGTAATAGTGACCGTCTTTGGAGATATGAGCAACAACTGTATGGCAGACATCATCATACGGGACGACCTTGAAACGGTCCAGAAAGATATTTTCTTTTTGATGCGTCTTCAATTCTTTCGGCAGGTCTTTATAAGATAGTTGTTCATCCTTTTCCATCTTAAGCACAACACATCGTTTATAGATATCCAGGTCCCTGGAATTATGACCACGGGTCACATGCCAGGTTAAATAGGGGAACCCATCATTGATGTGCAGGTCTTTTAAAAGCGGATTATTGCAGTCGTGGAATGCTGCGGGACAGCAGCCACCGGCTTTCAGTTCCGGCAAATCCTCAAACAACCTGCGAATTGTTGGTTTTACACCACTGTATAAACTCTCAAATTCCGGATAATGACCATACTCCATTGCTTCGGACCAGCCAATCAAAATAATTCTCTTTCGCTTCTGAGGGACACCATAATCGGCTGAATTTAATAATCGGTATTCAAAGCGATATCCAATAGCTTTCAATTCTTTCTTGATTTCTGTTATAATCTCACCATTTTTTGCGGAGCTGAGGCCACTTACATTTTCAAAGACAATTACTTTAGGCTGATACTTTTTTACAAAAGAAAAATACTGTCTGAAAAGGTAGTTTCTCGGATCATCTTTCATCCCATTTTTGTCCCGTGCTCTGCCGACAAGCGAGTACGCCTGGCAAGGTGGCCCACCCAAAATCACATCGATGGGGTGATTTCCCCTCAAAGCATCAATCTGTTGATAGATACCAAGTCTGGTTGTATCTCCAATTTCCTGATTGATTACCCGGGTTTTAACTTTCTCTGGAATCATAGCATAAAAAGCTTCCCGATTTATATTACCCAACAGATAATCATAATATGTACAAAGTTGGTCTTTTTCTTTCAGGTAATAATATGCTTCCCTGGTTAATAAAGTCGTGGCCGCAGCTTTATCCATTTCCACATGGGCCAGGATTTCGAAATCCTCCAGTCTACGGAATCCCTCAGACAGCCCACCGGCCCCTGCAAACAAATCAATACAAAGCATTTTACCTCACCTCCTTTGCGCAAATAGCTTTATTTTAACGTTTTGGCATCCCTTCGTCAATCAGTCTATTATATAAAGCAAGGAGGACTTTCGCCTGCCGGTGTGTTGGCGGTCTCCCGGTCTCCGTCATTTGACAGGCTAGTTTCAGGATACTCTTCTCCATATCTGATATCGGTACTGATTGCTGCCCCAGCCAGTCCCAAACCTGCTGCCAATACGACTGCCCCCATTGGATGACCTGTATTTGAGCATTGATTTCGTTATTCTCTTTCTGGTCTTTTTTTGCCGTTTCCTGTTCACTTATACTCTTATTTTTAGAAATCAGCATTTTTGAGAAATCATCAATAACGGTCCAATGTTCATCCTCCGCCCAGGCCCAGCACTCGGCTTTTTTGCACCATTCTGTAACGTTTTCCGTTTTTCTGTCATCCTTGGTAATGAACTGATATACTTCCTTCGTCGTTATTGCAAGCTGTTCTGTTTGTTCATAGGTCATGCTTTGCCTGTCCCATATCCGTTTATAATCTATTTCCTTCTGCGGATAGTTAACTTCGATAATATGGAACAAAACCGCCAGCGAATAAGTTACTATATTGGCACGATAGGATTTAACGGCCTTGTACCATTGCTGGTTTGAAACTAATCGTTCCGTCTCCCTGAACATGATGGCAACAGCACAGAGATTCCGGTAATAGACCTGGTTAAATCCTGTGTCTGATTTCTTCCACTGCTTATCGATTATTTCTGCAAATGCCCGCATATTCTTTTGTGCTCCGGTACTGACGATATGAGGACATTGTTCTTTCGTCATGATGTATTTGGCAAGATCAACTTTTTTTATAATCTGGTCTTTTGGGTTCAAAGTCAGAAATTGCTTCCGCTCCGATTGTTTCATCTTCATCTGTTCCTGGGTGTGCTGCCCCCTGGCACGTTCATAGTACCAACGCGTCTGATGTTGGTTTCCTCCAACAGGTGGCGCAAATGTTTTTCTGGACAACTCCTCCATCCGAATGTGGAAGGGATGGTTTGAGAAAAAGTCTGCCTCACTGACCTTGTTTTGAGTATTGGCACATCTGGCAATTTCGGGAATGAGTTCCTCAACCTTTTCACCTGATACAACAGAAAGCTTCACCGGCACAAAGATATGACTGACATCGCTTTTATCCTGTAGAACAGCATTGGCTATAGATGCCGTTGTCTGCCCTCCATTGATTATTTGCAAATCCTGTATTTCTGTTATCAGATTACCCTCCAGTTTCAGTTCTGCAGCCGTCGCAGCAATTCCATTATTATACGCAAAAAACAAATCCGGTTGTTGCATAATGGTGTTGCGGATTCCCTTATTCACCTTTCCCCGAACGCTGAGGAATGAACGCACATTCCCTTCAAGAAGACGGGATCCATGATCTATGTACATCCTCGCCAGTGTTTCTCCCTGTATGACGGCAAGATAAGATTCATAGGATTCAACGTCACTGGATACTGCTTTTATAGCAGGTATCCCTTTTGTTCCATATTCCGTAAAACAAATGCGAATACTCTCCCGCTGCATTCTTGATAGAGCAACATTATATAACCGATTCATATCCCAAATCGACAAATCAATCGGAACACCCTGAATATCGTCGTATTTTTGATTCCTTTTTATCTGTTTACTGATGACACGGTCTGTCAGTATATAAAACCTGATTTTCCGAATATCATATATTACTTTAGATAGAAGCAATGCAAATTCGTATGCTTCCTGGCTTTCTTCACAATTCTTTTCGATATATCCCTTAATGCACGCCTCAACATAATACCGCATTCGATTAAGATGGTTTTTTATCATGGTATTCGTCAGGGAGCTTTCCTGCAATTCATTGGTAAAATCACTAATCAGAATGATGATGGACTGATCAAACTCATCATAGTAAAATCCATCAATCTGCATCTTGTATTTCCCGTAAAATCCTTCAAAATAAGATAGGGAAAGGCTTTCAAACTCGTCTGATTCAATCATGGTATCAGTGGCGATTTCCAAAAATGCACTGGCTGAATCACACATTTCACTGGCAGCTTTTGCCTGAACATCGGCCAGTATGATTTCTTTATATTCGTTTATATCCATTTCAATTCCCCTGAATCTGATATTCCACTAAGGCTTCTATCATAATGTCATACGCGACTCTCACAATCCCAGTGGCTATGTCCTTCTTTAATATGACTGGAAAACCATCAGTAACCCGATAAAAAGATGTCTTTTTGTGTAGAAAACAAATAGTATCATAATAAACATCTTCAAAATACCCTGCCTTCAGCAGTTTTCTTTTAAAAAGAAATTGTGTCTCAATTGCTTCCAGCTTCATCTCTATGGATTTCACGCATTTATTAAGGTTAATCTGATTATCCCTGGTTTGATTCGATTTATCCAGGTAAAAAATCACCAAATAGCCGTAAATATCCGAATCCAGCTGTTCCAGCGAACTGATTTTGACTGTCAACGCACCGGTTGAGACTGCTTTTATTTCGCACCATCTTTCACCTGTCTCGATATCCTTATGGTTCTTCTCCGGTCCCATCCACGCTGTGATAGCAGCATCTCCACCGATTTTGGGTATTAGATATTGATTCAGGAAAAGCAATTCAGCCACCAGCCCCTTTATCTGATTATCATTTAAATATGGACTTCTTTCCCCTTTGAAGAGCTCGAGCCAGCATGACCAGGTATTAAGTACATTTATCAACAACTTTTGTTCCGTCTCAATGGTCGCACGTTCGATGATGTCTGTGCATAATTTCAGAAACTGCCGAAAATATGTGTCTTCATTCAGAACGAAACAGAGCTCAAAGCAGTGATTTTCTCTTCCTGTAAATATGGTCCGAATGATTCTGGTGGACCGGATTTCGCAGTATTGCCCCTTTCCCTTAATACAGAGTATCGCTTTTCCCATATTATAACCTGCAAAAATATCGTGGGGACATTCAGCACTAATCCGCTGGAAGGTATTATTGTCTTTACCTATTTTAAATTTACTTTCCAGGTCTGATTTCATACATCATCATCCTCATCAACTTCTTCTTCAAAGTATGACTGAAATGCTTCTTCCCGTTCTTTTTGGGCAATTTTATTCATCATGTATGTTGCCCGCTGGGATTCTGAATCAGATAATAATGGTATTCCAATACCGAATCCAACCAATGGACCATTCGAATTGAACTCCTGCACGATACCTTCTTCCTCTGGCCCACATTCTTTTTCAGGGGGCTTCAATTCAATAAGGTAGATACTTAATAGTGGATTTCGTTTAATACCATATTTAAACCGGTCTTTTTGGTTGGGTTCCCGGGATCGGCGGAATCCCGCTTCATAATCTTTATCGATTTCCTTTTGTATGTCCGTTATCGCATTGATTTCCAGACCAAATATACCATCCCCCTTACTCCCTAAACGTTGTTTACTGCCACTAATACAGATCACCTTATTATTCAGTATTAAACTAAAACTCCGTTTAACCTTTTTAATTTTTATATCATTCGTCAGTTGATATTCCTTTCCAGTCCCTTCAACAAACTGGATATCCCAACGATCCAGTTCGTGTCCACTATCGTTTTCAATAAATTCAGCCAATACCCCTGTATCAAAGTGGAGTGCCGTTGGTGAGACACTGATGTGTTGTAAAAAATCAATGATCAGATTTTTCTCAATATCAATATACCCCTGCATTTTGTTTTTTTCTTCCTTGGGGTACTTGATTGGACTTTTACCAATTTTTGAAACCATTCGTTTGATTGCTTCAATATTCTGGTCATTATTGCTTCTTTTTGTTGTAATATGTGGTGTTTCGATGACTTCACCACTTAAACGAATTCTATAGACTGCTTTTTCTGCTGTCCGCATTTTATTCTTTGCAGTCACATCAAGGGTAGCTATATCCGACCGGACCCGGATACCAAATTCCAATGGTGTCAGTGCAGTATCTTCAAATTTTTTAAGGTCACGGCGAAGTTCCTCTGTTGCCTCGTTAATATAGCGGTACCACTCCCTGGATTCTTCCGACATCCAGATCCGGCACAGTTCTTTATATTTCCCTTTATAGCCGAACCAACGTCCCATCTGCAGCAGGGTATCATAGGTTCTGGAATTCCGGTAAAAATAACTAATCATCAATCCCTCAAGGGTCAATCCCCGGGAAAGGCTGAGCCCACCAATAACAATAACCCGCAGACCGGTTTCTCTGTATTCATCATAATTCAAAGCATTGGGATGGTCCATATTGACGATTGCCGTTTTAATTCTCGCCGTCGAATCATACAAATGGTTGAATATCTCTTCCCAGCTGATATTGATATCCGGATAAATCTTTTTGTATGTATTGAAAAGCTCTGCAATTTCCGCTTCATTTTCAACTTTTTTAAATGGTTTACTTTTACATAAACGCAGCGTACATTGGAGCTTAGTCTTAATATAATCATCAATTAACCGTCTGACCTGTTCGTGAACATCCCTGCTTCTGCTTACATTAATCAACATTGCCCGATGTGTATTTGATTCTGATTCCGTCAAATCCCGAATTGTATTAGCAATGAAAAAAGCATTGATTGCTTCCTTCATATCTTTTGGAATAAAAGTAACATGATGGCCGCTTTTCTGTTTCAATGGAAGGCATGTCTCATTTTCAATTTCAGGCACATTTATTTCCTGGATCATGTATGCGTCACTGGCATTTTCAGAAAAAATATCCCGGGCACCCGTGTAATTATCCGGTGCATTCAGAGAGTAAATATAATCTTTTGGAAAAAGACTTTCCTTCTCCATTTCTTCATCTGTTTGCGGATTGATGAAAATATTAGCAAACGGTGTTGCCGTAAAACCAATATAACTTGCCTTTCTGAACAGATTCAATATGCGGACGATAGCCGCATTAGTTGCTGTGGGATCTTCATCTTGTTTTCCTGTATTGACCGAGGCATTATCGGATTCATCATCAATGAGCAACAGGGAGTACTCTACTTTCCCATCAGCATTATGCGAGGTGTTAAACCATTCCTCCAATGCTTTCAGGATTTTTACATTCTTTTTTACTACGAATAAAATAGTCCCATTAACAGCCTTCAGATCATAAATCATACTTGAAGCAATTTTTTTCTGGAAATCATTATGAACTGTTGTAACTGACATCGGATGCAGGTTTTCGTTATATTTCGCTGCCCCAATGGGTTTAGCGATTTTCTTTTGCATGTCATCGCTATCCCGTCCCACAAAACCAGCATCCAATCTCTTTTGGGTCTGTTTCCGAAGCCGCTCAATTGTACCTGTTAAAAGCACAATGGCTTTATATCCAACATCGGCAGCCTTACAGATTAATCCAGTATAATTGGCTGTTTTACCTGATTGAACATCTCCAATAATCAATCCTCTGCGTTGGAAACTATAATCATCTGATGGATTGCCAAGTAAATCAGTGATTTTATCCAGGATATCATCCATTGTATTAACCACATTCCCGGAAAACCCCATATCTTTTAATATATAGCTCCGATATCTGTCCCAATATTCCATCTTAAACTCACTTTTTTGTGCTTCAAACCAAGGTTTATGTCTATTCTCCCGGTCCTCAATCAGTGAACCAATTTCCATTTTTATAGAATTTCTGGACAACAATTCGTTTCTAACTGTTTTAATCTCCTGATCAGTCATGTTTGCAAACATAGACATTTTTTGGTACTGTTCAATTAACTGGTCGATATCTTCTTCCGTTAAGATTGTATCCCCATTTACAATACAACTTTGGAGGTTGTCCAATAACATCCTTTCACAACTATTCATGATTCTTTTCCCCTTTTAAGAATTCTTTGACTTTTGAAGACAGACAATATGGCGCAGTGGTATAGAAACCCTCAATCAATCCGGATTTATTCAGTCCAATTGACTCTGCCTGCTTCAAATTCAGTTTAATACTGTCTATCAACTCTATTTCATCCGGTGTATATTCGGTAAGTTTACCATTGGCACTATCGAGATACAAAGCCTGTAATGGCAAGGTATCTTCGATTAAGTCCAGTACCTGATTCAACAATTGCAATTCTTTTTTTCCGAGAATTTCTGCCAATATTTTCAGCTGAGGCAAATTGCGGTTAATTTCATACCTGTATTCATTCTCTCTGAGTGTCATCCTTTCCCATACATAATTAAAATCATTTTCTTTTTTATCTTTACGTCCGCGATAACTAAAAACCTGATCGCTTTTTTCCATCGATGATAAAACGCTGGCGTGGAGTTGCTGTTTGATAATGTCCGGCAGTCTTGCTTTGCTCTTCTTGATGTCCAGGCTCCACATACTGTCCAGTGTGTTGGGTATATCCACCATTACCCGGGCCAACTTACCCAATTCATTTTTTTTGTATAATCTGAACCATGTTCCCCAGATAATCAATCGCTCATTGCGGTAAACATAAAAACCCTGGTTCTCCTTCAGGTTTTCCTTACTTCCCACCAATTCAATGTCTTTCTGCTTGATTTTCGTTAAATGAGGTAATACATATGGTTTCACCGTAATGACTGATTTTTCAATCTTTATCTTTTGCTCTCTCAGGTTTATTGTCGCCTTGTGTTTTCTCAAAAACGGATCCCTTGCTGGAATTGGAGATCCATTTACCGAAATAACAATCCCCTTCTCTGTAAATCGATGAAACACAAGTGCCAGATGATCAATGGTCCTGTCCATTTGTACTTTCAGCGTCTGCGTCAGATCTCCGGTACTTTCTGAAATTCTGTCAAAATTCTGGAGTAATAAAAAAGTACCATGTGCAAGTTCCGATATTCTGTCAATTTCAGGTAGTCTTCTGATTTCACATTGGTCATACATAAGGACAGACCATTCTTGTTTGTCAATGACATGATCGATATCCCATCCGCAACAGCTTATTTTCCCATTCTTTTTACTAGCCACCGTCAGTTTTCGGCACTGGGATAACGAAGCGGATTTCATTCCCAGTCCAAACCGACCTAAATCCGAATCTTTCCGGTCATCATCCGGATCAGTGCTGCCATAACGCATAGCTTCAAATAATTCTTCTTCATCCATGCCATGTCCATCATCCGAGATGATAATGTATGGTTCTTCAATAGTATTCAATTCAATATTGATATTCTGAGAGCCTGCACCGATGCTGTTGTCAACCAAGTCAGCAATGGCTGACTCAAAGGTATATCCCAATGATCTGAGTGAATTCATCAAAACCGGTGCATGTGGAATGTTTGTTTTACTTTTCAATCCTCAACCTCTTACATATTATGTGAAATGTTTTAATGGTTATTGAGATTAGTATAACTTAATCGTTTATAATATGCAATTGTTGTCATTATTATACTAAATGAACGATTGGACACTCAACCTCTCACCTCGTTAAAGCCTTAATCAGGACCATCGATTTAGCTAGTAGTTTTCACTCGCTCTATAAGAATACTTTACCAGCAGCGCCTGATGGCACCTCAAACGTCTTGCCTGTCGCTTCGATGATTTCTGGGATACGGTCCCGGACCAATTTATTATAGGTTATTTTTGCCATGTTGTCCTCCATTCTCAAGATGAAATACAACTGTAAGTTGTATTAATTACGCTTTTATATTGTATTCTATGCTCATTCTGATTTAATTACCCTTTTTAGTTGTATTTAATACGCTCATTCGTAGTATTTTAATAGGAATTTCCCCACGATTCCCGATACATCTACCTCTGGGGATAGCTCTAGGATCCAATGGGGCTTGTCGTATTTCTGGACCCGGGCGATGGCTTGGGTGTCGAAGTAGGGCTGGATGTCTGAGGCCCATAGGGTGCCGTTGGCGACGGTTTTGGTGCTGTTGGCGACGTAGCCTACGGTGATGGGCTTGCCGTCTAGGTCGAGGCCGATGGCTACGAGGATGGCGTCTTCATCGTAGGGGTTGTCGGGTTCCTTCATGAGGATGACGGTTTGGCCGGGGGTGAGGGCTGAGGGTCCGAGCTTGTAGGTCATGCCGGCGACGGTGATGCGGCAGTGGGGCGGGGGCAGGGTGCGGCCCAGGGCGATGGCTTTTTCGATGAGGGCGGTGACCTGCGCTTTCGTATAAGTTTCCATTTTCATTTCTCCTTCTGCAATTGTTTTCTTTTCACTCAGTATAGCACTTCCCCCACCCCACTGCAAGATTCGCCAACTAAAAAAGGTACCCCGCTGGCTAAGTCAGGGTACCTTTCTAGTATTGGCATACAATGTATTGGTAAGGAGATGAGTAGTTTAGCTGCGTTTTTTTCGGAACCGTCTACTGTATTGCTTACAGAAGCGGTCCTGGCCCAGGAGGGCGGTGGTGGCTGCGATGGCGTCCATGATGGCTTCGTCGCAGGGGTCCATGACGGCGCTGTCCATGCCGGCGGCCATGGCGAGGGCCAGGAAATGCCGGTTGATGAGTTTGCGGTTGGGCAGGCCGAAGGAGATGTTGCTGAGTCCGGAGGTGATGTGGATGTCAGGGTAGCAGGCTCGGATGCCTTGGATATCTCCCTTGAGGTTCAGAAGGGAGCGGGCTTCGGTGGCCAGGGCTAAGACGCAGGGGTCCACATGGATGCGGTCCTGGGTGATCCCATAGGCGGCCGCGGCTTCGACCATGGCGATGGTGATGGCGACCTTGGTTTCGGTGTCCTTGGGGATCCCTTCGTCGTCGCTGCAGGTCAGGGCGACGACCTGCCAGTCGTTGTCCTTTAGGAGGGGGAGCAGCAGCTCGCATTTTTCCCCTTCTCCTGAGATTGAGTTGAGGAGGCCGGGCTGCTTGGCCAGTGGAAAGACCGCTTTGATGCAATGCGGGTTGGGTGAGTCGATGCATAGGGGTACATCGACTGCATCCTGGACGATTTCCATGAGCCAGCTTAGGTCCTCGATTTCACGCTCTGGTTCGGTGCCGGCGCAGAGGTCGATGAAGTCAGCGCCGGCGTCGGCCTGCTGCTTCGCCCGATGGGCGATGAATGGGGCATCCCGGTTTATGATGGCTTCTTTTACGATGGGGATGGCGCCATTGAGCTTTTCACCTATGATGATCATGGCTTAGGCCTGGCACAGGGCGATGGCGATTTCCGCGGCGCTGCCGGCGTCTTTTGCGTAGGCATCGCACCCGGTACGGTCACAGAATTCCTGGGTGATGGGGGCGCCGCCGATGAGGATTTTCACTGCGTCCCGCAACCCGGCTTCTTCAAAGGCTTTGACGACCTTGGGGGTTTCGGGCATGGTGGTGGTGAGGAGGATGGAGCAGGCGCAGACGTCGGCATGATGGGTTTTGACGGCTTCTACGAATTTTTCTTCGGGGACGTCGACGCCGATGTCGATGACGTTCAGGCCTCTGGCCTCCATCATCATGCGCACGAGGTTTTTCCCGATGTCGTGCATATCGCCTTTGACGCTGCCGAGGACGACGGTCCCCATTTCCTTGGCATCTTCATCCTTGAGGAGGGGCTTGAGGACTTCTGCGCCGGCTGACATGGCTTCACAGGAGCAGAGGACTTCGGGGATAAAGAGGATTTCATCTTTGAATTCCTGTCCCACGACGGCCATGCCGTCCATCATGGCGTCCAGGATTTCCTGGGCGCCGTGGCCGTTATCTAGTGCCTGCTGTACCAGTTGGGGCATGGCAGGGCTATCGCCTTCGTATAGGCAGTTGGTGATTTCTTTTAAGTATTCCATTGTTTCTCCTTGGTTTTATTCCAGGGCTAGCTTGACCAGGCGTTCGTATACGCCGGCTTTGGCTAGGGCCTGATAGGCGTCCTTGTACACGTCGAAGTATTGATTGTACAGGGCGTGGTTTTCCATGTTGGGTTCGTAGGTGCCGACCATCTGCACCATTTTTTCGACGGCTTCGGCGATGCTGCCGTAGAGTCCGGCGCCCTTGGCGGCCAGAATGGCGGCGCCCAGGGAGGTGGCTTCCTCGATGGCGGGGATTAAGACAGGCTTGCCGTAGATGTCGGCCTGGATCTGGTTCCAGACGGCGGATTTAGAGGCGCCGCCGCTGATGATGATGGTGTCGATGGCGACGCCATTGGTGGCCATCTGCTCGATGATTTCCCGGGTTTCGAAGGTGACGCCTTCCATGATGGCCCGGGCCAGGGATGGCCGTTCGTGTCCCAGGGTTAATCCGATGAAGGTACCACGGGCGAAGGGGTCCCAGTTGGGGGCGGCGGAGCTGGCGAAGTAGGGGATGCAGATGAGGCCGTCGGCTCCGGGCTTGATGTCGGCGACTTGTTCGTTGATGTAGTCGTAGGGGTCTTTCCCGGTTTCCTTGGATAGGGCTACTTCTGGGATGGCGAATTCGTTGCGGTACCATTTTAATGAGCTGCCGGCGGCATTCTGGAGGCCTTCGGTTTCCCATTTGCCGGCTACGGCGTGGGCGGAGCAGGGCAGGCGCATGCTGTCGTCGTAATATGCGCCATCCATATAGGCGAGGGTGACGGCGGCGGTGCCGACGGTGACCTCGACGATGCCTTTTTTGATGGTGCCGGTGCCGATGCCGGCGCATTGCTGATCCCCGCCGCCGGATACCAGCTTGGTCCCCGGGGCAAAGCCAGTGAGGGCGGCGGCGGCTTCTGATACGGTGCCGACGACTTCTCCGGATGGTACTAATTGGGGGAGCTTATCCCCGTCGATGCCCAGGGCGTCCAGCAGTTCTTTACTCCAGGTGAAGTCCTTGATGTCCATGAGGCCGTAGAGGGAGCCGTTGGACCAGTCTTCGTAGTAGCCTTCGGCCCCCAGCTTGTGGAGGATGCGTTCCTGGTCCTGGGCGAATTTATAGGTTTTTTCATAGATTTCGGGCTGGTGCTTTTTGATCCACAGGATTTTGCTGCCGGTCCAGGTGATGCCGTTGGGCAGGCCGGTGATTTCGTAATAGCGGTCGGCACCGATTTTTTCGGCGATTTCATCACATTCTTCGAAGGACCGGCTGTCTTGCCAGGAAATGGCGGTGCGCAGGGCCATGCCGTCTTTATCGACCGGGGTGAAGGTGCAGCGCTGGCTGGAGAGGCCGATGGCCAGGATGTCTGCCGGTGCTAAGCCGGATTTTGCGATGGCGTCCCGGGATGCCTCGCAGGTCATTTCCCAGGTCATTTCGCCGTCCTGTTCTACCCAGCCGGATTGGGGGAAGGTACAGGGGTATTCCCGGTATGCGCTGCTTATTTTATTGCCTTCGGTGTCGAAGATGATGACTTTGACGCCGGTTGTTCCGATATCGATGCCTGCAACATAATTGTGTTTCATTATAATTCCTCTCTCTTTTTTCTCTAGAATCATATGACCATGTCTGTATTATGCTTCGTCGATGGTGATGGGATAGTTCCCGTATTTTTTAACGCATTCTACCATGTGGATGAGGTTGGCGGCGCTGACGTCCCCCTGGACGTTATGGGCCGGTGCCAGCAGGAATCCCCCTCCGGGTGCCAGGGCCTTGATGGCGTCTTTGACTTCGGCGGTGATGTCATCCTGGGTGCCGAAGGGCAGAACCTTCTGGATGTCGATGTTGCCGTGGAAGCAGATGTCGTCGCCGAATTCGGCTTTGAGGGCGTAGCGGTCCATGTTTTTGGCGGCGGGCTGGACGGGGTCCAGGATGTCGATGCCGCATTCGATGAGGTCGCCGATGAAGGGCCGGACGGAGCCGCAGCTGTGGAGCATGACCTTGCCTGCCGGATTCTGAGCCTGTAAATGGGCCTTGGCGTCTTCCCACAGCTCCTTGAGGTGGGGCTTGACTACGTTGCGGAAGCTCCGGGGTGAGATGAGGGGCCGGTCCTGCATGCCGAGGTCCTCGCCGCTTAAGCGTAGGATGTCGACTTCTGCCCCGACGGCTTCCAGGCAGCATTGGTCGATGCGTTTTTGGATCTGGCAGACTTTGTCCAGCAGGGCGTGGGCGAATTCCTGGTTGTTGACCAGGTCCTTATACCACTGTTCGTGGCCGCGCATGTAGGTGGCGACTTCGAATACGGCGCCGGCGAATTTGGCCAGGATGGCCAGGTCGGTTTTTTCCCGGACTTCTGCGATTTCTTCTTTTAAGCCAGCGTAGCGGGCGGGGTCTTCGGGGTCCGGCCATTGGTAGGTTTCCAGGTCTTCGATGGTGGCGTTGGCCAGGGGCGGGTTCTGGAGCTCGAAGTAGAAGTGGCCGCCGTCGATCATGGTTTTCTTCCAGTAGCAGCCCCATTCGTCCACGAAGCTGCCGTCGGGCAGGTTTTTGCTGTGGACGGATTTAGCTGAGTGGGGGGAGATGTAGTACATGTCCAGCCCCAGTTTTTCGATCATTTCGATGGGCATCTGCACATCGGTCCAATGGCCCATGCGCGGGGTGTCCGGCAGATGGTCCATCCCCAGGGTTTTCTTCATGTCCCGGTAGACGTCGATGGTCAGGACCATGTCCACTGGGACCCGGTCGGGTTCCTGGTGGTTGATTGCTTTAATTACTCGCTCTCTTGAATTCATTATATCCTCTTTCTTTACAGGAACCATAGATCCCGGGCGCTGCAGACGATGTTCTGCGCCCCGGCCTCCTGCAGGATCTTTACGTCTGCTGCCCGCGATACGAGCCCGCTGCTGATAATGGGCTGGTCGAAGTCATCGCTGACCTTCCGGACGATCCTGGGTACGATTCCCGGTGTTAGTTCTATAAAGTCGGGTTGGGATTCTTTGATCATATGCAGTCCGCTTTGCAGTGCTTGATAGTCCATCAGGAAGATGCGATGGCTGGTCATCAGCTTTTCCTGCTTGGCCAGCTTGAGCATATGGGTTTTGGTGGATTGGATGCCGTCGATTTCGAAGGCTTCCTTTGCGAAGCGGATCCCGCTGCCGTCTTTTCCGATCCCTGCCACTAAGTCCATGTGGAAAAAGATCAGACGACCGCTGGCCTTGATGGCCTTGATTTCATTTTTTACTTTAAATACATCACCTCCTACCATGAATACCACGCGGACCCGGGATTCGAGTGCACATCGAAAATCCTCTGGCGTCCGGGCTGCCGCAATGACCGGATACTGTTTAAATTTTTCACGCGCGTCTTGGGTAATCATTATTCTCCCCCAATCTTTTTTAATACATCGGTTCTTCATAAGAGAACGAAAAGAAGCCACAAAAACAAAAGCGTCCTTTTGTTTTTGTGGCTTCTTCGTCTCTAGCCAATCTATTAATTAATGGTATTATACAACCGTATCCAGCCTTTGTCAATTCATTTTATGGGTAGTTTTTTGCTTCTTGCGTTCGCGGCTCCCTCCCGGCTCTGCGGGGCTCAGGCACTGAACGCATTCCGCTTCGCTTCTTGCGTTCGCGGCTGCGCCTGGCTCTGCGGGGCTCAGGCACTGAACGCATTC
>NZ_FNOU01000032.1 GCF_900107125.1 Eubacterium barkeri
CCCGCCCGGGTCGAAGAAGTCCACCACGCCAAAGAAGAAGGCATTGCCTTCCACCTCCTCACCAACCCCAAAGAAATATTAGTAGGTGAAGACGGCTGGGTCACCGGCCTGCGCTGTGTGAAAATGGAGCTGGGGGAACCCGACGACTCCGGCAGACGCCGCCCCGTGGAAATCCCCGGCAGCGAGTACGACATCGACGTCGACACCGTCATCATGAGCCTGGGGACCTCCCCCAATCCCTTAATCTCCAGCACCACCGAGGGCTTAGAGATTAACCGCTGGCAGTGCATCGTCGCCGAAGAAGGCACCGGAAAAACCAGCCGGGAAGGCATCTACGCCGGCGGGGACGCCGTCTCCGGCGCCGCCACCGTCATCCTGGCCATGGGGGCTGGGAAGGAAGCGGCTGCGGCCATTGATGCGTATTTGAGTTAATCGTTAAAAAGCATTTAAGTATTAAAAAAGCGTCACCGTTAGCGCCCCTCCAATATTGTAAATAAACTTATTGGAGGGTTTGCTATTATGTGATAGCCGATGAAATTGTGACGGCTAAATTGATTTGTATCTAAAAATATCGCCCTGCTGACCTTAAAATTAGCAGGGCGATATTGCTGACACAGATTATCTCGATACCCTCGAAAGCAGCATACTTTTTATGACACCAAGTTCAGTGTTCATTTTGTTTGCTTGGATATTCGTGTTTTATAAATTTGGAAAGTGTGGATAGATAAGCTTTATCCGTCCAATCGCATTTCTGACCGACTGCACACATTAGTGCTTTTTCCCAAATTTCATATGTAGTGGGGTCTTTCTTTGAAACAGATTTTTGCAGTAATTTACAAAGAGTTCTATCTTTAAAAGTCATTGCTTTTTCATCCCATGCCCCTCTTGCGTAAAACAATGGAATTCTTTTCATTTCATCTTTAAAGTTGTGAGATTTAATCTGTTGTAGAGCTTTTCCATCTATAATTTTCCTCTCAAACTAATATAAAATTTACTCGTCCCGTATCGGCGTCCCCAACACGGGAGATTATTTTCCATATTCAGTTTATCATATCGCTTCCAACCTATACAAGCGGTTTGATTTATGCTACACTAAATTTCTTGTATTATTCGAGAAAACGAAATATAATGTACTAAATTGTACTGGATGGTGATGATGGATTATATTACGCTGAAAGAAGCAAGTGAAAAGTGGGGTGTTACACCCCGAAGAATAAATTATTATTGTGCAGATGGACGCATTCATGGTGCGGTCAAGATGGGGACGGTTTGGCTTATACCAAAGCATGCTCCAAAACCCGTTGATAGAAGGAGAAAAAGTGGAAGCGGTGGTAACAATGGCAGATAAAATACTGTTGGTGGATGACGAGCGGGATATTGTTTCCCTACTTGAAGAAGTCTTAAACAAAGAAGGCTTTACGCACATTAGAAAGGCATATACAGGACGAAGTGCGCTTGACCTTTGCCGCGAGTATCAGCCGGATGTTATCGTTCTTGATATCATGCTGCCCGATATGGATGGCATCGAGGTATGCAGAGAAATCCGCAAGTTTTCGCATTGCTCCATTCTGTTCCTATCCTCAAAAAATGACGATGTTGATAAAATACTGGGGCTGGCTTCTGGTGGAGATGATTATGTGACAAAGCCATTTAGCCCGAAAGAAATAGTCTATCGGATCAAGTCACAGCTTCGCAGAATGCAGTATGCAAAAGTCGAAGTGAAACAGGAAGAGGCAGCTATTTTGAAGATGGGCAATATTATCGTTGATACGGATGCCTTGATTGTATATAAATCCGGTGTGCCCATAGACTTGACAGCAAAGGAATATGGATTACTGCAATTCTTGATGGAAAATCAGAATAGAATTATCAGCAAAGAACGTCTTTACGAGAGGGTATGGGGGGAAGAAAATGCTATTTGTGACAATACAATTATGGTGCATATCCGTCATCTTCGGGAAAAAATTGAAGTAGATGCTTCTACCCCGCAACTGCTAATTACTGTAAAGGGGCTGGGGTATAAACTGGTGAGCGGTCACGGAAGATGAAAGCATCACGAGATTTTATGCGTTTTTATATGGTTCCGATTGTTCTCTTTGCAGGCATTCTTTTAACTGTTGTTTTTACAGTCTTTTATACGGCTACGGCACGGACACAGGATTGTGATGTTGTTGGCAGTAACTGGCCTAAAACCTTTACCCTTGCATTTTCGGAAAATATTATCAATTTGGATGGTATGATCGCGATTACAAACACAGGCAAAAAGCAGTTAGACAATCACGGCTTATGGCTGCAAGTGTTAGATGCTTCCGGGACAGAGGTTATGAATTATAAAAAGGCAGCCGAAATTCCCAGTTCATATAAACCATACGAGTTTTTGCAGCTTTATCAAAATGGTAGTGGAATGAATTCTGTCTTTATGAGTAGCGTGGAAGTTGGTGACGCTTCCTACACATATTTGGTTGGCTTTCCTCTTTCTATTTCAAAGGTTGTCATGTATATTGACACAGCAAGATATAACTCCGGAAAAGCTCTTATTATAGCAATAATCGCACTTACCGCTATTCTGGTTATGACATTAACTGTATATAGCTATCAAACATTTTATTCTGCTAAGTGCAGACAAGAGCAGGATGCAAAGGCAAAGGAAGAATGGCTGGCCAATATTACGCATGATTTAAAAACGCCACTTGCCCCCATACGAGGCTATGCAGAATTGCTTTCGGAGGAAAAACTACAATCCGAACAAAATGTTCGCCGATATGCTGCAATCATATTAAAGAATTCGTTATATACAGAGCAGTTGGTAGATGATTTGAAGCTGACCTATCAGCTTCAAAGTAATTTGCTGCCACTAAAATCAGAAACGCAAAATATCATACGCTTTGTTCGGGAAATTGTGATTGATATTTTAAATTCGCCGGAATATGAAGAACGAAATATTACTTTTCTTGCCGACAGGGAAGAACAATTACTTTCTTTTGATGCACAGCTCATTCGGCGGGCACTTACCAATATCGTTATAAATGCTTTGAAACACAACAAAATTGACACGGAAATTACTGTTACAATAGGCGGCAGTTCCGATGTGAAGATTATCGTTGCGGATAATGGAGGGGGTATGCCGCCGCAAGAATTGGAAGGACTTTTTGAACGGTATTATCGTGGTACCAGCACAGAAGTCAAAGCAGAAGGCTCCGGTCTTGGCATGGCGATTGCAAAGCAGATTGTCGAAGCACATGGCGGGAAGATATACGCCTGCAGTGAGATGGAGGTTGGCACCGTGGTTACAATGGAATTCCAGCAATGATTTAAGGTTTAGGTGATTTAAGGTTTAGGTAAGGTTCGCTGAAAACTGACATAAGGGCAGCAGTTTATGATTAGATTATAAACTGTTGCCCGTTTTTTATGGGCTGAATATGGAGGAAAATATAATGTCAGTTCTTAGTGTTCAAAATGTAAAGAAAAACTATGGTACAAACTCCGGGATTTCGTCGGTGGCTCTTGCAGGCGTTAGTATTGAAGTTAATAAAGGTGAATTTGTCGGGATCATGGGGCCGTCCGGTGCCGGAAAGTCAACCCTGCTTAATGTGATTGCAACGATTGATACCATCACTTCCGGTTCCATCTCCATTGGAGGACAGGACATCCAAAGCCTACGGGAACCGGCGCTTTCCGATTTTCGCCGCAGTAAGCTGGGGTTTGTTTTTCAGGACTATAATCTACTAGATACCCTGACACTGAAAGAAAACATCGCACTCCCGCTGATTTTAGCAAAGAAAAAGCCGGCCATCATTGAAAAACAGGTGAAAGCTGTCGCCGTGGAGCTTGGAATCGAAAAGTATTTGAATAAATATCCCTACCATGTATCGGGTGGGCAGCGTCAGCGTGCCTCTGCGGCAAGAGCGATTGTGAGTAAACCTGAGCTGATTTTGGCAGATGAGCCAACAGGAGCTTTGGACTCAAAATCAGCGGCGGATTTACTGCAATGCCTGCAAGATTTAAACGAAGCCAGTGCTGCCACCATTCTAATGGTTACGCACGATGCGTATGCCGCCAGTTTTTGCAAGCGCATCTTATTTATCAAAGACGGCTTGCTTTTTATGGAGCTAGTCAAAAATGGAACTAGAAAAGAGTTCTACGAGCAAATCCTTGGGGTTGTATCTACGTTGGGAGGTGACAGTTGTGGGCTTCGCTAATATCGTCTTAAAAAATATAAGACATAAGTTTGGCAGTTATTTGGTTTATTTTATTAGCACGATTTTTTCCGTGACCATTTTCAACCTGTTCTGTTCCATATACTACAATCCGTCCTTTGAAACCTTTCGTTTTGGCAGTGGAAAGATGTCCGTGCTATTTAAGGGGATTGCTATTGCAGTGTTGCTGTTTTCAGCAATTTTTGTTCTGTATTCAAATAACTATTTTATTAAAACGCAGAAAAAGGAAATTGCCATTTATTCTCTGTTAGGCATGAGGAAAGAACAGATTGCCATTCTGATGTTTTCAGAAACCTTTTTGATTGGTATGTTAGCAACTCTTTTAGGAACGATTGCAGGAACTTTTTCTGCAGGATATTTTACATCGCTTCTGATGAAATTTATGGCGGTAGGAACATCTGTCACATTCACTATAGACAGCCGTGCTATCCTTGTGACAGCCATTTCCTTTATCATTTTATTTATTATAAGCGGTATCAGAGCTTATCATATTATTTACAAATATCGTCTGATTGAGCTGTTGTCCGCCAATAAGCAGGGGGAAGAATTACCCCAATATTCAATAGGCGGTGGTTTGTCCTCGCTGATATTTCTGGGGCTTGGTTATTTCATTTCCACAAGACTCGATATGAACATTAGCGGTATAGAACTGATGCTTCCCGCCTTTTGTGTTGCTATGCTGGTTTCGGTTGGGAGCTATCTGCTGTTTCGTAATTGCGTTCCAATGGCGCTTGTTTTTTTGAAGCGAAAGAAAGTAATCTATTATAGAACCTCAAACTTTATTAGCATTTCTCAGATATTTTACCGCGTCAAGGCAAATGCAAAAATGCTATGCGTCATATCACTTTTATGTGCGATAACCATAACCATGATAAGTGCCTCTTATTCTCTTTACCGGGGGTTGGAAGATTTGGTTGCGTTTTATGCACCCTATTCCTACCTTTGCAAGGATATTAATGAGGAGCAGCATGCAGAAATCCTTGCAGTTACAGATAAAATCGGTGATGTCAAAATCGTACAGGAGGATAAAATAAATTTGATCAATGCCTCCTTGCAGTGTACAGACTATCAGCCAGATGAAGATGCGGAACTCGGAGATATCGCACAGTGCTATATTCTCTCCGAGAGTTTATATCAAAGGATTATAACGCATACCGATACAAAAGTAGGTATTCTGAGTAATAATAAAACTGACTTCACGGGCGGTTTGGCAGAAAACGAGTGCTATTTTATAGACAGAAATCCCGTTCCCGATTATTGCAAAGATATGAAAGATTCTACTGTAACGGTTCAAATGAGCGGTATGGAAACGCAGTTTTTAGTGACAGGTGTTTCCATCCATAAATATATCGGAATGGCTGACAACTACAAAAAAGCGACAGTAGTAGTCAGCGATGCCGTTTATGACGCATATCGAACTGGGGCATCCGGTAAGGGTACAGACATATTTTACGGGTTTATGTTTGACCATGAAATGTCATCCGGGAGCACAGTGGAGGCTATCAACAAAATTGTTCCGGCACGAACAGGTTATCAGGGAATGCCAGAAAACATCAGTTACATCGAATTTTATAAAACCAATTTCTCACTGTTTGGCTCCTATGTGTTTATCGGTCTGTTCATCGGAGTGCTGTTTTTACTGGCGGTAGGTAGTATTTTGTATTATAAGCTGATTGTCGAGGCGCAAGAAGAAGCTCCACGGTATCAAATTTTACGAAAAACCGGAATGAGTAACCGGGAAATCCTCGTATCGGTCATCAAGCAACTTGGTATGGTGTATGGATTGCCATTATTGCTTGGACTTGGGCATACAGTATTTGCACTTCTGGCGTACAATCGTGCAATGGATTTAATGGGACAGGAAACGCCAACCTTGCTAAATGCTGCAATGGTGGTTCTTGTATATATCCTGACCTATGGGCTGTTTTATGTGTTATCTGTGTGGAACTATCATAAAATCCTGAAATGTAAGTAAGGGGGCGAAGGCGTTGGATAATAAAATCACCACCCAGCAGGATAAAATGCTCAGCACCGACCGTTTTCACACAATTGTAAACAGGTACACCGATATTTGGGAGTTGACACCCGAAATCGTGCGTGAGTCTATTGACCGGATGGTGGTGCATGAATGCTCCGAGCCATGGAAGAAGAAAAATTATACACAAGAAGGTAAGGTGTACTTCAACTTTGTAGGCAAGGTTTAAGGCATAAGAAAAGCCGTAAGACTTCAAAATCCTAGAGCAAATCTTAAAAACCGGAAACATCCTTATTAGAATGTGGTTTTATCGGTGGCGCTTTTGTCTTTTTTGCCGAAGGCGTCGCCGTCGTTCTGCACGATGGCTTAAGAAGATTATCCAGAGACCCAGAAGGGCAAGGAAGAGGCAGAACAGGCTCATGCCAATCTTTAGGGCCGTTGCATCACAGCGTAAATAGCCCAGGGTGTTGAGTCCCATATAGACCACCATGCCCCAGAGAAGTCCCCTGGGGAGACGGGGAGAGACCCGGAAATGAAATGATTCCAAGATAATCCCAATGATAAAGAGCAGAATGAAGAAAACAGCAAAGCCCTCGGCCTTCATTAAAGAAGCCTGGCTAGTGATTGCCGTCCCCCACAGTGCGGAATAGGGGATGGTCCCAAAGCATACCAATAAATGAAGCAGCAAGAAAATACTCATCCCGAACAAAAGCACATATCCCATGATCCGTCGATTGTATAAAAGTTTTTTAGCCATACTCTCACCCTGTGTTTTTGATATTTAAGAAACCACTTTATCATATTATAAAGCTTTCCTCAAAAAATTGAAAGTTATATGTTATAATATGCACCATAAATATTTAAACTTTAAAGTGTAGTAAAAGGAGAATAAATGAGAGTATTAGTATCAGGGGGGGCTGGGTATATTGGCAGCCACGCCGTTGTCCAGTTATTAGATCAGGGATTTGAAGTGGTGGTAGCAGATAATTTATCCACAGGGCACCGATGGGCTGTGGATGAACGGGCAAAACTTCTGGTGGGAGACATCCGGGATGGAGCCTTTATGGATCGGCTGTTCCAGGATGAAAAGATCGATGTGGTCATGCAGTTTGCTGCCAATATCGTGGTGGCTGAAAGTGAGAAGGACCCCCTTAAGTACTATGATAATAATGTCTATGGCACGGTTGCGCTGCTTCAGTCTATGGTACGCTGTGGGGTTAAGAATATCATCTTCTCCTCAACAGCAGCCGTCTTTGGTAATACTGAGGTGGTGCCCGTTACGGAGGATAATCCCATTGACCCCATCAGCCCTTATGGGAAGACAAAGGCTATGGTTGAAGATATTCTAGAGGATTGCCGCAAAGCTTATGGCATCAATTACTGTATTTTTCGTTATTTCAATGTTGCCGGAGCTCACGAAAAATATCCCATTGGCCAGGCCCTGGATGTCAATACGGCTTTGATTCCCTTGATTCTGGAGGTGGCTGCGGGAGAGCGGGAAAGCATCGGTATTTATGGAAATGATTATGACACCAAGGATGGCACTGGCGTCCGGGATTTTATCCATGTTGTAGATTTAGTGGATGCCCATATCCTGGGGATTAAGAAACTGATCAAAGGGGAAAGCGGCATCTATAATTTGGGGAATGGCCAGGGCTTTACCGTACGGGAGATGATTGAAGCGGCCAGGCGGGTAACCGGTCATCCCATCCCAGAAGTGGTTACGCCGCGTCGGGATGGAGATATTGCCATTTCCATCGCCAGCAGTAAAAAAGCCAAGACGGAGCTTGGCTGGAATCCCGTGTATACGGATGTGGAGAAGATCATCGAAACCGCCTGGCGTTTTAAGTGCCGCTAATGGGGGGAATGGCGGACTCCAGATGGAAGTGATGGATGATCCAGTCAGCAAGCCAACGGGCCATATAAGCCACCAGCAGCCCAACGATTACCCCCACGACCACATCGCTGGGGTAATGGACGAAAAGATAAAGTCGGGAAAAGGCAATGCCCAGGGCGATGATTAGGAGCCCCCAACGCAGCTTGTTCTTATAAAGACAAAAATAGGACCAGGCAGCGGCAAAGGAGGTGGCAGCATGTCCAGAGGGAAAGGATGTTCCCATGGGCGCAGGGATTAGGATTGGAAAATTGTAGGCGAGATAGGGTCGGGTTCGGTTAAAAAGTGGCTTCAGGCCAAACTGAACCAACCCGGCAGACAAAGCCACAGATATTCCCATGACGATTCCCGCATAACGGGTTTCTTTTTTTGCCAGTAATAAAGCGGTGACAATAATCCAAATGAGTCCCTTATCTCCCAGGAAGGTAAAGCCCTTAAAAAGGACATCACAAAAGGGACATTGCAAATAATGTTGAATACTGTAAAGAATACCAATATCCATTAAGGCACCTGAACCGCTGCGGGAATCTCCCAGTCGATGGGCTCTTTTCCGATTTGGCTAAGAAAATCATTGGTTTGGGAGAAAGGCCGACTGCCAAAGAAGCCCCGATGGGCGGATAATGGACTGGGGTGGGGAGAACGGATAATACAATGCTGTTTACCGGTGATCATGGGAATTTTCGATTGGGCAAAGGCACCCCAAAGAATAAAGACCACCGGGTCTTCCCGCATGTTGAGCTGCTCGATAATATGGTCTGTAAATTGCTCCCAGCCCTGTCCCCGGTGGGAAGCGGCCTGACCGGCCCGGACGGTGAGTACGGCATTGAGCAGGAGGACTCCCTCATCCGTCCAGTGCTTTAGGTAGCCATGGTTTGGGATGGGGCAGCCTAGATCATCCGAAAGTTCCTGGTAGATATTACGCAGGGATGGTGGAATGGCAACATCTGGCTTGACCGAAAAGCTGAGGCCATGGGCCTGGCCTGGGCCATGATAGGGGTCCTGACCCAGAATACAGACTTTCGTGTCAGAGTAGGATGTAAAATGAAAGGCATTGAAAATATCGTACATATTGGGATAAATCGGTCGTGTTTTATATTCTGAGATTAAAAACTGACGGAGCTGCTTATAATAATCCTTGATAAATTCTTGCTGGATGGTGGTATTCCAGTCATTATTAAAGGTGATGGACATTGGGTTCCTCCCATAAAGTGATACTCTTATTATAACAAATAAAGACGGAGAATTGAGGGGATTTCCATTGATTTTAAGGTTTGTTATGCTATAATAATGTATACAATGTGCTTAGTAGGCCTAAAGGCCAATAGAAGGGAAGAAATGCATGGAAGAATTGAAGGTCCGGGCACCGGCAAAAGTAAATATTGCCCTGGACGTTATTGGACGTCGACCAGACGGCTATCATCTCATGCAGATGATCAACCATAGTATCAATCTGGCGGATGTACTGTCTTTTAAGCCAGCAGAGGAATTGACATTAACCTGTGATGAAGAGACCGTTCCCCTTGGCCCGTCCAATCTGATTATGAGGGCTGCCCAGGGGCTGAAAGCCCGTTATGGAGTAGAAACCGGAGCCGATATCCATCTGGAAAAACGGATTCCCATGCAGGCTGGACTGGCTGGGGGCAGTGCCGACGCAGCGGCAGCCATTAAGGGTTTGAGTGCCCTGTGGGGCTTGGAGATGGATATCCAGGAGATGTTATCCTTCGGTGTAGGCATTGGGGCGGATGTACCCTATTGCCTTTTAGGGGGGACCGCTTTGGTGGAGGGCATCGGTGAGATGATTACGCCCTTAAAACCCTTGCCGGCCTGTGCCATGGTGGTGGTTAAGCCAGCAGTGGATATCGCTACGCCCTGGGCCTTTGCCCAGGTGGATACAGCCCCATCCGAATATCACCCACCGGTGGAGCAGGCCGTAGATGTTTTGGAGAACCAGGGCTTTGAGGCCGCCTGTGAGTGGATGGGAAATTCTTTTGAAGCTGTCGTCTTTCCCCTTTATCCGGAGATTAAAATTCTTAAGAAACGGATGCTGGATGCTGGTGCGGCTTTGGCTGTCATGAGTGGCAGTGGGTCGACAGTGGTGGGATATTTTATGGATGATGCGAAGGCAGCCCAGGCGATGGGGTTTTTTAAAGACCTGCAGGTAAATCCCTTTTTAGCAAGAATAGAATAGAGGTTGAAATTGAAAGAAGAAAAGGAAACACGGAGAAGACTTTCCCTGGATACCAGTAATTGTAAGTCCCTCCGGGAGATTGTTTTTGAGACCATTCGAAATGCCATTATCCAGGGGGAATTAAAGCCTGGGGAACGATTGATGGAGGTACAGCTGGCCAGTGAAATGGGTGTAAGCCGGACTCCTGTCCGGGAATCCATCCGTAAATTGGAGCTGGAGGGCCTCGTCTGCATGATTCCCAGAAAGGGGGCCTACGTTACCCCGATGTCCATCAAGGATCTCCAGGAAATGATGCAGATTCGAAGGGCTCTGGAAATTTTAGTGGCAGAGTTGGCGGCTAAAAATGCTACCGAGGCAGAAATCGAAAAAATGCGGGAAAGCAACAAGGGATTTGAAGAATCGGCCATGAAGAACGATGAGGAAGGGATTATCAATTACGATGTCGCTTTCCATGAAACCATGTATCAATCCGCGAAGAATGATCGGTTGTTCCAAATGATTCATAGCTTAAGGGAGCAAATGCTGCGGGTTCGGGTGGAGTACGTCCATAATATTGACGATAAGAAGCCACTTATTGGTCAGCATGAATCGATTATTGAGAATATTGCCAAGCACGATGTCAAAGAGGCTGGCCGTGTCGCCGGCTGCCATATTGAAAATGCAGAGGCGGATATGATGGAAGTTCTGGAATAATTGAAGTAAAAAAGATGGCTGCCAAAGGATTGTTAAAGGCAATATCCTTTGGCAGCCATCTTTTTTTATTCTTTTCGATGTTTTAGGGCGCTGGGCAGTTCATCCGGAGGTGTTGGATTAAAATCCACACCACTGGGATTGTAGGATGCATTCTGACGATCGGTTCGGGGCAGAGTCTCAATGGTGGTGTCGATTTGGGGCTTGACATCCGACACCTTCCGTTTGGTGGTTGGGCGGGCTTTCATGTTTTTTTTTGGGGGTGTTCTGCGAGACGCTGTTGTGCCAGTAGAACCTTTCCTTTGCTGAGGTTGCCTTTTTTGATTGGAAGGGGCCTTAGGCTTAAAGGATTTTAACTCGCTTTTATCCCCGGGAAATTTATTGCGCCAAATGGCAATGACCAGTAAAATACAGCCGAGGACAACCAGGATATCGGCGATGTTAAAAATCGCAAAGCCGATGATTCGAAAATCGAAGAAATCGACGACGTAATGAAAGCGCAACCGATCGATGAGATTACCAATAGCGCCACTGATGATGAAGGCCAGGGCAAGATTGATTTCAAAATATTGGCGCTTTTTAGGCAGGACGATGAAAAGATAAAGCAGTCCGGCAATGAAGATCATGGTAATGATGATCAAAAAGGTCTGCATTCCTGAAAGCATACTGAAGGCGGCACCGGTATTTTCCACATAGGTTAAGTGGAAAACATTGGGGATAATGGGCACAGTAGTGACCTTGGCCAGGACATTGACGGCATAAAGCTTGGTTAATTGGTCAACCACAATGCCAGAGATGAGGATAATAATATAGAAAAGCATGTTCTTTGCTCCTTTACGCTTATGAATATTTTAATAGTATAACACTTCTTTCCATAATTTTGAAAGAATATTCGAAATAGAGTTTTAAAATAACCGCTGAAATGTTAAACTTAATCGTGTTTGGTTTTAATACTCGAAAGGTTGGGAAGGAGGGAAGCCGTGCGTTTTAAATTAGATAAGCAATATTTGAAATATTATGCCTATGCCGTATTGGGTGTTATTTCAGTCATTTTATTTTATAAAGTACTGGATAACCTTGGGCTGATCATCACAACGACAGGGCAAGTCATTCAGGATATCTTTGGTATGTTGTTGCCTATCATTTTAGGTGGCGTTTTGGCCTATTTCTTATTTCGGCCCATGCGTTGGTTTGAACGCAAGATATTCAAATATATCAAGGGGGCACAGGTCCATCCGAAAAAGGTGCGTTTTACAGCCATCGTGATTGTTTATTTGATCGCTCTTTTTTTCATGGTGGTCTTTTTATATATTCTGATTCCCTCCATTGTGGAGAGTGTCATTAATTTGGCGGGACATATTCCCCAATATACCCGGGAGATCAATCGATTTTTAGATCAACTTTCCCAGTCTGGAACAGCTTTAAAGGATTTAGCCGGTATTATTCGAGTGGAGCTGGCTAATTTCACCGATTTGACACTCAAAGGTTTTTTTGACCGCTTTGTGGGAGACCCCGGCAGCGCATCCGGCTCCATGGCCCAGATGGGCAATCTGGCGATGCTTTTTGCCAAGGGGACGACTTCCTTCCTGATCTCATCGGTGGCGGTTTTCTTTTCCGGCTTTTATCTCATGCTGGACAAGGAGAATATTCAGGGACAATGTCAGCGCCTGTTTCGGGCCCTGATGAGTGATTCGGTTTACGGAGGCTTTACCTGGGTGGTCCACACCATCGATGATGTATTCTATCGTTACTTTGCAGGAAAAATCATGACATCTGCTCTTATCGGTCTGATTTGTTATGTGGGTCTTTTGATTTTGGGCGTGGAGTACGCCCCGCTCATTGCCCTGGTGGTGGGAGTGACCAATGTCATTCCTTATTTTGGACCGATTATCGGGGCCATCCCCGGAATTTTATTGACCCTGCTGTACAGTCCGATGAAAGCCCTGTGGGTGGCCATTTGGATCCTCATTGTCCAGCAATTTGATGGGAATATTTTGGGGCCAACGGTACTGGGGCGTATCGTGGAGCTCAATCCCTTTTGGGTACTCCTTTCGGTTATGGTTGGGGGAAGCCTCATGGGGCCCTTTGGGATGTTCATCGCCATTCCTTTTTTTGCGGTTATCAAGATATTTTTAGTTGAAGGTCTGAATCGCTGGGAAGCCCATCGGGAAAAGATGACAGCCAAGGCTGAAAGAGAAGCGGTCACCATTATTGAAAAAAAAGAAGAAAATTAAGAAATATAGTCTGAAATAGAGGAGGAAACAACAATGGAAAATGTATTTGACGTTCTGAAAGAACGGGGTTACATCGAGCAATGTACCCATGAAGAAGAAATTGTAGATTTACTGGCAAATGAGTCGGTGACCTTTTATATCGGGTTTGATCCAACAGCGGATAGCCTGCACATCGGGCATTTCATCCAGATTATGGTCATGGCCCATATGCAGCGCCACGGCCATCGTCCCATTGCCTTAATCGGTGGGGGAACCACGATGATTGGGGACCCTTCGGGTCGGACGGATATGCGTCAGGTCATGACCCGGGAGCGTATTGCTGACAATGCTGAAAAATTCAAAAAAATCTTTGAAAAATTTCTGACCTTTGAAGATGATAAGGCCATTATGGTCGATAATGCCGATTGGATTTTAGATCTCAATTATATTAATTTCCTTCGGGATATTGGCTCGCATTTTTCAGTGAACCGTATGCTTGCAGCGGATTGCTATAAAAGCCGGATGGAACAGGGACTGACCTTCCTGGAATTTAATTATATGCTGCTCCAGGCCTACGATTTCTACAAGCTGCACCAAAAGTATGGCTGTAAGATGGAGTTTGGGGGTAATGACCAATGGTCCAATATTATCGCCGGGGTGGAATTGGTCAGAAAGAAGGATGCCCAGTCCGTTTATGGCATGACCTTCTCCCTGCTGACCACCAGCGAAGGGATCAAAATGGGAAAAACAGCCAAGGGTGCTCTATGGCTCGACCCGGAAAAGACCTCCCCCTATGAATTCTACCAATATTGGCGGAATGTGGCCGATGCCGATGTACAGAAGTGCTTGGCATTACTGACCTTCCTGCCCATGGATGAGGTACGCCGTTTAGGAGCACTGGAGGGTGCCGAAATCAACCATGCCAAGGAGGTCCTGGCCTACGAGGTAACGGCTATGATCCACAGTAAGGAAGAGGCTGAAAAGGCCCAGGATGCTGCCCGAAAGGCTTTCTCAGGGAATCAGGCGGATGCTGAAATTCCCACTATTGAGTTAGGCGCTGATATTGTCGGTGATGGCATTGAGATTCTAAGCCTGCTGGCTGAATCGGGGATCGTCCCCAGCCGGGGGGAGGGCCGTCGTTTGGTCCAGCAAAATGGTATCGAAGTGAAGGGTGAAAAGGTGTCGGATATCAAGACGACCTACACCGCTGATGATTTTGCAGAGGGAGGCTTTGTTGTGAAAAAAGGCAAAAAAGTTTACCGTCGGATTGTGCTGGTGTAGCATGGCGCAGATGAGTTCGAAGCCTGTTCGGGGCACCCGGGATATTTTACCGGATGAAATGCTCATCCGGGACACTCTGGAGCAAAAGATTCTATCCATTTACCGGGCCCATGGCTTTACGCGCATGGAAACGCCGGCTCTGGAAAATATCGATTTACTCTTAGGTAGTGACGGCGGCGAAAACCTGAAGATGATCTTTGCGATTTTAAAACGCGGAGAAAAGCTCAAGGTGGATGAAAATAGTACGGCAGCGGATTTATGCGACATGGGTCTGCGTTATGATTTGACCCTGCCCTTATCCCGATTTTATTCCAACCATGCCGAATCCTTGGAATTGCCCTTTAAAGCCATTCAGATTGGCAATGTTTTTCGTGCGGAGCGTCCCCAAAAGGGACGTTTCCGTTCCTTTAAGCAGTGTGATATTGATATTATCGGGGATCCTACAGTTGCAGCGGAAATGGAGCTGATTACCACAACGGCCAAGGCGCTTCTGGCCATCGGCTTCGAGGGCTTTACCATCAAGGTGAACGATCGCAAGCTGCTGACAGCGGCTATCATCCAGGCCGGCTTTGCCCCTGGGGATGTGGGGTCCGTGTGCATCTCCCTGGACAAGGCGGATAAAATTGGGACAGCAGGGGTCGTGACGGAGCTGGTGGAAAAGGGCTATGATACCGCCATGGTCTCGGATTTTGTGAATAAGGCCTCTGGGATTACTCTGGACAATATCGAGGATTTAGTGGATGAACCGGAAGCCGTGGCGGATTTACGCCGGGTGATTGGAACGGTGGAAAAAATGGCGGGGGGACGGTACACCATCGCCTTTGATTTTACCCTGATCCGGGGCATGGGCTACTATACTGGCCAGGTCTTTGAGGTCAGCTATGGGGAATACGGCGCATCCATTGCCGGAGGCGGTCGTTATGATGAGATGATTGGAAAATATGCGAAGCAGTCGGTACCCGCTGTGGGCTTCTCCATTGGCTTCGAACGGATCGTTGGGATTTTGATGGATGCCGAAGAAACACAATCTGCAGGAAAACATCCTGTGGCATTGTTTTATACACCAGCAGATGATATGGCCGAGGTAATCACCTTTGCTGATGGACTCCGGGCCCAGGGACACTGGGTGAATTTGGTGAGCATGAAGAAGAAATTTGGTAAGCAGCTAAGCCATTATGAAGAAAAGGGCTACGCTGGATTCCTGGTCTACGGCCGGGACGAGGGGATTAAAACATTTTAATGACCATTCAATTAATAGCGACGACGGCTTTCGGTTTGGAGAGCGTGGTAAAGGACGAAGTAAAGGATCTGGGCTACACCATCGATCAGGTGGAAAATGGCCGGGTGTATTTTTCCGGTGGTTTAGATGCCATTGCCAGAAGTAATTTGTGGCTGCGGTGTGCTGACCGGGTTCTTTTAGTCATGGGGACCTTCCGGGCCACCACCTTTGACGCTCTGTTTGAAGCCACAAAGGCCTTGCCCTGGGAGCGCTGGATTCCCGAGGATGGCATTTTCCCGGCGGCTAAAATTACCTCGGTTAAATCCACGCTGTTCAGCAAATCCGATGGCCAGCGCATTGTCAAGAAAGCGGTGGTGGAGCGGCTTAAGATGGCCTATGGGGTGGAGTGGTTTCCGGAAACCCGGGGCCATTACCCCATCCACATCCAGATCCTCAAAGATGAGGTGGTCCTTTCCATTGACACCAGCGGTTCTGGGCTCAACAAGCGGGGATATCGGGAGTATGGCAATGATGCGCCCTTAAAGGAAACCATTGCTGCTGCCCTGGTGAAGCTATCCCGGTGGCGGCCGGACCGTTACTTCCTCGATCCCCTTTGTGGCTCCGGGACCATTGTCATCGAGGCTGCAATGATTGGGAAGAATATGGCTCCTGGTCTCAAACGGACCTTTGTCTCAGAAGAATGGGATGCCATCCCTCAGGATTTGTGGGTGGATGCCAGAACCCAGGCCAAAGAAGCCATTAATGATAAGAGCTTTCGCCTCCTGGGATCGGATATTGATTCCAGGGCCCTTAAGCAGGCCCGAACCAACGCGGACCTGGCAGGTGTCGGGAATTTAGTGGCCTTCCAGCGTTTACCGGTCAAGGAAATTGCCACAAAGCGCCGTTATGGGGTGATTGTGACCAACCCGCCCTATGGAGAGCGTATGGGGGATAAGAAGGAAGTGGAAGCCCTTTATCGGGAAATGGGCCGGGCCTTTATGGCCCTTGAAGATTGGTCCTACTTTATTATCTGCGGCTACGAAGGCTTTGAAAAATGCTTTGGAAAGAAAGCCACGAAGAACCGAAAGCTGTACAATAGTACCTTAAAGACCTATTTTTATCAATATTTTGGCCCCTTGCCACCCCGGAAGCGTTTTAGCCCCGGAGCAGCAGGTAAAGACCCAGAAGTTGAATCAGAAGAATAAAGGGTAGGCCAAACCGAAAGTTTAAGTGCTTGGTTTTGTGGTGGAAAAGGATCATACCCAAAATGGCACCGATACTCCCACCGGCAATGGCAAAGGTGAAGAGGGTGGCTTCCGGTATACGCCATGCCCCCCGGCGGGCCTTTGCTTTATCAATGCCCATTGCTCCAAAGGCGATGAGGTTAATGGCCACACAATAAATGGAAATCATGGTAAAAGTTGTCATAAATTCCTCCAGTCCTATAAAAGTGTAACATGGAGGCCGAGAAAAAAGAATGGATAAATTAAAATGAATGATAAAGTTAAAAATCGATACGGGCGTCAGCCGGCTCAGGAATCTGAGGAGGAACGCTTCGTTGTAGTTGGGAAGAACCCCGTGTTAGAAGCCATGCGGGCCGAACAGGCAGTGGATAAGCTTCTGGTAATGAAGGACAATAAGGATCATGTCCTTGGTGATATCATGGATAAAGCCCGAAAACGGGGAATTCTGGTGCAAACCGTGGACCGTGCCAAGCTGGATGCTATCTCTGAAGGACAACGCCACCAAGGCGTTGCGGCACTCATGGCACCCTTTCCTTACAAGAGCCTGGAGGATGTACTGGCTTATGCTGAATCCAAGGGGGAAGAGCCCCTGGTGGTCATTCTGGACCATTTGACGGACCCTCACAATCTGGGAGCTATTATAAGGAGTGCCAACCTCTGTGGCGCCCATGGGGTTATTCTGCCGAAACGGCGCTCTGCGTCCTTATCGCCGGCAGCGGTTAAAGCGTCTTCCGGTGCGGTGGCGTATATCCCGGTGGTGAAGGTAAACAACCTGTCCCAGTGTATGGATACCCTTAAGGAAAAGGGCTTTTGGATTGCGGCGGCGGATATGGAAGGTGCTCCTTATTACAAAAATGATTTTAAGGGGAAGATGGCCATTGTTATTGGGAATGAAGGCAAGGGTGTGAGCCCCAAGGTTAAAAGTCAGTGCGATTTCACCACCTCCATCCCTCTTTATGGGGATATTGATTCCTTTAATGCATCGGCGGCAGCGGCAATTCTTCTTGCGGAGGCAGCCCGCCAGCGGCACCAATAAAAAACGGAGTATTAGGCGATGAAGACCATTTTAATCGTGGATGGCTATAATATCATCCATCAGCAGAAGGATGATCCCAATACGGAAGATTTTAATCTTGAAGCAGCCCGGGAAGATCTCATTGAAGCCCTGGGGGATTACAGTGGGTATATGGGGTATGAAACAGTGGTGGTCTTCGACGCCTACACCCAGGATAGTCCTGGGGAAAGAGAGACCCTCCGGGGGAATATCCGGGTGGTCTACACCCCAAGGGATGTAACGGCAGATAGCTATATTGAGCGAATGGTTTATGAAACCCCTAAACTGGTTCCGGTGAAGGTTGCAACCTCGGACTTTACCCTACAACAGGTTGTTTTAGCTCTGGGGGCCGAGCGTCTTTCGGCCAGAGAGCTCATGGAGGCCATGGCGAAATCCCGGAGGATTCTGCCGAAGCAGATGGAAAAGAACGGGATGATTGGGATCAATCAACTCCGTGAACATATGGATGAAACCGTGCGAAATCAGCTGGAGAGTATGCGTCGCGGGGATGATTTAAAAAAAGTAAAAAAAAGGGTTAAAAAAAGCTGAAAGGGGGTTGACTTCTTTTATAAAACAGGGTATCATATAGAAGCTGTCGACGATGACAGGAAAAAGCCAATATCTTACGGGGAGATGCCCGAGTGGCTAAAGGGGGCGGACTGTAAATCCGTTGACTAAGTCTACGATGGTTCGAATCCATCTCTCCCCACCATTTAAATACTTTTCGCCTTTGTAGCTCAGTAGGTAGAGCACATCCATGGTAAGGATGGGGTCAGCGGTTCGAATCCGCTCAAAGGCTCCACTGGAAAAGTTGCGGGAAACCGCATAAATAAAGGAAACCAGCCGGT
>NZ_FNOU01000030.1 GCF_900107125.1 Eubacterium barkeri
AGCGTTCGTCCTGAGCCAGGATCAAACTCTCAATTAAAAGTTTGGCATCAGACCTCAGTCTGATGTTCTGGTTCTTACGCTTGGTTTGGTTTTTTTTATAGAAGAGTCCAACCTCTTCTTTTCTCCAGCAGATCGCTCTGCTTCGGAATCTTTGGTTTTATCCAGGTTTTATGGTACTATTCTCTTTTCTATGACCTCGCTGTCGCAATTGACAACTTCTTTATTATAGCGGAAGCATTTATTTCTGTCAAGTGAATTTTGAAAGTTTTTTAAATTTTCTCAATCCTGAAGTCGTTTGCTTTAGACAACTTATTTATTTTACCAAACCACTCTTTCATTGTCAAGCACTTTTTTTAAATGTTTTTCAATGGAATGGATTTGGTGTGCCTCTCTCGAGACAGCTTATTTATTTTAGCAAGCCACATCCGCTTTGTCAAGTACTTTTTTAGTAATTTTACAGCTTTTTCGTTTTGCCCCTGTCCCTTCCGAGACAGCTTATTTAGTATATGCTGTCTCGGGGCTTTTGTCAAGGGCTATTTTGCATGTATACAAAATTAATGATAATATTCGACTTCGAAGCGTTGTAAATGGAGTTTTTCTCCCAATTCATCATCCGCCTCATAGTCTGGAATCCCTGCTTTTCGCTTAACTGCGGCAATTTGCTCTTCAATGGTATCAATTCCTGTGAGGTTCGGCAGAAGCAGTCCCCGGCGCAGGCCTTTTTCAGCAATGACGCCATAACGATGGGGGTCAAGCTGGGCAATATCATCAATCGTCTCGGGCTCACCCATAATGCTGACACTCACGGATAACTGATTAAGCTCAGCTTCTTCAACGGGAAGAAAACGGGGATCGTAGGTTGCGGCTTCAATGGCATTACGGATGATCTCTTCACTCAGGCTTTTGGTCACAGGGTGGATGGTTCCGATGCACCCTCGCAGTTCTCCACTTTTATAGATGGTTATAAAGACACCTGCAGAATCCGCCAATCTTTGAGCCGCCTTTTCATCCTCTAGTGTTTTCAGGAAATCCCCCTCTGCTAAGCGGGTTCCTGTCCGCACCCAGGTATCAATGGTTTGGGTAGCCAGGGATACAAAGGGATCTGCTTTGGCCAAACGTTCTTTGTATTGGGTGTTCATTTCCTGCTCAAAATGGCTCAGCAGGCTTTCATTAGTGGGGTCCTCCTCCGTTAAATCAAAGGTAATGAGGGCTTCCATATAACCCACGCCAAAGGGCCCTTCATAGGCAAATACCTGGGAGTGGGTTTTTATGCTGTCCGCTGCCCCCAGGGCCATCATCATGGGCCGCAGGCCACATTGGCCTGCCGGTTCATAGATTTTAGGATCTAAGGTTAACAGATCATAGTACGCTTTATCTTCAATGGCCTTAACCACCAGGGTATCAAAGAGAGGCCCCATGGGGTCAAAGGCGTAAGGGCCTTCATCCTTTAAACAATGGGATAAATCCGCACTGGCCAGAATCAGGGTATCCTCACCATTTAATTCAATGGCCTCCCGAAGAATGCGCCCGGTTCGGTAAAGCTCCACAAGACTGAGATAGCCAATGGTCAGATGAAGGATTTTATAGTCGGGGTAAACCTTATCGATAAAGGTCAGGGGGACCAATACGCCGTGGTCCAGACGAAGGTCAATATCGTATTCCTTGGCCGTCTTGGGATTAATGAAGAGACTGTGGCAGTTGTTTTCTCCAAAACTTTGGTTGAGCTGATCGAGAAGCCCCATATCGCACGCCTTTGTCAGTTGAACCTGGGGGGCTCCAAATTCACCAAAATCTCCGGAAAGGGTAGGATGGTACAGAACACTCACCCCATCTCGGAATACATTGCCGTGGGGGGTGATGCAGACAATGGTTTTGGGTTTGATTTTAGCGACCTCCAGGGCCAGGTCCTTCATGCCCCGTATGGTTTTTTCCGCTTTTTGCTCTCGGCCGTCGCCCACCTCCGGGATGATGATTGGGGGATGGGATGCCATGGCGATTCCTTTTAAATACATGGTAATCTCCTTCAGTTACATTTTTCGATTTTATGGTATATTGGGGCTATTATATCACATTTTCTTAGAGGTGACCCATGTCAGATATGCTCAATCACTATTTTTGTGGGCAGCGGGCCTTCGAGCTTTTACCCGAAGGGTTGCCCATGCGCACCATTATCGCCGATCATTACGATGCCTACCGCCTTGGAACCCAGGGCCCGGATTTCTTTTATTACGATTTCCCCATTCCCCTACCAGGACACCAACCGGCAACCCCTTACGGCAGCCTCATCCACCGGCGGCGGGTCAATGATTTTTTTATCCAGGGACTGGCCTATGCCAAAAGCCACCCCTGGGAACGGGATGTTTTGATTAGCTATTTAGCTGGGTTTTTAAGCCATCATGCCCTGGACACAGCCACCCACCCCTTTATTTTCTATCGTACGGGGTGCTACGATCGCCATTTCCCGCCCAGCCGAGTCTATTCCTATTTTCATAAACGCTATGAGGTCCTTTTAGATGTCGCGAATTTACGTTACGTCTTCAATCAATGGGCCTGCCATTTTAGTGCAGAAAAAATCTTTACCCTTTCTCCCCAAACCGAGGAGATTCTGGATCTTTTTTACAGTCATATTCTGAGGTGTGTATATGGGGTATCCCCAGGGCCCCACAGTTTTAAAAAGAGCCTCCATAATACAAGGCGCATCGTGCGTCATACCGCCGATGCCACGGGCAGCAAGAAATGGGCCGTGAGGTCAGTGGAGCGGCTTGTCGGGGAAGAACATGCCCTCAGCCGGGTCTTTTATCCGGCGGACACGAATATCCCGCTGGTGCTGAACCTGGATCACGCTTCCTGGCGACACCCTGTCACAGGCGTTGCTTTCTCGGACAGCTATGTCGATCTTTTTAACCGCGGCGTCGCCCAAACGGTGACCCGCATCCAGGCATTGGGAGATTCGAAAACCGCCGATGCCAATATCATCCCCCCGCTACTTCAAGATCACAGCTATCTCACGGATCTTCCCTGGAGGGATTCCCGGGCAATGCAGTACTTTGATTTCTTATTCCACCAGCATCCGGAATTACTTTAGACGTCGGGTGCTCCCCCTCCAAAGGCCCGGCACAAAAAAAAGCCCGGAGTGCTCAGCTCTGGACTTTTTTTGTTTGTCATGTTTATCATGCAAATTCGTAAAAGTTGAGGGGGGAAAATCTTTTACTGTTTGTAGGATACTCCTCCCTGCTTAATGGCACCTTAACGGTGCTTCGCCATTAAAGGTTCTTTAAGACGATGGGGGCTTATTTAGCGTTCCGGCCCAATGGCAGGATCTCCCTGATCATCCAGAAGGGCCGTCATTCCGGCACCGCCTTGTCCGTAGTGGTAGAGATAGACGACTCCCGTCTCCCGATCCTCGATGATCTTCGATCCCGATCCATCCTCACTGGTTTCATGGAGGACGACCTCAAAACGTGGCTTATCCTTTTTTTTCTTTGACATTTTATTCTCCTTTATGACTCATAGCGTTCATCGATAACGCGAACCGTCTTTTTTTCTGAGCGGGGCAGCGATCCGATGCGTCCGCCCTGGGGGGTGATACTGATGCCGATCCGGGATTTAAACCCAGCGCCTACTGCTTTTTCAACAGCAGTAATATCTGCATCCTCCTCCACCTCAAAGCGGAGGGCCACCTCATCCTTTCCTGCCTGATTAAAAATGCGCACCTGGTATTCCGAGCTGACCCCCGGAATATCCCGGAGCAGCTCATCGATTTGGCCTGGGTACATATTCACCGCCTTGACCTTGAACATATCATCCGTACGACCTAAGATGCGGTCGTGCCTTGGGAAGGGAGAGCCGCAGGGGCATTCACCGGGGATGATCCGGCTGATATCGTGGGTCCGGTACCGAAGGAGGGGGGCGCCTTCCTTTTTAAGGGTGGTAATGACAACCTCCCCATATTCTCCATCGGGGACGGGGCGCAGGGTATCGGGATCAATGATCTCCATGTAGATATAATCGTTCCAGTAGTGCATCCCACAGTGATGCTCACAATCAATGGCAATCCCGGGGCCATAGACCTCGGTTAAGCCATAAATATCGTAAATTTCAATACCGAGCTCTTCAACGATGCGCCGGCGCATTTTATCCCCCCAACGCTCCGATCCGATAATCCCTTTGGTCAAACAGATTTTATCCCGGAGGCCCGCTTTTGCCACCTCCTCAGCCAGAACTAAGGCATAGGAGGAGGTGCAGGCAATGACCGTCGACTTCAGATCCTCCATCATTTTAAGCTGCTTGGGGGTGTTTCCAGGTCCCATGGGGATAACCATAGCGCCCAGACGTTCGGCGCCGGCCTGAAATCCAATCCCCGCGGTCCACAGTCCATACCCCGGTGTAATCTGGATACGGTCTCGATTCGTCATTCCGGCGTAGCGGTAGGCCCGTTCGAACATGATGGCCCAATCCTCAACATCCTTCTTTGTATAGGGAATGATAACGGGATCCCCGGTTGTTCCCGATGAGGAATGGATCCGGACCACCGCTTCGTCGGGGACAGCCTGGAGGCCCAGGGGATAAGCCCGCCGAAGATCAGCCTTTTCACTAAAGGGAAGATTGTTAAAATCCTCCATTTTTTTGACATCCGCGGCGGTTACCCCGGCTTCTTTAAATATTTTTTGGTAAAACGGACTTGATGCTTCCACACGCTTTACAAGCTGTTGCAGTGCCGCCAACGGTTTTTCCATCATTTCGCTCCTTTAATATTCCTGCTTAAAGTATACCCATGGTTCTTTTCAATGTCAAGGTTTAGGAGGGCATAACCTTAGGCCCCACCTCCGGCGCAGACCGCAATGAACACGGCCTGGGCCCCCGCCGAAAGCAATGTCGCTGCACAGGCCCGAAGGGTCGCTCCGGTGGTGATAACATCATCCACCAACAGCACCCGCTGTCCCTTTATATCGACCTCAGGAGAATTTTTAAAAACGCTGCTCATGAGCTTCAGCCGTTCCCTGCGGCTCTGCCCGATTTGGTGGGGGGTGGGGAGGATGCGCACTAGCCCCTCTGCCACTGGGATCATCTGACCGGTCCGTACCTCAATTTCCCTGGCAAGTCCCTGGGCTATTGCCATGCTTTGATTATAGCCCCGTTCGGACAGACGGCTCTCATGGAGGGGAACGGGGATGATGCAGTCGATTTCTGAAAACCAGGGTGCCGCCATCACCATTTCTGCCATCTGCCGCCCCACCCAATGACACAGCGCCTGGCGCCCCTGAAATTTCATGCCATAAACCAGGGGCTTGGCGTTTTCCCGATAGTCAAGCCACACACAGCCCGCCTGAAATCCGGGGTCCTTGGTCTGACTGCAATCCTTGCAGCAAATGGCTTCACCATTTAAGAGGTGGCGGCCACAGACCGGACAGGTTTCCCCCTGATTCAAGGGAAGATCCTCCTGACACCGGCTACAGAGAAAGTGATCCCTGGAAAACAGGACCCGTCCACAGACCGGGCAGGTTCCGTTTCCCGGAAAAAGGGCATTTTTCAAAACTCGACCCCAAACGGACATCTTAAATCCCCAGATCCGTATAGGTCAAAATCCGGGACTTCAGGCCCGTCCGCCGTTTGGCGTCATGGTCACTGCGGACCATGCGCACCAGGTTCGGCCAGGGCCCCACCAAATAGAGCTTGTCCTTGGCACGGGTGATGGCGGTGTACAACAGCTTTCGGGTGAGAAAACTGGGCGAACCGCTGATGAGGGGAAGGATAACCTGGGAAAACTCACTCCCCTGGCTTTTGTGGATGGTCATGGCATAGGCATGGGCCAGGGCCACCAGCCCGTCGAAGGGATAGTCCACCACCTTATCATCATCCATGTGCACCCTTAGGGTTTTCCCCGAGGTATCAATGCGGGTGATCACACCAATGTCCCCATTAAAAATCCCCTCTCCGAACTCGGTGGTCTTTTGGTCCTGCCATTTCAACTTGTAATCATTCTTAATCTGCATCACCTTATCCCCCTCCCGAAAGATGAGATTTCCCAGGGCCCGTTCATTCTTCTCTGGGGCGGCGGGGTTTAAAGCCTTTTGGAGGGCCGCATTTAGGGCGATGGTTCCCAGGGGGCCTTTTTTCATGGGGGTGATGATCTGGGGGGCTCCCGAAACGGTACCATCCCCTGCCCCGCCCCCCACCAGTCCCAGGATGGTCTCCAGGACCTGGCCGGTGCTTTGGCGGCTAAGATACACTAAATCCGAGTGGCCATCCCCGCCCACCTCTGGGAGATAGCCCCCATTAATGGATTGGGCCGCCAGGGCGATGGCTGAGCCCTTGGCCTGGCGATGGATGGCCGTCAGGCGCACCACAGGTACAACCTGGCTTTCGATGAGATCCGTCAGAACCTGTCCCGGCCCCACACTGGGCAGCTGGTCCACATCCCCCACTAAAATTAACTTGGTCCCCGGCGACAAAGCCCGGGTTAGGCTGGCCATGAGCAGGGTATCCACCATGGAGGCCTCATCTACAATAACCACATCCTCGGAAAGGGGATTGTCCTCATCCCGGGCGAAACGCAGAGGGCCATCCTCTCCAGTGGGTTCATACTCCAGCAGGCGATGGATGGTCCGGGCTTCCTCTCCCGTGGCCTCGGCCATGCGCTTCGCGGCCCGGCCCGTGGGGGCCGCCAGCACCACGGAGAGTCCCCGCCCCGTTAAAATATCGATGAGGCCGCTGACGATGGTGGTTTTCCCGGTTCCCGGTCCCCCGGTAATGATGGTCACTCCACAATCCAGGGCGGTCATCAGGGCGTCCCGCTGACTGGGGTCTAAGACAATCCCTACCCCCTGGGCATACTGTTCCACCAGAGCACCCCAGTCGGCATCCAGAGCATCATGCTCATACCGGGCCATTCGGGCGAAATCCAGGGCGAGGGTATCCTCGGCTTCAAAAAGCATCATGGGGTAGTAGGCTTCGGCCTCTCCAATGAAATCTAACTTCAAATCTCCAGCCAGGGTCATTTCTTCAACCTGGTCCCCAATGGTCCCCAGGGCGCTGTCGTCCCAGAGCTCCAGCCCCAAAACCCGGGCACTGGTATCAATGAGCTCCCCCTTATCCATGTACGTGTTCCCCGAAGCGTAGCACTCCCGGAGGCTTTGGGTGATGCTGGCCGCAATGCGTTTGGGATTGTCGGCGGTCACCCCCAGCTGGCTGGCGATGCCATCGGCAATTTTAAAGCCAATGCCCGGGACGTCCTTTATAATTTGATAGGGATCGGCGAAGAGCACCTTCACCGTATTCTGTCCATAGACCTTGTAGAGCTTCATGGCATAGGTGGTGGATATCCCGTATTCCTGGAGGGCCAGGACCACCTCCCGCACCTCCCGCTGATCGGCGTAGGCCTCGATGATTTTCTCCAGGGTCTTCGCCCCAATTCCGGCAACTTCCGTGAGGCGATTAGGGTCCCGGTCCAGAATCTCGATGGCCCCAACCCCAAAATGCGCGACGATGGCCTGGGCGGTTTTCTCCCCCACCCCCGGCAGTAAGCCGGAGCTTAAATATCGGATGACGCCCCCTTCGGTGGATGGGGTGTCGATGCTGTACTGCATCATTTTAAACTGCTCCCCAAAGGTGGGATGCTCTGCCCAGGTGCCCCTTAGCTTGAGATACTCACCCTCCCGGGGCTCCTCAATGGTACCCACCACGGTGACCAGCTGGCCGTCGATGTCGAAATCCGCCACCGTATATCCATTTTTTTCGTTGTGAAATACCACATGCTCCAGGGAGCCCTTCAATTCTTCCATGGTTGCCTCCGTGTCTTAATGGGTTTATTATAACCCAGGTAAGAGGGGATTGAAATATTTTCTTATGATAAATCCCATCCCCTTGACATCCCCTTTAAAAACACCTATACTTATTACAATTAATTACATTTAACCATCGTCCCTTATGAAAAGCAATAGTCCTCTGGCTATTACTTAGACTGTCGACAAAGAGATGCAGTGCGGTCAGGGAGAGGATAAAAAAGATTCACCCCGGACCCCAAGCGCTGATGAACAAAGGGAAAGCCCTCCGTCATCAGTGCGCAAAACCTTCGGTTTTGATGGGGTTTAAGGCAGGTTTACTTTCTTAATTTGATGAAAACCCAAAACGCCAGCCCGCAGGGGCAACCGGAGTTCTCGTATTTTTATCCGCTCCCTTCCCTAGGTTTGTCGACACACTGAGCAATAGTCCTCTGGCTATTGCTTTTCATCTCATCTGGAACAATAAAGCACATTAAAGTATAGGAGGATTTATGGCCCATTATTTTGAAGAACCGTCACGCACTTTCAGTGAATACCTACTCGTCCCGGGGTATTCTTCTGCGGAGTGTATCCCTGCCAATGTCAATCTAAAAACACCCCTGGTCAAGTACCAAAAAGGGGAAGAGCCCCCCATCACTATGAACATCCCCATGACTTCTGCCATCATGCAGTCCGTCTCTGGCGAAAAGATGGCCATCGCCCTGGCCACTGAAGGTGGGATTTCTTTTATCTACGGCTCCCAGTCCATTGAGGATGAAGCCGCCATGGTGGCCCGGGTGAAGGCCCACAAGGCGGGCTTTGTGCCCAGCGATGCCAATATTTCTCCAGAATCCACCATGGCCGATGTCCTGGACCTGAAGAAACGTACCGGTCACTCCACCACTGCGGTTACCGCCGATGGCACCGGCGGCGGAAAATTTGTGGGGATCGTCACCAGCCGGGATTACCGGGTGAGCCGCATGGACCCTGCCACCAAGGTCAAGGAATTTATGACCCCGGTGGAAAAGGTGGTGTCTGCCCCCATTGGGACGACTTTAAAGGAAGCCAACGACATCATCTGGGAAAACAAGCTGAACTCCCTGCCCATCATCAACGAGGATGGCACCCTGGCCTACTTCGTTTTCCGCAAGGATTACTCCGCCCATAAGGAAAATCCCTTAGAGCTTTTGGATGCCCAGAAACGCTATATCGTTGGGGCCGGTATTAATACCCGGGACTACGAAACCCGGATTCCCGCCCTTATTGAAGCGGGGGCGGATGTGCTGTGCATCGACTCCTCCGAAGGCTATTCGGAGTGGCAAAAGCGCACCCTGGCCTGGGTTCGCCAGACCTACGGGGATACCGTGAAGGTTGGGGCTGGCAACGTCGTGGATCGGGAGGGCTTCCGATTCCTAGCCGAAGCCGGTGCCGATTTCATTAAAATCGGGATTGGCGGCGGTTCCATCTGCATTACCCGGGAACAAAAGGGCATCGGCCGGGGACAAGCCACGGCGGTGATTGAAGTGGCGGCTGCCCGGGATGAATACTTCGAAGAAACCGGGATCTATATCCCCATTTGCTCCGATGGGGGCATCGTCTACGACCACCACATCACCCTGGCCCTGGCCATGGGAAGTGATTTCGTCATGCTGGGCCGTTATTTCTCCCGGTTCGATGAAAGTCCCACCCGAATTGTCAATATCGGTGGGAATTATATGAAGGAGTACTGGGGCGAAGGCAGCAGCCGGGCCCGAAACTGGCAGCGCTACGATATGGGCGGCGACAAGAAGCTGTCCTTTGAAGAAGGGGTGGATTCCTACGTCCCCTACGCCGGCAGTCTCCATGACAACGTGGGCTCTACCCTTGCCAAGGTGCGCTCCACCCTCTGTAATTGTGGAGCCCTCAGCATTCCGGAATTCCAGGATAAGGCCAAGCTGACCCTGGTCTCTTCCACCAGTATCACCGAAGGCGGTGCCCACGACGTGGTCCTCAAGGACAACGCAGTCCAGACCGTCCGATAGTGTAATCAAAAACCACCGCCCTGAAACGGAGCGGTGGTTTTTGATTGCAACGGCAGTGGGATGGTTCGTCCACGAGGCTCTGTGGCAATGAGACGGCTGACCGCGCTAAGGCACTTTGTCTACACCCTCTATAGAGAGCTCACGCGACTACCACCCCAGGACCGCATTTGCGCCTTTACCCATTAACCATAAAGGCAAAGCGAATCACGAAGAGGAAGGCCAGGACCACGGTAATGATATTGATTTCCCGCCGTCTTGGCGTGCCATCGGAGGGTGTGAGGAATTGGTGCCGGCCAGAGAGGATTTTCACCAGAATGTAGGTAATTAAGCCTGCGGCAATCCCATTGGCAATGGAATAGGTAAAGGGCATAAACACCATGGTGCAGAAGGCTGGCAGGGCTTCGGTCATATCCCCGAAATCCACATCCTTGACGGCTCCCATCATGAGGACACCCAGGAAAATCAAGGCAGGTGCCGTTGCAGCGGAGGGGATAATGGTGATAAAGGGCGCCAGTACAATGGCCACCAGGAACATTCCGGCGGTAACTACCGAGGTCAGACCTGTCCGTCCCCCGACGGAGATCCCCGCACTGGATTCCACCACCGTCGTTGCGGTGGAGGTCCCAATGAGGGCCCCCCCGGCACTGGCAATGGCATCGGAAAGCATGGCCTGCTTCATCCGGGGCATGGTACCGTCCGGTTTCAGCATCCCTGCCTGCTTCGCGGTCCCCAACAGGGTCCCGATGGTATCGAACATATTGACCAGGGCAAAGGCCAGGACCAGCATGATGATGGTAAAGGTGGACTCCACTGGATTCCCACCATGGGTAAACAAACCAACAAAATCAATATTGAAGAAGGAAACTTCCATGAAATCCGAAAATTGCTGACCCATATCCAGGCTGAAGCCCCCAAAATGGGTTAAACCAAAGGGAATCCCAACCACGGTTCCCACCAGGATTCCGATAATCATCGCCCCCTTGACCTTTCTGGCCGTCAAGGCTGCAATGACCACTAAGCCCACTAAGGCGACAATCGCCGACCCAATCATCAGCCGATAATCAGCCGCTAAATACTCTGCCCCACCAACGCTGATGGTTTCCTTGGCAAAGGTTTCTCCCCAGCGGGAGAAATCAATAAGCCCCACGAAGGTGGCCTGGTTGCTGATAACCAGGGATGCATTTTTTAACCCGATGAGGGTCAGGAAAAGCCCAATCCCCGGGGTAATGGCGTTTTTAATGGTGGCTGGAATGGCGTTAACAATGGCCTCCCGCACCCCTGTAGCGGACAAAATGATGAACAGAACACCTGAAATTAAAACCACACCCAATGCCTGATTATAGGTATACCCCATGCCCAGCACGATGGTAAAGGCGAAGAAGGCATTGAGGCCCATCCCCGGTGCCTGGGCAAAGGGCAGCTTGGCGTAGAGCGCATAGAGCATTGTCCCGACAAAAGAAATCAAACAGGTGGCAAAGAACACCCCATTAAAGACCTTGGCACCCATGGCGCTGTCCCCCATAATGAATAATGGCTCGGAAAGCACCTGGGGATTGACCACCAGAATATACGCAATGGCTGCAAAGGTGGTTAACCCTGCAATCACCTCTGTTTTTATGTCCGTATTGTTCTCACTGAGTTTAAAATGCTTTTCTAAAAAAGCTGGAAGTTGTTTCATAATAATGACCCCTTTCTCCTTTTAAAAAACCGATTTCCCGCCAACAATCTTCGCCACGATCTGGTCGTCCCTCCCCAGGTAGACCAATCGTTCCAGGCGCTGTATTAATCCGTTATAATCCGCCGTCGTTTCGAAATCCGAATCGTCAATGACCAGGGCATCGAAGGCATAGCCCGGCTCAAAACGCCCGACCTTTCCAAAGAAGGCACCGCCCCCGGCTGTCCCCAGGTAGAAGGCCTCTGCCAGGGTCAGGGGCGCCAGGCTGTCATCCAAAAGGGCCCAGCGCATTTTAGACGCCTGGATGGCGTCGGCCATGGCCCGGAAAATGGACAATGCCGTTCCCCCGGCCACATCGCTGCCAAGACCCAGGGATATTCCCCGGTCAAGGAAGCGGCGTACTGGAGCCACCCCAGAGGATAAATTCATATTGGACTGGGGACAATGGGCAATAAAGACCCCTTGTTCCTTTATGCGGTCCTGCTCTTCCTCTGTGGAGTGGACGCAGTGGGCCATCACCGTCGGTACCGCCCCCCCAAAGAGACCATATTTAGCATAGGCTTCGCCGTAGCAGGTGGTATCGGGATGGAGATCAGATACCCAGGCGATTTCGTCTCGATTTTCTGAAAGATGGGACTGCACCGGCAGACCGGTTTCCCGCTGAATTTTTCCCAGTTCCGCCATGAGCACGTCGCTGCAGGAGGGGATAAACCGGGGTGTCAAAATGGGCCTGGTCCTTTGGTAACGCGCCTGACAGGCAGCAATCCATTTCCTGGTATCCACTGCGGACTCCAAGGTGTCCTCGGTGAGCTCTGGAATGCTGTTGCGGTCCATGTTGACCTTTCCCACAAAGGTCAACATCCCGGATTCCTCCAATAAATCCATGAGGGCCAGGGTGGCCGGCGTGTGGAGGGTGCCGTAGATAACCGCCCGGGTGGTGGCACTTCTTTTTAAATCCGACACAAATTTTTCATACATTGGCTTCGCATAATCCATCTCCTTGTATTTACTTTCCTCGGGAAAGGTATAGGTTTGAAGCCATGGGAGCAGCTCTAAATCCATGCCCAATGCCCGAAAGGGGTACTGGGGGGCGTGGACATGGAGGTCCGTCAGCCCTGGAATAATGAGATAATCCCCATAATCTGTGATGGGATACTCCCGGTACATTGGGGGAACCCGATCAAAGACACCGACCACAACATCGTCCTGGCAGATTAAATATCCCCCGGGCTTTGCTCCGATGCGGTGTTTGTCCATTGGGTAAAGAATATTTCCCTTTAAAATGGACACCGTGTTTTCCGTGTTTTTCATAATATAACGCCTTCCTTTCTGACTCTATTTTTATATAAAAAAACTACCCTATGGCGACTCTAAGCCATCGCCTAAGACACGGGGTCTTTGCGATGGCTCATAGTCAACTATTAGGGTAGTTGGTAGAAACGTCCGACCAGATTACGGATATATATAAGCACATTTCAATATTTCGTATTTAGTTTTGGGTTTAGGCCTTGGCGAGATAGGCCCTGACACTGGCATCGGCCTGTTGCCTTGCCCTTTCCTCATCCACCGTGACCAGGCGCCCATTTTTCACGGTTACCTGCCCATTGACCACGGTATAGTCCACGGGTCCCTTCAACCCCACTGTTCCCAGGAGGGATTTGGGATCTAAATGGGTCCCCACCAGCTCTAAGCGTCTGGTATCCACCAGGAATAAATCTCCGGCCTTTCCGACTTCCAGGGAGCCTATATCCTTTCGGCCCAATACCTGGGCACTTCCCCGGGTCGCCATCTTCAGCAAATCGTAGCCCGTGGGGGCGGCACTGCCGCTGGTCAGGCGGTGGAGCAGGTAGGCCACCCGGATTTCCTCTAAGAGGTTGGAGCCATCATTACTGGCACTGCCATCCACCGCAAGGCCCACGGGAACGCCCAGTTTTAACATTTCCGGTATCCGACAGACCCCCGAGGATAATTTCATATTCGAGATGGGACAATGGGCAATGCCTGTCCTAGTTTCTGCTAAATGCTTGAGCTCCCCATCGTTGAAGTGGATGCCGTGGGCGACCCACACATCCTCTCCGATCCATCCCAGGCTCTCCATGTATTCCAGGGGCCGCATACCGCACCGGTTGGCCACGAAACGTTCCTCATCCATGGTTTCGCATAAATGGGTGTGGAGACGGACGCCCAGTGCCCGGGCAAGCTTGGCGGATTCCCGGAGGAGATCCTCGGTGACGCTAAAGGGGGAGCAGGGTGCCAATGCAATCTGCTGCATGGAAAAGGGTGAAGGATCGTGGAAGCGTTCCACCGCCGCCTGGCTGTCCTTTAAAATAGCATCCACACCTTGGACCACGCTGTCCGGGGGCAATCCCCCATCCTTTTTACTTAGGCTCATGCTTCCCCGGGAGGCAAACATCCGAATCCCCAAATCCTTGGCCGCTTCAAACTGTGCCTCTAAAAGCCCGTCACTTTTTCCCTGGGGAAAAACATAATGATGATCAAAGCAGGTGGTGCAGCCATTTTTCATCAGTTCACCCATACCGGTCATACTGCTGTGGTAAATGACCCCATCATCCAGATACTTCCAAATCTCATACAAGGTGACCAGCCAATCGAAAAGGGCCATCTTTTGGACCTGGGGCAAATTCCGGCTGAAGGTTTGGTACAGATGATGATGGGTGTTGATCAACCCGGGATAAACAATGCAGCTCCGGGCATCGATGACCTGCGCCCCCTCTGGTGGGACAATGTCCCCCATGGCCGTAATGACACCATCCTTTATTTCAATATCAGTGTTTTCATAAAGGGTATCCTGATCATCACAGGTTACCACGGTCATTGCCTGCTTAATGATTAAATGCGACATGCATTCCTCCTGTATGGTTGGTTATAAAAAAACCGTAACAGCCGCCATAAATTCACACCAGCCCAAGGGGATGATGTGAACTTATAGTCAACTATTACGGTAGTTGGTAGAAACGTCCGACCCAATTACGAACTTATATAAGTTGTATTCAATTACAACTATGATTATAAATTATTATCATTATTCTGTCAAATACTTTTTTAAATGGATTTGCAATAATAAATTATTACTTGTAGGCCCAAGTTTACTGATAAAAATTATCCTGGAAGGCCACGGCGCAATCGGGATAAGCCGCCAAAAAAGCACTGAATTTCTCGGTCAGCATTCCCTGGTGTTTAAGAAACTCCGACAGGGCTTCGGTGCTCCCCCGGTAACACCATACGCCGTTACCATTGGTGACCTCATCCTTTAATACCAACCGGGCAGCCGCTTTAAAGCTGGCCTCCGGCATGGGAAGGGGCAGTACCCCCTGGATTAAGGTATTGAGGGCCTCGGTATCTTCCCAGAGAACATCCGGGACTACCGGGCAGAGGAAGGCTTCATAAAGGGCCATGGGGCCCTCCACAAACTGAGGGACGTAGTATTCCTGAAAGAAGGACGTGTATTCCTCTGGGGTGGCATCCCCGGGACAGTGATGGATTTTCTCGTCCTCCACGGTGAAAAGCCCGGGCCCATCCTCCAGGGGAAAGGGCTTAATATATCGCAGATCCGAGAGTATCCAGGCGTAGCCCATCCCTTCCCCCTCGGGCAGACGGTCCATGTGGGCGGCCTGTAGGTGGCTTTTTTCAAAGGGGACAATATCGAAGAGCGTTACCACACAAAGGGCCTCCCCGACAATGGTCCCAGGCTCCACGGGGCCTTTACTGCTGCAAATGAGCAGATCTCCCCGATAATCCGTTTGCCATGACTGTTTAAGAATGGTCTTTTCCCCGCATAAAATAAGGTGGGCCCACAGGGGCTCAAGGGTGATTGCTTTCAAATTCGTTTTTCCTTTCTGTTGCTTCCATGGTTGTTTCATCTTCCATGCTTGTTTCATTCTGGGATCGGCGTTTATTCTGGTACATCCCTTCATCCGCAGCACGGAAAACGGCGTCCATTGTATTGAGGTTATCTTGATTATAAAAGGCATATCCAAAGGAGGCGTCCAGTGGGATATCCTGCCCCATGTCCTTCGCCGCCATTTCCTTTTTAAGGCGCTCCCAACACATCGTCACCTGGGCGTCATCACTGTCCGTCAAAATGACGGCGAATTCATCCCCGCCGATGCGATAGACGGTACCCTCACCAAAAATACGGCTTAACAAGCGGGCAAATTCCTTGATATACATATCCCCAACCTGATGGCCATAGGCATCATTGATGGCTTTTAATCCATTGAGATCGAAGATCCCAATGCCTAGGCTGGACCCTGCCGCAAGGGATTGCTCCCGACCCGCAATATCCAACTCGTAGCACCGCCGGTTACGGACTCCCGTTAACTGGTCGTATTCCGCCAAGCGCAGCATGGAGCGGTTAAAGCGCTGCAGAATAACCGTGGTGATGGCCAGCATGCTCAAAATAATGATGATCGCCACCAGAATGATTAAAAGCAGCTGATTGGTCATCTTCTGCTGCATTTCATGGGTGTTTTTTTCCACAACGAGATACCAGTTCAGACGGGGAATGTACCGGGTAATCCGATACCCCGTGCTTTTCTCCCCAGTGTACCACACCTCATCATCATAGCTACTGGCGGCCTCCAGGTGGCCCTTCATATCCGAAAATTCTGACTCCTCAAAGAGATTCCGGACACCCGCTTCACCGGGAAGGGAGGATACCTCAACATTACCAGAGCGGTCAATGAGATAGGCCCCGACCCCATACTTTTGCTCATATTCGGTAATCAAGTTCTGGAAATACGCCGTTTCCAGGCCAACCCCCACGACCCCCAGGGTACGGCCATCCGTCCCTTTAACCTTACAATTGACAAAGATGGTGATCTTGTCCCCATGGGCCTCGTCATTATCCACATTGAGGGAATAGTCTTCTGAACCCTCTAAAAAGGTGAAGTACCACCGATCCTCTGGGTCCCCGGTCTCTAGCACACGGTCGATGCCATTGGCATAGTGATAATAACGTCTGCTTTGGCAGGACACCAGGAAAACCGAATCAAAGCCATAGGTTTTTTGGTACTCCCCCAAATAGGCCTTCACCGTATCCGTAAAGGCACCATCCTCAAGTTCCTGGGGCATGAGGTCCCGCAGCAGGGTGTCCTTGGACATGGCTGAGGCAATGTTAACGGGCTGTTCTAACATATAGAGGATATCCGTGTACATCGCCTGGGAGGAGAGGGCGGAAATATCCCGAATACTGTCGGTATAGGAATCCTGGATGGAAAAGGTGGTAAAAAGCCCAATGGCCACAAACCCAAGGATAATAATCGAACAGATGAGGACATTGATTTTCAATCGACGCAGGGGGCTTTGTTTCACAGACATCCTCTCATCGCCCCTTGAATGCCCCCTATTATTAATTTGGTATTTTTTCATCGGTCACTTCCCGTCTTTTTGCTCTATTATACCAAATATTGTCCCAATGGAAAAGACCCCCGAAGAGGGGGCCCACAGACTGTCGACAAATCCAGGGAAGGGAGCGGATAAAAATACGAGAACCCCGGCGCCCCTGCGGGCTGGCGTTTTGGGCTCTCATCAAATTAAGAAAGTAAATCTGCCTTAAACCCCATCAAAACCGAAGGTTTTGCGCACTGACGATTGAGGGCTTTCCCTTTGTTCATCAGCGCCTGGGGTCCGGGGTGAATCTTTTTTATCCTCTCCCTGACCGTGCTACACCACTCTGTCTACGCTCTGCCCCTCTATCCCTACCGGTGCTCATAGGTCTTAATGAGGTTCACCGCGACCTCCCCAGGGGTTAGGCGCATATCCATGGCGTGTTTTTGAATATACCGATGGGCCTGCTCCTCGGTCATATCCAGGTATCCCATCAGGCACAGCTTCGCCCGGTACACCAGCTTTAAATCATCCATTTTCTGCTTCAGCTTCTCATTCTTCTCAATGAGGCGCTGCATTTTCTGCCTGGAATTTAAAATAAATTTGATGTTCTGCTGAAGCAGGGTTTTATTAATGGGCTTGGGAACGACGAAGGCCGTGGTCTCCTCGAGCTGCCGCTCCACATGGTCAATGAGCTCACTTTTAACAATGAGAACCACACCCGTGGCATGATCCTCTAAGATATCCTGGGCGAACTCAATGCCAAATTCATCCCCGAGGGGTGTATTGAGGATCGCAAGGGTATATTCTGCTTCCTGGATCCGCCGCCGTCCCTCAGCGCCGGATGTCATTACATCAATATGTTCAAAGGCCATTTCCCGGAGGATTTCTGTCAGTACCCGGCCTACCTCCTTCTGGCGACAGATGAGGAGTACGTTATTCATAGTATCTTCTTCCTAATACTTCATCCGATAGGCGTCAATCTCCCAGGGATTCACCATCCGAATCGAGCACTGCCATTCCTCCCTCTTCGCCCTTTCATAGCGCTTGGCGGTATCCTCTCCCAGAACCTGGGCCACCAGTGGGTCCGCCGCCATGGCCTCCACCGCTTCCTTTAAGGTCATGGGCAGGGGATCCCCCAGGCCACCTTCGGCAACGGCGGGCAGGAGGGCACGCTTTTCCTCCATCCCCTCCAGCCCAGCGGCGATAATCAGGGCAAAGGCCAGGTAGGGGTTACAGGCCGGGTCCGGGCTACGCAGCTCCATGCGGCAGTATTCACCCTCTGCTGCGGGGATTCTGATGAGGGCCGAGCGATCTCCAAAGCCCCAATTCACCCGCTGGGGAGCCTCCATGCCATCTGCCAGGCGCTTATAGGAATTCACCAGGGGATTGGTAACCGCCATCATCCCAGGGACGTGATGAAGCACCCCGGCAGCGAAATGTCTGGCGGCTTCGGACAATTCAGAGGCCGCCCCCACAAAGAGATTTTCCCCATCCTTGGTAAGGGATAGGTTAATGTGCATCCCGCTGCCAGCCTGGCCATTGAGGGGCTTTGGCATAAAGGTGGCATGGAGACCATGGCGCCCGGCCACCGTCTTCACCACATTTCGGAAGGTGATGATGTTGTCCGCTGATTCCAGGGCGCCGCTGTATTTAAAATCGATCTCGTGCTGGCCATCCGCTGATTCGTGGTGGGAGCTTTCAATGTCAAAACCCATTTCCTCCAGGGTGAAGATGATTTCCCGCCTTGTATTTTCCCCCTTATCGTAGGGGGCCAGATCCGCATAACCCGCCCGATCCACAGGCTCCATCGTCGGTGCGCCATCCGCCCCCAGCTGGAAGAGAAAGAATTCACACTCGGCGCCGATGTTCATGGTGTACCCCTGGCGGTGGAGGCGCGCCACCTGCTGCTTTAAGATATAGCGGCTGTCCCCTTCATAGGGCCGTCCATCCGGGGTTACCACATCACAAAGGACCCGGGCCACCTTCCCCTTCTGGGGCCGCCAGGGCAGCACCATGATGGTTTTAAAATCCGGCTTCAGCAGTAAATCTGAACAGCCGGCATCTTCAAATCCCGGTACGGAGCTGGCATCAAAGGGAATCCCATAGAAGATGGCATTCTCCACCTGGTTGCTGGATATGGCGATGTTCCGGCTCAGCCCGTCCAGCCCACAGAATTGCATCCGTAAAAATTTAATATCATTCGCCTCAATAAAGGTTAAAATATCGAGGGTCGTATTCCCAATAGTCATCCTTTTTCTCCTTTGAACCTGGTTTTTCTAAAAAAGTGTATGGTCCTTTATGATCCTATGCTTTAATAGGGGGTATACAGTCCATGATAGGGATTGCCGGCACTGGGGGTAAGCTTATAAAAGGTGCCCCCCAAAATGGATGCCAGATCCCCATCAAAATAGTGACAATATTTTTGAATATAGGGGGTGATGCTTTCCATATCCCCGGCACTGCACCGACGGGCCGTGACCTGCTCGGGCAGGCCCACCGGCGGAGCATCACACCGCAGGACCATGGCACCGCCGTGCATCCCGGTCCCACAATACCCCCCGGCGGGAAAGGCCCCATCACAGCCAATGCCCAGGACCAGAATGGTTCCCCCGGCCTGGTATTCCCCCAGGAAGGAGCCTGCCCGGCCGCCAATGACAATGACGGGCTGTTTTTCCTCGTAGGCCTTCATATGGATACCCACCCGATAGCCACCATCGTCCCGGATATAAATGCTGCCGCCCCGCATGCCGTAGCCCAGGGTATCCCCAGCTTTGCCGTACACCACAATATCCCCGGAATCCATGGTATCGCCCACGGCATCCTGGACATTGCCGTACACTGTAATATTGGTCTGGTTCAGATAGGCCCCCATGGCATTACCCGGGGTTCCAAAAACCGTGAGATCCTTTCCCTTAACTCCAGTTCCAATGTAGCGTTGGCCCAGAACGCCCTTGATGGTGACGTTCTGGTCCTCGGTGCATTTGATTTCGTGGTTGAGCTGGGTATAGTATTTTTCGTTCGCTTCGATAATCATGACTGCCTCCTTAGTGTGCTTCTGCCAAATCGGCCTTCCGAATGTTCTTCCCAAAGGCCGCTAACCGAGGTGCTTCCATGAGCATGGCCCAGTCCGTTTCGGACAAGGGGGTCTGATTTCGAATCAGCTCGGTGTAAATCCCCCCCCGATCACAGTCCCCCAGAATAATAAAGCCCACCAGGCGATCATCCTGGATATAGAATTTTTTCAGGGTCCCCTTCTCTTCCACCACCACCGGATCACCCATGGTGCTGCCAGCGGTGAGCATATAGTACCCCTTAATCCCCATGGCATTCACCGGGAAGGCCCGGGTGTACACTGCCTCGCCCCCGGCCATATTGATGCCGGCCACCTCCCCCTGGAGGTAGGCATTGGGGAGAATGGCCATGTTTTTCTCCGTCTCCGAAGAGCAGTCGTAGCTTTGGGTGCAGTCCCCGGCAGCGTAGACATCTAAGAGGGTGGTCCTCTGTTGGCGATCGGTCACAATGCCCCGCTGTACATCCCCTCCGGCACTTTCCACCAGGCTGCTTTCCGGACGGGTGCCCACTGCCAGAATCAGGATATCGTAGGCCAGGGTGTTCCCATCGCTGAGGGTGACTTCCCCCTCCCCAATTTGGGTAATGCTGGTACCCAGACGAAGGGCCATGCCCAGTCCCTCCAAATAATCAGCGTAAAGGGCCGCACATTCGGCGTCAAGCACACTGGGCAGCACCTGGTCTGCTAAATCCACCACGGTGAGGCTCCCACATTGGTCCATCAGCGCTTCCCCTGCCTTTAGGCCAATGAGGCCCGCCCCCAGGATGACCACCTGGGACTCCGGCGTGAGGACCTCGGCAATGCCCTCGGCATCATCCATGGTGGTGAAGGTGAAGGTGTTCTTGGCTGAATCCCGGCCAGGGATGGGCGGCACAAAGGGATGGGAGCCTGTGGCCACCAGGAGCTTTTCGTAGCTGATGGTCCGCCCCCCGGTCAGGGTGACGATCTTCCGCTTGGCATCCACCGCCGTGGCCATGACCCCGTACTCGACGCTTACATCATTTTTTTCATAAAAGTCACGGTCCCGGTAGCGAATGTTTTCCTTTTCCACCCGGCCCTCCAGCCAGTAGGAGATAAGGGGGCGGGAATACACCGGGCGGTCCTCCCCGGAGATAACGGTAATGCTCCCCAGGGGATCCACGGTCCGTATGCCTGTGATGCCCCCCACAGCGGCGATGGCATTGCCGATGATGAGATATTTACTATGGGTATCTGCCATATTATTCACCCCTTTCTTCGTAGACGATGGCCGCATTGGGGCAGCCTGCCACACAGGCCGGTGCCCCAGCGGCGGTTTCTAAACATAGCTCGCATTTGAGCATGGTGTAGTTTCTACCGATGACCAGACAGCCGTAGGGACACATGACAATACAGGTCCGGCATCCCACACAGCGTACCGGATCAATGCGGATGACCCCGTCCTCACCCATGGACAGGGCCCCGGTAATACAGCCCTTCACGCACAGGGGTGTTTCACAGTGGCGACAGGATACGGCAAAGTGGATGCCGCCGTCTTCACTTCCCCCATCCTCTACCCGAATCCGGGGCAGGGGTTTCTCATCCCGATTAAAGGCTTTAATCATATCACCCTCACCGGAACCCGCAAAAGCGCATTGGACTTCACATAAATGGCAGCCCAGGCACCATTCTTCATTCACATAGACTCGTTTCACGATATTCTCCTTTTCGGTCTACATTTTCGCATCTGTCTTCTCATCCATATCATGGATAAGACAGACGCTCAAATGCATTCGCTTCGTTACCGCAGGCTACTCGCTCACGCTCCTTGACCAGCCTGCTACCGATTTTGCTTCGCACAATCGGACTCAGCGTCCAGCATGCTCGATTCCAAGGATGTTTAACTCGGTTTCGCTGAGGCCAACGCCCCTTAGCATCAGGCGGTTGCCCTTCAGGGATTCAATGGAGTTAATCCCCATCCCCCCCATCATTTCCTTGATTTCATGATCCCAGGCCCGGAGAAGGTTGACCAGGCGCTGTGCTCCGATATCGGGGTTCAGGCGTTTGACCAAATCCTCCCGCTGGGTGGCGATGCCCCAGTTACACTTCCCCTGCTGGCAGGCCCGACACAGGTGGCAGCCCAGGGCCATAAGGGCCGAAGAGCCGATATAGCAGGCATCCGCCCCGAGGGCAATGGCCTTGACCACATCAGCGGAGCTGCGGATGGAGCCCCCAACCACAATGGAGATATCGTTTCGAATTTTTTCGTCCCGGAGACGCTGGTCCACGGCGGCCAGAGCCAGCTCGATGGGAATCCCCACATTATCCCGAATCCGGGTGGGGGCAGCCCCCGTCCCTCCTCGGAAGCCATCAATGGCAATGACATCCGCCCCCGAACGGGCAATTCCCGAGGCGATGGCCGCCACATTATGTACCGCCGCAATTTTAACAATCACCGGCTTTTTATAATCCGTCGCTTCCTTTAAAGAGAAGATGAGCTGCCGCAAATCCTCAATGGAATAAATATCATGATGGGGTGCCGGAGAAATCGCATCCGAGCCCTCGGGAATCATCCGGGTTTCCGACACCTTCTGGCCAATCTTATGGCCTGGCAAATGGCCGCCGATTCCCGGCTTAGCCCCCTGGCCCATCTTAATTTCGATGGCCGCCCCGGTCATCAGGTAATCCTCATGGACCCCAAAGCGCCCAGAAGCCACCTGGACGATGGTATTGGGACCGTACTGGTAGAACGCCTTATTGAGGCCACCCTCCCCGGTATTGTAGCAGGTGCCCAGCTCCCTGGCCGCCCGGGCCAGGGATTTGTGGGCATTCTCACTGATAGAGCCATAGGACATGGCCGAGAACATAATGGGCAGCTCCAGCTCAATCTGAGGGGGCAGGTCCGAAATCAGATTCCCCTGGCCGTCAAACTCCAGATGACTGGGCTTTTTCCCCAAAAATACCCGGGTTTCCATGGGCTCCCGGAGGGGGTCAATGGAGGGGTTAGTCACCTGGCTGGCGTTAATGAGCATCTTATCCCAGTATACCGGATAATCCTGGGGATTTCCCATGCTGGAAAGCAGCACCCCCCCAGACCCCGCCTGGCGATAAACCTCTTCGATGGTCGACTGCTTCCAATTGTAATTGGGGCGGAAGGTATTATCCGTCTTCACAATCTTTAAAGCCCGGGTGGGGCAAAGACTCACACAGCGCTGGCAGTCCACACAGGAGGCTTCGTCTGCACGCATCACATCAAACTCTGCGTCATAGCTGTGGACCTCGTTGGCGCATTGGCGCTCGCACACCCGGCATTTAATGCAGCGGGTGGGATCTCTGTGGATTTCAAACTCTGGATAAATATAATTGATTCCCATTTTTACGCCTCCTTCCCATCCGCTTCAACCCGGACAATAATGGGCTCACCGCCCCTGGGGGCCCAAATCCCCTCAATATCCGGACACACCGCCCGAATGGCCGACTCCTCACTGGCAATATAGACAATATCGTCCTTCTCCCCCGCCACCATGGACCGCAGCTTCAGGCGGTCATTCAGGGCCATGAGCCCCTTATTAAAGCCACAGATAATGGAAAAGGGTCCGGTGATGAGCAGGCTGGCAAAGGTATTGCGCAAAACCGTCAGCCGGGCCGCCTGCTCCCTGGGCATTCCATCGATCTCTTCCCAGAAGGGTGCTGCAATAATGGCCGCAATATCCTCGTAATCAAAGCCCTCCTTCCGATTGAGATAATCGATAATATAGGTGATGACCTCCGTATCCGTCAGCAGGGTACACTTATAATCAAACATTTCAATATAGCGTCGATTGGCATCGTAGGAGGAAATCTCTCCGTTGTGCACCACCGAGTAGTCCAACAGCGCAAAGGGATGGGCGCCCCCCCACCAGCCGGGTGTATTAGTGGGATAACGGCCATGGGCCGTCCAGCAATAGCCATTGTATTCCTCTAGCTTGTAGAAATCCCCCACATCCTCGGGGAAACCCACCGCCTTGAATACCCCCATATTCTTCCCGCTGGAGAAGATATAGGCCCCGTCGATGGCGGAATTGATGTAGAACACCGTATCCACGATGAACTTCTGCTCATCAATCTCCCCCTTGGCCTCCTGGATCTTGGTGAAGATGGGGTTGACGAAATACCGCCAGATCAGCGGCTCATCCACGATATTCTTATTCTTACGCACTGGGATGCGGCTTAGATTGACGATATCGAAAAACCCTTCCAGGTAGGCCTCGGTTTCCTGCCGGGCCTTGAAATCGTCGTAAAACACATGGAATGCGTAGGAATCCGCATACTCCGGATAGATGCCGTAGCCTGCGAAGCCCCCGCCCAGCCCATTGGAACGATCGTGCATCACCGCAATGGAATCCACAATGGTCTTCCCATTGATGCACCTGCGGCCCTTGCGGTCAATGATACCGGAAATGGCACACCCCGATGGGATCCGAATCTCGCCTTCTTTTCTTAACATGGTCGGTCTCCTTCATATAAATCGGTAAAACGTCATAAACGCCTACAAAAAACGAAGGCGCCCGAGTCAATCGGACGCCTGATTTAACCGTGCAGGAAATAAAACCCCTCAGCACCCTTGCCACCAGGATCTCCATCAACCTACCGTCTATACCACTCCATCCCATTGAATCGGACGCCATTGTCCTTCAAGAAATACTGTATACACATTTAATTTTCTCTATTAAAACACATTTTCAAAGGAAAAGCAATGCCTTTCTCCACTGGCATTGTTTTCAGAATTATAAATATGGCGGACAGGTGTTTGCAATTAAGGGACAGTCGTACTTTGCAACCACCACTGACATTGACATCCCATATCATAACCGGCCCTTGTACCCGTTAGCCCTTCCCCCAAACCCATAGGATATCGAAAAATGCGATACCCTTTGGCACCAAAGAAGAGCCCCCTCGACAGGACTCTATTTTAAGATGATCGTTTGATTTCCTATGGATTTCAGTTCATAGAGCACATTCTACTCCCCGATGGAGAATACGCACATGTCCATTTAAAAATAGACGTTTTTTCCTACGAAGCCTTACTTTCCGTTCTACTTGAATAGCAGTAGCAACGCACCATCGCTTTTTAATGAAACAGATTCAAGGCGAATCTACCGACTCACCACGAATAACAGCCCAACCGTTTATATGATTCTGACCAAATATGTGAATGAAAAAAACAAAAAACTCAAAGACCAGTTACTGGATTTTTCCCTTCTCAACAGCGGAAGTCAAAACGCTAAAAAAAATCACTTCCTGTCGCGTTAATATCAAAGCCATTGCAAACTCACACGGCTTAAGGATGTACGCTCCGGATGAATCGATAAATTGAATCAGACAGACAATATGCTCAGAGTCAACCGTAATGCGATAAAGAACCTCTGAACACAACTATGGAGAATAACTTAGATGCTCTGTCTCCCATCTTAAATTTTCATCCGCTGTTTGCAAAGTCATTTATACGACCAATGCTATAGAAAGTCTCAATGCGATATACCGCAAATTAAATCGCCAACGTAGTGTCTTTCCCAGCGATACAGCACTCCGATTTACTTGGTGACCTTTGAAGCGACTAAAAAATGGCGCCTGCCCCTTCGAATTTGGGGGCTGGTCTATGGTGAGCTTAGCATGATGTACGAGAGCCGCTTGCCAGAATAATCGTCAATATTGCCTTAATAAACAGGTGGTTTTTATCGCCTATTCTTGACATGGTGCGATTTATGGCGTATATATTAACGATCTAAAACATATCTATACTGCTTTGCTTTTTCTTTTGACTCTGATTCTAAGCACAGGAAATTCTAATTTACAGAAAGCCTTTCACACTCGGGGGGTGCGGAGAATTTCTTGGACTTCTATTAGGCCAATCCTAAATTTTGTCTATATTCTAAAGGGCTCATATAACCCAGGGATTGTTTAATTCTTTTTGAATTATACCATTGAAGATATTGTTCTAACTGCGCTATAAATTCTTCGATGCTTACGCCAGCCCAATTGGTATGATAAAACATCTCGTTCTTTAATCGGCCAAAGACGCCTTCGCATGCAGCATTATCGGGAGAGCATCCTTTCTTTAACATCGAAACAATCAACAATTAGGGAAAGATAGATTTTCCCTGCAGGAATGATGAATTCAGTGATATCCGTCAACCATTTTTGATTGGGATAATCCGAATGAAAATTTCGATCAATTATATTTGAAACCTCTGGTGTGATTTCCCCTTTGTAAGAGCAATAGGATGCTGTTTTCTTGATTTTAACGGTAAGACCTTCCTCCCGGAGTATTCGTCGCACAACTTTTTCAGAACGCGTCGTTCCTTCTTTTTTAAGTAGGGCATGGATTCTTCTATAACCATAACAATTCTTGTTTTCTTTGAAAAGAATCCCAATACGTTCTCTTAATGCCTGATCTCTATCCGGCTTATTTGAACGTCCTTTTTGATAATAGCTACTTCGGGGTAATTTTAAACGGTCGAGTAATTGTGACAGTGTGTATTTATTCTTCAAGGCATCGTGGATAGGCTACACTAAACTGGACAAAACGTATAAGAGCTGTTAAAATCCAAAACAGTGAGGTGAACGAAAATGACAAAACCGCGGCGAAACCATACGGACGAATTTAAGAAACAGATTGTTGAACTTTACAACAATGGGAAAACCCGAGTAGAAATCATGCGCGAATACGAACTATCTTCCTCTGTGTTGAGTAACTGGATTAAACGCTATAACACAAGTGGTTCATTTAACATCGATGATAACCGAAGAGCTGAGGACAAAGAGCTGATCAAGCTTCGCAAAGAAAATCAACAACTTCGAATGGAAAATGATATTTTATACCCTAAAGGGCACGCGAAGCAAGCAGCGCTGATAATGGGACGAAAATAAAGGTCATCCTGGCTAACAAGGATAAATACAGTATCAGCGCCATGTGTAAATTATTAAAAATCCCGAGATCTACTTTTTATTACATCCCGAAAGAAAAAGATCCCCGAGAAGATAAAACGCTTAACCAACAAATTTGTGATATTTTCAATCAAAGTCGAAATAACTATGGTACCCGGAAAATAAAGGTCGAACTCGAACGGATAGGTAAACAAGTCAGTAGAAGGCGTATTGGTCGAATCATGGCAAGCAATGGTCTTGTTTCAAATTATACAATCAAGCAATATAAAGTCCATCGAACAAAATGTATCCCATCACAAACCCCGAACATCGTCAATCGAGAATTTAACCGCCAGGAAGCATTGGAGGTCATCGTCAGTGATTTGACTTACGTCAATGTTTCTGGAAAATGGCATTATATTTGTCTGATTATAGATTTGTATAACCGTGAAATCATTGGATACGCAGCTGGCAAGCATAAAGATGCCCAGTTGGTTTACAAGGCTTTCAGTCGTATCCAAAGGGATTTAAACACCATTCAAATCTTTCATACCGATCGGGGATCGGAGTTTATGAACCAATGTATCGATGACTTGCTCAACACATTTAAAATCAAACGGTCCTTAAGTGCTAAGGGGTGTCCTTATGATAATGCCGTCGCTGAAGCAACATACAAAGTTGTTAAAACGGAATTTGCATTTAATCGAAAATTTGATGATTTTGATGAATTGGAACGTGAGTTATTTGATTATATTCATTGGTACAACCATATCCGTATCCACGGATCATTGGACTACTTGACACCAATTGAATATAATAAACAGTGCTTAGTCTAATTGTACAATTTAGTGTTGACAATCCATCGATTATCACTGTCTTCTCCCGATTGCTAAGAGCTCTTTGATCGATGCCTGGGTCTTTTTTTAATATATTGATTGTTTCTGTCAAAAGATCAATCTCCATCTGCATATCATGCATCTGAGCTTTGATTGTTGCCAGTTCTTCGACAGATGCACTCAACTCATCCCGCCTGTGGTTTACGGTCCCTTCTTTTAATGGTCCTCGCTTAATATTTTTCTGATTCATCAGACCCCAATGACCTTCTTTCAAGTATTTCTTACGCCAATTATAAATGGTAGCACGGTTATAACCAATATCTTCTGATACCGATTTTACACTTTCGCCTATTTCAAAGTAACGTTTTATGGCCGCAATTTTTACCTCAAAGGATGGATTTCTTGGATGTTCTGGAGGATGAATCGTGAGGAGTTGCTTTCTTTTTGGTTTCTGCTTCCCTTCCAGTGCAATCCAAGTGTACAATTGGCGACGACTTGGATTATTCAGTTGGTGAACGACTTTACTCACGGATTTAACGTGGTAATATAAGTTTAAAGCTTGTTCAATTTCTTCTTTATTATACAATTTGAACTCCTCTTAGCGCCCATTTGATGTCCAGTTTTTTGTCCGCATCCTATCCCCCCTTTATGGAACCAACCGCTTTCTGGATCGGTCGTACTGACCTTTTGGTTTTTCATCCCTGCATCATCCCCAGTGGTTTCTTGGGATGGGAAGCGATCATCCGAGGATGGGGTAGATACGCCACCGTTCCCATCGTCATCGTGACGTTCTTTTAAGGGTTTCTTGCCATGAGCTTCCCGATCTCTGGTGATTTCTTCTTGAAGGGCTTCTTCATAAATCTTGGCGGTTTTTCGGACCCTCCGGTTTTGATGTTTGTTCCGGTTCGCCAGGGCTTTGACGTGGGTCCCGTTCAGGAAGATGGTCTGGCCATCAACGAATCCACTGTCAATGCATTCCTGTAGGATATGGGCGAAGATGTCTTCGAAGCGCTGGATGTCTTTAAAGCGTCGTGCATAATTTTTTCCGAAGGTGCTGAAATGGGGTTATGACAAGGCCTAAAACCAGCGATAGGCGACATTAACTTCGACCTCCTTGATGGTTTTGCACATGCTTTTGATGCCGCAAAGGTACTGGACGATGGGCAGCTTGATGAGGACCACCGGATCGATACTGGGGCGGCCATTATCCAGGCAGTATTGGTCTTCGACCAGCTCATAGATGAAGTCGAAGCTGATGGCTGCATCGACTAATCTTAGGATATGATCCCGTGGCACAATCGCATCCATGGTGATGATTTGAGCCTGCTCCCGTATGTTTTTTTCCGTTTCGTCAGCATCTTTTTTCCTCTACATTTTATGCTTATATACCACGGATGACGTTCTCGCTTCTCTTCCAATCGAAAAAAGCCATAGAAACTTTATGGGTTTCTATGGCTCAGAGCGTAGACAAACCAGCTAACCGAAACAACACCATCGGTTCGCTGGTTTTGTTTTTTCCTTAAAATTGAAAAAAGCAGTAAAAAATGAGATAGGCGCAAAAGAATCCCGCTCAGCAAGTCCCCTTTTATACTTCAGGATGGCCAGCTTTTTTAAATTTAGACAGGCCAATGTCAGCCCGACCTGTATGGCAACCCGGGCTTTTCCGATGCTTTGGGTATAACGCATCCCATGATGTTCTTT
>NZ_FNOU01000027.1 GCF_900107125.1 Eubacterium barkeri
GGGATGGCGGTTTCGATTTTCATCAAATCAAGAAAGCTAACCGGCCTTAAACCCTATCAAAACCGAAGGTTTTGCGCACTGACGAATGAGAACTTTCCCTTTGTTCGTCAGCGCCTGGGGTCCGGGGTGAATCTTTTTTATCCTCACCCTAACCGCGCTACACCACTTTGTCTACGCTCTAGGGAGTCCTGTACTGCAGGGCTCCTTTTTACATTGGGGGAGATGCTGGACAAGCACTTTGCCTCCCCTTCGTCCCACAGGACTCAGGCTGTCTGTAGATTGTGTATCAGGCATTGCTGCCTTGAAGCGAAGGATACCGCCTTCCCCTAAATTCTCCTTAAACCCAGACCAGGGTTTATTCAGACTTAAACTTCCTTTGCTAAAATTATTAAAATCGAGCTCTGCCAAAAAGCATATACAGGAAAGGTAAGTCATCGCCATGTTACAATCATTACATTTGGGACAGCCAGACGGATTGGCTTCCGAAGACGAACAAATTGTCGTTGTTACCCATAAAGAACATCTTATCCATTTATTCTATTATGAGATAAAAGATATTGAGTGTATTAACCGACGGATTCACTTTCGGATTATTGATGGAAAAGAATACACAACGAATCAAATACGAACTGCTTTTTCAGATTATGTCGCTCCTTTTTTAACCCATGCCGCATTTATCCAACCCCATCAATCTTTTGTGGTCAATGCCAACTACGTCCGGGAGATGACTTCGGCACAAATCATTTTAAAGGATGAACGCATTATCCCCCTTTCTAAAAAACGTAAAAAGGAAGTTTATGAGAAGTACTGGAATTATATGACGGAGTATCACCTGCCAATTGTATAAGAGACCGAAAACCTTAATAAAATCTTAAACAATATATATGTAGATAAAGAATGTCTATAAAAATGAAAAAATCCTTGCAGTTGCTGGGCGTTTCATTTATACTAAACAAGGTTGACTTAGAGCGATGATTTAAGAAGTTGCTGTTACTAATTCAGGTAATTCTTGAGGAGCGAGTTTTGGCCATAGAGCCAGACGAAGACCACTGGACGAGCTGTGATTGGGCAGCTTTTTTAAAGCCCAAAGGTGGAAACACCCGGCAGGGTGTTCGGTGGCCTAAGTGCCTAAATGCTTGAATACATCTAATAGGAGGAAAATTTAGGTATGAGCAAACAAAAAATTAGAATCAAACTGAAGGCTTTTGATCACAAATTACTGGATCAATCCGCCGAAAGAATCGTTGAGACCGCAAAGCGGACTGGTGCGAATGTGTCTGGGCCCATCCCACTGCCTACTGACAAAGAAATCGTCACAATCCTGCGTGCTGTCCACAAGTACAAAGATTCCAGAGAACAGTTTGAAATGCGTACACACAAACGGTTAATCGATATCCTTAATCCGACACCGAAAACCGTCGATGCGTTGATGCGCTTGAACCTGCCAGCTGGCGTTGATATCGAAATCAAGTTATAAGCCTGTTTGGCCACTTATTATGATCGCTTTGCGATCCAATGATATTAGGAGGATAAATTGAAAAAAGCAATTATTGGTAAGAAAATCGGTATGACCCAGATTTTCACAGAGAACGGAACAGTGATTCCTGTTACCGTTGTTGAAGCTGGCCCCTGTACAGTTGCCCAGAAGAAAACTCTTGAAAATGATGGTTATGAAGCTGTCCAGTTTGCCTATGGTGAAATTAAGGACAAGAACGTCAACAAACCGAAAAAGGGTCATTTTGATAAATATGGCGTTGCCTACAAACGTGTTATCCGTGAGTTCCGTTTGGATGACTGCGCTGCTTATGAACCCGGCCAGGAAGTTAAAGCTGATGTCTTTGAAGTGGGTGATAAGGTTGATGTTTCCGGTAAGTCTAAGGGTAAAGGATTTGCTGGTGTCATCAAACGCCACGGTCAGCATAGAGGACCCATGGCCCACGGTTCCAAGTATCACAGAAGCCCCGGCTCCATGGGTGCTTCCGCTTATCCCGCTCGTGTCATGAAGGGTAAGAAATTGCCTGGTCAGATGGGGAATAAGAATGTGACAGCCTTAAACCTGGAAATCGTCCAGATCGATGCAGAAAACAATGCACTTCTCATCAAGGGCGCCATTCCTGGACCGAAGGGTTCGCTGGTCACTATTAAAACCAGTGTCAAAGCGAAATAGTCTGAGCGAAAGGAGAAATAGAAATGCCTAAAATGGACATTATCGATATTAAAGGAAACGTCGTTGGCGATGTCGAACTGAGCGAACGTGTTTTCGGAATTGAACCCAATGAACCAGTGGTGCATCAAGTTGTTGTCGCACAGCTGGCCAATAAACGCCAAGGAACAAAAAGTGCCAAAACCCGTGCAGAAGTACGTGGGGGTGGCCGCAAGCCTTGGAGACAAAAAGGAACCGGGCGTGCCCGTGCTGGTACAAGCCGTTCTCCATTATGGAGTGGCGGTGGTGTCATCTTTGCACCAAAATCCCGGGATTACAGCCAGAAGGTTAACAAAAAAGTGCGTAACCTGGCCATGCGTTCAGTATTTTCTGCAAAAGTGCAGGAAAATGAACTCCGCATTGTCGATGCCCTTGCATTAGAAGCACCGAAGACCAAGGAAATGGCGGCGGTTTTAGAAGCCATAAATGCGCCTAAAGCATTGGTGGTCACCGCAGACATGGATGAAGCAGTCATCCGCTCTGCAAACAATATCCCCAAGGTCGCCACAGCAACCGTCGCTGAACTCAATGTTTACGACATGCTGAAATACGATATCTTGGTACTGACCAAGGACGCCCTTGATAAAATTGAGGAGGTATATGCATAATGAAGGATCCTCGCGATATCATCATCCGTCCCATCATCTCCGAACGGACGATGGATGACAGTGAACAGAACAAATACACCTTCGAAGTGGCAAAGACTGCCAATAAAATCGAAATCAAGAATGCCGTAGAAGCCATCTTCGATGTTACCGTCGAAAAGGTTTATACCATGAATATGAACGGCAAGGTTAAACGACGGGGCAGAACAGAAGGCCGTCGCCCAAACTGGAAAAAAGCGATTGTTAAACTCACCGCTGGCAGTAAGGGAATCGAGTTCTTTGAAGGTGTCTAAACACACGACCCGATAAGCAGAATGAAAATGGAGGTTTGCGAATAATGGGTATTAAAAAATATAAACCAACGTCACCCGGACGCCGTAATATGAGCGTCAACACCTTTGAGGAGGTGACGAAGAAGGAGCCAGAAAAGTCTCTGTTAGCTCCCCTTAAATCGAAAGCTGGCCGTAATGTTTACGGTCGGATCACCGTCCGTCACCAGGGTGGTGGAGCAAAGCGTAAATACCGTATCATCGACTTTAAGCGTAACAAAGATGGTGTACCTGGCAAAGTAGCGGGTATTGAGTACGATCCAAATCGTAGCGCCAATATCGCACTGATCAACTACGCAGATGGTGAAAAACGGTATATCTTAGCTCCCCTGAAGCTTAAAGTTGGTGATACCATTGTGTCTGGTAAAGAAGCCGATATTACCATCGGAAACTGTTTGCCACTGGCGTTTATCCCCGTTGGTACCTTGGTGCATAATGTGGAATTAAAGGCTGGCAAAGGCGGCCAGATGGTTCGCTCCGCAGGTGCCTCGGCACAGCTCATGGCTAAGGAAGGCAACTATGCCACCTTACGTCTGCCTTCCGGTGAAATGCGTCAGGTCCGTATGGAATGCCGCGCAACCATTGGAACCGTCGGCAATCTGGATCACCAGAATGTCCGTATTGGTAAAGCTGGCCGTAAACGCCATATGGGTATCCGCCCAACCGTCAGAGGGTCCGTCATGAATCCGAACGACCATCCCCATGGTGGTGGTGAAGGTCGTGCGCCCATTGGTCGTCCCGGTCCTGTGACACCTTGGGGTAAACCGGCTCTGGGTTACAAGACACGTAAGAAGCATAAGGCATCCGATAAACTTATCGTAAGACGCCGGAACGCGAAATAGTAGGAGGGTGAACGAATGAGTCGATCCGTAAAAAAAGGACCTTTTGTTGAAGAAAGACTTTTAAAACGAGTAGAAGTAATGAACGAAAAGGGAGAAAAACAAGTTTTAAAGACTTGGTCGAGAAGCTCGACAATTTTCCCACAGTTTGTCGGACATACCATTGCCGTCCATGACGGCAGAAAACACGTGCCGGTATATTGCACAGAAGATATGGTCGGCCATAAGCTCGGTGAATTCGCACCGACCCGGACTTTCCGTGGTCACGCAGGCGAAAAGAAGTCGAAGCTTAAGTAAGTAGCCAAAAGGAGGATACAAAATGGAATCAAGAGCAACAGCAAAATACATCCGTGTCTCGTCCAGAAAGGCTAAATTAGTTGCTGACCTTATCAGAGGCAAAAGTATTGGCGAAGCCCTAAGTATTTTAGCCCTGACACCAAACAAGGCAGCAAAGGTCATCGAAAAGGTGGTCTTATCAGCCCTGGCGAACGCAGAGAATAACCACAATATGAATCCAGATGCATTGTATATCGATCAGATTTATGCAAATCAGGGTCCAACACTGAAACGATATAAGGCTGGTCCGCAGGGTCGTGCTTTTCCCATTAAGAAGAGAACTTCCCACATCACGGCAGTGCTTAAAGAACAGGAATAGGGGGTACGCTTAATTGGGTCAGAAAGTTAACGCACACGGCTTGCGCGTCGGTGTCATTAAAGACTGGAACGCAAAGTGGTACGCAAATGATAAAGATTTCGCGGATAACTTGATTGAAGATAGCAAAGTCCGCGGTTATATTAAGAAGAGCCAGTTCCAAGCTGGTATTTCCAAAATTGTTATCGAACGTTTTGGCAACAAGGTGAAGATCCATATCTACACCGCAAAACCGGGGATGATTATTGGAAAAGGCGGCGCAGGCATTGAAGCGCTGCGTATGGAACTTGAAAAAATGACTGGGAAGACCGTCTTCATCAATATCGTTGAAGTTAAGAACGTCGATTTAGATGCACAGCTGATCGCAGAAAATATCGCTGGGCAACTGGAACGTCGGATTTCCTTCAGACGTGCCATGAAGCAGGCCATGCAACGCACCATGCGTGCAGGAGCAAAGGGGATTAAAACCGCCGTTGCCGGCCGTCTCAATGGTGCTGAAATGGCGAGAAAAGAACATTATGCCCAGGGCAACGTACCCATGCAGACATTAAGAGCAGATATTTCCTATGGTTTCGCTGAAGCGGATACCACTTATGGTAAGCTCGGAATAAAAGTCTGGGTCAATAAGGGAGAAATCCTAACCGGCCGCGAAGACATCCTCGCTACCACCGCACAGGAAGACGATAAGAAGAAAAATCGTCGAAAAGCTCCTAAGAAAGACGCATAGTAAAGGAGGACGATCAGATGTTAATGCCTAAGCGCGTAAAACGCAGAAGAGTACATAGAGGCCGCATGAAGGGTAAAGCCACCCGCGGCAACACGATCACTTACGGTGATTACGCTATCCAGGCCCTTGAACCGGCATGGATTACATCCAACCAGATTGAAGCAGCCCGTGTCGCCATGACACGGTACATCAAACGTGGTGGTAAGGTTTGGATCAAAATTTTCCCAGACAAGCCAGTGACTGCAAAACCGGCTGAAACCCGTATGGGTTCCGGTAAAGGTTCTCCAGAATACTGGGTGGCAGTGGTCAAACCAGGCCGTGTCATGTTCGAACTTGCTGGCGTCGATGAAGCAACCGCTCGGGAAGCCATGCGTCTTGCTCAACACAAACTGCCGATTAAAACGAAGTTCATCACTCGGGCAGACCAGGAAGAAATGGGTGAATAAGCATGAAGATTAAAGAATTAAGAGAATTACAAACCAATGAATTAGAGACCAAGCTGGGCGATTTGAAGGAAGAGCTCTTCAACCTGCGCTTCCAGCACGCGACCGGACAGCTTGAAAATCCAATGCGAATCCGGGAAGTCAAGAAAACATACGCCCGTATCAAGACGATTCTGACTGAACGTGAAAAACAGGCGTAACGAAGGAGGATTAGCTGATGGAACGTAATGAAAGAAAGACACGTATCGGCACTGTCGTCTCTGACAAAATGGATAAAACCATTGTCGTGGCGGTTGAAACATTCGTTAAACATCCGATTTACAGCAAACGTGTTAAAAATACAGTTAAATTTAAAGCTCACGATGAATTAAACCAATGTGGTATTGGCGATAAGGTTAAGATCATGGAAACTAGACCTTTGAGCAAGAATAAGCACTGGCGTTTAGTGGAAATCGTGGAAAAAGCTTTATAGGCTGCTTTGCGAAAAGGAGGTATTTCGCGTGATTCAACAGGAAACTAGATTAAAAGTTGCTGACAACACCGGTGCAAAGGAACTCCTGTGCATTCGTGTCCTCGGTGGCTCAGGCAGAAGATATGCCAATATCGGTGACATCATCGTCTGTTCTGTCAAGAGCGCGGCTCCTGGTGGCGATGTCAAGAAAGGCGATGTCGTAAAAGCAGTAGTCGTTCGTACCAAACGTGGTGTCCGTCGTGACGATGGTAGTTATATCAAATTTGATCAAAACGCTGCTGTTTTGATTAAAGAAGATAAGAACCCGCAAGGGACCCGTATCTTCGGACCCGTTGCAAGAGAGTTAAGAGATAAGAAATTTATGAAAATTGTATCTTTGGCTCCAGAAGTACTTTAATGAGGTGACCAAATGGCGAATAAGATGCATGTAAAAAAAGGTGATATCGTCCAGGTGATTTCTGGAAAAGATAAAGGAAAGACCGGCGCTGTGCTGGAAGCTTTCCCTGGTGAAGGTAAAGTGACCGTTGAAGGTGCGAACATCATCACCAGACATAAAAAACCCTCCGCTGCAATGCAACAAGGCGGCATTATCAAAGAAGAAGGCAAAATCGATGCATCCAACGTCCTTCTAATGTGTGATAAATGCGGCCGGGGTGTACGCACCGGTGTTAAGATCGAAGAAGACGGCTCTAAAGTCCGCGTCTGCAAGAAATGCGGCGCTGTACTGGATAACTAAACCAGGGAAGGAGGACAATAATGACAAGAATGCAGGAAAGATATCTGAATGTCGCTGTTCCGGCGCTTCAAGAAAAATTCCAATATAAGAATGTTATGGAAGTGCCTAAGCTGGTGAAGGTTGTCATCAACATGGGACTTGGTGATTGCAAGGACAACTCCAAAGCTTTGGAAGCAGCCGTTGGCGATATGGCCATCATTGCTGGCCAAAAGCCTGTCATCATCAAGGCGCGTAAATCCGTTGCTAACTTTAAGGTCCGTGAAGGCCAGAATGTTGGTGCAAAAGTAACCCTGAGAAGTGATCGCATGAATGAATTCTGTGACAAACTTTTCAACATTGCGCTGCCTCGCGTGCGTGACTTCCGTGGCTTATCCAACACGGCTTTTGATGGTCGTGGAAACTATGCCTTCGGGATTAAAGAACAGCTCATCTTCCCGGAAATCGACTACGATAAGGTCGAACAAATCCGTGGGATGGACATCATGTTCGTCACAACTGCAAAAACTGACGAAGAAGCCCACGAGCTGCTTGCTCAACTGGGATTACCGTTCGCAAGATAGGAGGCGTACCCATGGCAAAGAAAGCAATGAAGGAAAAACAGCAGAAAAAGCAGAAATATTCCACTCGTGAATATAACCGCTGCAGAATTTGTGGCAGACCACACGCCTATCTGAGAAAATTCGGTATTTGCAGAATTTGTTTCAGAGAAATGGCCTACAAGGGAGAAATCCCTGGTGTGCGTAAAGCCAGCTGGTAAATTCTATTTAGAGTATCTAATAAAAAGGAGGGACTTAGCATGACAATGACTGATCCAATCGCAGATATGCTGACGAGAATCAGAAACGCAAACAATGCAGGTCATAAAGCAGTCGAAATACCAGCTTCCAAAGAAAAAAAGGCCATTGCCGAAATTCTGTTGGAAGAAGGATATATTAAAAAAGTTGAATACATCGACGATGACAAACAGGGAATGATCAAGGTCGCCTTGAAATACGGTGAAGACAAAAGCCGGGTCATCGCGGGGATCAAGCGAATTTCCAAACCTGGTCTGCGTGTCTATGTAAACAAGGATGAAATTCCAAAGGTTTTAAATGGTCTGGGTGTGGCAATTATTTCCACATCAAAGGGTGTTTTAACCGATAAAGAAGCCAGAAGAGCCGGTATCGGCGGCGAAGTTATCTGCTACGTTTGGTAGTAAAGCAGGAGGAATGCAAGAATGTCTAGAGTAGGAAACGCTCCGGTTGCAATTCCCGCTGGTGTGGAGGTCAAATTAGACGGTCACATCATCACAGTCAAGGGCCCTAAGGGTGAATTGACAAGGGCTTTACATCCGGATATGATTATAGAAGTAGGCGACCAGGTCGTCGTAAAGAGACCGTCTGAAAGCAAGAATCATAAATCCCTTCATGGGTTAACCCGTGCACTCATCAACAACATGGTGACCGGCGTCCATGATGGCTTCCAGAAAGTCCTTGAAATCAGCGGTGTCGGTTACCGTGCAGAAAAGAAGGGGAAGAACCTGGTGATGAACCTTGGTTACTCCCATCCTGTGGAAATGGAAGATCCCGAAGGGGTCGAAACCGTATGCGAAACCCAGAACAAAGTTATTGTTAAAGGGATCAGCAAGGAAGCGGTTGGTGCCCACGCTGCCAACATCCGCGCTAAAAGACCACCGGAACCTTACAAGGGACATGGTGTCAAGTATGCCGATGAACACATTAGACGTAAAGTCGGTAAGACTGGTTAATGACAACCATGCCTAACAGGTAGGAGAAAGGAACTTACCATGATTAAAAAGATCGACAAAAATAAACAGCGTTTAAAGAAACATTTGCGGGTTCGCCGGAAGATTTCCGGTACTGCCGCAATGCCACGATTAAACGTGTTCCGTAGTAATCAAAATATGTATGCACAGATTATCGATGATGTGAAGGGTGTTACCCTGGTAGCGGCTTCCACATTGGATAAAGATCTGAAAGCCGAATTAGCAAGTGGAAGCAACAAGGAAGCCGCTAAGGCTGTTGGTGCATCTATTGCCAAAAAGGCTCTGGCTGCCGGTATCGATGCAGTTGTCTTCGATAGAGGTGGTTATGTGTATACCGGTAGAGTGAAAAATTTGGCAGACGGCGCACGTGAAGCCGGCCTGAAATTCTAGGAAAGGGAGATCATTTAATGAAACAAAATTTAATTGATGCCAGCGGTCTGGAATTACAGGAAAAAGTCGTTAATATCAGCCGTGTCACCAAGGTTGTCAAGGGTGGTCGTAACTTCCGTTTCAGCTGCCTCGTCATCGTCGGTGATGGCAATGGCTTAGTTGGGGTTGGAAAAGGTAAGGCAATGGAAATCCCAGATGCCATCCGTAAAGGGATCGAATCCGCTAAAAAGAATCTTATCCGTGTTCCCCTTGTTGGAACAACGATTCCTCATCTTGTAGAAGGTGTGGATGGTGCTGGAAGAGTTCTGCTTAAACCAGCAGGAAAAGGGACTGGTGTTATCGCTGGTGGTCCTGTCCGTGCGGTGTGTGAGCTTGCAGGTATTGCTGATATCCGTACAAAATCATTGGGTTCAAACAATGCTCGCAACATGGTTAATGCAACCATGGAAGGGTTGGCCCGTTTGACAACCGTCGAAGAGGTTGCTGCAAAACGCGGTAAGAGACCTGAAGAGATTTTAGGTTAGGAGGCTCGTATCATGGCTAAGCAATTGAAAATCACATTAAAAAAGAGTCTGATTGGACGTAATCCTAAACAACGCGCAACCATTAAGGCACTGGGACTGCGTAAAATCGGTCATTCTGTGACCGTGGAAGACAGTCCTGCTATTCGCGGCATGATCCACAAAACCGACTTCATGCTTGAAGTTGAAGAAGTTTAGGAGGTCATCGAATGAAATTACATACCTTGAGACCTGCAGAAGGTTCTCGTAAAGATACCAAGAGAAAAGGTCGCGGTACTGCGACTGGACAGGGAAAGACTGCTGGCCGTGGACAAGATGGTCAGAAATCCCGCTCCGGTGGTGGAGTCCGTTTGGGCTTTGAAGGGGGACAAATGCCTTTGGCTAGACGTCTTCCTAAACGTGGCTTCTCAAATTACCCATTCAAGAAGGAATACGCCATTGTTAATGTTGGTGAGCTGAACGCCTTCGAAGAAAATACCGTCATTACCCCTGAATTACTCATGGAATATGGCTTCGTCCGTAAATTAAAGGATGGGGTAAAAATCCTGGGTGAGGGAGACGTTGAAAAAGCCTTAACCTTAAAAATCAATAAGATCAGTAAATCTGCTGAGGAAAAAATTATTGCCCACGGAGGAAAGGTAGAGGTGATTTAAATGCTGTCCACGCTAAAGGATGCATGGAATATTCCTGAGATCAGGAAAAAAATCCTGTTTACTTTAGCTTTGCTATTCGTTTATCGATTGGGATCGTTCATACCGGTCCCTTATATCGATGCGACGCAGCTGGCAAAGCTGATTAATGACGGCGGGATCTTCGGCTTGTTCAACATCATATCTGGTGGTAACTTTGGGAATTTTACCATTTTTGCCATGGGTATTACACCTTATATCAACGCATCCATCATCATGAATTTACTCGCATTTGCCATTCCAGCACTGGAAAGTCTCCAGAAAGAAGGAGAAGAAGGGCGAAAGAAGCTAGCGCAGTACACCCGGTATTTAACCATTGTACTGGCCATTGTTCAAGCCCTGGGTATGAGTTTATCCTATGGTGATTTATTAGTAGAAAAAACAGCATTCACCGTTTTCGTTGTCGTCCTCTGTATCACAGCAGGAACGACCTTTCTGATGTATTTAGGAGAAGAAATAACCGAAAATGGGATTGGGAACGGGATTTCGCTGATTATCTTTGTGAGTATTATCTCTCGTATTCCCAGTGGCATCAGCACGATTTATGAGTATGTCCAGGCTGAAACCTTGTCCATTGTCGGGGTGATCCTACTGATCATCTTCATTATCGTTTCTACCGTTGCGGTGGTTGCCGTAACTGAAGGACAACGTAAGATTCCAGTTCAATATGCAAAACGTGTTGTAGGGCGGAAAATGTACGGTGGGCAAAGCACACATATTCCCCTTCGGGTGAATATGGCAGGTGTTATCCCGATTATCTTTGCCAGCTCCCTAACGCTATTCCCTGCGACCTTGGCCCAGTTCTTTCCAAATTCTGGTTTTAGCCAGTGGATTGCGAAATATTTGGCCTGGGGAACACCGACAACAACCATTATTTATGTCATTTTAATTGTGGCATTTACTTATTTTTATACCGCGGTCACATTTAATCCCTTCGATATCGCAGATAATATTAAAAAACAAGGGGGGTATATCCCAGGTATCAGACCGGGGAAACCGACGGTTGAGTATTTCACTCGGATTATGAACCGCTTAACTCTTTTTGGTGGGATTTTCCTGGCACTTATTGCCATTATCCCTATTATTGTCGGTAATTTCATGGGAGGTGTCAGCCTCCAGTTCGGTGGGACCAGCTTACTGATTATTGTCGGGGTTGCCCTGGAAACAGTCAAGCAGCTGGAATCAGAAATGACAATGCGGAACTATCAGGGATTCTTAAAATAATTCAAGACAATTTGGAGATGGAATAATGAGAGTTGTATTATTAGGACCTCCGGGTGCAGGAAAGGGAACTCAAGCAAAAGGAATTGCAGAAAAGTTCAATATCCCCCACATCTCTACTGGAGATCTGTTTAGAGAAAATTTGAAGAATGAAACACCACTGGGAAAAAAGGCAAAAGCATATATGGATGCTGGCAAGCTTGTTCCAGATGAACTGGTCATTGCCCTGGTGGAGGACCGCATTATCCGCGAGGATTGTAAGGACGGCTATCTTTTAGATGGCTTTCCGAGAACGGTCGCTCAGGCTTCTGCATTGTGTGCCTTTAATGAAAAAATCGGTAAGCTTTTAGATTACGCGGTTAACATTGAGGTGCCGGAAGGACTCTTAGTCGAACGAATTGTTGGACGGCGGGTTTGCCCGAAATGCGGTTCTTCCTATCATATCACATTTAATCCGCCCAAAGTCGATGGAGTTTGTGATATTGATGGTGAAGCACTGATGCAGCGTGCAGATGATTCAGAGGAGACAGTGAAGACACGTTTAGCGGTCTATCATTCCGAATCTGCACCCCTTGTCGATTTTTACCACTTTAAAGATAAGCTCATCAATATTGATGGCAATCAATCCCCTGGAGCGGTTGCAGCTGATATTGAAATGGCACTTAAAGGCGGTAATCAGTAAATGATTAACGTAAAATCAAGTCAGGATATCGAGTATATGCGAATGGCCGGTCGTCTTGTGGCAGAGTGTCACGAGCTTCTGGCCGAGGCAATTAAACCGGGGATTACAACCCTTGAACTGGATAAAATGGCGGAAGATTATTTTAAAAAGAATGGTGCCGTGCCCACGTTTTTGGGCTATCAGGGTTTTCCCAATTCCATATGTGCATCGATTAATAATGAAGTCGTCCATGGAATTCCAGACCATCGTCGCTTGGAAGAGGGTGATATTATCGCCATTGATCTTGGTGCAACCTTAAATGGTTTTGTCGGTGATGCCGCCCGTACCCATGGGGTCGGCAGCATATCGGAGACGGCTAAAAAGCTTATGGAGGTCACCCGGGAATCCTTTTTTAAAGGCATCGCTTTTGCGCGCCAGGGGTATCGTTTATCAGACGTCTCTCATGCCATTCAATGTTATGTTGAAGCGAATGGTTTCTCAGTGGTCCGGGATTATGTCGGTCATGGGATTGGCAGAGAAATGCATGAAGATCCCCCAATTCCCAATTTTGGAAAACCAGGCCATGGTCCACGCTTATGTCAGGGAATGTGCCTTGCCATTGAGCCCATGGTCAATGTTGGGGATTATGATGTCGAAGTTTTGGATAATGACTGGACCGTCGTCACTACAGATGGTTCATTATCAGCCCATTATGAAAACACCATCGTTGTAACAGGTGAGTCAGAACCTGAGATTTTAACGATGCTTTGATGGTAGTGATATGAAAGATTTAACGTTAGGACAGGTGGTTCGTTCAACCGCAGGCAGGGATAAAGATCTTTTCATGCTGGTCGTGAAGATCATTGATGAGGACTTCGTTCTTCTGGCTGATGGTGACCTGCGTAAGCTTAGTCATCCCAAGCGGAAGAAGCTTAAGCACCTGGCTAAAACCAACCACATCGTCTCAATCATCCAAGAAAAGCTGATGAGTGGCGAGAAGGTGCAAAACGCCGAAATCAGAAAAGTATTGGAACCCTTTAATAGTAACAATAATAAGTCGGTTGCAGACGTGGAACACGAGGAGGTTTGATTAATGGGAAAAAAAGATGTAATTGAAGTCGAAGGAAAAGTAATTGAGGCTTTACCTAATACGATTTTTCTAGTAGAATTAGAGAATGGGCATCAAATCACTGCCCATATTTCCGGGAAGCTTCGGATGAATTATATTCGAATCTTACCCGGGGACAAAGTGAACCTGGAATTGTCTCCGTATGATCTGACCCGAGGGCGGATCGTATGGCGAGGAAAGGGCAAATCCTGAAGGAGGAACGAACATGAAGGTCAGACCATCCGTTAAGCCAATGTGCGAAAAGTGTAAGATCATCAAAAGAAACGGCCGTGTCATGGTGATTTGTGAAAATCCCAAACACAAACAGAAACAGGGTTAATGTAAGATCCTTGCAGGAATGCAAAAGCAGCCGGTATGGCCGCGGCAAACTCCATACCGATTACATAAAGAGGCGTGCGCAGTTGCGCACCGGACATGGAACTAGGAAAACATCACTTCTATCTAGGGTTCCAGGTCATATTTACATGACTATTTACTTTTAGGAGGTACACACTGTATGGCAAGAATTGCCGGGGTCGATTTACCACGTGATAAGCGGGTAGAAATTGGCTTAACTTACATCTATGGGATTGGGAGATCAACTTCCAATCAGATTTTAGCAGAATTAAACATCAATCCGGATACCCGGGTTAAAGATTTGACTGAAGGCGAAATTAACGCCCTCCGTGGGATTCTCGATGAAAAGTATACCGTTGAAGGGGATCTTCGTCGTGAAGTTAATTTGAACATCAAGCGACTCATCGAAATTGGCTCTTATCGTGGGATGCGCCACCGTCGTGGACTGCCTGTCCGTGGACAGAAAACCAAGACCAACGCCCGTACACGTAAGGGTCCGAAGAAGACCGTTGGTAGAAAGAGTAAATAAATCCTAATGGAGGTTAAGAATGGCTAAGAAAGTCGTCAGATCGAAAAAAAGAAAAATTAAAAAGAATATTGAACGTGGCCAGGCCCATATCCAATCTTCTTTCAATAATACAATCATCACCATCACCGATATGGCAGGAAACGCTTTATCCTGGGCTTCTGCCGGTGAATTAGGTTTTAGAGGTTCTAAGAAAAGCACACCCTTTGCTGCTCAGATGGCTTCTGAACAAGCAGCTAAACTGGCCATGGAACATGGCCTGAAAACCGTCGAAGTTATGGTCAAAGGACCTGGCTCTGGACGTGAAGCTGCAATCCGTGCCCTGCAGGCTGCCGGCTTGGAAATCACACTTATCCGTGATGTGACTCCCATCCCCCATAATGGATGCCGTCCGCCTAAACGTAGAAGAGTCTGATTGGAGGTAATTAGAATATGGCTAGAAATAGAGATGCTTCATGCCGTCAATGCAGACGCGAGGGCATGAAATTATACTTAAAAGGTGAACGATGCTATTCAAAGGACAAATGTGCCTTTGAAAAGAGACCGACCCCTCCGGGTCAACACGGGAAGAGACGCTCCAAGGCTTCAGAATATGGCCTGCAGCTCCGTGAAAAACAAAAGGTCAAACGGATTTATGGCGTGCTGGAAAGACAGTTCAGCGGCTATTTTGATAAAGCTGAAAAACAGAAGGGCATCACAGGGGAAAACTTACTTTCCATCCTGGAAACCCGTTTAGATAATGTGGTCTATCGTTTAGGCCTGGCGACTTCCAGAAAGGAAGCCCGTCAATTGGTTTTACACAAACACTTCTTAATCAACGGTAGCATTGTCAATGTTCCTTCATACCTAATGAAGGAAGGCGATACCATTGAAGTTAAGGCAAAAAGTAAAAAATCACCGAAGTTCAAAAGTATCGTGGAAACCACTGAAAACCACGTCATCGTGCCCTGGTTATCTGCAGATTTAGATAATTTAAGCGGTAAACTGGTTGGCATGCCAACACGTGAAGATATCGATGTTGAAATTGCTGAACATCTCATCGTTGAATTATACTCTAAGTAAGGGTATCAATGACCTTGAGAATTTAACCCTCGCGTTATGGATAATAGTATTAAATTATAGGAGGGTCACGATTTTATGATCGAATTTGAAAAACCGATTATCGATATTGTAGATAAATCAGATGATGATACTTACGGTAAGTTCGTCGTTGAACCCCTGGAAAGAGGCTATGGTACGACCCTGGGAAATTGCCTGCGGCGGATCATGCTTTCTTCATTACCAGGTGTTGCCGTCACCAATGTTAAAATTGATGGCGTGCTCCACGAATTTTCGACGATTCCTGGGATTAAAGAAGATGTTATTGAAATTCTTCTCAATCTTAAGGGATTGTGTGCAGTTATGCACGTCAATGAGCCCAAAACCGTTCGAATTGAAGCATCTGGTGAAGGTGAAGTTACAGCTGGTGACATCATTGGCGATGCCGACGTCGATATCATCAATCCTGATATGCACATTGCCACTTTAGCAAAGGATGGTGTGTTGAATATGGAAATCCGTCTTGAACAAGGACGGGGTTATATTTCAGCAGAAAAGAATAAGTATCCGGGGATGCCCATTGGCACCCTGCCACTTGATTCTAATTTCTCCCCAATCCGGAAGGTTATTTTCCGGGTAGAGGACACCCGAGTTGGTCAGGTGACGGACTTTGACAAGCTTACTTTAGAGGTTTGGACTGATGGAACAACCTCTCCAGAGGATGCGCTATCCTTATCAGCCAAGGTGATGAATGAGCATTTGAATCTTTTCATCGACTTGACAGACGCCACCAGCAATGTCGAAATCATGGTGGAAAAAGAAGAAAACGAGAAAGAGCGCATCCGCGAGATGTCTATTGAAGAATTGGAGTTATCCGTTCGTTCAAGTAATTGTCTGCGGAGAGCGAATATCGATACTGTTGAAAAACTGACACAGAAGACAGAAGAGGATATGATTAAGGTCCGGAACCTGGGCCGTAAATCCCTCAACGAAATTAAGCATAAGCTTTCTGAAATCGGTCTGTCTTTAAGTCCAGAAGAGAAGACAAAGGAGTAATTGTGTAATGGCTGGAAATAGAAAATTAGGCCGTCCCACTGATCAGAGAAAATTGATGTTACGTAATTTAACAACTGCTCTGCTCGAACACGGCAAGATTGAAACCACGGTTACCCGTGCGAAGGAACTGAGACGCATGGCTGACAAAATGGTAACCTTAGGGAAGAAAGGGGATCTGCACGCAAGACGTCAGGCTCTCGCTTATATTACCAAGGAAGAAGTAGTTGTTCGCTTATTTGACGAAATCGCACCAAAGTACGAAGAACGTCAAGGTGGCTATACCCGCATTTACAAAATGGGACCACGCAGAGGCGACAATGCCGAATTGGCTGTAATAGAATTGGTCTAATACACCATGGGGGAGGTTTAGCCTGGAAGGGTTAAATCTCCCCTTTTCCAATATAACCATCATTAGAAAGAACACTTATGGAAAATTTGATCGAGGTACGGGATTTAGGGTACGAATATCCTAAAAATGAAGAGAATAAAGAAGAAGATACCACCGCCCTGCGGGGAGTGGATTTTACTGTCGCCCCCGGGGAATTCGTCGGTATCATCGGTCACAATGGATCAGGGAAATCGACTTTATCAAAGCTTCTTAATGCGATTATCCTGCCCACAAAGGGTCGGGTCCTCATTAAAGGGATGGATACCAGGGATCCAGAAAATCTTTGGAATATCCGTCAAACCGCTGGCATGGTTTTCCAAAATCCCGATAATCAGCTGGTGGCCACCATTGTTGAAGAGGATGTGGCCTTTGGACCGGAAAACCTGGGTGTGGAGCCCACTGAAATCCGTCGTCGGGTGGATGAATGCCTGGCCACGGTTTCCATGGGGGAGTATCGCAGACAAAAGCCCCATCAATTATCCGGGGGTCAGAAGCAGCGCATCGCCATTGCCGGTATTTTAGCCATGGAGCCAGAATGCATTATCTTTGACGAGCCCACAGCCATGCTTGATCCATCAGGGCGCCGAGAGGTCATGGAAACCATTAAGACACTCAATCGGGACAAAGGGATGACGGTGCTGCATATTACCCATTACATGACAGAGCTCATCGATGCGGATCGCATTATTGTATTGGATGGGGGACAGGTTGTCATGGAAGGAACACCCCGGGAAATATTTCGCCAGGTGACGGCGCTGAAGGCCATCGGCCTGGATGTGCCCCAAATGACAGAATTAGCCTTCCTGCTCCGGGAAAGCGGCTTGGATATTCCCGATGATCTTTTACATATTGAAGAAATGGCAGGTGCCCTATGCCTTTAGAAATCGTAAATTTAGAGCATGTTTATTCCAAAGGCTCTCCCTTTGAATTCGTTGCCCTAAAAGATATTAACTGCCGCATTGAGGATGGCGAATTCATTGGGCTGATTGGGCATACCGGCTCGGGTAAATCGACCCTGATTCAGCATCTCAACGGGTTATTAACCCCAACGGCTGGATCAGTACTCTTTAATGGGAAGGATATTTTTAAAGAGGATCGAAAATCCATGGTTAAGCTTCGCCATAATATCGGTTTAGTTTTTCAATACCCAGAGCACCAGCTCTTTGAAGAGACCGTCGCTAAGGACGTTGCCTTCGGTCCTAAAAACCTGGGTCTATCCGAGGAAGAAATTATCACTCGGGTTCGTCAGTCCATCGAAATGGTCGGACTGGATTACGATGCGGTTAAGGAGCAGTCACCCTTTGAGTTATCCGGAGGGCAAATGCGTCGGGTTGCCATTGCCGGGGTACTGGCCATGGAGCCCCAGGTCTTAATCTTAGATGAGCCAACAGCAGGCTTAGACCCTAGGGGACGGGATGAAATTCTCTCCCAGATTCAAAGGCTCCATCAGGAAAAAGGCATTACCGTTATCCTCGTATCACACAGTATGGAGGATGTGGGGCGTTTAGCAGATAAAATCCTGGTGATGCATCAGGGGTCTGTTGTCTTTTTTGATCAACCGGCCAAGGTTTTTACCGAAATTGATACCCTGGAATCCATTGGATTAGCAGTGCCAGAGGTAACCTACCTCATGCGGGAGCTTGCTAAAAGGTTCCCGGATATCCGTCAAGATATTTTCACGGTAGAAGCAGCCCAGGCCGAAATCCTGAGGGTAATGGAAGGGGACACCCATGTTTAAAGATATTACCATTGGCCAATATTACCCGGCAGATTCCGTCATTCATCGCTTAGATCCCCGGACAAAGATTATCTTCACCTTTGCCTACATTATTCTACTCTTTGTCCTGAGCAATCTTTGGGGCTATTTGGCTGCCTTCATCTTCTTAGCCGCGATTATTTTAATGAGCAAAATTCCTTTGGGGTACATTTTTAAGGGGCTTAAGGCTCTGGTTTTGATTATCTTGCTCACGGTGGTCCTCAACCTCTTTATGACTCCGGGTACGCCGGTGGCCTCTTTTGGTCCATTTACCCTGACTGCAGAAGGGATTTGCAACTCAACCTATATGGCCCTGCGTTTGATTTTCCTCATTATTGGGACGAACATCATGACCTTAACGACCTCTCCCATCGATTTAACCGATGGAATGGAGTTTTGTATCAAGGGGATTCCCTTTGTGAGACGATATGCCCACGAATTATCAATGATGATGTCCATCGCTTTGCGGTTTATTCCAACACTGATGGAAGAAACGGACAAGATCATGAAGGCTCAAAAGGCCAGAGGAGCCGACTTTGAATCCGGGAATTTGATTTCAAGAGCAAAGGCCCTGGTACCCATTCTGGTGCCCCTGTTTGTATCGGCTTTTCGTCGGGCGGATGAATTGGCTACTGCCATGGAAGCGCGGTGTTATCGGGGCGGGGAAAACCGTACCCGGATGAATCAGTTGCGTTTTACAAAGGCAGACACCATTACCTTCATCATCCTTTTTGCCTTTACGGGAATTCTGATCTATTCCCGGTTTATCACCTGGCCCCTTCCTTTCCCCTTTTCGGTATAAGGGCGGTGGTAGTGTTGAGGAACATTAAACTCACAATAAGCTATAAAGGCACTGCTTACGCCGGCTGGCAGTTTCAAAAAAACGCCCCTTCCATTGAAGAGGCGCTTTTGGATGCAATAGGTCAGGTTACCGGGGAGACGGTAAAGCTCTACGGCGCCGGGCGTACCGATGCGGGGGTCCACGCCGAGGGGCAGGTGGCCAATTTTACCACAGCCTCCCGGATTCCAGGAGAACGTTTTTCTCTGGCTCTAAACACCAAGCTTCCAAGGGATATCCGGGTGGTTGAAAGCCAGCTTGTACCAGTGGAATTCCATAGCCGGTATAGTGCCATCGGTAAAATTTATGCGTACACCCTGTACATCGCCCCCATTGAAAGCCCCTTTTACTGGGATTATTCCTGGCATATTCGTGAAACGTTGGACTTGGCTGCCATGAAAAGTGCTGCAACAGCTTTTTTAGGGGAGCATGATTTTAGAGGCTTTATGTCCACAGGAAGCAGTGTGAAATCCACGGTACGTCAAATTGATGCTCTTTCGATCCAGTCCGCAGGACCCCTCATCCGGCTGACTTTCCAGGGCAATGGTTTTCTATACAACATGGTCCGCATCATTACCGGTACCTTGGTATCGGTGGGAATGGGTAAGATAAAATCCGGGGAAATCCCGGGAATTATTGCCAGTGGGGATCGGGAGCTGGGGGGAATGACGGCACCGGCCCAGGGGCTCATGTTAAAAAAAGTGATTTATTCACAATAATCATTTGACAATTGTTGTCAGTTAAGCTAGAATTAACGATGGACGTTATTGTACCCTTTGCCCCGGTACAGCATATAAACGACGACTGGCAACCTCCCACTTTTGCTGGTCATCCATCAATAAGAAAAAAATAACTACTCAATATAGGAGGAGCCTGAGATGAATGCAAATGCCACAAAAATGGCTAAATCTCAAGAAATCGAACGCAAATGGTTCGTCGTAGACGCAGAAGGCAAGGTCCTTGGTCGTCTGGCAACCGAAATTGCAACCATTTTAAGAGGAAAGAATAAACCGTATTTCACCCCCCATGTCGACTGTGGTGACTTCGTCATCATTGTGAATGCGGATAAGATTGTTATGACTGGTAATAAATTAGACCAGAAATTGTACAAGACCTATTCCGGTCATCCCGGCGGACTGAAGGAAACCAAATACCGTAAATTCTTACAGGAAAAACCGGATCTTTTGGTTTACAAGGCCGTTAGAGGCATGGTCCCCCACAATAAGCTGGGCGATGCCGTCATGAAGAAGTTAAAGGTGTATGCCGGTCCGGATCATCCCCATGCCGCACAGCAGCCTGAAGCTTTGGAAGTTTAGTAGAAAGGGAAATTAAGAATGGCGAAAGTACAATATTTCGGAACAGGTAGAAGAAAAACCTCTGTGGCCAGAGTACGTTTACTGCCCGGCGAAGGCAAGTTCATCATCAATGGCCGCGATATTGATGATTACTTTGGACTGGAAACCTTAAAGATGGTCGCAAAACAGCCCTTAGTTTTAACCAATACCATCGGGAGCTTTGATGTGATCGTCAATGTATTCGGTGGTGGCTTTACCGGTCAATCCGGTGCCATCCGTCACGGTATTTCCCGTGCGTTGTTGGAAGCAGATGCTAATTTAAGACCAGAACTCAAGCGTGCTGGTTTCTTAACACGTGACTCACGTATGACTGAACGTAAGAAATACGGTCTCAAAAAAGCCCGTCGTGCGCCTCAGTTTAGCAAGCGTTAATTGTATCGGTATTTTAGAAAGTCCGGCTTGTCACTTTGTGACAGCTGGGCTTTTTGTTATTTCGAGGTTAGGTTTTACTCTGAAAATGATGAAGCCACACAATAAGTAACGGTCAATGGCCGTTTTTTTTATGACTTAAAACCGGGTGTGGTATAATAAAAAAAAATTAAATTTTTTGAGGAGGATAACATGCGTCCCATTATTGGTGTAACCCCATTATACGATCAGGAAAAAGACAGTCTTTGGATGTTGCCGGGCTATTTAGACGGATTAATGGCAGCGGGTGCCACGCCCTTGGTTTTGCCGCTCACCCAGGATGAGGGAGTGTTAAACACGTTTTTAAGCCTTTGCCATGGCTTTCTTTTTACCGGGGGACAGGATGTGGCACCGGCGGTTTATCAGGAAGAAATGTCAAGGGATTGCGGTGAAATTTGTGAAACCCGGGATGTCATGGAAGGCTATTTATTAAAGAAATCAGTGGCCCTTGATAAGCCCATTTTGGGAATTTGCCGGGGGATTCAATTGCTGAATGCCCTCTATGGCGGAAAGCTGTACCAGGATTTAGGGCAAGAGCATCCTTCCGATATCGGTCATCAGATGAAACCACCCTATGATGTAACGGTCCACAACGTTCGTATTTTGCCCAAAACGCCCTTATCTACGCTCTTTGGGGTGGAAGATTACCCTGTGAACAGTTATCATCACCAAGGGATTTCGACCCTGGCACCGAATTTAAGGCCCATGGCGGTTTCTCCCGACGGTTTAATAGAAGCCGTTTATATGCCGACACAGTCCTTTGTTTGGGCGGTTCAGTGGCACCCGGAATTTAATTATAAAAAAGATAAGGGAAGCCAGGCCCTTTTTAAGGCATTGGTGGAGGCAGCCAGTCCGGAAGGAAAAGAAGACGAACCCATTGTGATGCACCCCATCGGTGTGGTAAAAAATGACGGCATCGTGCGTCGGTCGGACAGTTGGGGGGAGGTGATTAGCACCATTGCATTGGATAAAGCGCTGATTCCTGGGCTGGAAAGCCTGATTCAATTTTCACATATCCGGATTGTTTTTAGTTTTAGCCAAAGTCCATTTGAAGAAATGGACCCGGTGACTCGTTTAAAATGCCATCCCCGGGGACGACAAAACCTTCCCTTGGTGGGATTATATGCTACCCGGACGCCCAATCGCCCCAATGGCATTGGTATGACGGATGTGCAGCTCTTATCCATCGAGGAAAATAGATTGACGGTGAAGGGACTGGATGCCTTTGATGGGACGCCGGTTTTAGACATCAAGCCAATCTTTAGAGATCAACGGGTCGGAGAACAGCGTTACCCGGACTGGGAAGATCAATTATAGGAGTGTTGGAAGGAGAGAAAATGGTTCAACATAGTATTGAAAATGATCGCTTGCGGGTAGTGGTAGCGGATTACGGTGCGGAGCTCAAGGAGATACAGGATAAGCAAGGCGGACGATCGGTTTTATGGAAGGGTGACCCCGCCCATTGGGCCCGACGGGCACCCCTCCTTTTTCCCTGCGTTGGTGCCCATTACCAAGGGCAATATCGGCATCTGGGACAGGTTTATCCCATGCCCCGCCACGGTTTTGCCCGGGATATGAATTTTGTGTGCACGTATCAATCGGATCATGAAGTGACGCATTTGCTCACGGATAATACCAGCACCCGTGAATGCTATCCCTTCCATTTTAAACTGGAGGTAACGCATCGGCTGGAAGGGGAGTCCTTGGTGGTGATTTGGCGGGTAGAGAATACCGGAGATGGGGAAATGCCCTTTACCATTGGCGGTCACCCAGCCTTTGCTTTAGAGGAAGAAGATGGAAAGGAAGGGTATGTCCTGGATTTTCCGGGGCAGCAGGAGCTTAAATATTTACTGATTGATCCGATAGAGGGCCATCCAAATCCCAGAGATGTTCATCCAATGCCACTTCAGGATGGCTGTTATTCTCTCAGTGATGCTTTTTTTGCCAAGGATGCCCGAATCTTTGATGGTGCTCAATTTGATGAGGTTATTTTGAGAAAAAAAGATGGGACGCCTCTGGTGGCATTAAGTGCTCCGGGATTCCCGAATTTTGGAATCTGGTCAAAGCCTGGAGCTCCCTTTATCTGCCTGGAGCCTTGGATTGGTCGGACGGATGATGTGGGCTTTACAGGGGAGCTGATGGAAAAACCCGGCGTGTTGGTGGCAGCACCCGGGGACGTTTTAAGGGCAGCCTATACGATTGTCGTCTATTAAGCCTAAAATTAAGCACCGTTTCTCTGAGTAATAGAGTAACGGTGCTTGGGGTTGATCCTTTAGAACATGATCTTATTATCGATGTATGCTTTTAACTCAGCAATGGGCAGGCGAACCTGTTCCATGGTGTCGCGATCCCGGATGGTAACGGCCTCATCTTCCAGGGTATCAAAGTCAACGGTGATACACAGAGGCGTTCCGATTTCATCCTGACGGCGATAGCGCTTTCCGATGCTGCCAGCTTCATCATAATCGATATTGAAGTATTTGGCCAGCTCGCTGTAAACCTCAGTGGCTTTTTCGCTCAGCTTTTTGGACAGTGGCAGAACGGCCGCTTTAAAGCAGGATAAGGCGGGATGAATCTTCATGACGTTGCGGACATCGCCGTTTTCCAGTTCTTCCTTTTCCAAGGCATTGCATAAAAAGGCCAAAAACATCCGATCGGCGCCCAGAGAGGGCTCAATGCAGTAGGGAATATACTTTTCGTTGGTGATGGGGTCCTGATAGCGCAGATCTTTCCCGGATTCGTTCTGATGCTGGGTCAGGTCGAAGTCCGTACGATCGGCAATCCCCCAGAGTTCACCCCAACCGAAGGGGAAGAGGTATTCTACATCGGTGGTGGCATTGGAGTAATGGGAGAGCTCTTCCTGCTCATGATCCCGGAAACGGATATTTTCTTCCTTCATACCCAGGTCGAAGAGCCATTTTTTACATTGATCCTTCCAATAGGCGAACCATTGGAGGTCTGTACCGGGTTCGCAGAAGAATTCCAGCTCCATCTGTTCAAATTCCCGGATTCTGAAGATGAAGTTTCCAGGGGTGATTTCGTTTCGGAAGGATTTCCCCACCTGGCCGATACCGAAGGGAATCTTTTTCCGGGTGGTCCGTTGGACATTCTTGAAATTGACGAAGATCCCCTGGGCGGTTTCCGGACGAAGGTAAATTTCCGAGGCGCTGTCTTCGGTGACGCCCTGGAAGGTTTTAAACATCAGGTTGAACTGGCGGATTTCTGTAAAATCAGCCTTTCCGCATTCGGGACAGACGATGTTGTTATCCCGGATGTAGTCCTCCATCTGTTCCTTGCTCCAGCCATCGACGATGACTTCTTCACCCTTTTCCTGGAAGTAATCCTCTAAAAGCTTATCGGCCCGAAAACGGGATTTACAGGCTTTACAATCCATCAAGGGATCATTGAAGCCACCGACATGGCCTGAGGCCACCCAGGTTCTGGGGTTCATTAAAATGGCGGCATCCAGACCGACATTATAGGGGGATTCCTGGATGAATTTCTTCCACCAGGCCTTTTTAACATTATTTTTCATCTCCACGCCGATGGGGCCGTAATCCCAGCTATTGGCAAGACCATCATAGATCTCAGATCCTGGGAATACAATACCTCTCATTTTGGCAAGGCTGACAATTTCACTCATTGAAAAGCTAGACATTCGCGTCCTCCTCTGCAATATTCATAATTTCTTATTTTAACATAGATTCAGATTTTATGCATACTTTATCCCGGATTATTTTACATGAAAATATTATAATATTTCTTGTTTTAAAATGAGAGCAGTAGTGTTAAAATGACTATATCCGTGATTTGTAAAAATTGAGGAATTAAAGGAACTACATAGGAGATTTTAAAGATGACGATTGGAATGCTATTGGGCCTCTTTGGCGGCCTGGGTATGTTCATTTACGGGATGCACCTGATGAGCGAAGGACTTAAGATTGTTGCGGGGAACAAAATGAAGCATCTGTTGGAGGTGCTGACGAATAACCGCTTCAAAGCAATCCTTGTGGGGATTGTGGTGACCATCATGGTTCAAAGCTCCAGTACCACGACGGTTATGGTCGTGGGCTTTGTCAACGCATCGCTTATGAGCTTAACCCAGGCGGCTGGGATTATTTTGGGGGCAAATATTGGGACGACTGTAATGGCTCAGCTCATTGCTTTCAATGTGGATGCAGTGGCACCTTTATTTATCGGTATTGGTACCTTTATGGCCCTTTTTGCCAAAAGGAAGAGCACCCGGGATTTGGGAAGTATTATTTTAGGATTTGGGATTCTCTTCTTTGGAGTCAGCACCATGAGTACCACCATGAAGCCCTTAAAGGATAGTCCAGTATTCATCGAATGGTTAACCACCTATGGGCGCAACCCCTTCCTGGGCCTGCTTATTGGGACGGTGATTACCGGGATTATGCAAAGCTCTGGTGCGACCCTGGGCTTACTCCAGGCACTGGCAATTTCCGGGGTCTTTGCAGGGGTCACAGGAACAGGGGCCATTCAAATCTGTATCCCCATGATGATTGGGACCAATATTGGGACCTGCGTGACGGCACTGCTTTCGAGTATCGGCACAAGCACAGCGGCAAAAAATGCGGCTTTCATTCATTTGTTTGTCAATATCTTTGGTGCAATCTGGGTGATGCTATTGCTGGGGGTTATGGATGCCACTATGACGGTGAACCCCATTTATGAATTTATTGTTAATATTTCCGGGAATATGACCAGCGAATCCGGGGCCATGGTTCCCAATGTGGCCAGACAGATTGCCATGTCCCACACCTTCTTTAATGTGGCCAATACCATCGTTCTGATCCCCATTATTAACTACTTCGTCCATTTTCTGGAACGTGTTTTCCCAACGGGTGAAGAGGAAAAGGGATTACAGCTGGATGAACGCCTCCTGAATAATCCCTCTGTGGCCATTGGCCAGGTGGGGAAAGAGGTTACTCGTCTCAGTGATATGGCCCGTAAGAATTTTAAAACGGCCCATGATGCTGTGATGAACAATGATGAAAAAGCCATTGAAAAGGTGTATGAGCGGGAAGAGCGCATTGATGAATTTGAGCATGGTATCATCGATTATACAGTCCGTCTCTCGAATATGAATATTTCTCAGATAGAAAATGACCGCTTAGCCTTTTATCTGAAGGGCGCCCACGATTTAGAACGGATCAGTGATCATGCTGAAAATATTGCGGAGCTGGCAGAGATGAAGATTCGGGAGAAAATTGATTTAAGCAATGATGCCAGAGGTGAAATTGAAGAGATCATGGTGTATACCAGCCATACCCTGGAAAATGTGGTTAAAATTTTAGAGACTGAAGATCCAAAATTATGTGATCAGGTTCTGGTGGAAGAGGATGAAATTGATAAGATGACCCGCAATCTCAAGGATGCCCATATGCGTCGTCTGAATAAAGGGGAATGTAAAGCTTATAGTGGGGTATTGTTCTTAGATTTACTGGCGAATGTTGAACGTGTGGGGGATCATGCGGCCAATGTTGCCCAGGATATCCTGAGCATGCGCAGCGAACGGAATATCAATAAAATTGAGGAGGTCATTTTCTAATGCAATATGACGTAATCATTATTGGAAGCGGTCCCGCTGGTTTAAGTGCTGGGATTTATGCTGCCCGTGGACAGCTGAATACATTAATTCTGGAAAAAGGGGCGATTGGTGGTCAGGCTGTTACCACCTGGGAGATTGAAAACTATCCCGGAGCTCCGGAAGAAACAACGGGACCATCCTTAACCGAGCGTATGCGGGAACAGTGTGTGTCCTTCGGCGTAACCTTTATGACCGGTGAGTATAGAAGTTTGGCTAAAACCACAGAGGGCTATGTTGTCAGTGTGGGGGATCAATCCATCACAACCCAATGCGTTATTGTTGCCAGTGGGGCAGAACCTCGGCTCCTGGGGTGTCCTGGGGAGCAGGAATACCGGGGTATGGGGGTTTCCTACTGTGCCACCTGTGATGCCAATTTTTTCCGAAACCGTCATGTGGCAGTTGTTGGGGGAGGGGATACCGCCATTGAAGAGGCCTTATACTTAACTAAATTTGCATCCCAGGTGACGGTCATCCATCGCAGGGATGCCCTCCGGGCGACAAAGATTTTGGCAGATCGAGCGATGGCAAACAACAAAATTGATATTGTTTGGGACAGTATTGTGGAATCCATTGATGGGGATGGTTTAGTTTCCGGGGTGACGTTAAAGAATGTTAACACAGGGGAAAGCCAAAAGCTGCCAGTGGATGGTGTTTTCATCTTTGTGGGTCAGAAGCCTAATAGTGATGTTTTTGCCGATGATTTGACGTTGGACGACCGGGGGTATATTATAACCGATGAACAAATGTCTGTAGGACTTCCTGGAATCTTTGCCGCAGGGGATGTTCGTCAGAAAATGCTGCGCCAGGTGGTCACAGCCACAGCGGATGGTGCCATAGCAGGGGTATCTGCCATCCGTTATCTTGAGAATTTATAACAGGGGTAATAAAAAAGAGCCGTTTGGGCTCTTTTTTATTTAGGCACTTAATACGCTAGAGGCATCGGCCTTAGCCATATAGGTATATTTGTTGAGCTTTTTCCATTGGATGCCCGTAAATCCGGCCTTACCAAGCATTTGCCAGATATCCTTTTCGCTGTACATCCGAATATCTGTTACTTCATTGATGGGGCGGCTGACAATGTTTAAGTAGCGCATGGCCGCGTTCAGGTAAGTATCGCAGATGATGAGCGTGCCTTTGGGCTTGAGGACGCGGTGAATTTCCTCCAGAACGTCATGGGGATAGGGATAGTGGTGGAAGGTTGAGGTGCTGACCACCATATCGAAGGAGTCTTTTTTGTAGGGAAGCTGCTTTGCGTTACCGAAGTTTAGGGTAACATCCTTATCAGCCAGACGTTCTTTGGCTCCAGCCAGACGTTCAAGGGAATAATCAAAGCCGTTGGCTGTAATCAGCGGAAAGGCCTCGAAGATTTGCTCTAACATCAAGCCCGACCCACAGTCTAAATCCAAAAGTGTATTGAACTGATAATCCTTTAGGGCCTCCACAATATCTTGGCGGCAATCGTGGGAATATTTTCGAAATTCACTGGTATTAAAGATGGCGGCCATTAAGTCCTGGCTGATGCCACGTGTATCATTATTCATTTTATTTGATCCTTTCTGAGGTAATCTTCATTGGTGCCCATAGTGTAACACGTTCTCAGAGGTTTGACCACCGTAAAAGGCTCTTTTTCTAAAAAGAAATTCAGGATGCAACACCGTAATGCCTGACTTGCAAAACAAGGTCCTTTTATCTGGGAAAAGGAACGAAATTGTAGAGTAACGTACTGTACCATGCTAAAAACTTAATGAATTCTTAAATCGGATACCACTGATTGAGGAAATCTTCCCGCTTATGCCAATCCGGCATGAGGGTCCCCAGTGCAGAAGAAAAACCAAAATCATGGCTGGGATAGCGAAAGTGGAGCATCTCATGAAGTGCGATGTACTCAATACAGAACTCAGGGACTTTAATAAGCTCAAGATTAAGAATCAGGATTTTGCTTTTGGGGGAACAAGAGCCCCAACGGTTGAGCATGCGATAGATTCTGAGTTGGGGAAGCTGAAGTTTATAAGGTGCTGCTTTTACAACAGCATCTGCCAGCAAGGGTACGAATTTCTCCCGGGCCTGGTCCCGGTACCACATATCCAGTATGAATTCTTTATGCTCCCGGTTATTGGGTTGGTTACATTCCAATACAATATTTTCTCCGAGAATTTGGACCCGGGGCTCTAAGTTCGTGTGATGTACCGATAGATTGTAGTAATGCCCTAAATATTTATGGGATTCCCCGGTAGTATAGTGGTAAACCCGTTCATGTTCTGGTGTGATGATCTGTCCTTTTATCATAGTGCCCTCCTCGTATGTAAACATTATATCATTAAGAAAAAGCAATGCTTCATAATTTGTTGCCCCATTTTAGCAATTATTTGTTATAATATAAAAACACATGTTTAGAAACAGGAGGATTATTTGAATTGCAAGAGATTAAAAATCCAAATCAAATGAACATTATTTTGGGGATTGTGGGCGTTGTCATGGGGGTGCTTTTGATTTTCGTGCCTGGTATGCTGGTTGATCTGGGGGCCTATCAATTTTACTGTAATTATTTTGGTATTGCCATTATCATCTTTGCCCTTTGCTGGATCTTTTATTATGCCAGACGGTCGGCACAGTTCAAGGCTTTTATGGCCAGTGATGAGGAAAAGCTGCGATGGGATTATGATGAAGATTTGTACAATAGCTTCATTGGTGAGCTGCTAGCCATTCAGAAGAAATCCAGTCGAAAGCGTTTCTTGATTCTTTGGGGAGGTATTATTGCACTGTCAGTCGCCTTATATTTTCTTCTGAGCCCAGAATCGAGGAACTTTGCTTTCTTCTTTGGTGGGTTTTTTACCTTGACGGCGGCCATCTTCGTGCTCATTGCGCCCAATGCCTTTCGCTTTCGGGCGGCAGAAAAGCCTTACTGTTCGATTATCGCAGTCAATGAGGCCTATACCATGGGGCGGTATCATCGCTGGGATCGCTGTCGGGCAAAGGTAAAGTTCCATGAAAATGGTGACAATGAATTCCATGTCCTTGGCTTAAACTATGAAGGTTTTACCGCCAATGGAAAGCTTTTTCGGGAATGGAGCGCACTTTTACCGAATGCTGAGGAAGGGACTTTAAAGGAAGCCCGGGAAATGGCATCGAAAATTAATAAGGCCACAAAGGTGTTTGAATCGAAGCCTAAGAAGGATATACTGGAACGTGCCTTTGATAAGATGCTGGGGAGAGATAAGCCAGCACCGGATCAGGGTAAAAAGAAATAATAAAAGAAGCCCCTTTCAGATTGTAGGATTGAATCTGAAAGGGGCTTCTTTTATTGTGAAACCTTAGCATAGAGGGTTTTGGCACCAACCCCCTTTAACATTCCTAATTTTCCAGACAGAGCACTAATGATATCTGCTGGAGCATCTAAAATGACACTGATAACGGACACGCCGTGGGTTGGACAGGGGATGCCCATCCGTCCGATAATATAAGGGGCATATTGGTGGAGGGTCGCATTGAGACGTTCCACAGCCCCGCTATCTTCAACGATGATGCCGATGTGGGCAATCCGGTTGGAAGTTTGTGTCGCCATCTTATTCGGGGTAAATGAGATGATCCTCGGTGATGTTATCGAGGACTTCATCTAAGAATTTCTGGGCTTCATACTTGGCCATGGGCAGATTCATATCCAGGTAATTGCCACAGTCCCGGGGAGCTGCACCGGGAATTTCTCCCTCAAAATCTGCCATGAAGCGATAGAGCTCCGTAACCAAGGGAACAATGTCCCGGGAAATGAGATCCCCTTTAATCAGCAAATAAAAACCGGTCCGGCAGCCCATGGGTCCGAAATAAACAATCTGATTGGAGCGTTCAGGATCGTTCCGGAGATAGGTTGCCCCTAAATGCTCAAGGGTATGGGATTCTGCGGTATTCAATACCGGCTCACGATTGGGTTCCTTCATCCGAATGTCGAAGGTGGTGATACAATCATCACCACAATAATCCTTACGGGAAACGTAGATCCCCCGAAGGAGATCAATGTGGTTAACGGTAAAGCTTGCGATTTTTTTCATAATCATAAATCCTTTCGTAAATTAAGATAGGTATTTAGCGCGTCTAAGTAATGGATGAGTAAATTCCCCTGGGCAGGAATCCGTAATTGCGGATCGAAAGCGGCATGAGGAATGGACTTTCGCCCGGTTCCCTTTTGGGCAGCGTCCCAATAGGGCTTGAGGCTTTCAAAGGGGAGGAGATAAGCTTCGTCCAGCTGCTTAAAAAAGACAATGAGGAAGGACAGACCATCCTGACGTTGAAAGGCATCCATAAATTCAATCTGATGGGCGTGGATGTTTGAAATGGGTAGCCGTTTGAGGTTCGTTTCCTTGGCATCAAAGCAAATAGGGATGCCCTGTACGTTTCCCATATAATCCACGGTACTTTTTTCGTCAAAGTAAGCTAACTTGATGGTGCCACGCTCTTTATCCAATTCCACGGGCTTAATGGCCGTTGGCAGCTTTTGAACCACCGCCAGCCCCTGATCTAAGTAGAGCTGGTTGGATTGGTTGATACAGTCTTCCAGATAGCTTCCCCGGAGGCCCCGGGAGTGCCAATAGCCCATCAGTCCACCTCCGTATAACCCAAATCTTTCAAAATTGATTGAAAATCCTGGGGAAGGGGTGCTTTAAAATCGTAGTTTAAGTCAGGGATGGCGTAATGCACACTATGAAGGAGCTGTCGCCGAAGTCCATATCGCTCTAAAAAAGCCTTGTTGACAGTGCGATGACCGTATTTGGGATCACCGATGATAGGATGATTGGCCGCGGCAAGCTGTACCCGGATTTGATGGGCCCGTCCGGTGAATAATCGGATACAGACCAGGCTGGTATCCTGGTTACTGGCGATACGGACACAGCTGAGGTGGGCAGATACACCTTCCTCCCCTGCCCCGATGGTCACCCGATTTGTGGCACCATCCTTTACGAGTTGATCCTGAAGGGTAAGGGATGGTGCAATGGTTCCCTTGACCAAGGCGAGGTATTCCTTTAAAATACTACGGGAACGAATAGCAGTATTCACCAGCTTTTGGGTTGGGTAATCCTTTGGAATCATGATGATGCCACTGGTATTCTTATCCAACCGATTGGAAGGAGCAGGGTGAAAGGTCCTCCCATCATTTTTAATGGCCGTAGAGAGCCAATCAGACAGTGCGGGTTCTCCGCTGGCATCGGGTTGGGTCAACATCCCCTGGGGTTTGTTTAGCACAAGGATATGCTCATCCTCATAAATCGGACGATCAAAGAGGGTGTTGTTTGGCAGCATTGGCGGTGTAGGAACCTTCTGGCCAGTACCGCTGAAATGGTCAATGGTTTCATCCGAGAAAAAAACCTGGATGCAATCCCCCTCATTGAGAAAAGTCTGGGGCTGTGCCCGCCCTTGATTCAATGTAATTTGTTTCTTCCGGAGCATCTTTTGGAGAAATCCTTTAGAAGCCCGGGGGAAGCGCTTCAATAGATACCGATCGATGCGTTGACCGGCAGCGTTTGTATCAATATATAATTCTTTCATGGCCTTATTATAGCATAAAAGCGATAAAGGGAATCCCTTTTTCTTTTGAAGTGCGAAGGGTGTGGTGAGTATGGTACAATACTAAAGTAGTTCATATGAAGGATGGAAAGAGTGTGAAATATATACCTTATATAGAAGAGAACCCAATTAAAGGGAATGCTGCCCCTGCATTTGATTTGGAAGGGATTCGGGCAGAGGCGTCAGCGGCACCGGGAATGCCCTTGTATGACATGACGCTGACAGAACGAGTGGGAAAGGATGTGGCCCAGGGGATGCTGATTCATGGTGAGTGTATTGCCGCCTGTGCCTGGCTCAAGGAAAAAAGGGAGACCGTTGATTTAGTTTATATTGATCCACCCTTTGCCAGCGGAGCACACTATACAAACCGTATGTATCTTCGGGGGAAACCCCATACCCATCAAGCCTTTGAAGAAACCATGTACAGCGATATCTGGAAACAAGGGGATTATCTGAAATGGATGTATAAAAATCTTTTGGCCATTCGTAGCGTTATGCGTGAATCTGCCAGTATTTATGTCCATTTGGATTGGCACATCTGTCATTATATTAAAATATTGATGGATGATATCTTTGGAGCTCAGAATTTTCTCAATGAAATCATCTGGTCCTATAAATCAGGAGGTGCATCAACGGCCAGCTTTGCGAAAAAGCACGATACCCTCTATCTTTACGCCAAAAATAAAGGGCACCATCTGTTTAATCCGATGAAGGAGAAATCCTATAATCGTGGATTCAAACCCTATCGTTTTAAAAATGTGAAAGAGTATCAGGATGATGTGGGGTGGTACACCCAGGTTAATATGAGGGATGTTTGGGAGATTGATATGGTTGGGCGAACGGCTGGTGAGCGGGTGGACTATATCACCCAAAAACCAGAGGCTTTGCTGGAGCGCATAATAACGGCATCCAGTGGCGAAGGAATGGTCGTGGCAGATTTTTTTGGCGGAAGTGGTGTTGCCGCTGGGACAGCAAGCCGTCTCGGCCGACGGTTTATCCATTGTGATGTGGGTATCAATAGCATTAACGTCACCCGGGACCGATTAAAGAAGCAAGGGACTGGAAGTTTTTCCATTTACCGGGTGGAAGATGACCTATCCTTATATCGGAATCCAATCCAAACCATGGAGCAGCTTAAAGCACAGCTGCCAAAATTTCAAAAAGAGAAGGGGATGCCGAAGGTTTTAGCGGGGACAATTTTAGAGGAAGGGGAACGGATTCCGATTTATCTCCCCAATTTGCTGGATCGATCGAGCCACCAATTGGAAGCATCCGTTCTGAGCCAACTACAACAGGCTCGAAAAACATTGAAAAAGAAATATTCTAAAATTCGAGTTTATCATCTTCTGGGGAACATTGACTGTCAGGAAGAAGGACTGGAATTTGTCACTCTGAAACCGGTGCTCGAACAAATAGGGCGAGCCGATGAGGCGCTTTGGCATTGTGAAAAAAATCAAGAGGGGTATACACTTCGTCTAAAGCAGTTTAAAAGTGATCATTTAAAGAAGAGTATTGAAATCTATAATAAAAAGAAAGAGAAGAACAAGGGGTATAAAGCCATTCATATGAGCAGTAGTGGGTTGGAGCTCGTCGAAATGATTGCTCTGGATTGTGAGAATGATGGAGGGATTTGGACAAGCAGTGAAGAGATCCATATTGATAAATGGGGATTCCTAATCTATAATAATGTAAAATTCAATACATTGTGGGATGGGACAATCCGATCAAGTAATCAGCCGAAGCGGCTCAAAATACGGAATATTGCAGGTGACGAAACGGTGTGGAAGATTGTATAACAAAGGAGGATCAAATGGGACATCTTTTATGGGTGCTAATTATTGGCGGCATTATAGGGGCGATCGCTGGTGCCATCGCCAGTCGGGATTTACCAGCTGGCTGCATTGGGAACATCGCTGCTGGGATTATTGGTTCTATTGTCGGGGAAAAGCTATTTGGATACTGGGGACCTGCAGCAGCAGGTATGGCCATCGTGCCGTCGATTATAGGAGCGCTAATTCTAGTAGCAGTACTTGATCTGTTCCTTCATTTACGGAAAAAATAAATAATCAGCCCAGTTGAAAAATAAGTAAATAAGGCTATTGACAAAACCCCCGAGACAGTTTATACTAAACAAGCCGTATCGAAAGAGGGCATGGCAAAACGAAAAAGCTATAAAATTACTAAAAAAAGTAGTTGACAAAGCGGATGCGGTTTGCTAAAATAAATAAGCTGTCTCGAGAGAGACACACCAAATCCATCCCATTGAAAAACATTTAAAAAAGTGCTTGACAATGAAAGAGTGGTTTGGTAAAATAAATAAGCTGTCTAAAGCAAACGACTTCAGGATTGAGAAAATTTAAAAAACTTTCAAAATTCACTTGACAGAAATAAATGCTTCTGCTATAATAAAGAAGTTGTCAATTGCGACAGCGAGGTCATAGAAAAGAGAATAGTACCATAAAACCTGGATAAAACCAAAGATTCCGAAGCAGAGCGATCTGCTGGAGAAAAGAAGAGGTTGGACTCTTCTATAAAAAAACCAAACCAAGCGTAAGAACCAGAACATCAGACTGAGGTCTGATGCCAAACTTTTAATTGAGAGTTTGATCCTGG
>NZ_FNOU01000025.1 GCF_900107125.1 Eubacterium barkeri
GCCAAAGCGAAGGCAGCAGCAGAAGCCAAGAAAAAGGCCGATGAAGAAGCTAAAGCGAAGGCAGCAGCAGAAGCCAAGAAAAAGGCTGAAGAAGAAGCTAAAGCGAAGGCAGCAGCAGAAGCCAAGAAAAAGGCTGATGAGGAAGCCAAAGCGAAGGCAGCAGCAGAAGCTAAGAAAAAGGCTGACGAAGAAGCTAAAGCGAAGGCGGCGGCAGAAGCTAAGAAAAAGGCTGACGAAGAAGCTAAAGCGAAGGCGGCGGCAGAAGCTAAGAAAAAGGCTGACGAAGAAGCTAAAGCGAAGGCAGCAGCAGAAGCCAAGAAGAAAGCTGAAGCAGAGGCTGCAGCAAAAGCAGAACTAGAAGCGCGAGAAAAAGCTGAGGCGGAAGCCCGGGCAAAAGCTGAAGCGGAAGCTGCTAAGAAAAAGGCAATGAAAGAATTGCCCATGTATCTCCTTTAAAAATCAAAAGATCCGATGCTAAGGCATCGGGTCTTTTTTTATGGTATTTTTTCGTAAAAAAGATAATTTTGTTTCAGAAATAATAATGGCAATAAAAATGATGAAAAAGCCCAGGAATAAACGACCACTCATTTGCTCGCCGTAGAAAAGGACTGAGAACAATACCCCAAAGACGGATTCCAGACTCAGAATGATGGAGGCTGAGGAAGGATTCTCCCATTTCAGGCCAATGTTCTGGAATAAAAGGGCGATGGTGGTGGCGAAAACTCCGAGATAAACCAGCTGATAAAAACAATCCGAGGGAATGACCCCAGGCCAGGTTTCTGTGGTCAAACCGATGATCCAGCAGAAGAGCGCCGCATAGCCGAACTGTAAAATGGTAATCAGTGTCATATCCCGACCAACGCCGAGTTTGGCTACGGCCACAATGTGTAAGGCGTAGAACAATCCGCTGAGTAGGGAAAAGGAATCCCCAAAGGTAATACTAAAGCCCCCGCTTAGGCTGACCAGCCCAATCCCCCCGATGCACAAAAAAGCAGCCAGGATATTATACCCATCCGGTCGACGCTTATCGACAATCCAATATAAAAAAGGAACGATAACGCAGTACACCGCGGTTAAAAAAGCGTTTTTCCCCGGGGTGGTATCCGTGAGACCAAGGGTCTGAATGCCGTAGGCCATGGCAAGGAAAAAACCGATGATAGCACCAATTTTAAGATATTCCCAATTCAGGCTTTTCAGGCGTTTAAAGAAAAATAAGGACAACAGCACGAAGCCGATGGTAAATCGGACGGCCAATAAAAGGCTGGGTGGGAAAACATCCACCACATTTTTCATGACGAAAAAAGAACTGCCCCAGATTAAAGCAGCTGCAAATAAGGTGATTTTAGCATAAATCGAATGTTTGGTTGAAGTTTTCACGTCGACCTCCAGTGTATGATTATTCATTATACCGGATATTTCCCAGGGGGTAAAGCTCTAATACAGGATTGTGCTGAAAGAAATTGCAGAACACAAACTAATACCCCAAAGGGGAGGTGATTATGCTAAAATAGGAATAAACAACTAGAAGATTGGAGGATGCCATGGCCTATCTGGCGCTATATCGTAAATACAGACCGCGGACCTTTGATGCTGTCGTCGGTCAGAACTTTGTCACACAAATACTTAAAAACCAAATCCTCTCCGATCGGGTCGGACACGCTTATCTTTTTACAGGCATCCGGGGAACGGGGAAGACCTCCATTGCGAAAATCTTTGCCCGGGCCATTAACTGCCAGGACAACCAGCATGGGAATCCCTGCAACGTTTGTACCGTTTGTACAGAGATTGAAAAACCTGGCGTGATGGATATCATTGAAATTGATGCGGCCAGCAATCGGGGGGTGGACGAAATCCGGGATATTCGGGATAAGGTAAAATACCCACCTAAAATTGGGCGGTACAAGGTCTACATCATTGATGAGGTTCACATGCTCACCAAAGAAGCCTTTAATGCCCTGCTTAAGACCCTGGAGGAGCCCCCTAGTCACATTGTTTTCATTCTGGCAACCACAGAGCCGAACAAGCTGCCGGCAACGATTCTCTCACGGTGTCAGCGTTATGATATTCGACCAATTTCCCAGGAAATGATTGTGGGGCAAATGGCGACTATTTTAAAGGACCTTGGGGTTGAGATGGAGCCTGGGGCCCTGGAAATCGTTGCTCGCCGGGGGGATCACTCCATGCGGGATGCCCTGAGCATTTTGGATCAGGTCATCGATATCCGGGAGGGAAATGCACCCATATCCCCAGAGCAAGTTCTCAGTTTTTTGGGTCTGACAGACGAGGACACGATCAGTCATCTGGTCGGCGCGATGCTCAAGGAGGATGCCCCCGAAGCTTTGGCCATTTTAGGACAGCTGCGGGAGAAGGGGGCGGATAGTTCATTGCTTATGGGGCAGATAATCGATTGTCTGCGGAATCTGGCGGTGGTCATGGCTGCGGGAAGCCGGGCCGGGGATATCCTGGGCCGGGGTGAGTCCGAAATCCAGGAGATGAAGAGCCAATGCCAGGGGATTCCACCCCAACGTATTTTCGCCATGGTGACCGATTTTATTGAGGATCGTCAGAAGCTGCGCTACAATGATCTGGCGTCTACGGTGCTGGAGATGAGCGTACTCAAGCAATGTGTGCCCATGCCCGTTGTCCCTCGGGTGGCCGTCACGGCATCGGAGCAAAAGCAACAAAGGGTACAGCAGGAAAGACCGCCAGCAGCGGTGACGGAAAGGGTGGCAATGCCCATCGCATCCCAGGAAAGCACCGCTGTGAAAAGGGGACAGGAGGAACGGTCGTCCAAGGAAAACAGGATGGGGAAAGAAGAACCCGCAAAATCGCCCGTATCATCGAATAAGAGAACTTCTGGGTCACTGGATATCGATAGTATCGCCCGTGCCATGCACAATGGCATTAGCCCGTTGCTCCGGGGCATGTTTCTAAAAGGGCGTCTATGTGAAGCTGGGCCGGACGAGCTGGTCCTTCAGTTTATGGCCCCGGATGGAGAGGCTCCTGCGGGTATGCTGGGGGATCAAATTGATTTGCTCCAGAAAATCGCGGAAGGTATTGCGGGGCGTAGGGTACATTTTTCCATTAAAGTGGTGGATAAGGATTATGAAGAAATGACGTTTCTGGAAAAAACCCAGGCGATCCTTGGTGATGAAAAAATTCCTGTAACAGAAATTAATTAAAAAAATTCCTTGATTATCGATTAAAATCAATGAAAGCAGTGATTATTTGGCGGTTTAATGGTATAATTTTGTCCAAATAGATTGTTGTATAAATTAGGAGGAACTGGATGGCAAAAACAAAAAGACGTGCTCCCCGGGGAATGGGCGGACCTAAGCCTGCCGGGAAGAACGATATGATGAAGCAGATTCAGAAAATGCAAGAAGAAATGGCCCGTACCCAGGAGGCCTTAGAAGAAACAGAGATTGAAGGCAGTGCTGGCGGTGGTGCCGTGAAGGTCTTAGTTAAAGGAAGCAAGCTATTGTCCAGTGTCAGCATCGACCCCGATGTCATTGATGAGGATGACGTAGAGATGTTAGAGGATTTGATTGTTGCAGCGGTTAATGACGCCCTGGCAAAGGTGGATGAACTGACTGGCAATGAAATGGGTAAGCTAACCGGAGGGCTGAACATTCCGGGGTTATCCTAAGTGGGACTCTATCCCCAGGCGATCGAACGTTTGGTCATCGAACTGGGAAAGTTGCCGGGGATTGGGGAAAAAACGGCCCAGCGTTTGGCCTTCCATTTAATCGATGCCCCAGAGAGCGATATTACGGGGTTGTCTGAGGCACTGATGGGAGTAAAGGATAAGGTACACCTCTGCCCCAAATGCTTTTCGATCACGGATAAAGCGACTTGTGATATCTGTTCTGATCCAGGAAGAGATCAGCAGACAATTTGTGTGGTACAAAGTACGAAGGACATCTACGCCATTGAAAAAACCAGGGAGTACAAAGGGGTATATCATGTGCTCCACGGGGTCATTTCCCCCCTGGAGGGGATCGGGCCCCAGGATATTAAGGCTCGGGAGCTTATTGAGCGTCTGGCAGCGGATGGGGTTGAGGAGGTGATCATGGCCACTAATCCCACACCAGAGGGTGAAGCAACGGCCATGTATCTGGGAAACCTGATTACGCCTTCCGGGGTAAAGGTCACCCGCCTGGCTAAGGGGATGCCCATTGGTGCAGATGTAGAATATATTGATGAAATAACGCTGATTAAAGCCCTGGAAGGGCGTAAAGAAATATAAATTTGGAGGAACAGTATCGTGATTAAAGAAGGAATAATTGCATCATCCGGTATTGCCATTGCAACGGCATTTGTATACGCCAAGGTCGAGCTCAATATTGAAGAGACAACGGTCACGGATACCGAGGGAGAAATTACCCGCTTGCAAGGGGCTTTGACAGAGTCCAAGGCCCAGTTAGCAGGGATTAAAGAAAAAGCTGCCGCCGATTTGGGGGCAGAAGAAGCAGAAATCTTTGAAGCGCACGCCATGGTATTAGAGGATCCAGAATTTGTGGATAGTATTATCGGTGAGATTAATGGAAACCATTATAGTGCGGTTTATGCCACTAAGGTCGTTACCGATCGCTTCTATGATCTGTTCGATGCCATGGATGATCCCTATTTCAGAGGCCGTGCGGCAGATATCCGGGATGTTGGAACCCGGGTCATGAACAATATCATGGGAGTTGATAATGTGGACATTTCCAGTCTGGATGAAGATACCATTATCATTGCAGAGGACTTAGCACCTTCAGATACGGCTCAGATGGATAAAAAACGGGTGAAGGGTTTTGCTACAGATATTGGAAGCCGGACATCCCATACTGCCATCATGGCCCGGAGTCTGGAAATTCCTGCGGTCCTTGGACTGGGAGACATTACCAGTGCGGTGGGTAACGGCCAGACTGTTATCGTCGATGGGATTCAGGGGAAGGTCATTGTCGATCCCTCAGAAGGGGAATTGGCAGAATACCAGCAGAAGAAGGCCGATTATGAGGCCTACATGGCAGAGCTGAGCCAGCTGAAAGAACAGCCGGCAGAGACCAAGGATGGCCACCGGGTGGAGCTGGTGGGAAACATTGGCTCCCCTGCAGACGTCGAAGGAGTCCTTAATAATGGCGGCGAAGGCGTTGGCCTGTACCGCACCGAGTTCTTGTACATGGACAGTGATGTCATGCCCGATGAAGAAAAGCAATTTGCAGCCTACAAGACCGTTATTGAGTCCTTTAAAGGTGGTGCAGTCATTATCCGAACCCTGGATATCGGTGGGGATAAGAAGTTGCCCTACCTGCCACTGCCGGAAGAAATGAATCCATTTTTAGGACTTCGGGCCATTCGCCTGTGCTTTGAACGGCCAGAAATGTTTAAAACCCAGCTCCGGGCAATTCTCCGGGCATCGGCCTACGGTACGGCAAAGATCATGTTTCCCATGATCTCCGGGATCGGGGAAGTGCGCCAGGCCAAGGGGATACTGGCTGAATGTATGGCTGAGCTGGATGCTGAAGGCATTGCTTATGATAAGGGAATTGGTGTTGGTATCATGGTGGAAATTCCATCAGCAGCGGTGACTGCGGATATTATTGCCAAGGAAGTGGATTTCTTCTCCATTGGAACCAACGACCTTTGCCAGTACACCCTGGCGGTGGACCGCATGAACCAGACGGTCTCTTATCTGTACGATCCCCTCAATCCGGCCATTTTGAGGCTGGTGCGTAAGGTGATTGAAGCATCGGATAGTTATCCTGGTAAATTTACCGGAATGTGCGGAGAAATGGCCGGAGATCCCTATGCGACTTTAGTTCTCCTGGGATTGGGTCTTAACGAGTTCTCCATGAGTGCGCCGTCCATCCCCCAGGTCAAAAAAATTATTCGCAGCGTCAGCTTTGAAACGGCAAAGGAAATTGCCGAAGAAGCCCTGGATTTGGAAACAGGTGAAGAAGTACAGGCCATGATTAAGGCAAAATTAAACGAATTGGATATCAAAATCGTCTAGGAGTAGACGTTGAGGTGGGCAATGGGCCCATCCAGGATATAGTATTTCATAGGGGAGGATAGTTATGGTAAGCAAAGAAGTGACGGTCATTAACCAAACGGGGCTTCATGCCCGGCCTGCATCGCTTTTTGTGCAGACCGCCGGAAAATTTGAGTCGGATATCGATGTGGTTAAGGGGGATCTCCGCATCAATGCCAAAAGTATTATGGGTATCATGTCTGGCGGGATTGCCCAGGGGAGCACCATCAGCATTGAAGCCAATGGCGACGATGAAGGTGAGGCTTTAAAGGCTTTGGTTGATCTGGTGGAATCTGCTTTTGGCGAGATCAAGAAGGATCGGCATTAGGTTTTTCTTGTAATTATATGAGAAATTAAAGGAATACGGCGTATAGTAGATTATATTAAAAATGAGGAGGAAGCTGGAATGAGTTGTAAAACAGGTTATTTCATTGGCGGATTATTCATCGGTACGGTTATTGGAGGCGCTTTGGGAGTACTGATGGCACCAGAATCCGGAGAGAGCACCAGACGTCGGATCAAAGAAGGGGCTCAGGAATCCTTTGGGGATATGTATGACCAGGCAGTGGAATATGGCGAAACACTTAAAGAACAACTCCAGGATGCCAGTGATTCATTGACGGACCGTGTAAACCAGTATAAGACCCAAATTGAAAATAAAATCCAGGAAATCCAGGATGAGGTCAATCAGGATATTGATGAACTCAATGAAGAATTGGCGGCTCTGGATGGGGATGATGAACCAGCAGATGATGCTGAAGAAGCGGAAGGTGAAGCTCCCCAGGCTGAAACGGAAGCGGAAGAAGCAGATGACGATAAGGAAGAGGCATAACCTATGTCCAATACCATCACCCTCAGTTTTACCCTTTGGGAGGTAGCGGTACTCATTATTGCCATTGCTGTTGTCATTGGCACGGTGTATTTGGTCAAGGTATTCAAAAGCCTGGCCATTGCCATGGATACGGCCAATAAGATGATGGAAGAAAACCGTTCGAATGTCAAAATTATTGTGGATAAAACCAGTGATATGGCAGAGACAACAGACTCGATTCTGGAGGATGTCCACGGCACTGTGGATAGTCTGACCAATGAAATTATCACCCCGGTTGTCGATATTGTGGGCAAGGGGGTCAAGGTGATGAGTGGTATCAGCAAGGTCACCGGAAAGAATAAAAAGAAAAAAGCAGCTTAGCTGTTGGAATCACAAAAACAGGGTTCGTACCATTTGTGCGGCCCTGTTTTATTTTCGGCATTTTACATCTGCATTGAAAATGAATCACCTTTACAAAAAAGCATAATAATTCTGGATTAATTGTTTAAAATAGTCTAAAATAGAGACATCACTTAAATATCCCGCATCCTGCGGGATGCAATCTATCAAGGGGGAAATCACATGAAGACTTATCCGACCAAAAACATCAGAAACGTCCTATTGTTAGGACACGGAGGAAGTGGCAAAACCACATTGACCGAAGCGCTGGCGTTTAATGCAGGTGCTGTGGATCGAATGGGCAGAATCGATGAAGGAAATACCCTGGCCGATTTTGATCCTGAAGAAAAGAGGCGGATGTTTTCAATTTCATCGTCCATCGTTCCTGTGGAATATGGTGGACATAAAATCAATCTCATTGATGTTCCAGGCTATTTTGATTTTATTGGTGATGCTTACGCCGCACTCCGGGTGGCGGACGCCGTCGTCATCGTCATTGATGCATTGGCGGGTGTCCAGGTTGGGACCGAAAAAGCCATGGCGCTTTTAGCCCAGGCCGATATTCCGGCCTTTATTGTGGTCAATAAAATGGACCGTGAAAATGCAGAGTTTTCCAAAGTTATGGATGGCCTGAAGGAAGCCTTTGGCAATAAGGTGATCCCTCTGGAGCTGCCCATGGGTGAGGGAGAAGCCATGCGCGGTGTGGTTAACATTGTTGATATGACGGGCTCAGAACGGAAGGATAACCGCTGCTTCGATGTGGAAGTACCGGATGATATGAAGGAAGAGTTGGAGCCTTACCGGGAAATGATCATGGAATCCGTGGCACAGACCAGCGAAGAACTCATGGAAAAATACTTCGAAGGGGAAGAGCTTAACGAAGATGAAATTCACTACGGCATTCGTACCGGGGTATTGGAGGGGGATTTGATCCCGGTCTTATGTACCTCAGCGGTTCAGAATATCGGCGTGGAAACCCTGGAAAATATGATGATCGCCTATTTACCTTCACCGGCAGACAGTGCACCGGCCATTGGGAAGGATCCTAAAGACGAAAAAGAAATCGAACGGATTTGTAATGGGGATGCACCCTTCTCTGCTCAGGTCTTTAAGACTATCGTCGACCCCTTTGTCGGCAAACTGTCCATCTTTAAAGTAATGTCTGGTGTTTTGGAAAACACCACTGAGATTTATAATGCCAATAAGGAACTCAAAGAAAAGGTTGGCCATATTTACGTCCTTCGGGGGAACAAGCAGTTGGATGTTGATGCTCTGCTGGCCGGGGATATTGGTGCTTTCTCAAAACTGGCCCACACGGTCACCGGAGATACCCTGTGTACGCCTAAAGATCCCATTGTCTATCCTCCCATTGACATGCCCAGACCGGTCATTTCCATGGCCCTTGAGGCGAAGAATAAAGCGGACATCGATAAGCTGGCCACTGGCCTTCATCGCTTGAAGGAAGAAGATCCGACCATGGATTCCCACCGGAATAATGAAACGAAGCAGACTCTGCTGTCGGGTTTAGGGGAAATGCATCTGGAGGTTATCTGTAATCGCCTGAAACAAAAATTCGGGGTGGAGGTTGAGCTGAAACCCATGCGTGTGCCTTACCGTGAAACCATCCGTAAAAAAGCGGATGCTGAAGGGAAGCATAAAAAGCAATCCGGTGGATCTGGCCAATTTGGACATGTATATGTCACCTTTGAACCAGGGAACGACCCCAACGATGCCTTTGAATTTGTGGATAAGGTAGTTGGCGGTTCGGTTCCAAGGAACTTTATTCCCGCTGTTGAGAAAGGCTTGGCCGATTGTATGGTGGAGGGTGTGCTGGCGGGCTACCCTGTAACTGGCGTCAGGGCAACCCTGTATGATGGCTCCTATCACGCCGTGGACTCCGATGAAATGTCCTTTAAAATGGCCGCAACCCTGGCCTATCGCAAGGGCATGAAGGATGCGGTTCCAGTGCTGCTAGAACCCATCTACAAGCTGACCATTACGGTGCCGGAAGCCTACATGGGCGACATTATGGGAGACCTTAATAAAAAGCGGGGACGGATTATGGGGATGGAACCCATTGATGGCGGCAAGCAGGTCATTACGGCAGAGGCACCCTTGGCAGAAATGTTTAAGTATGCCACAGAGCTGCGCTCCATGACCCAGGCCCGGGGGGAATTCGAAATGGAATTCGTCCGCTACGAAGAAGCTCCTTCCATGGTTTCCGATAAGGTCGTGGCAGAAGCTCAGGCGGCCAAGGAAGCGAAGAAATAAAAAAGCGTGCTAAGAGGAAGCCGGTGTCCTTCGGGATGCCGGCTTTTTTCGTGGAATCAAGGTGGAAGGAATTGTACTTTGGTGATAATATCACAGAAAATTATAGGGACAGGCGGTATAATGGAAAAAAAGTGAGTAAACGGAGGATATCATCATGGGGAAACGCATTATTATCGTGGGGGGCGTGGCAGGCGGTGCCAGTGCAGCCGCCCGGCTGCGCCGTCTGGACGAGGAAGCTGAAATTACAATTTACGAACGGGGCGAGTATATTTCTTACGCCAATTGCGGGCTGCCCTATCATCTGGGGGATGTGATTGCCTCCCGGGATGCCCTGCTCTTAAACACCCCCGAGGGAATGGAGAAGAAATACAATGTGTCCGTGCAGGTACGCCATGAGGTGGTGGCCATTCATCGGGAAGCCCACACAGTGGAGGTAAAGGATTTGGAAACCGGGGTGACGACCACTGTCCCCTATGACAAATTGGTGCTGGCCACTGGGTCATCCCCCATTGTACCCCCCCTGCCGGGCATCGATCATCCCAAAATCATGCCCCTGTGGACCGTGCCGGATATGGATCGGATCAAAGCTCTCCTGGGGGCAGGCGGTGCTGGAGAAATGGTCGTAGTGGGCGGCGGCTTTATTGGGCTCGAGGTCGCAGAGAACCTTCGGGAAGCCGGTGTCACCGTACACTTAGTAGAAAAGCTGAACCAGGTGATGGCCCCCCTGGATTTGGAAATGGCTAGGCTTGTTCAGGGCGAGCTGGTGGCGAAGGGTGTGGATCTACACCTGGGCATGGGCGTCACCGGATTTGAGGATATGGACGAAAAAGTCAAGGTCTTACTGGAGGATGGCACCCACATTGCCGCAGATGGCGTGGTTTTAGCCATTGGGGTGCGCCCCAATAACCAGCTGGCCGTGGATGCGGAACTGGCAGTGGGACCCCGGGGTGGGATTATCACCGACGGGGCGATGGTCACCACGGACCCGGATATCTACGCCCTGGGAGACGCCGTCGAGGTGGTGGACCGGGTGGATGGCTCCAAGGGGATGATCCCCCTGGCTGGCCCGGCCAATAAGCAGGGGCGGATTGTCGCCGATAATTTGGCCGGGGAGAAAAGTGAGTACGCCGGAAGCTTGGGGACTGCGGTGGCCAAGGTCTTCGATTTAACCGCAGCCTCTACCGGTCATAACGAAAAACGCTTGATGGCCGATGGCCTGGTGAAGGGAAAGGATTATGAGACCATCATCATCACCCAGAATAGCCATGCCGGGTACTATCCCGGGGCCACGCCGTTGACCCTTAAGCTGCTCTTCGCCCGCCCCGAGGGACGGATTCTGGGCGCACAAATTGTTGGTCGGGATGGTGTGGACAAACGCATTGACACCATTTCGGTGGTCCTGGGGCTGGGGGGAAGCATTGGGGATCTCACCCGCATCGAGACCGCCTACGCACCGCCCTATTCCTCTGCCAAGGATCCGGTGAATATGGCGGGCTTTGTGGCTGAAAATGTGCTGACCGGGCGGGTCGCTTTTGCCCCCTGGGACAGTTTAGAAACTCACCCGGAATATACCGTGTTAGACGTTCGGGAGGATGCCGAGTGTATGGTTAGTGCCATTCCCGGGGCCATTCACATTCCCCTGGGCCAGCTCCGGGATCGACTTGGGGAACTGGGGAAGGATCGGTCAGCCCCGGTGGTGGTGTTCTGTGCCATCGGTGTCCGGGGTTACAATGCTGCCCGTATTTTAGCCGGCCATGGCTTCACCCAGGCATTGGTCTATCCCGGTGGCATGAAATTTTATCGTGCCACCCATTATGAAGCCCTGGGAGAACCCCAGACAACAGTACCCACAGGAGGTCAATCCATGTCTTACCCAAACCAATCCAAAGCAGCCTGTATTCGGATTAATTGCAGCGGTCTTCAATGTCCTGGGCCCATTATGAAGGTTTTTGAAGCCATGGGTGAAATGGCGGATGGGGATACTTTAGAGGTTCAGGCCTCGGACCCTGGCTTTACCCAGGATATTGCCGCCTGGTGTCGGCGGACGGGGAATACCCTGTTGGAAACCGGTGAAAGTGGTGGCGGTTATACGGCCCTTTTGCAAAAGGGAACAGCAGGAAAGCCAGTGGTGAAGGCCGATGCCCTTGGCGCCGTAGAGGGTAAGACCATGGTGGTGTTCAGTGGAGACCTGGATAAGGTGCTGGCCAGCTTCATCATCGCCAATGGTGCCGCAGCCATGGGCCGCCCGGTGACCATGTTCTTTACCTTTTGGGGACTTAATGCTCTGCGCAAGCCCCATAAACAGGCGGTTAAAAAATCCATGATGGAAAAAATGTTCGGCGTGATGATGCCCCGGGGTGCCCAAAAGCTTAAGCTTTCTAAAATGAATATGCTGGGCATGGGGACGGCCATGATGAAGAAGATCATGAAGGATAAAAATGTGGATTCCCTGGAGACTCTGATGAAAAAGGCCATGGACAATGGGGTGAAGCTGGTGGCCTGTACCATGAGTATGGATGTCATGGGCATTAAGAAGGAGGAGCTCATCGACGGGATTACCTACGCCGGTGTGGGTGCCTACCTGGGCGATGCTGAAGAATCCAACGTCAACTTGTTTGTATAGGGGTCGATTAAAATGGAATATGTCTATCTTACCCGCGCCATTCCCTTTGTCGTAAGACCTGCTTACCGCAGGTCTTTTTGTATTGACTTCTTTTCTGGGGACGGTATAATGAAAATATTGAAATGCGGAAGTACGGATTTGTAGAGGAGGTGGCCCATGGGGCAATTATGTGAGGATTTTCCCATTTGGGATGAGCTGACGGAAGGGGAGCAATCGGTGTTGACGTCTGCTGCGGTGCATCGGCTGGTCCCTGGGGGCACCCTGATCCACGACGGCGGAGAGGAATGCCTGGGGCTTTTAGTGGTGTCCGCGGGGTGGCTGCGGGCCTTTATTATGTCCGAGGAAGGACGGGAGATCACGTTGTATCGCCTGGGCCCTGGGGAAATCTGCCTGTTTACAGGGTCCTGCATGCTCAAGGAAATGCAATTCGACATTGCCATTGAGGCCGGGGAGGACAGTGCCTATTGGGTGATTCCGGCTCCGGTTTACAAAGACCTCATGGAGCATTCCACCACCCTGGCGCTGTACACCAACCGCCTCATGGCAGAGCGTTTTTCAGAGGTCATGTGGCTCATGGAGCAGGTATTGTTCAGACGCTTTGATGTTCGCTTAGCCACGTTTTTACTCTCGGAGTACCAGCGGTCAGGAACTGCCCGTCTGCCCCTGACCCACGATCAAATTGCCAGGCATCTGGGTACCGCCCGGGAGGTGGTCACGCGGATGCTTAAAAACTTCCAGCAGGAGGGGTGGGTTAAGCTTTCCCGGGGGAGCGTGGACATCATCGATGGGGAAGGACTGCGGTCTTTATGTGCCACCCCTTGACCCCGGTCACCCGCAATTGATATAATAGACCGGTCTTTAGTAAGGAGGTCATTATGACCAATCAAAGCCCCATTGGGCTCATCGACTCTGGCATCGGCGGATTTACGGTTCTTCGGGAGCTGCAACAGCGCCTTCCGGGAGAAAACCTCATTTACCTGGGGGATTCCCTGCGGATGCCCTATGGCGAGCTGGATAATGCCGCCATTATCGAATATGCCAATAGTGATATCCGTTTCCTGGAGGAACGGGGGGTAAAGGCCATCCTATTGGCCTGTAATACCATCTCTTCCCTGATGGAACAGCTCACCGCCAATGTTCCCTTGTTTTCCATTGTGGAAGCAGGATGCCTGGCCACTATGGAAACCTGTAAAACCGGGGAGGTTGGACTCATCGCTACCCGGGCAACGGTCAATAATGGGGCTTACCCCCGGGTGCTGCGCCAGCTGACGGATCAGGTCGTCTTCGTTCAGCAGGGGACAAAAACCCTGGCCTCAGTTATTAATAATTATCCCGAGGAGATTGAGCTCCTCAGAACCCATATTCATCTGGCCATTGATCCTCTCATTGAGGAACGGGATATCCATGTGTTGCTTTTGGGGTGTACCCACTTTCCCATTGTTCGAGAGACCATCGAGGAATTATACCCCCAATTTACCATCATCAATCCGGCCATCAAGGAAATTGATATTTTGAGGGAGAAGCTTACCGCTCAGGATGCCTTTAGTGGAATGGATGATGGTGGAAAAACCGAAATCTACACCACTGGGACCCAGGCAGATTATGAAATATTTTGCGATATGGTAGACTATTTAGATATTCGGTGTCACAGCCTGAATCAGGCCGTGCTGGATATTGATAAAGCTTAGGAGAAAAGAAAGATTATGGAAGATCAAAAGAAAATTGTGTACTCGGCCATCCAGCCCTCGGGTATGTTCACCATTGGGAATTATTTTGGGGCCATGAAAAATTGGGTTCCCATGCAGAATGACAATGACTGCTTGTTCTGTCTGGCAGACCTTCACGCCATCACGGTTCCCCAGGTGCCGGCGGACCTGCGCCGCCGGACATACGAATGTATGGCACTGCTTATGGCCATCGGTATTGATCCCGAAAAAAGTATTTTATACGTCCAGTCCCAGGTGCCGGCCCACACCGAACTTACCTGGATTTTAAATTGCTCGGCCTATATGGGTGAGCTGTCCCGGATGACTCAGTTTAAGGATAAGTCCAAGAAGCAGGGGAACAACATTCGGGTGGGGCTATTCGATTATCCTGTGCTCATGGCGGCGGATATTTTGCTGTACCAAACAGATCTGGTGCCCGTGGGCAGTGACCAAAAGCAGCATGTGGAGCTGGCCCGGGATATTGCCGAGCGGTTTAATGGCCAGTATTCCCCAACCTTTAAGGTTCCGGAGCCCTGGTTTGGGGAAGCCGGAGCCCGGGTGATGAGTCTCCAGGACCCGGGGCGTAAAATGTCTAAATCCGACGAAAACGTCAATGGCTTTGTATCCATGCTGGACGATCCGGATACCATTATCCGTAAGTTCAAACGGGCAGTGACGGATTCTGAAACCGTCATTCGCTATGATCGGGAAAACAAGGCTGGGGTATCCAACCTCATGGAAATCTACGGCTGTGCCACGGGCCAGACCCTGGAAGAAGTCCGTGCGGCCTTTGAAGGAAAGGGCTATGGTGATTTTAAAAAAGCGGTTGGGGAAGCGGTGGCCGATGCCATTCATCCCATCCAGGCAGAATACCATCGCCTGTTATCCGACAAGGGCGCGTTGGAATCCATTATGAAGCACGGTGCTGAACAGGCCGGACGTATCGCTGGAAAGACCCTGTCCAAGGTTCGACGTAAGGTCGGCTTTGTTACGGTGAAATAGAATGATCCAGGAGATGCCATGAAGGGCGATTGGAGGGCGATGGGAAAGCCTTGGCTGGCGGCAATCATCGGAGTGGCCTTACTGACTGTTTTACGGTTGGTATTAGCCCAGAAAATGCCCTTGGTGATGCAGGGAGAAACCAGTCATGATGATTTCTTAATGGTGCGCTATGCGGCGTACCTGGCCGCCGGGCAATGGATGGGTCCCTTTACCCTGATGGTCTGCGTTAAGGGTCTTTCCTTCCCCTTATTTTTGGCGGTGAATTATCTGGTGGGAATGCCCTACGCCCTCACCCTGGCCTTGTGTAATGTGGGGGCAGCTGCCTTCTTTGTCCATGCGCTAAAGCCCTGGGTGAAAAATGGATACGGGCAGCTGGCCCTCTATCTCTTTTTAATCTACTCCCCGGTTACCTATGACACCCAGATTTCCGGGATGGTATATCGCAATGCCATTTTGGCGCCAGCCCTCCTTTTAGTACTGGGCTGTGCCGTTGGACTGTACATCCGCTGCGGGCATTCTAGCCGGAGACTCTTGGCCTGGAGCCTGGGACTGGGGGGATCCTTCGCCTTTTTCTGGAACATCCGGGAGGATACCATCTGGCTATTGCCCTTTGTGGTGGTGGCCCTTGGGATTACTGGAATCACCATTTGGAGGGCCGAAGGGTGTGCAGGAAAGAAAAAGCTTGGGCTTCTCCTCCTCCCGCTGCTGTGCCTGGGAATGGTGCAGGTTGGCCAGGGCATGATTAATAAGGTGATCTATGGGGAATACATGATTAATAACCGGACCGGAACAGCCTTTGGAGAAATGATTACCCAACTCATTCATGTGGATGATGGTCAGGAGGATGTGGCGGTGTGGATCTCCAAGGATATGCTAAAGCAGGCCTACGCCGTTAGCCCCACTTTAAAGGAAATGTCCGGTGCCATTGACGAAGCCCTGGAAGCCTGGGGAAGCACCCCGGAGGATCGAGGCATTGCAGGGGACATTACGGTCTGGGCTCTCCGGGACGGTCTGTACCGGGGTGGTGCCTTTGCGGATGCGACCACTTTGGAAAAAACCTGTAGCCAGATTAATGCCGAGCTGTCTGCAGCCTACGCCGACGGCCGGATTCAAAAGCGAAGTAGTTTCTATATTTCCGGTGCAGCCCGGGGGATGACGGCAGAGGATGTCCCCCTTTTGGTCGGGAATTTTAAAAATGGCTTTTTGGATATTATCAGCTATGCCCAATACGCCTGTACGCTGTTGCCCTCTACAGGTCCAATGGAGCGGATTCGTGCCATGGAGGTCATCACGAATAACCTGGCGTTTTATCCTGAGGCCAGTTTTAATCCTGAGGAAAATATTGGGGCCACCATCCAGGGCGAGGTTGGAGGCCTGAGCCAGAAGATCTTTTCTGGGGTGGGCAGCCTTTATAAGGTCAGTGGAACGGCCCTGGCACTGCTTGCTGGTGTGGCCTGGGTGGTCATGTTGGGACAGGTCATCCGGGGGATCAGGCATCAGCAGCTTGAGGATTTACCGATCCTATTGGTGATCACCGGACTCTTTCTCAGCAGTTTAGTTCTACTGGCCGGGGTGGTCTGGTTTACCTCCTGGATGGTGGGAGACTATCCCTATAATATTTATAACTATACCTCCCCAGCCTGCACGCTGATGCAGGTGGTGGAATTTTTAGGCATATACTGGCTGGGAGGACAACTGAAGAAAAAATGGGTCAAGGCCCATTAAAAAAAGCCATGGAAACGTTATGGGTTTCCATGGCTTTTTGAATGCATTAAATTTTAGTAGGCTTCTACAAATAATTGGAAATAATCCTGGGGATGCTTGCAGGCAGGGCAAAGCTGGGGTGCAGAATCGCCTTCGTGGATGTAGCCACAGTTGCCGCATTTCCATTTGGTGGGGCTGACACGGGTGAATACCCGGCCTTCCTTAATGTTTTCCGCTAATTTGCGATAACGGGTTTCGTGGGCCATTTCAGCCACACAAACGTGAATGAAGGTGCTGGCAATGTCATCAAAGCCTTCCAACTTTGCAATGGCGGCAAAGGCAGGGTATAATTTTGCCCATTCTTCGTTTTCGCCTTCGGCAGCATGAATCAGATTGTCATAAGTGGAATCTGACAGTGCAACCGGATAACCAGCGTCGATGTTGACTTCAACACAGCCACCGTCTTCTGCTTCAGAGGCGACGATATATTTGTAGAACATTTCACCATGTTCTTTTTCATTGGCTGCGGTTTCCAGGAAAATTTCCTGCATTTGGACATAACCTTCTTTTTTAGCTTTTGATGCGAAGAAGGTGTAACGGTTGCGTGCTTGTGATTCACCGGCAAATGCCTTCATCAAATTTTCCAGAGTCTTTGTACCTTTTAATCTACCCATTGTAATCCTCCCTTACTTATTAAAATCAATATTTATATTATACGTCTTTCTACTAAAAAAAGAAAGTAAGATTTAGAATAAATATAAGGTATAGTAAGGTAGATTTAAGTAAAAAACAGGTAAAATTCACGAAAACATCAAATTCTAATCAAAGAGCCCACACATTTTCTCCGTAAAATAAGGTTATACCATTGATTGGAGGAATGACTTATGACAAAGGCATTACAACCCGGATGTGTTTTTGAGCGGGTTGAAAAAAAGTATTTATTATCGGAAGGGCAGTATCGGGAATTGGTGAGGAGACTAAAGCCCCATATGCAAGTGGATGATTATGGTCTGCACACCATTTGTAATCTATACTACGATACACCAGGGAATGAGATGGTCCGGAGGTCCATTGAAGGTCCGAAGTATAAAGAAAAAATCCGCCTGCGCAGCTACGGTGTGCCGGGACCGGAGGATACTGTTTTTTTAGAAATTAAAAAGAAATGGCGAAAAGTGGTCTATAAACGCCGGATTCCCCTGACGCTGACCCAGGCCGGTGCTTTTATGGCTGGTGGACCCTTGCCCCAGGTGGCGCCAGAGGATCAACAGATCCTCCGGGAGCTGGACTATTGTCGCCGTTTTTATCATCCAATACCCAAGGTGTTTATCGCCTATGACCGCATCGCCTGTTTTGGCCATGAGGACCCGGAGCTGCGCCTGACCTTTGACCATGGCATCCGAAGCCGGGAGGATGATTTGTGGCTGGGGTTGGGGGACTATGGCAAGCCTTTACTGAAAAAAGATCAATTTTTGCTGGAAATTAAGGTTGAGGGGGCGCTGCCTCTGTGGCTGGTGGACATTTTATCGGAGCTGGCCATTTACTCCACCTCCTTTTCAAAGGTAGGGAATATTTATAAAGCCGCCCATGGAATAGAAGGGAGAACACCATGTTTACGAGTATCATAAATACGACCACCGGGGTGACCATCGGCAGTGCCCTCGTCTGCACGGCAGCGGCGGTGGTCCTGGGCGTTCTCATCGCTCTGGTCCACATGAAGACGGGGAGCTATACCCGCAGTTTTGTACTGACCCTGGCGGTGATGCCGGTGCTGGTCCAGATGGTCATTATGATGGCCAGTGGCAATCTGGGAACCTCCGTCGCGGTGCTGGGGACCTTTAGCCTGGTCCGTTTTCGATCTGTGCCCGGCAGTGCCCGGGAGATTGCCAGTATATTCTACGCCATGGCTGTGGGCCTGGCCATGGGTATGGGGCAAGTGCTTTTTGGCATCATCATGGCCATCATCGTAGGGGCGGTGATCCTGGGGTTGAATTTTATTCCTTCGTCCAAAGGCCGCAGCCTGGAAAAAAGGCTGACAATCCTCATTCCAGAGAATTTGGATTATACGGATATCTTTGAGGATATCTTTAATCAGTATTTGAAGAAGACGGAGCTCCAGTCGGTGAAAACCACCAATCTGGGCAGTATGTATGAATTAGAATATGTGGTCGTGCTGCAGTCGGCTGATATTGAGAAGGAAATGATTGATGCCATTCGTTGTCGAAATGGCAACTTAACGGTGATTTGCGGGCGGGGACAGACCATTTCCACCACCCTGTAGGAGAGAAATATCATGATCAAGAATAAAAAATACAGCTTCTTCTGGAGTATCGCACTGTTTATCACTATGGCGGCAATCCTTTTATTTTTCGGATGCGCCAAGGAAAGGGCAGAAACGACCAACTCAAGCATTGCTGGTGATAACGCCTATACGGATTGGCGAAGTGGCACCTATACCACCATTGCCTTAGATGGCAGTACGGCCACGGTAAAGGGAGAGGGTGCCGCCGTTAACGGGGGCGTGGTCACCATTAGCAGTGCTGGGACCTACGTGGTATCCGGCAGCATTAGCGATGGCAGCTTGGTGGTGGATTCCAGCACCGATGGTACGGTACGGATGGTCTTAAACGGGACGGAAATCACCAGTGCAACCACTGCACCCATTTATGTGAAGAACGCCGGAAAAGCCATAATTTCACTGGAGCCCGGTACCACCAATACCCTAACGGACAGCAGTACTTACATCCATACAGACGCTGCCAACCAGGAGCCAGATGCCACCATTTTCTCCAAGGATGACTTGGTGTTCAACGGAACCGGCACCCTGAAGGTCACCGGAAATGCCGGGGATGCCATAAAAGGCAAGGATGATTTGCTGATTGTGGAGGGGACCTTTGACATTACTGCTGCAGATGATGGCATCACCGGGAAGGATCTTACCCAGATTGATGGCGGCACCTTTACCATCAAAGCCGGTGGAGATGGTATTAAAGCCACCAACGACACTGACACCACCAAGGGGGCTGTTACCTTAAACGGGGGGACTTATACCATTACCACAGGGGCCGATGGGGTCCAGGCCGTCACTGACCTGACAGTGGGCGGCGGAACCTATACCATCACCACCGGGGGCGGCAGTGCCAATGCCCTGACGAAAACTGATACCCAAATGCGCCCCGGGGTATCCCAGTCTACCTCAGATACTGATACCTCGGATACCGGGAGCTACAAGGGCCTGAAGTCCACGGGCCAGGTTATGGTGGGCGGCGGGACCTTTATGCTGGACACCAAGGACGATGCCCTACATGCCAATAACACCATTACCATTAATGGCGGGGAGCTGACCGCCGCTTCCGGAGACGATGGGATCCACGCCGATACCACCCTCACCATTAATGACGGCACCATCAATATCACCAAATCCTATGAGGGTTTGGAAAGTGCCGATGTGACCATCGCTGGCGGGTCCATCAATGTGGTGGCCAGTGATGACGGCATCAACGTGGCCGGGGGAGATGGCAGCAGCACCTCAGAGGAACGGCCAGGGGCTGGGAATTTCAACAAAACCGGGGGGAGTAATCTGCTGACCATCACTGGTGGGACGACCACTGTCAATGCCGGAGGGGATGGCCTGGATGCCAATGGCTCCATTGCCATCAGTGGCGGCATTACCCTGGTGGATGGCCCCACGGACAACGGCAACGGCGCCCTGGATTACGACGGGACTTGTGAGGTTACCGGGGGTGTGCTCATTACCGCCGGAAGTTCCGGTATGGCCCAATTCCCATCAGATGGCTCCACTGTAGGGACTGTTGCCATGACCTTTAGCAGCACCCAGGCAGCAGGGACCTTAGTCAATATCAGTGATGCATCGGGAAAAAGCATTGTGAGTTATACCCCCAGTAAGGCCTTTAGTGCCATTGGCATCAGTGTGCCGGATCTGGCCACAGGGGGGAATTATATCCTGTCCAAAGGAGGAAGTGATGCTGGTAGTGCCACCGGGGCCCTGGTTCAAGGGGGCAGCTATTCCGGGGGGACTGCTGTTGTGTCCTTTACCTTAAGCAGTACCCGCACTGGCCTCAATGAATCCGGCCCCACCACCATTACGAATGGTATGGGCGGTGGGGCGCCAGGTGGCCAGGGCCCCGGGCAGGGTGGCCCTGGCGGGAGATAAAACACGCTTTAGTTCGATTTAAGGGTCTCGTCATAAAAGACATACGTGGCTTTTCCCTCATGCTTTGCCTCATAAAGAGCGATATCTGCAGCTTTATACAGCTGTGAAAAATGGGTGCCATCAGTGGGATAGAGGGCGATGCCAAGGCTGCAGGAGACCTGCTCGGTGCCGGAAGCATTGGATGGCAGGGCTGCGATACGGGTACAGATTTTCTCTGCAATGGGAAGAATGTCTTCGCAGGTACGGATGTCCTTGACAAGGGCAATGAATTCATCGCCCCCCAGACGCCCGGTAATATCCGAGGACCGTAAACAGTCCATTAGGGTAGCGGCTACCGATTGGAGAACCACATCTCCGCGATCATGGCCGTAGGTGTCATTGATGTGTTTAAAGTCATCTAAGTCCAGGAGCATCAGGGCATGGTATTGTGTATCGCTGGATTGTTCAAAGACATCCGATACCATGCGCAGGAAGCCCTGACGGTTAAAGGCCTGGGTCAGGCCATCCTTATAGGCCTTGGAATTCAGATCCAAAAGTTCCCGTTTTTCTTTATCAATATTGTTCATTCGCCCAATAATACGTTGGGGAACATTATGATCGTCAAAAAGAGTAATGAATTCAAAGTCCATCCAGGTAGGATTTCCCTTGTCGTCCAATAATCGGAAAGAAGTATTGTAGTGGGGGGTTCCTAATTTCATGTTGCGACCGATATTTAAAAAAGCATCCATGTCATCGGACTCAACAATGGCTTGAGGGGTGGAGAAGAAATCAATGGTTGTGGCCTCGGGGGCGCGATGGAATACCGTTTCAAATTGATCGTTAAAGCGGAAGGCACCCGTCTTGGGATCGGCTTCAAAAAGAATGGTTTCGGATAGATTGCTAATCAGTCGGTATTGTTCTTCCTTCATGGCCAGCTTCATCCGATCGTCCTCAAGCTCCCGACGTGTCTGAATCTCTCGATGTAGAAAAAAAAGCACAAGAAGGGTTGCTGCAACGGTGATGATACCCAAGAGAATATAAAGAATTGGCTGGAAGGAAAAGGCAGCCGTTGCCAAATCTTCTTTTGGGATGAGGGTAAAGAAAACCCAATTGTTAATGGTCATGGGAACATAAGAAAGATAAGCGGAAGAGCCATCGTATTTACAATCCAGGGTGTTGCCCACGCGGGCTGCCATATCGGCTGTCAATTGTGCCTGATTATCCTTGGTAAGGGTGATGTCTGACACGGAAGCGAGCTGATAATGTGTCTCGGTGCTGAGGTTGGTCACTAAGGTGAGATCCTGGGTGCAGATAAAAGCCGTTCCATCTACATTTTGACCAGAAATATTGAAGGCCTGTCCAAAAGCATCCATGGAAAAGCTGGCAAAGAGGACATTGGGGCCGATGGCATCACTTTGTACAGGCACTGAAATAATAATCCGGGGCTCCTGGGAAATTCGGGAACTGGGAATCAGCTCAATGGCCTCTTTTCCGGAAATACTTTGTTTGAAATAGCTGCGATCAGCGATATTGGTGGTTTCACTCCGGGCGAACAGGGCATCCCCAGAGGCATTGGCAAAACCCACGGAAGTAAAATCTCCGGTATCCCGGATAGAGGCCATCATACCCTTTAAGGTATCTTCGTCATTTAAAGTCTCAGGATGATGACGAAGATAGTCTGATAGGGAGCGAAGCATATAATAGCGGCCGCTGAGTCGGGCCTCTACAATGGAAAGACTCTGATAGGATTCCTTGCTCAAATCGGTTTTGATGGCAGTTTCGGTACTGTTTGTTGCACGATTAATCAGAACGATTTGAGTGATGAGAATAAATAAAATGAAGAGTACAGAGATAAATTTTGCCGTGTAATTTTTACAAGATCGGTTGAAGGTCATGGGTAATAGACATCCTTTCCCCGAAGAGGCCGATGGGCATCTGGGGTTTTTACTTCATTATAGACGCTTTTACGAAAGAATACAATCGTAATATCCTTTGGATTCCTTTTGTTTCAATGGAATTCGTGGTACACTAAAGTCATATTAGAGATAAAGGATGTTAATAATGAAGAATCAATGGGATGTCAAGGGAATACTGGAAAAACGACAAAACCTGCGTTATATACTCGTGGGAGAAGCTGCGCTTGTTGGCCTGGCCGCTGGACTGGTGGCCGTGGCTTATCGCTTTGCCATGGCCTGGTCTTTTAACCTCCATGCGTACATTCTGGAGGCTGCCGATGATCAAACCGGTCTCGTTTTTGCATTTTTTGGATTTCTGGTGGTATTGGCCCTGGCGGTCTCGGTCCTCATGAAATGGGAGCCGTTCATCACGGGTTCCGGCATTCCCCAGGTAGAGGGGGAGCTTAAGGGGTATTTCGATATGCCCTGGTGGCGGGTTATTGTTGGTAAGCTGGCGGGCAGCCTCCTCTGCATTATCGGCGGCCTTTCCCTGGGGCGGGAAGGCCCTTCGGTACAGCTGGGAGCTATGAGCGGCAAGGGTTATTCCCGGGTCATGGGGCGGGGAAATATGGAGGAACGGTATCTGATTACCTGCGGTGCCAGTGCTGGGCTGGCGGCTGCCTTTAACTGTCCCTTGGCCGGGGTGATGTTCGCCCTGGAGGAGGTCCATAAAAGCTACTCCGTCATTATCCTTTTCTCTGCCATGACAGCGGCGGTTGTGGCGGATTTCGTTTCAAAACTTTTCTTTGGGATGTCTCCGGTTTTCCACATTCCGGTGACCCAGGCCCTTCCTTTAAAGGATTATTGGATACTCTTACTCTTTGGCATCATCATCGGTCTGGCAGGGGCCTTCTTCAATAAAAGCATGGCTGTTACGGGAAAGATTTATGATCGTCTGACTTTTATCGCGCCACGGTTTCGCCCAATGATTCCATTTTTGGTTGCTGGTGCATTGGGATTCGTGCTTCCCCAGGTATTGGGCGATGGGCATCTCATGCTGGATGCCCTGAGTGCCGGGGAGGTCGGTTTCCAGATGGTTTGTCTCCTCCTGGTGGTTAAATTTCTTTTCTCTATGATGAGCTTTGGCTCTGGTGCTCCAGGGGGCTCTCTGGCCCCTATGCTGGTCATTGGCGCTTATATTGGTGGTTTTTGCGGTCAGCTGGCCGTCATCGGTCTGGGCATGGACCCTGGTCTCGTTAATAATTTTATCATTTTAGCCATGGCGGGCTTTTTTACCGCTGTGGTCCGGGCACCGCTGACGGCCATCGTGCTGGCCAGCGAACTGACTGGCTCCTTTAGTCATATGATTTCCCTGGCTTTGGTGGTGATTATCGCAGAGGTTACCATTCAGTTTATGGGATCAGAGCCATTGTACGATGCTTTACTTAAGAAGCTGCTGGCCAGGGGAGAGGCAGATACTTTGGAAGAAGAAGGCTCAGACGAAAAAACCATTATTGTACGAACGGTGGGGAGTGGCTCGGTTTTAGATGGCAGTGCCATTTCAGAAATCCCCTGGCCCGAAAGCAGTTTGGTGGTGGGGATTATCCGGGAGGATCACGAATTCATCCCCAATGGGCGCACCATCGTACAAGCGCGGGATCGCCTGACCCTTATTGCTGATGTGGATCATCTCCGGGAGGTCAAGGGGGCGTTGATTCGGTTGTGTGAGGAACGATTAAATATCGATGAATAGAAGAAATTTATTTAAGTGGTTTCTTTTTTCTTGACATTCGCAAATGGATGTGTTTTAATAATAAATTGCAATAGAAGAATTTCGTATGAAAAAGGCTGCAATGGCACGCGGACTCGCTGATCAAAGGTGAGTTGAACGAGTAATGGGATGCGTGTTTCTGACTGATCAAAGGTTGGAAGTTCATTGGAACCTTTGTTTTTTCGCTGTCTGGAACCTTTTCAGGTTTCCACTTCCTTAGGCTATAGTGTAGCATATTTTATGGTAAATGCAAGGAAAAAGACAGATTGTCACTTTGGCATATAAATTCATTTGGTAGGAGAAAAATTTTATGGTAATGACTCATCCCGTACAATACGGCTTGCGGACCAGACAGAGTTTTTCCAAAATCAAAGAGGTTTTGGAGATGCCCAATTTATTGGAAGTCCAGTTGGATTCCTATAAATGGTTCATCGAAAAGGGGCTTCAGGAAGTTTTTGACGATGTCCACGAGATTTCGGATTATACTGGAAATCTTGTGCTGCAGTTCGTCGATTATTCCATCGAAGGTGACCCCAAGTACACCATTGAAGAGTGTAAAGAACGTGATCAGACTTACTATGTCCCCCTGCGGGTAAGGGTTCGCCTGATTAATAAAGAAAAGAATGAGGTCAAGGAGCAGAAGGTCTATATGGCCGATCTCCATAAGATGACGGATACCGGGACCTTTATTGTCAATGGGGCGGAACGTGTCATCGTCAGTCAGTTGGTCCGTTCACCGGGTGCCTATTATACCCTGACCCGGGATAAGCTTGGGAAAAAGCTGTATTCAGCCCAGGTCATCCCAAACCGTGGGGCATGGCTGGAATATGAATCGGATTCCAACGATATCGTCTATGTCAAGATTGACCGGACCCGAAAGCTGCCCCTGACGGCGCTGCTGCGGGCCTTTGGGTTGGGAACCAACGAAGAGATTTTAGATGTCTTCGGGGAGGACTATCGCCTCCTGGAAACCATCCAGAAGGATATTGCCAACGATAATAATTCCACCACCGATGGACTCCTTGAAATTTACAAGCGTCTGCGTCCCGGTGAACCGCCAACAGTGGAAAGTGCAGAATCCTTGCTGAATTCCATGTTCTTTGACGACCGCCGCTACGATTTGGCCAAGGTGGGACGTTATAAATATAATAAGAAGCTGGCCCTGGCCCGCCGCCTGACGGGTCAGGTGATTGCAGAGGATGTGATCAATCCTGAAACCGGTGAGGTTTTAGCCGAATCCGGACAGAAGATCGACCGGGAAACGGCCTGGGAAATCCAGAATGCCGGCATCAATGTGGTGGATGTTTTGGTTAACCACAATGGTGAGGACAAACAGGTTCGGATTATTGGGAATGGCTTTGTGGATATTCACAAGCAGGACATCCCCTTTGATATTAGTGATCTGGATATCCATGAGCTGGTGTACAAAGAAGTGCTGGATGAAATTTTAGAATCTGACATGACCGATGAAGAAAAGCACAAGGCGATGAAGAAACGGATGGATGAACTGCTGCCCAAGCACATCCTCCATGCCGATCTCTTTGCCACAGTGTCTTACTTCCTGGGTCTGGATTATGATATCGGCAGCATTGACGATATCGACCATCTGGGGAACCGTCGTCTGAGAAGCGTCGGTGAGCTGCTCCAGAACCAGTTCCGTATCGGTCTCTCCCGGATGGAACGGGTGGTCCGGGAACGGATGTCTGTTCAGGACGATGAAATCTTAACCCCCCAGAGCCTCATTAATACTCGCCCGGTCAATGCGGCCTTAAAGGAGTTCTTTGGAAGCTCCCAGTTATCCCAGTTTATGGACCAGAACAACCCGCTGTCTGAGCTGACCCATAAGCGGCGTTTATCGGCTCTGGGACCTGGCGGGCTCTCCCGGGAGCGTGCCGGGTTTGAGGTTCGTGACGTTCACCATAGCCACTACGGCCGGATGTGCCCAATTGAAACCCCTGAAGGTCCGAATATCGGCCTGATTGGTTCTTTGGCGACCTTTGCCCGGGTGAATGAGTATGGGTTTATCGAAACCCCCTATCGTCAGGTAAAAAATGGGATCGTCACCGATGAGTTCCATTATTTGGCTGCGGATGAAGAAGGGGAATTCGCCATTGCCCAGGCCAATGAACCCCTGGATGATAATGGTCATTTTGTCCACGAGCACATCACTGGCCGTGCGGGGATGACCCGTGAGTTTGTGATGATGGCACCAGACGAGGTTGATTACATGGACGTTTCCCCAAAACAGGTCGTTTCGGTGGCAACGTCTCTCATCCCATTCCTGGAAAACGATGATGCTAACCGTGCCCTTATGGGAGCTAACATGCAGCGTCAGGCCGTGCCGCTGCTCATTCCAAAGGCCCCTGTGGTGGGGACCGGGATGGAACACAAGGCCGCCAAGGACTCTGGGGTCTGCGCCATTGCAGAACATGCCGGGACTGTGGAATATGTTTCTGCAGACGAAATCCGGATTCGGGTGGATGCAGACGGCAGCCTGGAAAAACACCATCTCCTTAAATTCAAACGCTCCAATCAGGGGAACTGTTTTAATCAAAAGCCCCTGGTGGATAAGGGACAGCATGTGGACGCCGGGGAAATCATCGCCGATGGTCCAGCCACTGAAATGGGTGAGTTGGCCCTGGGGCGCAATGCCTTAATCGGCTTTATGACCTGGGAAGGGTACAACTACGAAGATGCGGTCCTTCTCAATGAAAACCTGGTGAAGGAAGACAAATACACCTCCATCCATATTGAGGAATTTGAATGTGAAGCCCGGGAAACCAAACTGGGACCAGAAGAAATCACCCGGGATATTCCCAATGTCGGGGAGGATGCCCTTAAAAACCTGGATGAACGCGGGATCGTGTTTGTCGGGGCAGAAGTCAAATCCGAGGATATCCTGGTGGGTAAGGTCACCCCCAAGGGTGAAACCGACCTGTCCGCAGAAGAAAAACTTCTCCGGGCGATCTTCGGCGAAAAGGCCCGGGAAATCCGGGATACCTCCCTCAAGGTGCCCCATGGGGAATCCGGGATCGTAGTGGATGTCAAGGTCTTCTCCCGTGCTAATAAGGACGAGGATTTAAAACCGGGTGTCAACACCATGGTTCGGGTTTACATTGCCAAGAAGCGGAAAATTTCCGTTGGGGATAAAATGGCTGGCCGTCATGGGAACAAGGGGGTTATCTCCCGAATCCTGCCCCAGGAGGATATGCCTTTCTTACCCGATGGTACACCTTTGGATATCGTGCTGAATCCCCTTGGGGTGCCGTCTCGAATGAACATCGGCCAGGTGCTGGAGGTTCATCTCGGGATGGCCCTGAAGGAATTGGGCTGGCATATTGCGACGCCGGTTTTTGACCCGGCCAATGAAGAGGATATTGAAGACCTTCTGGAAAAGGCAGAGCTGCCCCGGGATGGGAAGATCCAGCTCTACGATGGCCGGACGGGTGAGCCCTTTGATAACCGGGTTACCGTTGGCTATATGTACTACTTAAAACTCCATCACCTGGTTGATGATAAGATGCATGCCCGTTCCACGGGACCGTATTCCCTGGTAACCCAGCAGCCATTGGGCGGGAAAGCCCAATTTGGTGGCCAGCGTTTCGGGGAAATGGAAGTGTGGGCCCTGGAAGCCTATGGCGCGGCCCATACCCTCCAGGAAATCCAGACCATCAAATCCGATGATGTGGTGGGCCGTGTGAAGGCTTACGAAGCCATTGTTAAGGGTGAAAACATTCCGAAACCGGGAATTCCAGAGGCTTTTAAGGTCCTGATGAAGGAATTCCAGAGTTTAGGTCTGGATGTCACCATCTACAACGATGAAGAAAAAATTGAAGTGCTGGATACGGATTATATTGATGAATCGGAAACCGTCCTTGAGGACCCGGTAACCGAGGATATTCTGGATGATGTCCAGGATGCGAAATTCTTTGACGAAGCCGAATACGACGAAGATGAAGATATGATCCAGATTATCGATGCTGAAGATATAGACAGTGAAGATTCTCTGTTGTAGGAACCGAAAGGAGCAATTCACTTAATGAATGATGAAATCATCTTCAAATCCTTACAGATAGGTTTGGCTTCCCCTGAGAAAATCAGAGAATGGTCAAGGGGAGAGGTTAAGAAGCCTGAAACTATCAACTATCGTACCCTCAAGCCTGAAAAAGAAGGTCTGTTTTGTGAAAAAATCTTCGGACCCACCAAGGATTGGGAATGTAACTGTGGGAAATATAAGCGCATCCGCCACAAGGGCATCGTCTGTGAAAATTGCGGTGTCGAGGTCACCCGGGCAAAGGTCCGTCGTGAGCGCATGGGCCATATCGAATTGGCGGCACCGGTTTCCCATATTTGGTATTTCAAGGGGATTCCCAGTCGAATGGGACTCATCCTTGAAATGTCCCCCCGAAATTTAGAAAAAATTATTTACTTTGCTTCCTATGTTGTCACTGATCCAGGGGATACTCCCCTGGCTTACAAGCAGGTGCTTTCTGAACGGGAGTACCGGGAAGCCAAGGAAGAATACGGCGGACGTTTTTCCGCTGGTATTGGGGCTGAAGCCATTCAGGAGCTGCTATGTATGGTAGACTTGGACCAGGATGCGGAAGTCTTGAAAGAAGAGCTGGCTGACAGCTCCGGGCAGAAGCGAATCCGTATCGCCCGCCGTTTAGAAGCCATTGAGGCATTCAGAACTTCTCACAATAAACCGGAATGGATGATTCTGGAAACCATTCCTGTTATTCCGCCGGAGCTGCGTCCTATGGTTCAGTTGGATGGCGGTCGGTTTGCGACATCAGACCTAAATGACCTGTATCGCCGGGTCATCAACCGGAATAATCGGTTGAATAAATTGCTGGAACTGGATGCTCCAGATATTATCGTGCAGAATGAAAAGCGGATGCTCCAGGAGGCCGTGGATGCCCTGATCGATAATGGCCGCCGTGGCCGGGCTGTGACGGGGCCGGGGAATCGTCCCTTCAAATCCCTTTCGGATATGCTCAAAGGGAAACAGGGCCGTTTCCGTCAGAACCTCTTAGGGAAGCGTGTGGACTATTCTGGCCGTTCCGTTATCGTGGTCGGGCCGGAACTTAAAATGTACCAATGTGGGCTGCCCAAGGAAATGGCCATCGAGCTGTTTAAGCCCTTTGTGATGCGGGAGCTGGTGTCCCGCCAGCTGAGCCAGAACATCAAGAGTGCCAAAAAGATGGTCGAAAAGCTGGATCCCATTATCTGGGATGTGCTGGAAGACGTCATCCATGAACATCCAGTGCTCTTAAACCGTGCCCCTACCCTTCACCGCCTGGGTATTCAGGCCTTTGAACCAGTATTGGTGGAAGGCCGGGCCATTAAGCTCCATCCCCTGGCATGTACCGCTTACAATGCTGACTTTGATGGGGACCAGATGGCTGTCCATGTCCCGCTGTCCATGGAAGCCCAGGCAGAAGCCCGCTTCCTGATGATGGCATGTAATAATATCTTAAAACCCCAGGATGGGACCCCGGTAGTCGTACCCTCCCAGGATATGATCCTTGGGACCTACTATATGACCCTGTATCGTGAAGATGCCAAGGGAACGGGTTCGGTCTTTATGGATCAGGACGAAATGGAAATGGCTTACTTTAACCGGACGGTCGATCTCCATGCCATGGTTAAGGTCCGCATGACCAAGGAAATTGACGGTGTCATGGAAACCCGACTGGTAGAAAGCACCGTTGGCCGATTCTTATTCAACCAGATTCTGCCCCAGGATATGGGCTTTGTCAAACGGGAAACCGTGGATGACATGTTCAAGCTGGAAGTCGATATGCAGGTGGATAAAAAGGTTCTGACTCAGATTGTCGATAAGTGCTTTAAGGTTCATGGCCCCACGTTGACCTCTGAAACCCTGGATGAAATCAAACGTCTGGGATATGCCTTCTCCACCCGTGCCGCCATTACTGTTGGGGTTTCTGATATGCAGGTGCCTGGAGGCAAGGAAAAAATCCTGGCTGAAGCAGATAAAAAGGTCGAAGCCAACTTAAAACTCTTCCGGCGCGGTTTGATTTCAGAAGAAGAACGGTATCAAAATGTCGTGGCGATTTGGAATGATGCCACCGACGAAGTTACCGATGCATTGTTAGACCACCTGGATCGTCTGAATCCAATTAACATGATGGCCGACTCCGGGGCCCGTGGTTCCAAAAACCAGATCCGTCAGCTGGCGGGGATGCGAGGGCTGATGACCAACACCACCGGCCGGGTTATCGAACTGCCAATCCGTTCCAACTTCCGTGAGGGGCTGGACGTTATGGAATTCTTCTCCTCCACCCATGGTGCCCGTAAAGGGCTGGCGGATACCGCCCTGCGAACCGCCGACTCCGGGTATCTGACACGACGCCTGGTGGACGTGTCCCAGGATGTTATCGTCCGGGAAGAGGATTGTGGGACGACGGAGGGCTATGAAGTCACCGCCATTAAGCAGAAGAACGAAGTTATCGAACAGCTGGGAGAACGCTTGGCTGGTCGTTATGCCTTTGAGGATGTCATGCATCCGGAAACCGGGGAAATTCTGGTGGAAAAGGATCAGGTCATTTCCAGTGAAGTGGCCGATGCCATTGAAAAGGCAGGGATCGAACGGGTCCTGATCCGCTCGGTGCTCAACTGTAAGGCGAAGCATGGGGTTTGCCGGAAGTGCTACGGTGTGGATATGACGACCTGGAAGCCTGTGGAAATCGGCGAAGCCGTTGGGACCATTGCGGCCCAGTCCATCGGGGAACCAGGGACCCAGCTGACCATGCGTACTTTCCATACCGGTGGGGTTGCCTCCGCCGACGATATCACCCAGGGGCTCCCCCGTGTTGAAGAACTTTTTGAAGCCCGGAAGCCTAAAGGCCAGGCCATTATTTCTGAAATTGCTGGCCGGGTGGAAATCAATGAGGGTAAGAAAACCGAAGCCGTCGTGATTGGCGAAGATATGTCGTCTAAAACCTATCTCATTCCCTATGGCTCACGCCTGCGGGTACTGCCCGGCGACCATGTGGAAGCTGGCGAGCCCCTGACAGAAGGGTCCATCAATCCCCATGATATTTTGGATATCCAGGGTGTGGAAGCCGTCCAGCACTACCTGCTGTCGGAAGTTCAGAAGGTTTATCGGCTTCAAGGGGTGCATATCAGCGACAAGCATATCGAGCTCATTGTCCGTCAGATGCTGCGTAAGGTCAAAATCGAAGATGCTGGAGATACCGGCTTAATCACCGGTGCGGTGATGGATATCTTCCAGGTGATCGAGGCCAATGAATTAGCTATGGATATGGGTCTGAAGCCCGCGGTAATGATCCGGGATTTGATGGGGATTACCAAGGCCTCCCTGGCCACGGATTCCTTCCTGTCCGCCGCGTCCTTCCAGGAAACCACTCGGGTACTTACCGATGCGGCCATCAAGGGCAAGGTGGATCCACTGATGGGACTGAAGGAAAATGTCATCATCGGCCAGTTAGTTCCAGCCGGTACCGGGGTGCCCCAGTATAGCAACCTGACCCTGGAATACGATCGGGAAGAGCCAGAAGATGATTATTACGAAGAAATCGAAGAAGAGGAAGTCGTCATCGATGATCTCGGTGATGGCGAATCCGTCAACCTTGATGACGTGCTCATTGACGATAACACCATTATGGAAAAGGTGGTTGAAGAGGAAATGCGCTCCCTGGAAAAGGACGATGTACTCTCCGCTGCCTTTGATATGTTCGATATGGATTTTCTCTCTGTTGAGGCAGATGGAGAAGATTCTGAATCAGAAGAAGATGTCAATGCGGTCATCGATATTGATGAATAAAAATTGAAAGATTTACCGCTTGACAGTTTTACATTTGATGTGTATACTAAATAAGTATGCTTATTTAATGGTGTAAGTGGAGGATGTTTCACATGACTGAGTTTAAAGAATTACCGAAGGTCATCGGAATGAAGCAAACGTTGAAACAGCTGGAGACCGGATGCGTGATTAAAGTCGTGCTGGCTGAAGATACCGATGAGCCATTAAAAGAGAAAATCATCAAAGCCTGTGGGACGGCTGATGTTCCCGTCATTACCTGCAGGAGTAAGCAAGCTCTCGGTAAAGAGAGCGGCATCGAACGGGATGCGGCAGTGGTCGCGTTACTCAAATGATTAATCATCCCAAGGGGATTGTTAATAAATAATAAAAAGGAGGTGCAGCACTGAATGCCTACCATTAATCAGCTTGTTAAGCAAGGAAGAAAGCGTGCGGAATTAAAAACCAAAACGCCGGCTCTGAAACAAAACCCTCAGAAACGTGGTGTTTGTACAGCAGTCAGAACATCGACACCTAAAAAACCAAACTCAGCCCTGAGAAAGATTGCCAGGGTTAAATTGGTCAACGGTATGGAAGTCACGGCTTATATCCCAGGGATCGGTCATAACCTGCAGGAACATAGTATCGTTCTTGTTAAGGGTGGTCGTGTTAAGGATTTACCAGGGGTTCGTTATAAGATTATCCGTGGTGCCTTAGATACCGCAGGCGTCGAAGACCGTAAGCAAGCTCGATCCAAATACGGGGCTAAGAAGCCTAAGAAGTAGTGCATCGTACTGCATCTAGAAATAGATCGCGTATGAATAGCACAACGACCGTATAGTCGAGTACCGATGAACATCTAATGTTGCGGTGCTGTCCAAATCTTGATTTGGGCCACAGCACCCATACAAGGCTTGCCCAAGAGCCGAAGGCGATTGGAAGCAAGCTACTGTTAAGGAGGGAAGAAAGTGCCTAGAAAAGGACCTGTTCCAAAGAGAGAAGTTCTCCCCGATCCAATTTACGGCGATGTTGTGGTCACTAAGTTGATCAATAACATTATGCTGGATGGTAAAAAGGGAGTCGCTCAAAGAATCGTCTATGACGCATTCGCAAAAGTAAGTGAAAAAACCGGTAAAGATGCTCTGGAAGCATTCCAGGAAGCTCTGGCAAACATCACACCGGTGTTAGAAGTTAAAGCAAGACGTGTCGGTGGTGCCACCTATCAGGTGCCAATCGAAATTCGTGCGGACCGTAAGCAAGCACTGGCCCTGAGATGGCTGGTCACCTTCACCCGCAAGCGTTCCGAAAGAACCATGAAGGACCGTCTCGCTGGGGAAATCATGGATGCCATCAATAATAGTGGCGGCGCTGTGAAAAAGAAGGAAGATACCCACGCAATGGCGGAAGCCAACAAGGCGTTCGCACACTATCGTTGGTAGTACAAGGAGTTATTTGTGCCTAGAGAATATAGCTTAGAAAAAACAAGAAATATCGGGATCATGGCGCATATCGATGCTGGGAAGACGACCACCACCGAACGTATCCTTTTTTATTCCGGAAAGATCCATAAGATTGGCGAAACCCACGACGGTGGCGCCCAGATGGACTGGATGGAACAGGAACAGGAACGTGGGATCACCATTACTTCCGCAGCGACGACCTGCCACTGGAAGGGGAACCGAATCAATATTATCGATACCCCTGGCCATGTGGACTTTACGGTGGAAGTGGAACGTTCTTTGCGTGTTTTAGATGGCTCCGTTGCCGTCTTCTGCGCAAAGGGTGGTGTTGAACCGCAATCCGAAACCGTTTGGCGTCAGGCGGACCAGTACAATGTTCCGCGTATGGTCTATATCAATAAGATGGATATTACCGGAGCCGATTTTTACCACGCAGTGGATATGATCCGGGATCGCCTGGGTGCCCACCCGGTCTGCATTCAATTACCCATTGGTAAGGAAGCAGACTTTATCGGCATCATCGATCTGGTCACCATGAAGGCTGAAATCTACAAGGATGATTTAGGTGAAGATTTCGAAATCACCGATATCCCTGAAAATATGCAGGAAGAAGCTGAAGAGTATCGCGATAAGATGCTGGAAGCCCTGTCCGAAGTGGATGAAACCATCATGGAAAAATACCTGGAAGGTGAAGCGGTTACTGAAGAAGAAATCAAAGCTGCCATCCGTAAAGGGACCTGTAATGTTGAAATGGTTGCCGTCACCTGTGGTTCTTCTTACAAGAACAAAGGGGTTCAGATGATGCTGGATGCCGTGGTGGATTATATGCCATCACCTCTGGATGTTGCCGCTATTAAAGGAACTAATCCGAAGACTGAAGAAGAGGACGAACGTATCGCAAGTGATGATGCCCCATTCTCCGCTTTAGCCTTCAAGATTATGACCGACCCCTATGTTGGGAAGCTGGCCTTTATGCGTGTGTACTCCGGGACAGCAGAAGCTGGCTCTTATGTCAGCAACTCATCCAAGGGCAAGCGTGAACGTCTGGGACGTATCCTGCAGATGCATGCCAATCACCGTGAAGAAATCACCAAGGTTTATACCGGTGATATCGTCGCTGCTGTTGGCCTGAAGGATACCACCACCGGGGATACCCTGTGCGATATGGATCATCCCATCGTACTGGAATCCATGGTCTTCCCGGAACCGGTTATCGATGTTGCCATCGAACCGAAGACCAAGGCTGGTCAGGAAAAAATGACCGTTGCCCTGCAGAAGCTGGCAGAAGAAGATCCGACCTTCCGTACCCATACCGATGAAGAAACCGGCCAGACCATTATTTCTGGGATGGGTGAACTTCATCTCGATATCATTATCGACCGGATGCTGCGTGAATTTAAGGTGGAAGCCAATATCGGTCAGCCTCAGGTTGCTTATAAAGAAACTATCACCAAGACGGTTGATGCTGAAGGGAAATTTGCCCGTCAGTCCGGTGGTCGGGGTCAGTATGGTCACTGCCTGATCACATTGGAACCCCTGGAAGCCGGTTCTGGCTTCGTCTTTGAAAATAAGACAGTGGGTGGTTCCATTCCAAAGGAATATATCAACCCAATTCAGCAGGGGATTCAGGAAGCCATGCAGAACGGCGTCCTGGCCGGCTACCCGGTTTTAGACATCAAGGCATCGGTCTATGATGGCTCCTACCATGAAGTCGACTCCTCAGAAATGGCCTTTAAGGTGGCAGGGTCCATGGCTTTTAAAAACGGGATGCGTAAAGCAGATCCTGTGATTATGGAACCTGTGTTCAAGCTGGAAGTTGTTATTCCTGAAGAATACATGGGCGATGTTATGGGGGATATTAACTCCCGTCGTGGCCGTGTTGAAGGGATGGAAATGCGTGCAGGTGCCCAGGTTATTAATGGGATGGTGCCGCTGTCCGAAATGTTTGGGTACGCCACTTCTTTGAGAAGTAAGACCCAGGGACGTGGTGTCTACACCATGCAGTTCTCCCACTATGAAGCAGTGCCTAAGAGCGTTGCAGAAAAAATCATGGAAGGTAAAGCCAAATAAGGCGTTACCCTTTTCTTAAACATAAGTCTGGATAACAGATACGAAAATTTACTAAAGGAGAAAAATCAAATGGCAAAAGCAAAATTTGAAAGATCCAAACCCCATGTTAACATTGGTACCATTGGTCACGTCGACCACGGTAAAACCACTCTGACCGCAGCAATCACCACCGTATTAAACAAACGTTACGGTTCTGGTGAAGCGGTTGCCTTCGAAAACATCGATAAGGCTCCCGAAGAAAGAGAACGTGGGATCACCATCTCCACCGCTCACGTGGAATATGAAACCCCTGAACGTCACTACGCTCATGTGGACTGCCCGGGCCATGCCGACTACGTCAAAAACATGATCACCGGTGCCGCTCAGATGGACGGTGCTATCCTGGTTGTTTCCGCTGCTGATGGCCCCATGCCTCAGACACGTGAACATATCCTCCTGTCCCGTCAGGTTGGCGTGCCCTACATCATCGTCTTCTTAAACAAAGCCGACATGGTGGATGACGAAGAATTACTCGAACTGGTTGAAATGGAAGTGCGTGAACTCTTAGACGAATATGAATTCCCAGGAGATGACACACCCATTGTTATTGGTTCTGCACTGAAAGCTCTGGAAGATCCCGATGGGGAATGGGGCGACAAGATCGTTGAACTTATGGAAGAAGTCGACAAATATATTCCGGAACCGGAACGTGACACCGATAAACCCTTCCTGATGCCTGTGGAAGACGTCTT
>NZ_FNOU01000028.1 GCF_900107125.1 Eubacterium barkeri
CCCCCGCTCCTGGGTGGCAAAATCTAAAATCGTGGTGGTCCCTCCGGCGATGGCACCCAGGGTCCCGCTTTTAAAATCGTCGGCGGTATGGCAGGTGCCGGTGGTGAGATCCAAATGGGTATGGGGGTCGATGAAGCCCGGGAACACCAGCTTGCCGGCGGCATCGATGACCTCGGCCTCCCCGGGATCGAGATTCGGTGCCACTTCTACAATTTTTTCATCCTCAATGAGGATATCGCATTTTTCCACGGACCGGGGGGAGACCACCTGTCCATTTTTTATGATGATACGTTTCATGGGTTGCCTTTCTTAAATGAATAAGGGAATACACGGGGGAGGTTGCGGCACGGCTGTCTTTCCCCCAACCACAGCAACCCCTCCGGCAAGGGAGAGGTCGTTGTGGTTCTATTTGGACAATTTAAATCAGGTAATTGTAGTGATTGACGACGGCTTTTAGGATATCGTTAATGCCAGCGGGAATACTTGGATCACCAATGGTGGTCTTGAGCACTTCGCCATCCAAGCGAAGGGTTACCTGGTTGCCGGTTCCCAGGAGGAACCCACTGTTGGTACTGTTATCCAGGTCGTCCTGGGTATGGAACAGGGTGAACTTATCCTTGTAGGGCGCACTGTCATAGGGACAGAACATCATGCAGTTGCCGCATTCATTACACATGCGGTCCACATGGATAATCTGACGCATTTTGTGGTGGGGTACCGTGATGGCAAGGTTCGCCCGGTTGGGGCAAACATCCATACAGGATTCACACACGGCAGAGCATTCCAGGCAACGCACATCTTCCTGATCCGGCGTGGTGGGTTCTGCCAGGATACCCCGTTTTTCCAGGGCTTCATCGTAGTCCACATCCATTTCAACGGTATCATTATCCACAATGCCTTCAAGGCCCAGGATATGATTCACCGCTTTACGGGCATCGGCAATGGCCCGTACCACCGTGTCTGCACCGAGCTGGGCATCTCCGGCAATAAAGATATTATCCCGGGACATCAGGGTTTCGCTGTTGACATCTACCCGACCCCGGGTGGTAAGCGCCAGATTGTTCTTTTCGAACCAAGCGGCATCAATCTTCGCCCCAACGGAGGCGATTACCGTTGTCGCAGGGATTTCCATCGTCCCTTCTGTGGGTTCCGGCCGACGGCGGCCGCTTTCGTCCGGAGCGCCCAGCTTCATTTCCCGACAGGTCAAGGTGGTGCCATTGTAGGCTTCGGGTGAGAGGAGCTCGTAGAAACGCACCCCATCCTCTAAAGCCAGGGCCAGCTCTTCTTCATCCGCAGGCATTTCCATGACGGTTCGACGGTACACCAGGTGAACGCGTTCAACACCATCTACACGGGTGGCGACCCGGGCGGCATCCATGGCGGTATTCCCACCACCAATGACGACGACATCGGTACCCAGTTCCAGGGTTTCCGGTGCTTTATTAAAGTCTTCTAAGAATTCCAGTACGTTGATGGCTTGTCCGCCCTCCAGGCTGTAGGGACTGGGTGCCCAGGCGCCGGTGGCGACGATGATATACTTGAATCCCTCGGCCTTTAAAGCCTCCACATCCTCAATGTCTCTTCCGGTCACAACGGTGACCCCCAGGGCTTCCATTAAGGCGATGTCATGATCAATGGTTTCGCCGTCGATCCGGAAATCCGGAATCACATGGTTGACAATCCCCCCCAGGGAATCCTTGCGCTCAAAGATGGTGGCATCCACCCCGGCGCGGGCCAGGAAGGTCGCTGCGGAAATCCCGGCAGGACCCCCACCGATAATGGCGACCTTGGCCGCAGTGACAGCCGACACGGCCTGGATATCCTTTAACAGGGCATCAAAGCCCAGCTCAGCAGCATCCAGCTTCACGTCCCGGATGCAGACAGATTTTTCATAGAAGTTCCGGGTACATTTATCCATACAGCGATGGGTACAAATGGTTCCGGTGATAAAGGGCAGAGGGTTCTTCCGGGTGATGACTTCCAGAGCGGCCTTGGCTTTTCCCTGGCCAACCAGTGCCACATATTCCGGGATATCCTGGGAGATGGGGCAGGTCTGGGTACAGGGTGCAATAAAGCAATCCACCAGGGGAACCTTCTTATCAATCTTACGGGAGGGCAGGGGCTTGATGGCACCCTTCACATTATGGGCATTGGTCCGAGCCCGTTTGGCCAGGGCGGCCAGGGCAGCGGGTTTTAAGGGCAGGGCTTCCTTGAAGTTCACCTGGGACAGGGCTTCGGCCTCCTGGAGCTCGCGGTTATATCCGCCGGGCTTTAAGAGGGTGGTCGCCTGGGTGATGGGCCAGATCCCCACCTTAAAGATATCCACGATGTTAAAGGCGTCCGCACCGCCGGAAAAGGAGATGCGCAGATCCCCGTCAAAGGCATCTGCCAGACGGTGGGCCAGCTCGATGGAGCAGGGGAAGAGGGAACGGCCGGACATATACATATCCTCGCTGGGCAGAATGCCATCCACCACCTTCTGGGGGAAGGTATTGGTAATCTTCACACCAAAGGCCAGATCCTTGGCTTCAGCTTCCGCCTTCAGGCGGCCGATCATGGGAACCGCATCCACAAATTGCAGGTCATGGAGGAAGTGATAATCATCAAAATCCATATAGCCGTAGCCCATGGTATCTAAAATCGCCCGGGCATCCGCATAACCCAACATGGTGGGGTTACATTTTACAAAAGTGTTGAGCCCCTTGGTATTAATGAGATAGCTGGCAATGCGTTCGATTTCCGTGGGCGGGCAGCCGTGGAGGGTGGATAGGGTAATGGAGCGGCTGACCCGGGGAGAGATCCCCTTAATATAGTCGGCATCAATATTTTCAAAATTATCGGCAAAATCCAAGGCTTCTGCCACACATTCCTTCCAAATGGCGGTTTCCCGGGCATTCTTCATGCCTTCGATATAATCGTCAATTTTCTTGGAGGTAATGCCTTCGTAGTCGTAGCCCACACTCATATTGAAGATAAAGCCATCGGGGCTGCCGAAGCCGTATTCCGCGGATAGGAGTTTTAAAAGGAACCATGCCTTGACATATTCATCAAAGGCTTCCGGTACCGTCAGTTCCGTGGACCACTCGCAGTTGTAGCATTCGTCGGGTGCGGCGATGCAGGGCTTGGCCACGGGCAGGTCTTCACCATCCAGGGTCTGGACGGTTTTGAGTTCAAAGAAACGGGCACCGGCCACATAGGCCGACACGATGTTCTGGGCCAGCTGGGTATGGGGGCCAGCAGCTGGGCCAAAGGGGGTTTCCAGCATTTCACCAAAAAGGCTGATCCGTTTATTATCATCCTTGGCGTAAAATTTACTGATGCCGAAGATGGTGCCTTCGGTATCGTATTCCGTGGTAATCCAATTTAACATTTCGCCAAAGGGAATGGCGCGCATACGATCACTCATTGTTAACTCTCTCCTTCAATTGCTATCTTTTGTTAATCCGATTTGCCAGCTTCTGTGCTTCTTCCCGACCCTTTGCCAGGACAGCTTCCTCGTCGATGCCCTGGAGCACACGGTCCTGCATGAGGACTTTACCGTTACACATCGTGGTGACGGTGGAGCGGCCGCACATCCCAAAGAGGATGTGGGAGTTGGCGTTATCGGCGTTCATCGGGGTAGTGGGGATGTAGTCCGTGACGATGACGTCAGCGGCGGCACCGGCTTCCAGCACACCCAGCTTTTTCCCAAAGGCCCGCTCGGCGATGATGGCATTGTTGCCGAAAAGCATGGTGGGGATTTCCCCCCAGGCCACATTGGGATCACAATTATAATGCTTGTGCAGGATGTTGGCCACTTTGTAGGATTCGATCATGTCGTTGGTGTAGCCGTCGGTACCCAGGCCCAGGGTTAAGCCTCTGCGCATCAGCTCCAGCACCGGGGGACAGCCCACGGCATTGCCCATGTTGGATTCCGGGTTGTGGACCACCATGGTGTCCGTGGCCTTTAAGATTTCCATTTCCTCGCCATTGATATGGATGCAATGGACGGCCAGCGTGTTGGGGCCTAAGATGTTTTGATCAAAGAGACGGTTTACCACCCGTTTATTGTATTTTTTCAGGGAGTCGTACACATCGTCCAGTCCTTCGGCAACGTGGACGTGGTAGCCTGCACCCTCTGGTTTTTCTGCATTGCAGTAGTCCAGGGTTTCGTCACTTAGGGTAAAGGCGGCATGGAGGCCGAACATCCCGTGGACCATTCCGGAGGTATCGGCCTGGGCAGCTTTAATGAAATCGACGTTTTCCTTGACCGCCGCCTTCATCTTTTCCTCACCGTCCCGGTCAGAGACTTCGTAGCACAGACTGGTACGCAGGCCTAATTCCTTGGCCACATCAGCGATGGTGAAAAGGCTGCCTTCGGTCTGGCCATAGCTGGCGTGGTGATCGAAGATAGTGGTGACCCCCTGCTTGATGCAGTCGATATAGGTCGCGTAGGCACTGTACTTATTGGCATCATTATTTAAGTTACGATCCAGGGTCCACCACAGGCCATCTAAGATATCCATAAAGTTCTTCGGATTGTGGCCGTCAATGGACAGGCCTCTGGCAAAGGTACTGTAAATGTGGTTGTGGGCATTGATGAGCCCTGGCATAATCACGCCGCCCCTGGCATCGATAAACTGGGCATCGGGGTATGCCTTTTTCATTTTCGCAGTGGTGCCGACTGCCGCGATGGTTTTGCCATCCACAGCCACGCAGCCATCCTCTAAAAAGGGCGTTGCTTCCGCGCGGGTAATCATCCGGCCATTTCCTATTAAAATCATGATTTTCTCCTTTTATTATCAATACGTGGATTTGGAGTTGTCGCGCAGGGCAAGCTCTGAGGGTTCGGTTTGAGCGCCACACTCCCCGGTTAAAAACGTGTGAGAAGGTTGTGAGAAATGCGATAATAAAAATTTATTAACTGATGATAATGTAACACGTTTTCCATTGTAATGCAAGCCTTTTTATCAAATTATTTATCAAAACAAGGCGGATGGGTTCCAGGGCATTTCCAAAACACCCCACTAAAAATTCCCTTTAATAGGAAGGGATTTCAAATACTTTTAAGATAACGGGCTCCAGAGGCCGCATTAAATAATGGTTTTCAATTTTAATAATATTTTTTTATTAAAAATTCAAAAAAGGCTTGCATTGCTATGGGGATGGTGCTATGATAATGATAGACCAAACAATTTGTTAGGTTTCCAAATGATTTGTTAGGTCTCTGTGAGAAGAAGGATGTGAAGGATGATACAATGGATGAGAACAGGTTAAATTTGTTAACACAATTGGCCCGCGGTATCGCAAGCCAATTCGGCAGTAATTGTGAAATTGTGATCCACGATTTAAAGGGCCCCAACCCCGAGAATACCGTCGTCGCTATTGAAAACGGCCATGTGACTGGCCGGAGCCTGGGGGATGGTCCATCCCATGTGGTACTGGAAGCCTTAAAGAAGGATCCAGATTCCCTGACGGACCATTTGGATTACATTACCAAGACGAAGGATGGTAAGATGCTGAAGTCCAGCACCATGTACATCCGGGACGCTGCAGGACAGCCTGAAGCCATCTTCGCCATCAACTATGACATTACCAGCCTTTTAATGGTAGAGAATGCCCTGGGCTCCTTAATCGGTCAAACGCCGGATGAGCCTGCGGAAAACATTCCCAATAGTGTGGCGGACCTTCTGGACGACCTCCTGACCCAGGCGGTACGCCTGGTGGGCAAACCCGTTGCACTGATGACCAAGGCCGACAAGGTCCGGGCCATCAACTTCCTCAATGATGCTGGCGCGCTGCTGGTAACCAAATCCAGCGAAAAGATTTCACAGTATTTTGACATCTCCAAGTACACACTATACAGCTACATCGACCAAAATGATTCAAAAGAAAAAAGTAAATCATAAAGGAGAACACGCACACGATGGATAAGATCAAATGGGCATCCAATACGATGCCGAAAACGGACGATAAGGAACTGGCCGTCATGGCTATTCCCGCTGTGGAAAAGGCCAAAACCTTCCATATGAGCTTCCCCCAGTATACTGAAACACCCTTGGTGGGTCTCACCGGAATGGCTGATTATCTGGGGCTTTCTGAAATGTATGTTAAGGACGAATCCTACCGCTTCGGCCTCAACGCCTTCAAGGTACTCGGTGGCTCCTTTGCTATGGCCCGCTACATCGCCCAGAAGCTGGGTAAGGATGTGTCGGAAATCGACTATGCTTACCTGACCTCGGATAAGCTCAAGGAAGAATTTGGACAAGCCACCTTCTTCACCGCTACCGATGGGAACCACGGCCGGGGCGTCGCCTGGGCCGCCAATAAGCTGGGTCAGAAAGCCGTGGTCTTTATGCCTAAGGGAACCTGCCAGATCCGCCTCGACAATATCTTAAAAGAAAATGCCGAAGCCTCCATCACCGATGTCAACTACGACGACTGTGTGCGTATGGCCGCTGCTGCAGCTGCCAAAACCGAAAACGGTGTCGTCGTCCAGGATACCGCCTGGAAGGGCTACGAAGAAATCCCCGCATGGATTATGCAGGGTTACGGTACCATGGCTCTGGAAGCCGCCGCACAGCTTAAGGCTGCCGGCTGTGAACGTCCCACCCATGTGTTCGTCCAGGCCGGTGTTGGTTCCCTGGCCGGAGCCGTACAGGGTGTCTTCGCCAATCTGTTCCCGGACAATTGCCCCACCACCGTCATCGTGGAAGCCGAAGCCGCCAACTGCTTATATCAGTCCGCTGCCGCCGGAGATGGGGAAGCCCGGAACGTCGATGGTGACCTTGATACCATCATGGCAGGTTTAGCCTGTGGCGAACCCAACACCATCTCCTTTGAAATTCTAAAGAATCATTCCACCGCCTTTGTTTCCTGCCCGGACTGGGTAGCCGCTAAGGGCATGCGGATGCTGGGTGCTCCCGTAAAGGGCGATACCCAGGTGATCTCCGGTGAATCCGGTGCGGTCTCCATGGGTCTGTTGGCCGAGCTGATGACCAATGCCGATTACGCCGACTTAAAGGACGCCATTGGCCTGGACGAAAACTCCAAGGTTGTCTTCTTCTCCACCGAAGGGGATACCGATCCGGAGCATTATCGTGAGGTTGTATGGAACGGCCTGCACCCCAGCTACAAGTAATTATTGAAAATTATATAAAGAGAGGTAAACAATTATGGATTACAAAGCAATCAAAGAAGCAGCCCAGGCCTATCAGGCCGACATGACCAAATTCCTCCGGGAAATCGTAAAGAATCCTGGCGAAAGCTGTGACGAAAAAGCGCACATCGACCGCATCGCAGAAGAAATGACAGCCCTCGGCTTTGACAAGGTCGAAATCGATCCCCAGGGGAACGTCATCGGCTTCATGGGAACCGGTGACAAGCTCATCGGCTTCGATGCCCACATCGATACCGTGGGTATTGGGAACATCGACAACTGGGACTTCGATCCCTACGAAGGCTACGAAAACGACACCGAAATCGGTGGCCGCGGCGTATCCGACCAGTGTGGCGGGATTGTCTCCGCTGTTTACGGTGCTAAAATCATGAAGGATTTAGGCCTCATCCCTGAAGGCTATGCTGCCATGGTTACCGGTACCGTTCAGGAAGAAGACTGCGACGGCCTCTGCTGGGAATACATCATCAAAGAAGATAAATACCGTCCGGAATTTGTGGTTTCCACCGAACCCACCGATGGTGGCATCTACCGTGGACAGCGTGGCCGTATGGAAATCCGTATTGATGTCCAGGGTGTATCCTGTCACGGTTCCGCTCCGGAACGTGGCGACAACGCCATCTACAAAATGGCAGATATCCTCCAGGATGTCCGTGCCCTTAACGAAAACGATGCGGAAGACGGCACCGAAATCAAGGGTCTGGTCAAAATGCTTTCCGAAAAATACAATCCGGAATACAAAGAAGCAAACTTCTTAGGCCGTGGGACCGTCACCACCTCCCAAATTTTCTACACCTCTCCCAGCCGCTGTGCTGTAGCGGACTCCTGTGCCGTGTCCTTAGACCGCCGCATGACCGCTGGCGAAACCTGGGAAAGCTGCCTGGATGAAATCCGTGCGCTGCCTGCTGTTAAAAAATACGGCGACGATGTCAAAGTATCCATGTACAACTACGACCGTCCTTCCTACACTGGCTGTGTCTACCCCATCGAATGCTACTTCCCGACATGGGTTATTCCAGAAGATCACACCGTGACCGAATCCTTGGAAGATTCCTACAAAGCCATGTACGGCGACGAGCGGATCGGTGCTGCTGAAACCGTGGAAATGCGGAAAGCCCGTCCGTTAACCGACAAATGGACCTTCTCCACCAATGGTGTGTCCATCATGGGCCGTAATGGCATCCCCTGCATCGGCTTTGGCCCTGGCGCAGAAGCTCAGGCCCACGCCCCCAACGAAAAAACCTGGAAACAGGACCTGGTCACCTGTGCCGCTGTCTACGCTGCCCTGCCAGCCATCTACGCTGCCAAATAAGCGGAGGGGCGCTGGGCGGTTGCGATAGCACTCTACTATCGTCGGTACGCTGGACATATGCCGTTTGCTCCGTCCACTTTCGAATTCGGACAGGGTGTGTTACCGAAACCGCTACGCGCTTTCGAACACATGCCTGTTCGCCCCGATGTGGACTTACGGAAAGGATATGTCCACCGACCTCGGCACTCTAAAACCGCCGCTAATTTATACGTTGCAAAACTAAGCTTCGTCCCAGAAACCAAAGGCTGTCCGAGGTCTGTATGCCAGGCATCGAGACCTTGAGGCGAACAGGCGCAGCCTGTACGACGAGCGGGAGCGTGACTGTTATACAGACCGCGAACAGCCGCAATTCGCCTCATTCCCTAGTGGACGAACCACCTACCTTTCAAAATTAAACCAACAAACCTAAAGGAGCCAATACCATGGAACAATTACAAAAATATATCGATCGCCTCAACGAACTGAACTTCAAAGAAATGTACGAAAATGACTTTTTCCTGACCTGGGAAAAGACCGATGACGAATTAGAAGCGGTTTTCACCGTTGCTGACGCCCTGCGTTATATGCGTGAAAACAACATCTCCACCAAAATCTTCGAAAGCGGCCTGGGCATCTCCCTCTTCCGGGACAACTCTACCCGTACCCGTTTCTCCTTCGCTTCTGCCTGTAACCTCTTAGGTCTGGAAGTCCAGGATTTAGACGAAGGTAAATCCCAGATTGCCCACGGCGAAACCGTCCGGGAAACGGCCAACATGGTTTCCTTTATGGCTGACGTCATCGGGATCCGCGACGATATGTACATTGGCAAGGGCAACGCCTACATGCACGAATTCATGAACGCCACAGATGAAGGCAACAAGGACGGCATCTTAGAACAGCGCCCGACCTTAGTAAACCTCCAGTGCGACATCGACCACCCCACCCAGGCCATGGCCGATATGCTCCACATCATCCACGAATTTGGTGGTGTTGAAAACTTAAAGGGTAAGAAATTAGCCATGACCTGGGCATATTCTCCTTCCTATGGCAAGCCTTTATCCGTTCCCCAGGGCATCATCGGTCTGATGACCCGTTTTGGCATGGACGTTGTTCTCGCTCATCCTGAAGGATACGAAGTGATGCCTGAAGTGGAAGAAGTGGCTGCTAAGAATGCTGCTGCAACCGGCGGTTCCTTCAAGCGCACCAATAGCATGGAAGAAGCTTTCGTTGATGCCGATATCGTTTATCCCAAGAGCTGGGCTCCCTTTGCCGCCATGGAAAAACGGACCAATCTGTACGCCGAAGGCGACCAGGCCGGTATCGACGCCCTGGAACAGGAATTACTAGCCCAGAATGCAGAACACAAAGACTGGACCTGCTCCGAAGAAATGATGGCAAAGACCAAAGATGGTAAAGCCTTATACCTCCACTGCCTGCCCGCTGACATCAACGGTTTAAGCTGTGCAGAAGGGGAAGTGGATGACACTGTCTTCGATCGCTACCGTGTGCCGCTGTACAAGGAAGCCAGCTTTAAGCCTTACATCATTGCCGCTATGATCTTCTTAGCAAAAGAAAAAAATCCTCAAGCAACCTTGAAAGCACTGGCAGACCGCGATGTCGCCCGTTTCTTTTCCAAATAATCTGACACCTTCAAGTTTTTAATCAATTAACATTCACACTGTCGGGACTGCCCTTACATCTGGGTAGTCCCACCTCCTTTAAATCAATAATACAAACGAAATCACTACGAATCCAACGAGAGCGAGAATAAATAGTATGGGTAAAAAAATCGTCATTGCTTTAGGCGGCAACGCCCTGGGCAATAATTTACCAGAACAAATGGCTGCGGTAAAGGAAACCGCCAAAGCCATCGTTGACCTCATCGAAGAGGGCAATGAAGTCGTCATTTCCCACGGTAACGGCCCCCAGGTTGGCATGATTAACCTCGCCATGGGCGAACTGGCCAAGGTAGACCCCGGTAATCCGGTGGCACCCTTATCCGTCTGCGTCGCCATGAGCCAGGGCTACATCGGCTACGACCTGCAAAACGCCATTCGGGAAGAACTGTTAGACCGTGGGATTAAAAAGCCCGTTTCCAGCATCATCACCCAGATGCGGGTCGATCCTGAGGATGCGGCTTTCCAGAATCCCACCAAGCCCATCGGCCGCTTCATGACCAAGGACGAAGCCGACGAGATGGTAAAGGAACGGGGATATGATATAATGGAAGATGCCGGACGGGGCTATCGCCGCGTCGTTGCCTCTCCAAGACCTGTGGAAATTGTGGAAATTGAAACAGTCCGGGCCCTGATCGATGCCGGTCAAGTGGTCATCGCCGCTGGCGGCGGTGGTATCCCGGTTTATGCCCAGGGCAACCACCTAAAGGGTGCTGCAGCCGTGGTCGATAAAGACTTTGGCAGCTGCCTTTTAGCCAAGGACATCGACGCGGATTGCCTGATTATCTTAACGGCAGTGGAAAAAGTCGCCATTAACTTTGGTAAGGAAAATCAGGAAAACTTGTCCGAAATCTCTGTGGAACAGGCCCTGGCCTATGCCAATGAAGGCCAGTTTGCACCGGGCTCCATGCTGCCAAAGGTTCAGGCCGCCATGGATTTCGCATCGTCTAAAGAAGATCGCTTTGCCCTCATTACCCTCCTTGAAAAAGCCAAGGATGGGATTCAGGGGAAAACCGGCACCATTATCAAATAGGAGGTTCTTATGAACAAAACAGCAATCAACGCTTCCCAGGCTCCTGCAGCCATCGGTCCTTATTCCCACGCCAACGCCATTGGGGATACGATTTTTATCTCCGGCCAGCTGGGTGTGGATCCCCAAACCGGTGATTTAGCTGATGGCGTCGTCGCCCAGGCTACCCGGGGTTTCGAAAACCTGAAGATTATTTTAGCCGAAGCCGGCAGCAGCTTGGAACAGGTTGCCAAGACCACTGTCTTTCTGGCAGATATGGCCGATTTTGCCGCTGTGAACGAAGTATATGCCAAATACTTCACTTCTGATTTCCCTGCCCGCTCCTGCGTAGCCGTCGCTGGCCTGCCGAAGGGTGCCTTATTCGAAATTGAAGCCATAGCCGTACGGTAGGCGAACTCCAAATCCAGGGGCGTCCCACGAAAAGTGGCAGTCGATGTCCTTTTGTGATCGCCTCTGGATTCCAGGTGATATGATGAATAAAATCGATACGAAGTCCCTTGTTTTTAGCTGGCTCGGCAAACCGACCCCTGTTGAAATCGTCCCACTTTCTCTGCAGCACGTGGCAGCGATGGTCGTTGGATGTGTCACCCCAGCCATTATTGTTTCAAATATCTGCGGGCTGTCTCCAGCCGATAGCGTCATCCTCATTCAATCAGCCCTGATTATTTCCGGACTGGCCACCTTAGTACAGCTTTTCCCCATCTTCGGAAAAGTTGGCTCTGGACTGCCGGTCATCATGGGCGCCAGCTTTGCTTATCTTCCCACCCTCATCAGCATCGGCAGTGAATTTAATCTGGCTACAATTTTAGGTGCACAGCTCATCGGCGGTGCCGTCGCTGTGGTCTTTGGTATCTTCGTCAAATATTTAAGAAAGCTTTTCCCACCTTTGGTCACTGGGACTGTGGTCTTTACCATCGGCCTTTCCCTTTATCCTACCGCCATTAAATATATGGCTGGTGGGGCCAGCGCACCAGATTTCGGGGCTCCTATTTACTGGATTATTTCCTTGATCACCTTGGCGGTCGTCATTATCCTTAACAATTTTGCCAAGGGGTTCCTGCGTCTGGCTTCCATTTTGATTGGTATCGCCGTGGGCTATATTATTTCTCTCTTTTGCGGCATTGTCTCCTTTGATGCCGTTGCCACTGCTGGCTGGGTCACGGTTCCTGCTCCCTTGCATTTTGGGTTGGAATTTCACACCTCAGCCATCATCACCATGGCGGTCCTTTATATTGTTAATTCTGTTCAGGCCATCGGGGACCTGTCAGCCACCACAGCCGGTGGCTTCGATCGAAGCCCGAAAATCGGCGAGCTTTCCGGAGGGATTATCGGTAATGGCCTGGCCAGTATGCTGGGTGCCGTTTTCGGCGGACTGCCGACGGCCACCTACAGTCAAAACGTCGGGATTGTGGCCACCACAAAAGTGGTTAACCGCCTGATCTTTACCGTCGCTGCGGTGCTCATTCTCCTGGCGGGTTTCTTACCGAAATTCTCGGCACTGCTGACCACCATTCCCAGCTGCGTGCTGGGGGGAGCCACCATTTCGGTGTTCGCCAGTATCACCATGACGGGAATCCGGCTGATTATGCAGCAGGGCCTGTCCATGAAGAACAGCGGCATCGTTGGCCTGTCCATCGCCCTAGGCCTGGGGATTACCCAGGTAGAAGGCTGTCTGGATCAATTCCCGGCCTGGGTTGGCAGTATCTTCGGGGATTCCCCGGTCATTGTTGCTACCCTGGTGGCGATCATTTTGTATTTAGTCATTCCTAAGGAAGAATCGGATGTCCTGCCGGATGAAGCGGTACAGGAAGCCGAAGCCCATGCTGAATTAGAAGAAGAAATTTCAGAAGAAGTGAAATGAAAATTTATCCATAAAACATCCTCCTTTTGAACAGGAAGGGCCATACGCCTTCCTGTTCTTTTATATTGTCCAATTTATTACCTTTTTCAGTAATAAATTATTATTGAATATTCCCCGAAAGTCTGAGATAATACTATCATTAGATGGCGATGGGAATAACGCTGTCCGGTGAGGAGATAAAGATGACGAAAAAGCTTGAACCATTCATTGGATTGGTGGATTTTTTAGCAGATTACCTAGGGGAGCACACAGAGGTGGTCCTTCATGATATGACCGACTGGCACTGCTCTGTGGTTGCCATCCGTAATGGTTATATCAGCGGCCGAAGGGTGGGGGCGCCCATTACGGATTTGGGACTTTCTATGGTAAAGGATGAATCCTGGAGAACCGTTCCCTATCGGGTGAATTATAAGGGGACTTCCTCCACTGGGGGGACCATCCGCTCTGCCACTTATTTCATCCGGGACGATGGCGGCAGTCTCATTGGTATGCTGTGCATTAATATGGACTGCCAAAGCCTGGTGGATGCCCGAAACGTACTGGACAGCCTGATTTCCATCATGCCGGTTTCCGGGAGTAAGGCCGCCCAGGAGCCCGAGGAAACCTTCAACATGGATGTTAAGGATCTGGTGGCAAGCCACCTGCGCCGCATTGTTCCCGGTCATATTGAAGATCTGAAAAAGATGGGCCGCCAGGAAAAGGTGGAGCTGGTGGAAAAGCTCCAGGAAATGGGAACCTTTATGGTCAAGGGAACCATTTGGGAGGTCGCAGATATTCTGGGGGTTTCTGTCCCTACAGTATACCGCTATCTGTCCACCATCAAAAAAGAGCATGAATAAGCCCATTTTTTTAAAAACCCTAAGCCTTGATGCCGGCGCCTTCGCCACCTTTACCGGCGGCGGGGGAAAAACCTCCCTCTTATTTCGTTTGATGGGGGAGTACGCCACGGGAGGCGACCCGGTTCTGGGGACGACCACTACCAAAATGGCTTATCCCAAGGATTTTGAAGGCCCTATCCTCCTTCGGAAAGGAGCATCTGAGGCCGATTTCTGCCGGCAGATTATGGATGCCCGGGGCCCGGCCCTGTACGCCGCGGACCATCTTCTTCCCCAGGGTAAGGTATCGGGCCTCTCTGTGGCATTCCTCGGCCATCTTGCCCAGGTTTGTCCCGGGCTGGGAATTTTGTGTGAGGGCGACGGCTCTGCCACCAAGCCCTATAAGCTTTACCGTCCGTGGGAACCGGTGATCCCAGGGGCCAGCACCCGGATTTTCCACCTCATCGGCTGTGAGGTCTGGGGTGAACCCCTGGAAAATTTTATCCATCGTTATCCTCAAAAAGAAACAACCACTCCATGCGATGGTCCCTGGTTAGCTGCCCAGTTTGATCTCTACCGCCGGCACATTCTGCCCCAAACCCCTCTGGTTCCCCAGCTCATCATCAACAAAGCTGAGGGTCGGATGGCGGCGGCCCAGGCCATGGCCAAAGTCGCCGCACCCTATTTTGAAGGAGTATTCATTGCCTCCCTTCAGGAAAGATGGATTATACCATGGTCGTCGGACTCCTTTTAGCGGCGGGGCTCTCCTCCCGGATGGGCCAGGAGAAACTCCTCCTGCCCTTTAAAGGGCACACCCTCCTGGAAGAAACCCTGGAAAACCTTTCCCGGGCTGGATTAAATCACAAGGTGGTGGTGACCAAGGCGGCCATTGCCGCGGCTCTGGATTTCCCCGGGGATGTTACCGTGATCCTGAACCCCCGGCCGGAGGACGGCCAGGCCTCTTCCCTGTCCCTGGGTATAAAGACCTGCCGCCAAATCCCTGACTGTGAGGGCATTTTGGTTTTTCTGGGGGATGAGCCCCTCATCACCCCAGGGCTGATTAAGCGTGTGCTGAAAGCCCAGGAGGATAACCCCCAGTCCATTATTTTACCGGAGTACGATGGTAAACCTGGCCATCCCGTCGCCATCGGGCCCACCTGGTACAGGGCCTTTGCCGGGGAAACCGGGGACCGTGGGGGACGACAAATCATTGCGGCCCACCCCGAATCCGTCATCCGCATTCCCGGGGATGCCCCCAGCCTGATGGATGTTGATTGTGAGGAAGATTATCGAAAGGTACTACACTATGGAAAAAAACGAAATAAATCATAAACGCATCATCGTCCGGGGTGCCGGGGATATTGCCACGGGAACCATCCATCGACTAAGGCAATGCGGCTTTGAGGTGGTGGCCCTGGATGTGGAAAAACCCACCGTTATCCGCCGAACTGTTGCCTTTGCCCCGGGGATTTTAACCGGCAGTGCCGAGGTAGAGGGCGTCACGGCCACCCGCTGTGAGGATATCCCCACCATTGAAGCGGCTTTAAGTCGGGGGGAAGTGGCCCTGTGTGTGGACCCCCATGGTGTGCTTATTCCGAAGCTGCGCCCCCTGGCCGTGGTGGATGCCATTCTGGCCAAGCGCAACCTGGGCACCACCCGGGATATGGCCCCCATCGTGGTGGGCCTTGGTCCCGGCTTTACCGCCGGGGAGGATGTGGATGCCGTCATTGAAACCAACCGCGGCCATCACCTGGGACGGGTAATCTATGAGGGACCGGCGGCGACCAACACAGGGATTCCCGGCAATATCGCCGGCTTTACCCATGAACGGGTGATCCATGCCCCTGCAGCAGGGACCATCACCCTTCGCCACGAAATCCGGGATATGGTAGAGAAGGGCGAGACCATCGCCACTATTGACGGTACCCCGGTGGTGTCCAAGCTCTCCGGCGTGCTCCGGGGGATGATTGCCCATGGCACCCGGGTTCCCAAGGGCATGAAAATTGCCGATGTGGACCCCCGGGGGGACGGGGATTACTGCTTTACCATCTCTGACAAGGCCCGGAATATCAGCGGTGGGGTATTGGAAGCCATCCTCCATTTAGAGGCGAATCGATGAAGAGTGTGTATTTTGATAACGCCAGCACCTCCTGGCCCAAGGCTCCGGGTGTGTCCGATGCCATGACGGACTTCATGGAGAATATCGGCTGTAATACCGGACGGGGCACCTACCGCCGGGCCTTCTCTGTATCCCGGACGGTGTACGATGCCCGGGAAAAGCTATGCCGCCTCTTTGGAGGTGAAAAGAACAGCAATGTGGTGTTTACGGCCAATGTTACCGAATCCTTGAATATGGTGCTCAAGGGACTCCTTACGCCCGGGGACCACGTGGTGGCCACCAGCCTGTGCCACAATGCCGTGGCCCGGCCCCTGACCAGCCTGGCCGCCCAGGGGGTCACCCACAGCTTTGCCCATTGTCACCAGGATGGCCACCTGGATCTGGGGAGCCTGGAGGCGGCCATCATCCCCCAGACAGTGGCGGTGGTGTTAACCCACGGCTGTAATGTTAGCGGCTCCATTCTGCCCCTGAAATGGGTCGGGGATATTTGTAAGCGCCATGGTATTTTCTACATTGTGGATGCTGCCCAAACCGCTGGGCTCATCCCCATCAATGTGACCGATGCTCACGTGGATGCCCTGTGCTTTACCGCGCATAAGGGCCTGGGCGGTCCCCAGGGCATTGGGGGATTCCTGGTGAGCGATGCCCTGGCCAGGCGGATGACTCCCCTTCTGGATGGGGGAACGGGCAGCTTCTCCGATTCCCTGTCCATGCCGGAAATCCTGCCGGATCGTTTTGAAGCCGGCACCTTAAACCTCCCGGGGATCTACGGCCTGAGTAAAGCCCTGGATTATCTGGAAACCGTGGGGATTCCCAAAATTGAAAAAATGGAAAGACTCCTTACCAGTTCCTTTTTAATGGGGCTGCTTACCATCCCGGGACTGAACATCATCGGCAGTCTGCGAACGGAAAACCACGGCCCAGTCGTCTCTGTGAGCTGTCCCGACCAGGATCTGTCTGAAATCGCAACGGCCCTGGACCGGAAATACGGTATCATGACCCGGGTGGGTCTGCACTGCGCCCCCCTTTCCCACCAGACCCTGGGCAGCTATCCCACCGGCAGTCTACGCTTCTCCTTTAACCACCACAACACCCTGGAGGAGGTAGCCTACACCCTGGATGCTTTGAGAACACTTTTGAAGGATTAAAGGACATGACTCTGTCATAAGAAAGGACAATGATGAATAAACATTTAGATGCCAGCGGGCAGGCCTGCCCGCTGCCGGTCATGATGGCCAAGAAAGAAATTGATGCCGGTACCACGGATTTCACCATTACCGTGGACAATGATATGGCGGTGGAAAATTTGAAAAAACTGGCCAATAGCCAAAATTTTTTAGCCACCGTTATTCTCGAAGAAGAAGCACACTTTATTTTGGAATTCCATCTAGAAGCCTCCGGGGAAAAGCCCCAGTCACCTCAAACCCCGGCCCCTGAAAATTCCAGTACAGATTCCACCACGCCTGGCAGCTGGTCAATCTTTATGGGGAAGGATATTATCGGTACTGGGGATTACGAGCTGGGACGATCCCTGGCCCGGATGTATTTTTATACCATCTCCCAGGGAAAGGATATCCCCCAGTCCATTCTTTTTATGAACGACGGGGTGAAGCTGCCCACCCTGGATGATCAGGTGGTCACCCACCTCAAGGTCCTGGCCGAGCGGGGTGTGGAAATTCTGGTGTGCGGTACCTGCCTGGATTACTACCGCCTGAAGGATCAGCTGAAAATTGGGGAGCTCAGCAATATGTACGATATCACCGAGCGCATGGCTGCTGCCACTAAGGTCATTACCCTATGAGGGATTCAGACTATGGCGTCATCGCCTTTGAGAATACCCATAGTGCCATGACGGCGGAACGGATGCTCACTGGGCTTTTGGATTTTATCCTCATGCCCACCCCCCGGGAAATTGCCGCAGGCTGCGGGATCGCCATGCGGCTTTCCCTCGAGGCGGTGGCCGAGGCCCTAACCCAGCTGGATGCCGCCGGATTCGATTCCACCTTAAGACAGGCCTACCGGATCATCCCCAATGATGGGGCCCCCCGGGCAGAGGCTTTACCGGGCTGATTCAGCCTGTTCATTCATAAAATTTATAAACGAGAGAGAGAGTAAACCAATGGAATTAAAGAAAAATTTACCTGCTATTTTTGAAGACTTTGCCGATGCCCGCCAGGTGGCCTTTTTAAAGGCTAAGGCCCTGAAGGACCAAAATGTCCCCCTCATTGGGATCTTCTGTACCTATTTTCCCCAGGAACTGGCCATGGCCATGGGCGCCTCCATCGTCGGGCTTTGCGCCACCTCCGATGAAACCATCCCTGAAGCTGAAATGGACCTGCCCCGAAATCTTTGCCCCCTCATCAAGTCCAGCTATGGCTTTGGCAAAACAGACAAATGCCCCTTCTTCTATTTCTCCGACCTGGTGGTGGGGGAAACCACCTGTGACGGCAAGAAAAAGATGTACGAGTACCTGGGGGAATTCAAGCCCGTCCATGTGATGCAGCTCCCAAGTGATCAAGGGGAAGCCAGTCTGGCCCTTTGGAAATCCGAAATCATTCGCATGAAAGAAGCCCTGGAGGCCCAGTTCGGTGTCACCATCACCGAGGAGGATATCCGGGGAGCCATTGCACTGAAGAACGATGAACGCCGGGCTCTGAAGCACCTGTACGGTCTCATGAAGCAGGACCCTGCCCCGGTATTGGGACAGGACCTCTTCAAGGTCCTTCTCGGCTCCACCTTTGAATTTGACCGCTCAGTGTTACCTGGAAATCTGAGGGCCATTGCCGAAAGAATCCAGAGCGAATACGAAGCCGGAACTGCCCTGGACAAACGGCCCCGGATTTTAATCACCGGCTGCCCGGTGGGAGGTGCCACGGAAAAGGTCATTAAAGCCATTGAGGATAACGGTGGTGTGGCCGTGGCCTTCGAAAACTGCAATGGCTCCAAAGCCGTGGAAGAGCTGGTGGATGAAAGCAATCCCGATGTGTACGATGCGCTGGCACGAAAGTATTTAAATATCGGCTGTTCCGTCATGTCTCCCAACCCCAACCGCCTTACGATGTTAGATACCATGATTGATGACTACGCCGTGGACGGGGTGGTGGAAATGGTGCTGACTGCCTGTCATACCTACGGGGTGGAAGCCCGAAGCATCAAACGCTTTGTTAACGAGGAAAAGAACAAGCCCTACATCACCATCGAAACCGATTATTCCTCAGCGGATATCGGCCAGCTAAACACCCGTCTGGCGGCCTTCATCGAAATGCTCTAGGTGGCCCATGCTAACCCTGGGTATTGATTCTGGCTCGACCACTACTAAAGGGGTGCTCTTAAACGCAGCGGGGGAGGTCACCGCCCATCGCCTCTGTGCCACCTCCGCCCGCCCCCGGCAGACCCTGGAGGCCCTGTACACTGAGCTGAGCGGCCCCCAGGTGGCCTGCACCGTGGCCACCGGCTACGGCCGCCGGCTCCTCAGTGCTGCGGATAAGCAGGTGACTGAAATCACCTGCCACGCCCTGGGCTGCCGACACCTGCGTCCCGACATCGGCGGCGTTATCGACATCGGCGGGCAGGATAGCAAGGCCATCCTCCTGGATATATCCGGGAACGTATCGGACTTTCTGATGAACGATAAATGCGCCGCTGGCACCGGCCGCTTCCTGGATATCATGATGGGCATCCTGGATGCGGACATTGATGCACTGGACGATTTTGTGGCCGGGGCTGCCCCAGCCACCATCTCCAGTATGTGCACCGTTTTTGCCGAAAGTGAGATCATCGGGCTACTTGCCGAAGAGGTGCTCCCCAGGGATATTGCCCTGGGAGTGATCCATTCCATTGCCAAGCGCACCGCAGGCTTTGCCAGCCGCCTGCCCCTGGGCAGCCCGGTGTTTTTCAGCGGCGGCCTTTCCCAATCCCAAGTTTTCTGTACCGTGCTCCAGTCCGAGCTGAGGCTGCCGGTGGTCACTCATCCCCTGGGGCAATTTGCCGGGGCCATCGGTGCTGCTGTACTGGGACAGACCCAGATTTAACCCAAAAGCCCCCCTGGAAACTAAAATTCCAGGGGGCTTTTAAGTTTATTCTTGTAATAGCAGGGGGTTACTTCACCCACCGAATATAATCCGCCTTCCGGGGCGCCGCTTCCTTCACAGGTCCATCGGCATAGCCCAGGGTACAATGCCCCACGCCGATGTAATCCCCGGTGACGCCCCACTTGGTCAAAAGGGCTTTGCCCTCGTCACAGTCAAATTCTTCTTCGCACAATTTTATTAATTATTTTATCCAAGCCCATATCATTTTTTCCTGCGATTAGATTGAAAAAAGACGACAGAATTTTTAGATTCTGCCGTCCATTTAGGAAGAATATATCAATCAGAGATAACGGGTACTGAGCATGACCCGCATACCCCTGCTGATAACGTAGTATTAAAGGTTGGTTATTTTACTCCCATCCAGCTGGAGATAACCATTTTCTGAACTTCCGAAGTCCCTTCATATATTTCAGTAATTTTAGCATCCCGCATAAGTCGCTCAAAGGGATACTCTCGGGTATAACCATAGCCACCCACCAGCTGTAAGCAACGCCGTGTTACATCACTGGCCGCCTCTGCTGCATAGAGTTTCCCCATTGCCGCCAAATGGCTATATGGTTGATGATTTTCCTTAGCTACTGCAGATCGATATACCAGAAGCCGGGCCGCATCAACCTTGGTCTGCATATCTGCCAGCTCAAATTGGGTATTTTGGAATTGACTGAGCCGTTTACCAAATTGTTTTCTTTCCTTCGTATACTTAACTGCCTCGTCAATGGCATTTTGAGCGATGCCCAGAGCCTGGGCGGCAATCCCGATTCGGCCGCCATCCAGGGTCATCATTGCAATTTTAAAGCCCTTTCCGATTTCGCCTAAAAGATTCTCTTTCGGAACTTTAACGTCCGTAAAAATCAGTTCAGTCGTTGCAGAACCGCGGATTCCCATTTTCTTTTCTTTAGTCCCGATTGTAAATCCTGGCATGGTGTCCTCAAGGATAAATGCTGAAATACCCTTGGTTCCAATATCCCGGGTCGTCATGGCAAAGACGACATAAATGCTGGCCTTTCCACCATTTGTAATGAAGATTTTGCTGCCGTTCAGCAGATAATGATCACCCTTATCCTCTGCAAAGGTCTGTTGCATGGCTGCATCGGTTCCGGCACCAGGCTCTGTCAAACCAAAAGCACCCAGTTTCTCACCAGTTGCTAAAGGCGTTAGGTATTTTTGTTTTTGTTCCTCTGTTCCAAATTCCGAAATTGGCCAGCAGCATAAAGAGCTGTGCGCAGAAACCATGACGCTGGTGGTGGCACAGTGCCGGGCGAATTCTTCGCAGGCTAAAATATAGGTCAGATAACTCAGTCCCGCACCACCGTATGCTTCGGGCATGGCAATCCCCATCATCCCCATATCCGCTAATTTTTCATACGTTTCTTGGGGAAAGCGTTCCTCCTCGTCAATTTCAGCAGCTAAAGGGGCGACTTCCTTTACGCAGAAATCATGGAGCATGTCTAATATCTCTTGTTCTTCTGGTTTAAATGTAAAATCCATCTTATTCCTCCATCTGGCCTTTACTCAGGCCTTTGCTTTTTGTATGGCTTTGGTAAGGGCAGGTACCACTTCAAACAGGTTTCCAACAACGCAATAATCAGCAATATTGAAGATTGGGGCCTCTGGATCCTTGTTGATTGCCACGATGACATCCGAGCTGCTCATCCCTGCTAAATGTTGGATAGCTCCGGAAATCCCACAGGCGATATAAAGCTTCGGACCCACGGTTTTTCCTGTTTGGCCAACCTGGTGGGCATGGTTAATCCATCCTGCATCAACCGCAGCCCGGGAGGCACCGACAGTTGCTCCAAGGGCCTGTGCCAGTGCTTTAATGGGCTCAAAGCCCTCTGGCCCACCAACGCCACGGCCACCCGATACAATAATTTCAGCACCTTCTAAATCAACTAATTCGCCACCGATTTCATTGATGACTTCTAATAATTCTGTCCGGATTTGATCCTTTGCGATGTGAATATCTTCCTTAACAATCACACCTTCCAGCGCATCATCCGGTACGTTTTTCTTAAAGACACCGGGGCGCACAGTACCGATCTGCGGACGATGATCAGCACATAGGATCGTCGCCATCAAATTGCCACCGAATGCCGGACGGGTCCAGGCAACATTGCCACTTTCTTCATCCAGGTCAAGTGCGGTACAATCTGCTGTCAATCCTGTTTTTAACCGGCAAGACAGACGAGGTGCCATATCACGGCCGATATTGGTTGCCCCAATGAGTAAAGTTTTAGGACCATATTTTTCAATTAATGCATATAAAGCATAGGTATATGCATCGGTTGTGTAGTGACTGTATTCATCACTGTCCACGACCAAGACGTTATCCGCGCCATAGCGAACCGCATCCCGAACGGCATCATCCACCTTTGAACCAATGACAACTGCCGTCAACTGCCCACCCTGGCCGTCTGCCAATCGTCTGCCTGGAACCAACAGTTCAAGACCTACATTTTTAGCCTGGCCTTTACCATTGGTTTCCACGAATACCCAAAGATTATTTGTTTTTGCTTCCATCATATTTCCCACCTTTCTAAATAATGTTGGCTCCGGAGAGAAGCTCGAATAGCTTTGCTGCCGATTCTTCATTTGTTTCTTCCTGGATTGTCACACCACCTTTTTTTTGAGGTGGGGTGAAGCTCTTTTTAACCCGAGTAGGGGAGCCCTTCAATCCTGCACGGCTCAAATCGATATCCAGATCTTCTGATGTCAAGACCGGAATTGTGGCACGATTTGCTGCCATTTTTGTCTTAATAGAGGGATACCGGGGCTCAAAGGATGGTTTAGTGACGGTAATCAGACAAGGGGTTTTGACCCCGATGATTTCAAAGCCTTCTTCCGTTTCCTTCTTAACCTTGACGATATCGCCATCGACGATGGTTTCCACCGCATAGGTAACCTGGGGATAACCCAAATGCTCAGCAATTTCCGGACCGACCTGTGCCGTATCCCCATCAATAGCCTGCTTACCGCAGAAGATGATTTCGAAGGGGCCGTCCAGCTCATCAATCTTTTTTATGACTCTGGACAAGATATAGCTCGTTGCCAAAGTGTCTGAACCACCAAATTTTCGGTCAGACACTAGGTACGCTTTATCTCCCCCGACGGATAAGCATTCCTTTAAGGCTGCGGTGGCCTGTTCCGGGCCCATGGTCACGACTGTAATCGTCGTTTCAGGATCTACATCCTTTATCCGTGCGGCTGCTTCCAATGCGTCAGCATCGAAGGGATTAACAATACTGGGGACACCTGCCCGAATCAGTGTATTCGTTTCGGGATTGATTTTGATTTCGGTGGTATCTGGAACTTGTTTAACACATACTAAAATCTTCATACGTTCATCACTCCTGTTTCTTTTTTCTCTTTCACGCAAATTTTCCCAATTTCTACGCAAATAAAAATGCTCCTGCCTATAACAGAAGCAATTTTTATGCCAATTTTTAACTTTTGCGTTTATATAACTGATATTTCTGCTTTTTTCGATTCAGTGTCGCCAAATGGATCCCCAGTAGCCTGGCAGCATCTTCTAATGTACTCGTCGCATCCAAGGCTTCCTGTATATACTGTCGTTCGAAAGCTGCCATGGCTTCCTTCAGGGTCCGATGGCCTGGAATCACCGCTACCTCCTGTGACGATATGACTCGTTTTGGACTACTGTTGTAATTTAACAATTCTGCCAAACGCTGGTCGTCAATGGTTTTCCCTTCATCTAAGACATACAATCGTTCCATGAAATTTTGAATTTCCCGAACATTTCCTGACCAATCACTTTTTTTTAAGCGGACCAATGCCTCTGGAGTAAATTCTTTACGGGGGCCGAATTGCTGTTCCAATGTATCCCCAAAGAAATCCATAAGTGCGAGGACATCTGGCCAACGCTCCCGCAGCGGGGGAATTTCCAGAGTTACTACCTGGATTCGATAGTACAAATCTTCTCGGAAAGTTCCTTCTGCCACCATTTTCTTTAAATCTCTATTGGTAGCGCTAACAATCCGAACATCGAGTGCAATGGGTGCCTGCCCCCCTAATCGGATAATCGATTTTGTTTGTAGGAACTGCAGTAGTTTGACCTGATTGGCCAACTGCATCTCGCCAATCTCATCTAAGAAAACGGTCCCGCCTGCCGCACTTTCCAATATCCCCTTTTTTCCAGCATATTGAGCCCCTGTAAATGTTCCGGAGGCATAACCAAAAAGCTCCGATTCAAAAAGCTCATCGGGGATTGCACTGCAATTCACGTGTAAGAAAGGCTTGTCTTTGCGATTGCCCGTATAATGAATGAATTTAGCCAGGCAATCTTTTCCTGTCCCCGATTCTCCCACCAGCAGGACGGTAGCGTTATGTCGCGATAGCTCTGATGCCTTTTCATATAGATCCCGCATTTTAGGATCCGCCACCACGATGTGAAGCGCCTCTAATTTCTGATCAAGGTTTCTCTGGTCATCGCCCATTTATATCCCATACCGCTTTCTTTTCTTCGATAATGTGGACGCATCTATCCCAAGTGATTTTGCCGCTGATAACGCGGTTTCCTGCTGGTCCAGGGCCCGTTTAATCATCCTTTTTTCAAGACTTGCCACCATCTCCTTCAATGAACCAACCGGACCGCCAATAGGGGTTATAGATTCTTGTCTCTTTTTCATCTGATCCTTCTCGGCCTGCATTTCCCCGGGCAAATCCTCTAAATCAATGACTTCTGACCGGGAAATGACCACCAGGCTTTCGATGACATGGCGTAATTCCCGGATGTTTCCAGGCCAGGGATACTGACTGAATACCGTAAAGACATCATTGGTAATCACCCGTTTCTTGTTATATTCTGCATTGAATTCCTCTAAAAACAGGGTTGAAAGCTTGACGATTTCTTCCCGCCGTTCCCGCAGTGGGGGAATTTTTACCTCCACGACATTCAAGCGGTAGTATAAATCTAAGCGGAAAGACCCCGCCTCCACCATCTGGGGCAAGTGGCGGTTCGTCGCCGAAATGATCCGGATATCTACCGGTATCGATTCAATACCGCCAATACGGCGTACCTCCTTATCCTGTACCACTTGAAGTAACTTCACCTGGATTTCCAACGGCAGTTCGCCTACCTCATCCAGAAAAAGCGTTCCGCCATCTGCCAGCTGGATGAGTCCGATTTTACCATTTTTAGATGCTCCGGTGAAAGCCCCTGGCTCATAGCCGAATAATTGGGATTCAAACAGGGATTCCGGAATAGCACCAAGGTTGACATGGATGAATTTTGATTGGCTTCTTGGACTAATCCGATGGATGAATTTAGCCAAGACATCTTTACCTACACCAGACTCCCCAAGAAGCATGACGGACACATCCGAGGGTGCCAACCGTGCCGCCATTTGATAGATACGCTTCATTTCCGGGCTTTCAACAATGATTTCCTTCTGGAGCATGCCTTCCAACTGCTCCTGCTGTAATTGAATCTCTATGGCATCAACCTTTGCCGCAATATTGGATAGTTCCCGCTCCATACGCATGGTCTCGCTATAATTCGTAATGGTATAGAGAATATACTCGGTTCCCGTCCCCATTGTAGATACCGGAGCAGCCGTTGTAATGACGTAATCATTGGTGCTGTATTTTACGATTTCCGTTATTTCCCGATTGCTCTCTCCAATCGTATCGATGAGGGTCCTGTCGTTATGGAGAACCACATCTTCTTCTTTCGAAATCTCACGAATATCCCGACCAATATACTTCTGAATATCATATTTAGCCAGCTCACTGTAATAATGGTTGCCCCAAAGAACGGTCCCTTCTTTATTTGCAATAACAATACCGACCTTGAGTTGATCTAAAATATGGGTTAATGTTTGAAAATCCATTTTCACCTCAAAATTTTTAAAATTAATTTAAGAATAGCGTTTCTCCTGGAATAGTACAAGGTATTTCTTCAATTATTCCCGCTTTTTATATGCATTTTTGATCTGATATTGATTTTTTTCAATTCCTATTCAAAATTTTTCCTTTTCCCTTTGCGGTAACTCCTTTAATATACGTGATGTTGTCCCCTTTTAAAAGGACTTTTATTTTTTCTGCTACACATCATTGAATTTGGCACATTTTTTGCTTTATATACTTGTCATAAGGTTATCCCAGCCTGAAAATGTTCCTACCCAATATTATTATATTTCAAAGGAGTTAATATTATGAACAAGTACTTTTTAACAGAAGACCAGCTTGCAATCCAGGAAATGGCTAAAAAGTTTTCAGATGAAGAAGTCCATCCCGTTACGACGGAATTAGACCAGAAACACCTTTTCCCCGAAGACCTTGTCAAGCAATGTGGTGAGATGATGTTCCTTGGTGCCTGCATTCCGGAAGAATACGGCGGAGCTGGTCTGGACTGTTTAAGCCATATTCTCATTATGGAACAATTAGCACGGCATTCCTCCTCCTTAGCTTCTATCCTGGATGCCCATACCTCACTTGGTGCCATGCCTCTGCTCCACGCTGGAACCGAGGAACAGAAGCAGAAATACCTTGTCCCAGCCGCCCAGGGTAAAAAGTTATGTTCATTCGCATTAACCGAACCCCAGTCTGGCTCGGACTCCGGTACCATTAAAACCTTCGCAAAACTCGATGGCGATGAATGGGTCATTAACGGCAGCAAATCCTTTATCACCAACATCGGCTACTCCAGCATCTTCGTCGTTGCTGCAAAAACCGATTTAGAGGCAAAAGGCAGCCGCGGTATCAGCATCTTCATTGTTGAAGCGGGGACACCAGGCTTTGAGGTCGGAAAACCTGAAGAAAAGATGAGTAACCATAGTTCCTACAGCGGTTCCTTATTCTTTACTGATTGCCGTATTCCTAAAGAAAATCTCCTTGGTGAATTGAACCGAGGATTCCCTCTGTTCATGTCCTGTGTGGACGAAGGCCGACTGGCCATCTCCGCCGTTGCCCTTGGGATGGCCCAGGGTGTACTGGAACGTGCGACACGCTACGCAAAGGAACGGGTCTGCTTTGGAAAACCCATTTGTGCCAACCAGGGAATCTCCTTCAAGCTTGCTGAAATGGCAACCGAAATCGAGCATACACGTATCATGTTATACAACGCCTGCCGCTTAAGAGATGCCGGTCTCCCATACTCCCAGGAAGCCGCCATGGTTAAGATGTTCTCCTCTGAAATGTGCGTGGATGTCTGTGATAAAGGCGTACAGATTCTCGGGGGCTACGGCTTATGTGTCGAATATGAAATCGAACGTTTCTATCGTGATGCCAAACTCCTTACCATCGGTGAAGGTACCTCGGAAATCTGCCGGATGATCATCAGCGGCAATGTATTAAAGGAGTACTAAGATGGAGCGCAGCTATTTATATCTGAGTGAATTCAACGTGGGGGATGTTTTTACTACACTGTCCCGCACGGTGACCGAAACTGATGTCGTCCTCTTTGCTGGTTTGACCGGTGATAACAATCCCATCCACACGGATGCTTCCTATGCCAAAGATCTTCCCTTCGGCAGCCGTATCGCCCACGGTATGCTTGGTGCTTCCATCGCCATCGGCCTGTGGGGGAGAATGGGACTGGTCGATGGTTCTGCCATTGCCGCACTCAGCACCCAATGGAAATTCGTCGGTGCCATTCCTCTTGGCGATACCATCCACGCGACGGTGGAGGTCAAGGAAATCAATCGGTCAAAATCAAAACCTGACCGGGGGACTTTAAATATTGAATATACTATATTAAATCAGGATGAAAAAGTTTGCCAGATTGGCAGCATGGTCACCATGCTCAAATGGGAAGCGTAATCACCCAATGAACTCTTCCAGTGTTCAAATTTAAAAACGAGGTTATCTATGGATTGGAAAGAAAAATATAAAGATCGGATTGTAACGGCCCAGGAGGCCGTTGCACAGATCCGATCCGGGGATAAGATTATTTTTGGTGATTGGTTAGGGGAACCGCGTGCCTTAGTCAGTGCTCTGATGGACCGTGCGGAGGACCTCCAAGACGTTGAAATCATCCATGGGATGAGTCCAGGTCCCAATACCCACCTGATGCCGGAAATGGCCACACATTTCCATCACACCGCACTTTTTTTAGGCGGGGCATCCCGAAAAGCATATCGGGAAGGACGCATTGATTTCATCGGCGGCACCTGCTTCCACCAATGGCCAATCATGTTTGAACAAAATGCGGATTTAAATCCGCATTGGGCCTTCATCCAACTGTCGCCCCCCGATGAAAACGGTATGTGCTCCTTCGGGAACTCCTGCTGCTTTACAGAACCTGCAGCGCGAACAGCCCAGCACACCATTGCTCAAATCAATGAGAATATGCCCTATGTCGGAGGCACCCAAATTCATTTGGATCAATTGGATTATATTGTTCCTTATGATGAACCTTTATACACTATCGGCCCTTCTCCCAGCGACCCTACAACGACAAAAATCGCAGAAAATGTAGCCCTTTTAGTTGAAAACGGTGCGACGCTCCAGCTCGGCATCGGTTCTTTGCCCGATGCTGTGCTGCGATGCCTGAATAAAAAGAAGGACTTAGGCATCCATTCCGAAACTTTGACAGAAAGCATTATGGACCTCGTCAATGCCGGGGTGGTGACCAACAAATGCAAAACCTTGCATCCCGGTGTCTGTGTTGGTGCCCAGGCCGCCGGGTCAGCGGATTTTTTCAAATTCATGGACCACAATCCATTGTTTGAGCTTTATCCTGTTGATTATGTTAATGATCCCTATATCATCGGAAAGAACTCGAAGATGACCTCCATCAACACCTGTGTTGCCGTCGATCTTCTAGGTCAGGCCACCGCAGAATCTGTTAATGGCCGGGAGTTTTCCGGCATTGGTGGCCAGCTGGATCATGTCCGGGGCTCACAATTATCCGAGGGTGGAAAATCGATTTTAGCCCTATCCTCAACAACTAAGAACGACACGATTTCTAAGATTACAGCAAGCCATGTTCCGGGTACCGTCATCACTGTTTCCCGATACGATATTGATTATGTCGTGACGGAATACGGTATTGCTGCACTCAAGTATAAGACCGTCAGGCAGCGGGCAGAATCACTAATCGCCATCGCCCATCCGAAATTCCGGGAAACCCTGACCATCGAAGCTAAAGAGATGGGATTGATGTAACAAATGAAGCTCAAAAATCGTTATCTCATGCTGATTATTCTGTTTGTCAATGAGTTTTTAATCGGTGGAACCTATGTATGGAGTGTCTTTTCCAAGCCACTGGCAGAAATGCAGGGCTGGAATTATGGGGATATCACCTTTGCCTATTCCCTCATGTTACTGCTGATGGCCTTTGTCGGCATTGTGGGCGGGAAGCTATTGGACCGCTTCGGTCCAACCCGCCTCATGATTGCATCCGGTATGCTCTGGGGCCTGGGCTGGTTTTTAACCGGATTTGCGAATAGTATCTTTATGCTATACCTAAGCTTTGGGGTGTGCTGCGGGGTGGCTTCCGGACTTTTTTATAATCCGGGAATCACCACCGCAGTCCGTTGGTTTCCTGACAAAAAAGGATTTGCGTCAGGTGTAATCGTGGGTGCGGTCGGTCTTTCCCCCTTGGCAATCGCACCCATTGCCAACGCACTGCTCTCTCAATATGATGTCATGACTGCATTTAAAATCATCGGCGGGGTTTTCTTCCTGATTTCCATTGCGACGACCTGGTATATTGCCACGCCGCCAAAGGATTATTCTCCCTCTGGCGAAGCATCCGGGGGCGTAAACCCCTCTGCCCCGGCCAAGCCAATCACCACCAACATGGATTGGAAGGCCATGTTAAAAGATCGACGCTTCTATCTCATGTGGTTCATTCTTTTAGGTGCTTCCGTTTCCGGCCTGATGATGACCGGCCACGGCTCGGCGATTGGACAGGAGGTGGCCGGTATTTCCGCTGCCCAGGCCGCTTTGTTGGTCGGGATTATGGCGGTTGCCAATTTTTTCGGCCGCATCCTCATGGGTGCCCTGTCGGATCGTTTAGGGCGCTACCCAACGTTGATTGCTGCCCTGATCATCTGTACTGCGGATTTAGTTGTTTTATCCCAGGCGAAGGGTTTTTTCATCTTTGTCCTCTGCTTGGTCATAATCGGAATGTGTTTTGGTGGGGTGATGTCGATTTTTCCAACCATCACATCTGAGGTATTTGGGATGAGGGACATGGGGCTCAATTATGGGATTATGTTTACATCCTACGGCATTGCTGCAGTGATTGGCCCCATGATGGCGAGCATTTTACACGATATTACCGGCAATTACAGTCTGGCCTTTGTCGCCGCTGCGCTGTTTTCACTGGTTTCATTCGCATTGCTCATTGTTCTGGTCCGACTCACCAAGAGGACCTCAAAGAGCAGACCCAAGGATTAATCAGAAAGGAGAGAAATAATGAAGGGTTCCCTCAAGAATCGGCGCAAAGCGCTCATGGCTTCGGACCGATATCGGCCATCAGATGGTATTTTTGACGTTTTTAACCGAATCGCCTGCCAATTTCCGGAATGGGATTGCATCATCACAGATTCCCATACTTTGAGCTATCGCGACGTATTTGATCGTTCGATTCACTTGGCGAAAAGACTCTCCAGCTGTGGGATTGGGCAGGGGAGACACGTGGCTTTTGCATTGGAGAATACACCTCATTATATTATTTTAGTCCTCGCCCTTTCTTATTTAGGAGCCATTAAAATCCCCCTCAATATCAAACTTTCATCAACTGCCATGGCCACGATTATCAAGCAGAGCGACGCTGATTATTTCCTTACTACCCAAAACGTCGCCCTGCATTTAAATATTGATGCCTTCACAGTCCTGACTCCCTCTGTTTCCCGGCTGCTTATTGATTCCGAAGCCCCGGATCAAATCCATGGCTTCTCGGCATTGGCACCTTCTGAGCCGGGAGACAGGCCTCTGATTCATAAAGCCAAGGTTCACCCCGATGACGTGTCGGATATCATCTTTACCTCTGGCAGCACCAACGCGCCAAAGGGTGTCCTGCTTACCCATGGGATGCTCTTAAAAAGTGCCTGGAGCAGCTGCATCAATCGTGGGTTTGAGTGGGGCCGCAGGATTTATATTCCCCTCCCTTTGTTCCATGTTTACGGCTATGTGGAAGGATTCCTGGCTTCTGTCCTGGTTGGTGGTGCCATTATCATCAGCCCGGGCCGCTTTTCTGCGAAGAAAGCCATTGCGCTTATGGCCGAAACGAGGGTCAACGATATCCTGGCCGTCCCATCCATTATTTCCAAGATTTTAAGAGAGCCCTCTTTGAAATCAGTTAATATGTCCGCACTTCATGCAGTGTATTGTTCCGCTTCCATCCCGCCACCATCCATCTGGGCCGAAATCAGACGAGGACTCCATGTTTCTGATGTGATTACCGGTTACGGCATGACAGAAGTCAGTGGGGCATCGGTCCAGACGGACCCGACCGATTCTGACTTCATCCTTCAAAGCCGCGTTGGAAAAATCCTGTATTATCCCTTAGCAAAAACGGAAAAATGCACCCCTGCCATCACCTATCGTGTCGTAAAAACAGAGGATGGACAAATCGCCAATATTGGCGAAATCGGCGAGCTATGGTGCCAAGGCCCCATTGTTACCCTAGGTTATTACCATAATGTAGAAGCTAACGAAAAAGCATTCACGCCGGACGGTTGGTTCAAAACCGGAGATTTAGGGATGTTTGATGCTTCCGGCTATCTGACATTCTATGGCCGCATGGATGATATCTATAAAATCAATGGTGAAAATGTTTCACCATCATTAATTGAATCTCAAATCATGGCCAATGAAAATGTCCTCAATGCCGCCATCGTTCCTATCCCGGATTCCCAGCTCGGCCAGGTTGGTGTGGCCTTCATCGAATTGTCCCAGGATGCACCCTTTCGACGTCAGCAGCTTCTTCGGCATCTCCAGGGAAATCTAGCCTCTTTCCAAATGCCCCGCCATTTCTTTTTCCTAACTAAAAAAGAGTGGCCCCTGACCGCCTCGGGAAAGGTAATCCGGCATAAACTCCAGGTGCGCGCTTTAGCGTTGGTTCAGGATTTACAAGCAGGAGGGATTGATTAAATGCTTCAATGTCACCATGTATCCGGAAACACCTATTATCTAGCCACTGCCCGAAGCTGCATCCCCTTTTATTTATTAGATGCGACCCATGCCGTTTTGATGGATTCGGGATTGGCCGATTCTGATCAAAATATCCTTTTGGCTTTTTTTGAGAGAAAAAAAATATGGATCCACAGTATTCTCACCACCCATGCCCATATCGACCACGTTGGAAACCATCGTGTATTCCAAGAAAAGCATCAATCTAAACTATATCTATCCCTTTTTAACGCAGCAGTTTGCAGCAACCCTTTAGGCCTCAAGGCCTATTTTTATGGTAATTCTTATTCGGAAATGTGCCGTTATGCCCAATCGATGTTCTTCACCCCTGATTGCGTTTTTTCAAAGGATGCGGCTTCCATCACCATCGAGGGGGCTGTTTTTGAGATTCTCGATCTGCCCGGCCATTCTCCGGAACACCTTGGATTCGTCACGCCTGATGGCGTCGCCTATTTAGGCGATTTGCTAATCAACCGGGAAATGATTGCCAAGACCCGTGTCCCTTATTCGATGTGCTGTTCCGTGGATTTAGCGTGTAAGAAAGATGCTGCCCGACTAAACTATCCCCACTACCTCATTTCTCATAAAGGACTCTATGAAGACATTCAACCTTTGATTGCCGAGAATTGCCTCATGTGGGAGCAGAAGCTCCAGCAATTGGAAAAACTCGTTGACTCGGAACTTTCCTATGAGTGTCTATTGGGCAAAGCCTTTAAAATCTACGGAATTAATCTTAGCAGCATGAGAAGTTCAATTATCTCCGAACGAAGCATCCGATCGATGCTGCAGTATTTGACCGAATCTCAGCGCATCATCCACTTTTTAAAAAATGGAATCATTCATTTCAAGCCCTGCGAATAAAAACATTATAACGTATATGTATAAAGGAGGAAGTATGTACAAAATCGTCAAAGCCGAACACCTGGCGGAGAACATCGTCCTGATGGACGTGTTGGCTCCCCGGGTCGCCAAGCATTGTGAACCCGGACAATTCATCATCGTCCGGCTGGATGAACGGGGGGAACGCATCCCCTTAACCATCTGTGACTACGACCGGGAAGCCGGCACCGTCACCATCGTATTCCAGGAAGTGGGCGCCTCCACCGTCCGCATGGCCGAATTAAAAGAAGGCGACGCCTTCTTAGACTTCATCGGACCCCTGGGCTGTGCCTCGGAATTTATTGAAGAAGACATCGAAGCCTTAAAAGCCAAGAAAATCCTCTTTGTCGCCGGCGGCGTGGGTGCCGCCCCCGTCTATCCCCAGGTCAAATGGATGCATGCCCAGG
>NZ_FNOU01000023.1 GCF_900107125.1 Eubacterium barkeri
AAAGAACATCATGGGATGCGTTATACCCAAAGCATCGGAAAAGCCCGGGTTGCCATACAGGTCGGGCTGACATTGGCCTGTCTAAATTTAAAAAAGCTGGCCATCCTGAAGTATAAAAGGGGACTTGCTGAGCGGGATTCTTTTGCGCCTATCTCATTTTTTACTGCTTTTTTCAATTTTAAGGAAAAAACAAAACCAGCGAACCGATGGTGTTGTTTCGGTTAGCTGGTTTGTCTACGCTCTGAGGACCATTGATATCCGCAGATATCAATGGTCCTTTTTTATGTTCTTATTCCATTGTCTGGGTGTGGGACGGCCGCCGATTGAATTTTAAATCCTCGGGATGCATCTCATGCTCGATCTCATGGAAGGCCCGGTAGAGGGCCTCTCCATCACTGTACATTTTAAGCTTGATCCAATAACGTCCCCGAACCAATTTGGCCCCATTGACCCGCAGATAAATACGGGAATTGGCTAAGTCCCGGATATGGAAGCTTGTCAGTTCCCCTTTGGGGTAAACATGCCGCCGCCCAAAGGCGTGGAATTCCCAAGCTGATCCCGTATCGACAATTTTTTGGGGATAAGCCAGTGCCACCAAGGTGTTAAACAGTGTATAAACGGCCACCACCAGCACCAGAGACAAGAGATCGAACCCCTTGTAAATGACGATATTATCGTACAGGGCAAAGACTGCCAAACAGCCCATAAGCACCACATTGGGCAGGATTATTCCAGTGATGTATCGTTTTTTATCATAGGTATAGCTCGTCATGGCTTATCCTCCTTAACCGTTAATTTTTAAGCAGCAGAAACGTCTTCCGATTCCATTTCCTTCCGCAGCTTGGCATTTTTTAAGATGCGGCTACGGTTCCAAAGGGCCAGCCCAAGGGCCAGAACCCCAAGAATAATGGCTCCAAAAATGCTCCCCACAAATTCCATCATCCGCACGATGGACCAGGTTAAAGGATTGGCGCCGTCACACAGAGAAGAAATAAGCTTAACCCCCTGGGGCATATCAAAGGCAGCCTGGATGGCAGCCTGGGTCTGCAGCGGTGCCAGATTTGTGGAGATCAGAAGACCCACGGTAATAATAATCAGACCAATGATGAAGGTTCTAAAGCCATTCCCCCGGCAAATGGGTACGATAAATACCAGCATAAAGGGAATAACCGCAAGGTCCGCAAAGGGCATAACCTGGTTGCCAGGCAGAATAACAGCAAGTAACAATGTAATGGGAGTTAACAATAATGCGACAGAAAGCGTAACCGGGTGTCCTAAGGCAACAGCAGAGTCCAGACCGATGTAAATTTTATCCCGCTTCGAGAATTTTTTCTGGATGAATTCCTGGGCCGCATCGGACACCGGAATCAGGCCTTCCATCAGCAGTGCCGCCATTTTAGGAATGAGCACCAAACAAGCTCCCATGGTGATGGCCAGAGTCAGATAAGTCTTGTATTCTCCAAAGCCATAGGCCACCATCCCAACGACCAAACCAATGATGGTCCCCACCAGCAGTGGTTCCCCAAAGACGCCCATTTTGTTTTCCAGCACCGTAGCATCAATATCAATTTTATTCACACCAGGAATAAAATCAATAATTTTATTCAGCACCCAGGCGATTGGGGCAAAAGCGGCACTGAAGCCATGGGGAATGGAAATCCCCGGCAGTCCATTGTATTCCTCAAACATGGGGGCAGTGACATCTGCAATAACCATGACGATAATCATATTGATGACAGCAGCAAAGATTCCCCAACCAATACTCCCGGTAAGGATGGCCACCAGGGAGCCCGTAAAGGCAAAATGCCAGAAATTCCAGATGTCGATATTTACTGTTTCCGTAGTGTTCGTCGCAAGCATCACAATATTGAGCAACAAACACACTGGAATAATAAAGGCCCCAACCTGGGTCCCAAAGGCAATGGCAGCCGATGCCGGCCAGCCGACGTCGATGACATTGAGCTGAAGGCCGTAGGTATCCACCATGGCCTGGGTCGCCGGTCCAAGACTATCCCCCAAAAGCCCGATAATCAGATTCAAACCAATAAATCCAACACCAACCATGAGGCCAGCCCGCAGGGATTCCCCAAATTTTGCACCTAAAACCAGGGCAAAGACTAAAATGATGATGGGCATCATAACGCTGGCGCCCAAACTGCTTAACGTATTAAAAAAATTAGCAATAAATTCCATGAAACCTCTCCTGTCCTATAATTACATAATGCCGATAAAAACCTGTTTTTCCATTAAATCCCTAAAATATCCACAACCTCAGCCATACATTTATCAATACCAACCCCAGAAACAAAGGGCAGACCATTGATATAAGGGGTTTCAAAGTCGTGGTTCTTCAGTACCGTAGTGGAAACCACCAAATCATAATCCTTGGCTTTGGCTTTCATTTCTGCTACCTTGCACTGACCGATGGTCACCTGATCTGCCTTTCCCATTTTTTCCAATGCACTGCCAATTTTCTTAACTGCCATGGTGGATGTGGCCACACCTGTGCCACAACAAACTAAAATCTTTTTCATAAAAATATCCTCCTTTGGATTTTTATATTTGAGAGAAAATCTCTAAAACAGCTTCTTTATTCTTCGCTTGGCGAATCTGATCCAACAACGCACTATTTTGGAAAATCTCCATAAGCTTCTGCAGGGTTTCAATATGGCCATCCGGCTCATTGGTCGCAATCATAAAGATCATTTCCACCGGTACAGTGGCGGTATCATCCCCCAGGATGACAAAATCCACTGGTTTCTTCAAAATAGCAATCCCCAGTGCCTTATCGGCCACATGGATGGGATCGGCATGGGGGATCGCCACCCCAATGGTTTGAGTCGGGATCCCTGTGGCAAAGTTCTTTTCCCGCTCAAGCACCGCTTCAGTAAAACTAGCCTTTCCGTAACCCAGCTTCACAAAATCCTCGGCCATGGTCTTTAGGGCGTCAAACTTATCCTCAGCCTCTAAATCCATATAAATCAGCGCTTCCTTTAACATTCCAATACTATTTTCCATTTACCTTGCCTCCTATTGTTCTGTCACAATTCTTAAAAATCGCAAATAATTCCTCTGGGTTTTCAGCATTCCGCAGGGCTTCAGCACGATCCGTCCCATCAAAGAAATCATAAAATTCACCGATGGCTCCCAGGCACTGGGAGTCCACTGCCATGAGCACCACCAACCACACCGGCCGTCCATCCCAATCCACCGGCTCCTTAAGCTTTAGGATGTTTAGCCCCGGCCGATTGACTGCCTCGGGCAATCCATGGGGAATGGCAATGCCATCCCTAAAATACGTACTGCTAAGGTCCTCCCGTTCAAATACGGTATCCCTGAAAATCGGTGACACCATTTCTGCGTCCTCCAGACCACTGACTAACTCCTGGATAGCGGCCTTTTTGGTTGACACACTCTGGGCACAGGTCAGGAAACGGATTTGCACTAAATCCTTTAGTCCCAAGGGCTTTGGAGTCTCCCGCCAACCCTCCAGGCGCTTCGCACTCCCTCCGATAATCGCACGAACTTTAGCCAGGCCTTTCCCGCTGCTTAATTCATTAACATGAACGAAGGGAATCCCTGGGACCTGGGGATTGATGGACCCCACAATCCCCAGAACCTCGTTATTTCGTTTCAAATCCCGGATGGTATCCTCCAGCTGTTTATCAAAAAGACCCATGGGCATAATTTTATACTGGGGGGCCTCATCGCCCAAAAGACTCTCAAGGACATCCACAATACGGACCGCCCCACCGTGTCCGGTGATACACACCGTCAGCAGGATTTTCTGCCCTTTGCGTTGGGACTCTGGCTCCAGGGGATTTTTAGACATGGACAACAGCCCATCAGCAATATCGTCTAAATTGGACTCTGGCAGAATGGCCCGACGCACCGCATCGATGGCCAGTACCGTATCGGTCCGGGTAATGGTCCGGGTGGGGATTCCGGTTTTTTCAGTAATAATGTCCCCAAAGGAAACCAGGGAACCCATATCCACCAGCAGCAGCACCCCCTTCCCCATTTCAGCCTTTTGCACCAAAGCCTGGGTACGTTCCAGGGCGTGCTGGGGCTTTTCATCCAAGGCCATCTCCATGAATTTAGCGTGGTTCACCCCCAGCAGGCGGTTGGCCACAGCGGCCATTCCCTCGGCCACAGATCCATGGGAGGCCACAATAACCCCGACGCAGCCCTCCCGTTCCTCTTCAATCCCCTCGATAATCATCCGCAGGTACATGGTAATGAAGCCTGCCTCATCCTCTGGGAGGGAAACGCCCATTTCCCGCTCAATGATATCCGTAATCTCCAGGGACATCTGGAACTCCTTCACATATTCCTTCTTAATCTTTGCCAGTTGGGGATTAATCAGGGCTTTTCCGCCCCGTACCCGCTCAAAGGTGGCGCTGAGGTGGGCTGCCAGAATGTAGTACAGACCCTCTAAATCCAGTCGGTACTTCTTTTCAATATGCTGAATGACCTTATCCACAATCCCGAGGATTTCCAGTCCAAAGATGTTGACCAGCTCTTCTTTACTGAGGCGCTTCTTTGAACCCTCCACCCGTTTAACAAAGTGAATCAGCTTTTTCTCAATTTCATTGCCCAGGATATAATTCACAATCTCCTGATTGTCATACCTTCCATTCAGCTCACCGTAGCGCTCTTCAATAAAAGCATAGATTTCATCCGGCATAATATAGAGATTACTCTTAATGGAGGAAATGGTCTGTGTGTATCCCGGGGTAATGATAATGGCCTCATGTCCGACAATTTGGTCCATTTCCTCCCGATAATACTTCATTTGCAGGAGCCCTCGTTTCGTCGGCGTGGACAAATCGTCCATGGTCAGCTCCATCTCTTCCCGTTCCCCCACGACCACATTCATAAATCCCCGGGCACAGGCCACCTGAATCTCACTTTTCAACTGCCCCAGATTCCCCGGGCACTCAAAGAGCAAGAGCGATTTTAAGGCATCGTTGGAAACGATAATCGTCCGGCTGATGCGCAGGGCCTCCTGCTGAACAAAGATCTTAATGATATCCAGCTTTTCCCGCATGGGGCGCTCTGCCAGAGAAGGCATGGCGATGACCATGGGAATCCGCCGTCTGAAGGTATCTAACAGGGTTAACTCCGGATTTTCGGTCGTCGCCGCAATAATGGTCAGGCTGGCACTCCGGTCACTACTGGTTTCCCCCAGTCGCCTGAACTTGCCCTTGTCAATAAGATAAAACAATTGTTCCTGACCCTCGGGCGGCAGTCGATGGACTTCATCCAAAAATAGAATGCTGCGGTCGGCCTTTTCCACCAGCCCCGGCTTATCCTGATTGGCTCCCGTAAAGGCACCCTTTTTATAGCCGAAGATCTGGGACATGAGCAGCTCTGGGTTTTCCGCATAATCGGCACAGTTGAATACAATGAATTCCGCATCCTTATCCAGGTAGCCAATATCCCGGGAAAACCGAAACATCGCCGTTGCCAAATCACTTTTCCCCACTCCGGTTTCCCCTAAAATAAGGGTGTGCAATCCCCGGGGGGGATACATCATGGCAGCCTTAGCCTGTTTAATAATTGGCGCCAAACTGCGATCATGACCTACAAAGGAGTCAAAAGCATCCACCTTCTTTTTGGGGGCCTTTGTTTCCCTGGGCACTGCACCAGCCATGAGGTTTTTTTTGATTTCACCCACGGCATTGCGGGAGATGATAAAGCCAGCCCCATTGAGCCGGGCCGTCAGCCCTCGGTCTGAAAGGGTTTCAAAATCCGGTATCTGCTCTGTTATGTACGTCGATACGAAGCCTTTGAGCCGCTCCCGGGAATCCTCAATGCCCAAAGCTTTTCGTGATGTCGTCACCTTTTCGCGTCGGGTATTGAGCTTCTTTGCGATTTGTTCGTCTGTTAATGGGCAATGCGGATCTTCCGATTCGATAATTGCCCGTAATTTTTCTTTCATTTTACACGCTCCTTAGAACAAGTGGTCGTAGTAGCATACCATACCCATACCCGCATTGCATTGATGGTTGACGTTTCACACCTTTATACTTAAGCAATTTCCGTGCCAACTTTTGGCAGAGTTTGTAACGCCCTATTTTAAGCCATTTTCAACATCTAAAAACACAAATCCGACCACTTCTTATTGGTTTTATTTGTTCTTCTTATGGCATTTTTTGTGTTTTTCACCCCTTTTTCCTTAAGTGTCCATAAAAAAAGGTCTCGTGACAATACGCATCACGAGACCTTTTTCAGGTTATATTCTTTTCTTGAACGACTCCTCTATTTTACCACCTGGGTTAATTGGGAAAGAATCTTTTGCAGCTCTGAAAGCTTACTACCGTAGGTTGCCCAATCCCCATTTTTCTGGGCCTCCGTGGCCTCATTATATAAGGTGTTGGCCTTATTCACCAGTGCTGGGGCAGAGTTATCCGCGGTGGATGCCCCGCCGCCTTCCTTAGCTGCCGTATAGTTAAAGACCTGGGACAAAGCATCTCCTAAGGTATCAGCCATGACAATGGCATCCCCATCGGATACAATGACCTTCTTTAATTCCGGCAGGTTATTTTCCCCGCCACTGGCCTGCAGATAAACCGGCTCCACATAGATGAGGCCCTCTTCAATGGGGATGGTCATCATATTGCCCCGGAGCACCTTGGAGCCCTGCTGCCCCAAAAGGGTCAGCTGAGGACTGATGACAGTGTCCTGATCGATGCGCTGCTCAATCTGCATGGGGCCGTACACCAAGGCCTGCTTGGGGAATTGATACAGCAGCAACTGCCCGTAATCCGCCCCATCGGATACCCCTGCCAGCCAGGCAATCATATTATCCTTATTGCTCGGTGTAAAGGTCTTGGTGAGCATAAATTCATTATCCCGGTCCGGCAGCTTCATAATAATATAAGAGGATTCGATTTCCACCTCTTCCTTGGAATCACCATAGAACTGCTTCGCCCCATCCCATTGGTCTTCCTTATTGTAGAAAACTTGGGGATTGGTCATATGATAGGTGCTATAAATCCCTGACTGCACATCAAAGAGGGTTTTGGAGTAACGCAGATGGCTCCTTAAACCCTCGGGCATTTCATCCATGGATTTAAAGAGGTCTGGGAAAATGCCCGAATAAGTATTGGTAATGGGCTCATCTTCCACCTGGTAGAAGGAGACATCCCCGTTATAAGCATCCACCACGACCTTGACAGAATTCTTTAAGTAGTTATTCCCAGACTTATCGTAGGGTGTGGCGTAGGGGTATTTATCACTTTTTACAAAGGCATCTGCAATCCAGTACTGCTTGCCACCAACCAGTACGATATAGGGGTTATCATCATATTCAAGGAAGGGGGCAATGGTCTTAATGCGCTCCATGACATTACGATGGAGCAGAATGCGGCTATCCCCTGTAATCTCTGAGGTAAACAGCATCTCCGGGGAGCCGGTGTACAGGGCAAAGGCCAGGCGGTTGATAAAGGACATTTTAATGCCAGCGGTGCCATTGTACCAGGTTTCCTCATTATTATCTCCCTTGGGATAATCGAATTCCGGACTGGAGGCCCCCACCACCACATAATCCTGATTCCCTTCACCAAAGTAAATCCGGGGCTGCTCCACGGACAGGCTCTTGGTGGTGGTGACCGGTGGGATATCCTTAATCATCAGCTCCGGCTGACCAACGGCATTCACCTTATTCACTGGCGACATCGCCACGCCAAAGCCATGGGTATATTTTAAATGAAGATTAATCCAGGACTTGGCATCGCTGGATAATGCCTGATTATCCATCTCCCTGGCCCCCAGGAAAACCTGGGTATAGGTGCCATCGATGGTATACCGGTCGACATCAACACTGTCAAATTTATAGTAATTTCGAATCCCCTGGAGGGAATTATACATTTCCTTCGTTGGCCCGGGATCATTAATGGGAATATTACCGATGGTTGTACTGTTTGCTGCTACGTCTGCTGCCGTAATGGCCTGAGTTGGTGCATATTCCTTAACCACCACATTATCCAGGCCATAGGATTTCCGTGTGGCCTCGATATTCTTTTCCAAATAGGGAGATTCTGCCACATATTGATTGGGAACCACTGCGACGTATTCATAGGCTGCCTGAATAACGGTCCCCACCACCGCCACTGCAATAAAAAGGACCGGTCCCGCTACCAACAGGATATAATTCTTTCGGGTGACCTGCTTATTCCCGCCACCGGACAAACGAATCCCAGCAATGACCGAGGTCACTGCAAAGACCACACAAAGGCCCATGCGCAGGAATAAAAATTTCTGTCCGATGATAATATCCGAGGCCCCGGCACCATACACCATCCCAGTGCCACCGTAGACCATTTCAAAAAGATTCACTCCCTGACCCAGGCCCAATAAAATGAAAAAGGCCCCCAGGAAAATACCAATCTGGCGTCCTGCTAAAGTAACAAAACGCTTAAAGAACGCCACCACCGACTCTCCTAATTCCCCTAAATCTCTGGGGGTATCGTCATTCTCACGGTACAGCACATAGGCTGTATATAAAAAGGTGAGAACCACCATCAGGATGAAACAATTGAAAACGACGGAATAAACGGCTTTAAACAAAGGCAGGGAAAAGAAATAGAAGGACAGATCCATGCCATAAAGGGCATCCGTTATTCCAAAGCCATCCGAGTTGGTATAGAGGAGTACTTCATTCCAAATCCCATTGGCCACTGTGGATGTCACCACTAAAGCTGCCAGGGCCGTCATAACCAGGGCTACCCGTTTCTCTGATCGGGTCGTGATTCGCCCTGTTACTCCCAGATATTTTTCTGATAAGCGTTTTAAGAACTTCAGGTAAAAATACACCAGGACCACCAGAATAATAAAGAGAGGCACACCAATGGTCAGTTTTGTCACAAGCTCTTTAAAAAAGACGTCCAGATAGCCCATTTCCGAAAACCACAGATAATCAATATAAAATTTGTTGCCAGTGATGAGGATGGCGACAATGACGATGACCACCGCCAAAATCGACCACACCACCTTACGTTGTTTGTTCATAACATTTTCGCTTTCTATGAATACCTTTCCAAAAAATCGATTGTAATACTGCTATTCTACATTAAATCCCTGGGGTTTAAAAGCAAAAAATAAAAAGAGGGCCCGAAAGCCCCGAATTAGTCGTCAATTTTAACATATTTAGAAATATAACGCTCTTTTTGATCATCCTTTGGCGTCATAATCGTCTTACTCATGAGCACTTCCCGGAACTCACAATCCACCATTTTCGCAGATTGCATATTGGTCTGGTATAGCTCACACTTAGAGAAGATAACATCGGTAAGGTTGGCATGCTTAAAGTTTACAAAGGCCAGATTACAGCGAATAAACTTCAATCCCTCTAAATCGGCACCTTCGAAATTGGCTTTTTGCAAATCGACATTAACGAAGTCATGATTCTTCAAATCCATCCCAGAAAAATCCGCTGGTTTTCCCTTTGAGGGATCTGCCAGCCACGCTTCATGATCTTTGACCATCTGATAAAATAATTTGTCATCCAACATTTCTCTATCCCCCTTCATTCTTTTAAGTTTAACTTTTATTATACACCATATTCTTTAAAGAAAGATAAAGAACGCCGCCCCGAAGGGCGGCTGAGGGTATTCTCTGTGGTCTTTTTCTTACAATAAAGATTGGTACAGTGCCTTGATTTCTTCCACGCTGGTCTCCCGGGGGTTACCAGGACGACAGGCATCAGCATAAGCAGATTCAGCTAAGAAATCTAAATCTTCTTCTTTTACAATATCCTTTAAATCAGCGGGAATTCCGACATCTGCGGATAATTGTTTAACAGCATCGATGGCTGCTTTACGGTATTCTTCCGGAGTCATGTCGTCGACACCTTCCACACCCATGACCCGGGCAATTTCACGGAATTTTTCGCCAGTATATTCGGCGTTATATTCCATGATAGTGGGCAGGAGGATGGCATTGGCAATACCGTGGGGGGTATCGTACTTAGCACCCAGACAGTGGGCCAGGGAATGAACAATGCCCAGTCCCACATTGGAGAAGCCCATACCCGTGAGGTATTGTCCAAGGGCCATATCTTCCCGGCCTTTGGGGTCGTTATCGCAGGCGGCACGCAGACTGCGGGCAATAACTTCGATAGCCTTTAAATTCATCATATCGGTCATTTCCACAGCACCAGCGGTGGTGTAACCTTCGATGGCATGGGTTAAGGCATCCATACCGGTGGAGGCGGTGAGGCCATAAGGCATACTGCTCATCATATCCGGATCAACAAAGGCCACAACGGGGATATCATGGACATCGACACACACCATTTTACGGGTGTTCTGGACATCGGTGATAACATAGTTAATGGTGACTTCCGCAGCGGTACCAGCGGTGGTTGGCACGGCGAAAATAGGTGCTGCCGGTTTTTTGGTATCCGCCACACCTTCTAAGCTGCGAACATCCGCAAATTCTGGATTGGTGATGATAATCCCTGTTGCCTTCGCAGTGTCCATGGAGGAACCTCCCCCAATGGCAATGAGGTAGTCTGCTTCAGCAGCCTTGAACGCGGCCACACCAGCCTGCACATTTTCGATGGTCGGATTCGGCTGGATTTCCGAAAAAATTTCATAAGCCAGACCAGCGCCATCTAACACATCCAGAACCTTCTGGGTCACTCCAAATTTTACCAAATCGGGATCAGAACAGACCAAGGCTTTCTGGAAGCCACGGGCCTTTGCTTCTGCAGCGATTTCCTGAATCGCACCGGAACCATGATATGAGGTTTCATTTAAAACAATTCGATACGCCATAATATTACTCTCCCTTGAATATATTATTTGTATTATTAATCATACCAGTATGTAACGGATAATCAAGATATAATTCTAACCGGTAATGGCAAATTTTTTCTAAGCCCTATTGGCATTCATTCCTTCAGTTAATTCATCCAAAAAATCCTCAATATAGAGCATATGCTCCAGCATACGTTTTTCGGCCAGACGCCCATCTTTAGAAGCAATGCCTTCCAAGATTCGCCGATGCTGGAAGTTAATGACCTCTGCATCCTGTTCTTTTTTCAGAATCGCAGTACGTCCCTCCCGAATGATGTCCTCCATCAAACCTGTCGCTGATGATAAGGTATCCCGAATCAGACAATTTCCACTGATGTTGGCAATGGTATCGTGAAACTCCTTATCCAAAACCGATGCCGCCTTTTCATTCTCAGCCCTCTCCATTCGGGTGTGGATATCCGTTAAAAAAGCAATATCGGCATCGCTGGCATTCTCCCCAGCTAGATGAGCTGCCTGGAGCTCTAAAGCCTGCCGGAAGCGATGAATATCCCGAACTTCACCATCATTCAGCCAAAACATGATGGACAGGGGCTGGGTAAGGGCCGTAGATAAATTATCACTGACGAAATTCCCCTCTCCCTGACGACACGTTACCAAGCCGTACATCTCCAAAGAACGAATGGCCTCCCGAACCGTGGCCCGGGAAACGCCCAGCTGTTCAGCCCATTGCCGCTCCGGTGGTAGCCGATCCCCTGCCCGCAGCTGCTTATGGACAATATTATCTTTAATCTGATCGAGAATTTGCAAATAAATCCTCTTTTGTGAGATATCTTTATAAACCATTTTATTTTAATTTTCCTTCCAATGCGCTCATTATGAACAATATATTGTTATTTTAACACAACCCACCTTTTTTAACAAGATTTTACCCTTGACACTTCATGGACATCCCGATATACTAAACCCATCAATTGGTCAGACCACTGACCAATAGGAGGTAATATTAATGAAAATCTTAGTGTGTATCAAGCAGGTACCCGGGACATCCAACGTTGCAGTGGACCCGGAAACTGGCGTACTGATCCGTGACGGGGTGGAATCTAAAATGAATCCCTATGATCTGTTCGCATTGGAAACCGCCTTTCGATTAAGGGACGAACTTGGCGGCTCCATTACGACATTATCCATGGGACCGCCACAGACCAAGGAGGTTATTGAAGAATCCTTCTTCATGGGTGCTGATGCCGGCTGTCTCATCTCTGACCGCAAGTTTGGCGGGGCAGATGTGGTGGCCACCAGCTACACTCTGGCCCAGGGCGCCAAGAAGTTAGGCGGCTTTGACCTCATCCTCTGTGGGAAGCAGACCACCGATGGAGACACCGCCCAGGTTGGTCCTGAAATGGCAGAATTCCTGGGTATCCCCCACGTAACCAACGTCGGAAAAATCCGGCTGGCGGATGACAAAGGGCTGACCATCGAAATGAACATGGAAAACTCCATTGAGGTCCAGCGGGTAACCACCCCTTGTCTGCTCACCGTAGATAAGGACATCTACACCCCTCGCCTTCCTTCCTATCTGCGTAAGCTGAACTTAGCTGGAAAACAGGAAGTCCAGATGCTCTCTTTAAAGGATATGTACGACACCGACGAAAAGCACTACGGTCTTGCTGGCTCCGCTACCTCAGTCGAACGCATCTTCCCACCCGAATCCAACACCAAGAAAACCAGCTATCAGGGAACATCCGGAGAAATGGCCAAGGTGCTTTATGGCATCCTTTCTGAACAGAAATATATCTAGGGGGAACCAAAATGGCAGGAATTAAAGTAATTAAACCCAATTGCGGCCAGGACGTTTTCGAAGCGTTTTCTGAAATCTGTCCCTTCGGTGCTTTTTCCTATGAAAATGATACTTTAGAAGTTACCGCCGCTTGTAAGATGTGTAAAATGTGCCTGAAAAAAGGGCCGGAAGGTATCTTAGAATTTGAAGCCGATGAGGAACCAAAGGTCGATAAGGACGCCTACAAGGGTATCACCGTCTATGTGGACCACGTGGAAGGCCAGGTCCATCCGGTCACCCTGGAGCTCATTGGCAAGGCCAAGGAGCTGGCCGCGGTCATCCATCATCCAGTCTACGCGTTATTCATCGGCTCGGGCGTTGAGAAACAGGCCATGGAGCTACTCCACTACGGCGTAGACAAGGTTTTTGTCTACGATGATGCCCGGCTTAAAAACTTTGCCATTGAACCCTATGCCAATGCCTTTTCCGATTTTATCGAAAAAGAAAAGCCCTCTTCCATTTTAGTGGGAGCCACCAATGTTGGCCGTTCCCTGGCACCCCGGGTGGCTGCTCGGTTCCGCACCGGCCTCACCGCTGACTGCACCGTCCTTGAAATGAAGGAAAATACCGATTTGGTCCAGATCCGCCCAGCCTTTGGGGGAAACATCATGGCTCAAATCGTCACCGAAAACAATCGTCCCCAGTTCGCCACCGTGCGTTATAAGATTTTCAACGCGCCAGTCCGGTCCACATCCGCCTCTGGGAACATCATCCCCATGACCATGGAGGACGACAAGTACCAATCCAGCATTGATGTTCTGGAAGTGATCCAGAAGGAAAAGGGCATCGATATCTCCGAGGCCGATGTCATTGTCGCCGTTGGCCGGGGCCTAAAATCCGATAAGGACCTCCCCATGATCCAGGAATTTGCCGATGCCATTGGGGCAGAACTAGCCTGTACCCGGCCCTGCATCGAAGCGGGTTGGTTTGACGCCCGCCGCCAAATTGGTCTCTCCGGACGGACCGTCAAGCCCCAGATCATCATTGCCCTGGGCATCTCTGGCTCCGTCCAGTTTGCTGCAGGGATGCAGAATTCCGATTTCATCATCGCCGTTAATACCGATCCCAAGGCTTCCATCTTTAACATTGCCCATGCAGGGATTGTCGGGGATTTATATGAAATCCTTCCAGAGCTCATGACCATGATTGATTCCAATTGTGCAGAAAGCGAGGCCGTGTAATGGCTTATAAAAAAATTGACGAATTCGATATTGATTATTTACTGAGTCTGGTGGATCGCAACCGAATTATGGTTGGCGATGAAATCAGCGAGGATTATAGCCACGATGAAATGGGCACCATCTCCCATTATCCCGATGTCCTCATCCAGGTCATCTCCACAGAAGAGGTTTCTGCCATTATGAAATACGCCTACGAACGGGATATCCCCGTGGTGGTTCGGGGCTCCGGCACCGGCCTCGTGGGCGCCTGCGTCCCCGTCTATGGCGGCATTATGATTGAAACCACTCTGATGAACCATATTTTAGAACTGGATACCGAAAACCTCACCATCACCGTCGAACCTGGGGTCCTCCTCATGGAGTTGTCCCAGTTTGTCGAGGACAATGATTTATTTTATCCCCCGGACCCTGGTGAAAAATCCGCCACCATTGCGGGCAATATCTCCACCAACGCCGGTGGGATGCGGGCTGTAAAATACGGTGTTACCCGGGACTATGTCCGGGGGCTGACCGTAGTTATGCCAAGTGGTGAAATCTGTGAGCTGGGGGGTAAAATCGTCAAGAATAGCTCCGGCTACAGCCTTAAAGATCTAGTCGTTGGCTCCGAAGGGACCTTGTGCGTCATTACAAAAGCAATACTTCGCCTCCTCCCCCTTCCCCGAAAGACCTTAAGCCTTTTGGTTCCCTTCGAAACGTTCTCGGATGCTGCGGCCATCGTTCCTAAGATTATTAAATCCAAGGCGATTCCCACCGCCATTGAATTCATGGAAAAGCCCACCATCCTTTTTGCCGAAGAATTTTTAGGAAAGAAATTCCCGGATACGGGGAGTGCAGCCTATATTCTGCTAACCTTTGATGGTAATACCAAGGAACAAGTGGAAAGCGAATACGAAGTGGTGGCAGGTCTTTGCCTTTCCGAGGGAGCCAAGGATGTGTACATCGTCGATACTGACGAACGCAAGGACTCTGTTTGGAGTGCCCGGGGCGCCTTCCTGGAAGCCATTAAAGCGTCCACTCCTGAAATGGACGAATGCGACGTGGTCGTCCCACGGAACCGTGTGGCGGACTTCATTAATTACAGCCATGAGCTGGAAGCCGAGCTCGGAGTCAGAATCCCCAGCTTTGGCCATGCCGGCGACGGCAATTTACACCTCTACATCTGCCGGGATGATTTAGATGAGATCACTTGGAAGCGTGTGCTCCAGGAAGCCTTCGACAAATTATATGCCAAGGCCTTTGAAATGGAAGGCTTGGTTTCCGGCGAACACGGCATTGGGTATGCTAAGCGGGATTACCTCATGCAGGATTACGGTCCTTTTGAAATGGATCTGATGGATGGCATCAAACGAACCTTTGATCCTAAAAATATTTTGAACCCTAAAAAAGTTTGTCAGATGTAGGGGGCCTCATGGATAACCAAATCTTGCTTTTCTTCCTGGCCCTTGTCCCCATCGTGTGGCTCATTGTGTCCCTGGGCGTCCTCAAGATGCCTGGGCACATTGCTTGCTCCATTGCCCTGGTCATTACCTTACTCCTATCGATTTTGGTTTGGAAATTTTCTTTTGTTAATGCGTTGACCGGAGCCCTGGAGGGCATCGTGATGGGGCTATGGCCCATTGTTTATATTATCATTGCAGCGGTGTTTACCTATAACCTCACCACTGCTTCGGGGAGTATGGATACCATCAAGAAAATGATGACCGGCGTGTCTTCGGACAAGCGGATCCTCGTCCTCATCCTCGCCTGGGGATTCGGCGGCTTCTTAGAAGCCATCGCTGGCTTCGGTACTGCCGTCGCTATCCCCGCTGGCATCATGGCTGCTCTGGGGTTTGGCCCCGTTGTAGCCGCCGTGATGTGTCTGATTGCCAATACCACCCCCACCGCCTTCGGTGCCATCGGCCTCCCGGTGACCACCTTAGCCCAGGTGGCTGGTTTGGACGTGATGCACTTATCCTATGTGGTTACGATCCAGCTTTTTGTGCTGATTCTTATCATCCCATTTGTGCTGGTGGCCATTGCCGGTGGTGGCGTTAAAGCCATCAAAGGCGTATTCGGTATCACGTTAGCTTCGGGGCTGGCCTTTGCCCTTCCCCAAATCGTCGTCGCCAAGTTTATTGGCGCGGAGCTTCCCGCCATCGTCGGCTCCATCTGTTGCCTGGGAGTGACTATCTTCATCGCGAAGAAGTTCTACCATAGGGACATGGAATCGGCAGACGAGAACAAAGTATCGGCAAAGGAAGGGTTCATAGCATGGCTTCCCTTTATCTTTGTTTTCCTCCTGATTATTTTATGTTCATCGCTTGTCCCCCCAATTAATCACGCGCTGAATATGGTGAAAACATCGATTCCCATTTACACCGGGGAGGGTGCAAAACCCTATACCTTTGCCTGGCTGGCTTGTCCTGGCACGCTCATCATCATTGCCACCTTCTTAGGCGGCTTGTGCCAGGGAATGTCCTTTAAGGAAATTGCAGTTGTTTTAGGCAAGACCGTCAAACAAATGGCTAAAACGGCCATTACGGTATGTTCCATTGTCGGCCTCGCCAAGGTGATGGGCTACTCCGGTATGATTTCGGTCATCGCCGCTGTGCTGGTCGCCCTTACCGGGAACGTCTACCCCCTCATTGCCCCCATCATCGGTGCCCTGGGTACCTTTGTCACCGGGAGTGATACCTCCGCCAACGTCCTTTTCGGACAGCTTCAGGTCGAGGCTGCCCAGGCCATTGGGGCCGATCCATATTGGATCGCTGCCGCCAATATGGCTGGGGCTACTGCGGGGAAGATGATCTCACCCCAGAGCATCGCTGTTGCCACCGCTGCCACTGGCCTAATCGGTCAGGAGGGCCGCATTCTGGGCAGTACCATTAAGTATTGTGCCGCCTATGTGGTCCTCATTGGACTGGTGGTCTTCTTCGGCGGACCCCTTCTGGGATTTTAATCCCCCTTTCGCAGCCTTTTGCTGCTTGAATAAGCCGTCCCTTGGACGGGGGCGTACTCCCCTTGGGTACACCGGTTATCCGAATTCATGTACAAATTTTACCTAAAAAATAGAATGCTCATTAAAAGCGTCTGGGGCTCCCAGGCGCTTTTATTATGGGCGTAAAACCATTCAGAATAATGTTTTTTTTACAAATCTGTGATAAACTATCCTTATTACAAAAGAAATCCCACCAATGAGAGGACGAGAGATGGAACACCAAAATGATAAGCCGATCCAAGCTGACCGTCGAGCCATCAATATGAACAACATGCGTCTGATGATTAACCGCCTGATTAATGATGATTATATGTTCTTAGGCCAGATTGAGGTGGCTACCGGCCTGGCCACCCTATACGACGACGATACCAACTTCCATTTCAAAAAGGATGATTTCATCCAGATGCATTATGACAAGCTGGTTCCCACTGTTTTTAAAAAAATCATTCAGGATAACTATTACGCCGAAGCCGTCCAGGCCCTGAGCCTCAGTACCATCATTAAACAACTGGCGATCCACGACCCTTATCTTTGTAACTTTCCTGTCAAACCTCACGATTCAGTAAAAAACGGGTATTTCCAATGGAAATGCACGTATCTGGATGATCGTAAAACCATCATTCTCATTGCCAGCACCGATATCACCGAAGCCGTTTCCCAGGAACGGGATCCTCTGACCGGCCTGCTAAACCGGTATGGGTTTTATCGCCATGTCCGAAGGGTTCTGGATACTGATAACAAGCGGCATTTCAGCATCATCCGCATTGATCTTGATAATTTTAAGATGCTTAATGATACTCTGGGCATCGAAGCCGGGGATACCCTTTTAAAAGACTGCGGAGCTTTTCTTCAGAAATATCGCAACGAACATACCCTTTTCGCCCGACTGGATTCGGACCATTTTGCCGGTCTCATCCCCCAGGATACCCTTAATGATACGGCGCTATTCGAACAGCTTAGCCATTGGTTTTCGACCTATCCCTTAAAATTCAAACTTTCTACCCACATGGGAGTCTACACAGTGGAATCCCGGGATATGGATGCTGCAATCATGTGCGACCGTGCCCTCCTCGCTTTAAAATCCATCAAAGGCAGCTACACGAAGCGCATCGCCTGGTATGATGATTCCCTGAGAGCCCGGCTCATGGAGGAACAGGCGCTTTCAGGCGAAATGGCAGCCGCCCTTGCCCAAGGCCAGTTTGAAATCTATTTCCAGCCACAGGTTAATTATGAAAGCGGCGCCTTGATTGGGGCAGAGGCCCTGGTCCGATGGAACCACCCAGAACGCGGTATGCTTCCGCCGTCTACCTTTATCCCCCTATTCGAGCGCAATGGCTTTATTTCAGATTTAGATGAGTATGTTTGGGATCGATGTTGCAGAATCCTGCGTAAATGGCTGGATGATACCCAACGGTACGTCCCCATCGCTGTTTCCGTTAATATCTCCCGGGTGGACATCTATAATCCACATCTCTGCGAGCGTCTGACCGCTCTGGTTGAAAAATATCATCTTCCTGCAGGTATGCTGAAGCTGGAAATTACCGAAACCGCCTATATGCAAAATCCGAACCAATTAATTGCTGTGGTGAAAGCCCTGCGTGAGGCAGGATTCCTTATCGAAATGGATGATTTCGGCTCTGGTTATTCCTCCCTGAACACCCTAAAAGATGTCCCTGTAGACCTGCTCAAGCTGGATATGCGTTTTCTTTCCTCTGGAGAGGACGATGCCAGAGGCGGTAATATTCTGTCCTCAGTCATTCGCATGGCCCATTGGCTCAAAATCCCTGTCATCGCCGAAGGGGTCGAAACTCAACATCAGGCAGATTACCTGAAAAGCCTGGGATGCTTATATATGCAGGGCTATTATTTTGATCGGCCTATGGCCATTGATGCCTTCGAACCCCTCCTCCTCCGCAACGCAATCGAAGGAACTGATCGGTATAAAAATGTGGATTTAAATGGTATCGCCGCATTTTGGGATCCTTCGGCCCAAAACGCCCTGCTTTTCAACAGCTTCGTCGGAGGAGCAGCCATCATTGAATATCATATGGGCGAGGTTGAAATCCTCCGGGCCAACGATCGCTTCTACAAGGAAATCCGAACCACCCGGGAAGCGTACCTCCAGTGCCAGCAGCAATTGTTAAAGCGCTTTGATTCTGTCAATCGGGCCAGATATATCGAAATGCTGGAAACCGCCATACGCACCGGAGAAGAAGCCGAATGTGAAATCAAGAGCCAACCCCACGCATTGGATGCCGAGCCTTTGTGGACAGCCAACCGGGTCCGCCTGTTGGCCAAAAACGGTGATACCTGCATCCTGTATCTCGCTCTGGAAAACATCAATTCCCGCAAGCATATCGAAGAGCAGCTTCGCATCAACCAGAAGGCTCTCCAGCTCTCCATTTCAAAGATGGGCAAGCACGTGTGTTATTTTGATATTGCTACCCGTACCCTTTCCATGCCTGAGGCCTATGCTCAAAAGCACGGCGCCCCACTGGTTCGCCAAAACATCCCCCATGGTGCGGCCTCGGTCCTGCCCCAGGACCGTCTGAAATACAATGCTTTCTACGAGCGTATTCTAAATGGCGAGGAAACCGGCAGCGTGGTTGTCCGCATCCAAAACATTAACGGAGGCTTCTCCTGGGAGCAGATTGATTTTGCCACTCAGTTTTCTGATGAGGGGAATCCGGTCCAGGCCATCGTCGTCGTCCAGGATATTTCTGCCCAAGTGGACGAGGTGTTATCCGCACTCCAGCGTTAAAAATATCTGAATACAGTAAAACTTTGATGGATTGATGGAAGAATTCGTCCTTTTCTATCCCCCGGGCCTGAAACATGCTAAAATAGCATCATAATATGCAGTACCATTGCCGAAAAGGAGAGGGAAAATGCGTAAGGATAATGACAAACGCGTCTATTTAATGGATGACAGCACTGATGTAGTGTATCTGAAAAATGTAGTTGATGACCCGGAAATTCAGGTGGGTGAGCACACCTACTACCATGATTTTTTTAAGGATCCCCGGGATTTCGTCAAAAATAATATCCTGTACCATTTCCCGGGTTTCGGGGATAAAATCGTCATTGGAAAATACTGCTCCATCGCCTGTGGCACCAAATTCATCTGCCCCCTGGCCAATCACAGCTTTACCTCTCTGGCCAATTATCCCTTCCCCATTATCCCTGAGCATTGGGAGCTGGGCGAAGAGAGCATGACCAAAGTCTCTGAATGGAAAGGGCCGACCATCGTGGGAAACGACGTATGGTTCGGATTTGAATCCGTCATCATGCCTGGTGTCACCATCGGAGATGGGGCGGTCATTGGCACCCGCAGTGTCGTTACCCATGACGTCCCCCCCTATACCGTTGTCGCCGGTTCTCCGGCCCGCATCATCCGCAAGCGTTTTGACGATGCCACCATCAATCAGCTCATGGCTCTGAAATGGTGGGACCTGCCAGACGAACAGGTTAAAGAAATCATCCCCGCCGTCATGGATGGGGATATCCATGCCGTATTAGAGAAAAAATGGCTTTCGGATACCGTACGCGCTGTGTTGGAACGGATTCAGTCCTCAAAATAAAAAACATCCATCCCAATAAAACCATCTCCCCAAACCAGCTCTGACATCCAATGGACGGGGGGATTTTTTTGTTCTTTGTCTTTAATTTATCAAACCGTAATTTTTAGATGGAAAATTCATGGGACATTCCGGATCCAACGCAAAATTTATGTAAAATTATACCCTTGCAATTTGAAGGCAAAGTGCCTAGAATGAATTTAGGTTTGTATTATAAATTGAGTGAAGGAGCGTAACTATGTTTGGATTTGGACAATTGATCGACAGCTTGAAAAAAGATCCCAAAAAGATCGTTTTCACCGAGGGGACGGAACCCCGAATTCTAGAGGCGGCTTCCCGTTTATTGGCCGGGACCTTCCTGCATCCCATTCTGGTGGGAAATCCTGAAGCGGTTATGGCGGCAGCCGAAGAAGCCGGCTTCAACATCCGTGGTGCCGAAATCATCGATCCCGGGAATTATGATAAAATGGATGAGATGATTGAAACCTTCTGTGAACTGCGTAAAAGCAAGGGCGTCACACCGGAACAAGCCCGGGAAATCCTCTCCCAGGGCAACTATTTCGGTACAATGCTGGTGAAAATGGGTGTAGCAGATGCCCTCCTCGGCGGCGCCACCTATTCCACCGCAGACACTGTCCGCCCGGCTTTACAGCTGATCAAAACCCGTCCAGGCAACAATCTGGTTTCCTCTGTATTTATACTGGTTCGGCCTTCCGCCATTGGTGAAAACGAAGTGCTGGCCATGGCGGACTGCGCCATCAACATCCATCCCAACGAAGATGAATTGGCCGAAATTGCCACAGAAGCCGCAGAATGTGCTAAAATCTTCGGCATCGATCCCAAGGTCGCTTTCTTAAGCTACTCCACCATGGGCTCTGGTTCTGGTGAAGATGTGGATAAAATGCGCAACGCTGCTGAAAAAGCCCGGAAACGTGCACCAGAGCTGGATATCGAAGGTGAAATCCAGTTTGATGCTGCGGTCGCCCCTCGAGTGGCCCGGACAAAATGCCCCGACTCCAAGGTCGCCGGCCAGGCGAATACTTTCATCTTCCCAGACATCAACGCTGGTAATATCGGCTATAAAATCGCCCAGCGCCTGGGTAATTTTGAAGCCTATGGCCCCATCCTGCTGGGCCTCAATGCCCCGGTTAATGATTTATCTCGGGGATGTAATGCGGCAGAGGTTTACTCCATGGCCATTATTACTGCGGCGTTGGCATAGTCTTTATCCATCGAAAAAGGAGATCATCCCATATTTATATGGTGATGGTCTCCTTTTTTTGTACTGCTGTTATCGTCTGAAATCCGCGGTGTACGCGCCCTCACACTATTTATTCACGAACTAAATCACGGGCTAAAACCGATAGACAGAGTAAATGCTCTTGATTCAACCTTTTTAAATATTCAATCGTCTCTCCAATTAATACTGGGTCCTTTTCTTCTATCGCAAAAAATTGTTTTGGTGTAATGCCAAAGTATTCGCATATATTAAAAAACACCGACATTGATGGCAAAATTTGTCGATTTTCAATGTGATTGATATAACCCGAACTTTGCCCTAAAGATAAACTCATATCGCGAGCAGATACCCCTTTTTTAATTCTTAGCTCTGCCAATCTGTCAGAAAAATCCTCTTCATACAAGGTACCCACCTCACTTCCTCAATTATCTTTTCTATTATAAAGCACATTCTTATTTTTTTATGCATTTTCAATCTCTATTATATTGACATAGTGCCTTTTAAGAGCATATAATAAAGAAAATATGACTTAAGGTCTAATTAAGGAGGAAGAGATGAAAGGTTTTAAAAATCAGTTGCTTCTATTGTTCGTTGTATTGTGTAGCCTTTGCTTACTGCCCATTAGCGTATTGGCAGAAGAATCGGCAAAAAATACGCCGAATGAAGAAAGGGTTTATCGGTCAATCATCAATAAATACTATCAAGGTGTTTCTGAGGGCTGGACTGCAAAGCAGTATATTGATGAAGGTTTAAATGAAGAATGTCAATATGTTAAAAAATTATCCGATATTGGGTATTATCTCTCAGATATTGATAACAACGGCATTGATGAATTGATGATCGTCCCAATGAGTGGCGGTGTCTCTAGCACTTCATGGAATTTATATGACGTATACACCCTTGATTCTAACAATAATGCCACCCTAGTACTTCGTAGTCAGGCCCGTGATCGATACAATCTTTGTAACGATAATAAAATTGCGAATGAAGGATCTAGTGGTGCTTCTTTGTCAAGCTGGCATTTCTACAATTACAAGGATTCCCAGTTAAGTCACATTGAATGCGTATTATATGATGCTTGGACTAATCCCAATCAACCTTGGTTCTATAGCAATACCGCAGAAATAGAATCTGGAAAAGATGGTTCTCCCATTTCTGAAGAGAAGGCAAAGTCTATCATTGCATCCTATCCACATCAGAATATCCCTGCTACCCCATTATCGGAATATAGCTCCACACCCGATGTCCATATCAACATTAACACAACCGATAAAATCGACTGTAATCGGAGTGACGGGGTCTTTACGCTGGATAGTGTGCCCTTGAAAATTGAAGTTACCAATTTAGCAATCACTGAAATTCCAACGGTAGCCAAAAATGTAAAGATGTCATTATCTGTTGATACTGGGTTGAGCTTTGATAAAGAAGGGAACCAGCACGAAACATCCTATTCCTTGAGCGACCTTAACGCACTTGCAAAAGAAACAAAGGATCTGACCCTTTATACCAATACGCTGGCCCAGGGAAACCGGCCGGATAAACTTGCGATTAAGGTATCCGTGTCAGGAGATAATTTTGATACTGTAACCACAGAGAAGGCCATTGCGGTTTCTTATTCTGAGCAAAGTACTTTTGTTATGGGACAAGATAATTTAAGCTGGAATAATAATGAAAATGCCCCACACGATATGGGGATGTTCATAATTAATCCATCGACCAATAAGACTTTCTTCAATACGTTGGTAGAGGGACAATCAAACGTTGTAAAAAATAACGTTTTAAAATCAATGACTGGAAAAATGAATGGTAGCTGTTATGGTATGGTTGTTGCCGAAGCAATTAATAAGTATGGTCGAATTAATTTAGAGAATTATCAAGCAAATATTGTTAACCTCAATGAATTATTAAATTATAAAGTAAGTGCAGGACAAGAAAGCATAGGAAATCCCATGTCCGCATCACTAATCAATTATTATTACTTAATGCAAAATTTGCCCGATCACAAAAATTATCAGGCTCAAGATTCTCAAATGCTTATTCAATCCGAAACGTCATTTGCAGATAGACTCATTGCCGCAGGGCAGACGGCGCATGATAAGGGAAAACCGAGTATGTTGGAATACAAATATGTGCCAGACTATTTTATATCCATTGAACACCCTTTAAGCAGTGATAAATGGAGTGAGTATTTTAAAAACAATCCAACAAAATCCTTTAGTCAGCATGCGATTCTGATTTTTGACATGAATAAAAATAAAGACGGCGCTTATGAAATAAAAATATGCGACCCTAACGAAAATAACAAAGAAAAAACTTTAACAATTTCTGCAGATCGAAGAGAGATTCAACTTCAAACAGCTAGTCTATTCACTCTCACTTATTCTACAAAAGCGGATGTGTTAGAACAGCAATGGAAAGACACAACATTTTTACCTGTAACCATAACCAGCAATTTAAGTGACCTTGACCTTATCAATATCGATGGTCGTGATAACAACACTACATTGACTACTTATCCGGAAGGACAAACACAAATTGAAACGACAGGAGCGCTCTCTTTTACAGCAGCATTAACAGATGGTACTTCATATCAAACCTTTGAGGCTGGCCCTTTAAGTGTAGCAAAAGCAATCCCTACCGAATCTGGAAATCTATGCTATCAACTCGACAATACAGATACCATCATCATCAGCCCTCAAAATGCCGTAGAAAGCTTCACTGCTGCAGTAACAGCCAGCGATGCCTCTGGAAGTATTGACGGTAAGAATCTCTCAAACATCACCTTTGATCCAAAGGGGAAGGTAGTTTTAACGGGTAATCAGGCACAGTATACGCTAGGCTTGACCTTAAATGACAATCTTATCAATAATAATTCTACTTTCTATACAACCACAGTAAGTGGAAACAACGCAAACATCGTTTCTCTAGAAAACTCCGACAATGGCGTCTTACTCAATGGTGATAGTTTGAAGGATATTACAATCAAAGGCAACAACAATACCATAGAAAAAAATCTAAATTTATCAACAGATTCGGAGAACGTGCTAATTAGTGAAAAGAACGGAGAATTATTAGCTTCCATTGATAAGGACGGTGACGGCGAATATGAAACCATCATTGCCACCTCAGCAGTTGAAGTTACTGGCATTTCACTCGATCAAACCAGTCTTTCGATGAAAAAAGGCGATAGTGCAACATTGACCGCAACCATCACTCCTGAAAATGCAACGCATAAAGAAATGTGTTGGGCCAGTTCAGATGAAACAGTAGCAACGGTTACCGGTGGAAAGGTTTCAGCTCTAAAAGAAGGTAGAGCATCCATTACTGTTACAACAAAAGATGGAAATCATGCTGCAACCTGTGCTGTTACCGTAGCCAAAACACCTTCAGCCACTCCAACAACAGACAAAACCAGTGAAGGGACTATTGCTAAGACGGATGAGGCAAATACTAATGCAGATACAGGTCTAAGCACAAACCACGCAAGATTACAAGAAGCACTCGGATTAGCGCTTATTTCCAGTATTCTCCTTATATTCTGTGGGCTTTATCGCAGAAATCATAAGGAAAGATAATCATTATACAGTCAATTATAAAAAAGTAAGGAATGAAAAACAAAACAACGATAAGAATTCTTTTAACCGGTTTGCTATTGACCGTGATGATACTAGGGATGACAGGATGCCAAACTACTAACCCTTTCGTTGGAGCATGGGCCATGTATTCTATTGCAAAAGGAGACAGTATTGTTGAGGATGGTTATCATTTGATAGGATTTTGGAATTTCAATCAAATTGGGAATCTAACATCTTTCTCAATAGATGATTCCCGTTTTATAGAATACAATGATGATTGGTATTTGTCTCTAGATGAGGTTTTTGAAAGAAAAGATTCCCTATCCAAAGAATTTGAAGGATCCAAGAAATATATTTCAAATACATGTAAATATACCGTGGATGAAGAAAACAATGTTTTAAGTTTGATTACTAAAGCATCAGATACTCAATATGGTGAGGATTGGCCAATTGATCAAGTTTATCCGACAACCGATACTACTGAATCAACTAGTGAATATAAATATGGTATTTCCAAAGGGAGTAATAGCTCTGAGGATACTATTACGCTCCAATTTATTCGACTTTACAATGATGAGACTATGGTTGAGCATACAATTGAAGATGATGTAGTGCTTGTCCGCATCGATGACCTTCCGGCCTTTAATTAGTATCAAAATAGAAAGTGAGATGCTTCAAAATGAAAAAGAAATTAATGCTTGGCTTAACCCTAATGAGTTTATTCGTAATGATATTAGGCCTAACTGGATGTCCGTTGACTAATAACCCTTTCGTTGGAGCATGGGCTGAATATACTATTGAAAAAGGACTTGAACCCCGTGAAAATACATATTTTTTACAAGGTTTTAAATCTTTCAATTCAAACGGCACTCTCACAACATATGATATATATAATGATTTTTACGATTATGACTTGCTTTATTTTGATGTTCTTGGTACAAAAGATGATTTAATAGATGAGTATAAAGATGCCAAAAATTACTGTGCCATCTCCGCGAAATATTCACTTGATCCTAAAAATAGTATTTTAACCCTTGATTCAAACGATGCAGCAATTAAATATGGGGACGATGTTCCACTAGACAAACGCAATCTCAAACCTGATGGTATATACAAAGTAAAGTATACATTGTCTCAAGGCTCCGATTCTTCGAAGGATACAATAACGCTTCAATTTACAGAAATACCTGAGGCAGTGACGACAATACTGTACCGAATTGATTCACTCCCAGCTTTTAAATAAAATGTTGAATTAGCAAAAATTTAAATAAGGAGATTTCAAAATGAAAAAGAAAATATTAATTGGCTTAACCCTAATGAGTTTATTCGTAATGATATTTAGCCTAACTGGATGTCAGTCGGCTAATAACCCACTTGTGGGAACATGGGCAGCATATCGCTATGATGATGATAATCAATTCTATTATTTTACCGGATTTGTCTCTTATAAAAGTAACGGCACTGCACAGGATTATTATGTCGACGGTGAGGGTTATGGCGGTTGGTCTTATAACCTCCGCGATAAAAAAGATACTGTTGTCAGTGCCTTCCAAGGAACATCGGCATATTATACATATGAATTCAAATATTCAGTTGATGAAAAAAATCGTATCCTCAAAAATGACTTCTCAAAGTCGACCGTAAAATATGGAGACGATTATCCTGAAAACTCTCGTGATGTAACCTTTGTAAAATCAGCAGAGCTTGAATATAGCGTTTCCGAGGGAGCAGAAAAAACAGACGATGTTGTTACTATGAAATTAATTAAGCAAGATGATGAAGATGTAAGTGACGAAGATGTTACTCATATATTCCTAAGAATCGACTCCCTCCCCACCTTTGAGTAAAATAATGGAGATTACTCAATGAAAAAAAATATTCTGAGCAAGTGGTCCTTCTACCTCTTGTTATTCCTCCTTATCCCTCTTTGTACCGCATGTGGATTAAAGAATACTCCCGCTCACAAGCAAGACTACAAACTCATCGAAGGCACGAATTTTTCCAATGGCTTAGCCTGGATAAAAGGGGCCGATAAAGAGGGTGACCTCTTTATCGGTGCCATTGATCCCCAAGGCCAGCTTGTTTTTAAGGTGGAGGATGCGGACACCGATGTTGAATTCACCCTCCACGAAGATGGGGAAACACCAAATACTCATCAGTTTTCCAAATTCAACAGCTGCTCAGCCGTGATGCTTCTCGATGACGGTAGGCATGTCATTATTAATCATGAGGGGAAGATTCTAAACACCTTAGATAAGAATATCGATATTGTCCCCGGTGGTGACTATTATTTAGCCAAACAGGCTCCCAGTGGCTATGCCTACGATATTGCCAAGGTCGGCGTTCTCGACAAAGACGGCCAGTGGATTACACCCCTTCACGATATCACCGAGGATGAAAAAGGGTTTTGGAATACCTGCGGAGATTTCCTCACTCGAGAAGAAACTGTAAAAACAAAAATCGGGACAGTAAAATACCTCGGGGATAGCTATTTTGTTTCTAAACAATCGAAAAACACCGATACATTCTATTCTCTTTTTTATAATGTTCAAACGAATCATTACTTTAAGATTACAATGCCCACCAATGTAGAGAAACAAACAATCTCGAACCTCTATTACTATGATAATCAGTTCTTGGTGGTATCCAGTGAATTTATTAACCTCAACGACCATCGACATCATTATTATCTTTACAATACCGATGGTTCTTACAATAAAGAACTGGACTTTGGTACGGCGAATACCGATTCAGAGCTTCTCACAGACGCAACCTGTGTCTTCGATTCCTCTAAGGGAATCATCTATACCCTTTTTCCCCGGAAGTCCGGAGAACTGGGTAGCCGTGGCTTCATTGGAGATACGTCCGGTAATCTTTTGTTTGATTTTAAGGATTTAGGCAACGTCAAAATCGAGCGCCTTAAGCTTGCGAATGAAGGGTATATTGCCGTGGGTATTGAAGGAATCGATGGCTATTATACAACCCTTATGAAATCGGATGGTACCTACTGCTTTGAACCCCGGAAAACCTATGCGTCCGATAAAATACTAACCATCTGTACGGAGGATTACGCCAATAATACCATTGTCATTCAAAGTGATTATGATACCTTTCAGTTAACCGATTTAGAAGGTACTGTAAAAAAGGAACTGACCTTTGATGATGAAACCTTCTCCCATCGCTTTGCCGATGGCCTCTGTCTCCTTGGCGGTTCCATGGAGTATATCAATACTGAGGGTGATATTATTGTAGAGCACAATCCCTTTGCGGAATCTGAAAAATGATTATTCTCATTTCCGGTAGTACCGTCGCCATTATTATGGAAGTCATCCTTTTGATGCTACTTCCTGTAGAAGCCGTCCATACCGTGGTTAATGTTGTCCGTTTTATTCTGATAATTAGCACTGTTTTATCCTGCGTGTTCACTTTAGGGAATATTTTGGATGATTATCCCGAGGATTACACTATTAGCAAAATCTTTCGGGGACTATTATGTATCCTGATAACAATAATGGCAGCGATTGTAGTGTATGCCATTCTTTCTGATTTGGCAACAGTTGAAACACCATTATGGATTGTTATCCAATCCATAATGAGTGTTGGCTTTATTATACCTATTTCTGTACCAGCCCTTTTCCTTATTATTGACTTACAGGATTATAGTTTAAAAGAAGAGTGTTTTAGCACAATATTGCGTTTTATTGCAAGTGGTATTTATATTTACTTAATGTATCGTTTCTTTGGTTTTCATTACATTGCTGTTTTTAAACCCATATTACAATTCTTACATCTTCAGTAATAATGATTGGAGCGTGCTATGATTCTTGTTATTCCATTTGAGGTCGTTTTTTTCCTTTTTATGATACTCATGGTTTTTATGATTCCCCCCAGCATCATTCATACGGTTGTCTCGGTGGCCCAAATTATTATTATCATATTCTATATCATTGCAATTATCACTTCAATTTATGCAATTTATGACGATGATTATCACAATCCTGCCAGTAAATTTTTCCGAACGTTATTATGTACCATCATCCTGATTTTACTGGGCGTAATGAACCACGGAATTCTCTCGGACCTCAACTATAATACAACGGATTTCTGGCTAATCTTAAAAACATTTTCCGCTGGAATCACCATGCTTTTCTTTGGCTTTATTGGTGGCTGGATTGTACTTGAACTGAGTAGCGGAGATTATTCCTTTGAAGAGAGTACAACAGAAGCAGTCCTTTATCTTTTGATTATCTTCGGAAGCATTGTTTTTATTGTCTTTACTTTTGGAACTTTTAAACAAGATTATATGGAAGTCTGGAACTGGACGCTACAAAAAATAGGTTCACTATTCAACTTCATTTTCTAATGGTATTCTGCCATTTCTTACCCTGGCAGTAGCTGAATCAATACCGCCGTGTCGCATGCCTTGATATAAATTTATCCTTACTGCGGCGTTGGCATAGTCTAACGATTTAATCAACCCTAAAAAAGCTTCCTGCTGTGCATTCTCCTTAAAATGGGGATTACACACCGGAAGCTTTTTATTTTTATCTTTTTATTTCAGCTTAAGCCCTGTGGCCTTGGCTACGGCCCATACATTGGTATGGACGTAGCGCTCCCGCCAGCCAATTTTTTCCACCACTTCTTCCACAAACACCTGGGTGTGGACCGACTCTGCACCCTGTCCTCTAGCCGCTTTCAGGCTGCGCACTTCCACTTCCCGAGAGACCCAGGTCACTGCCGCATCTTTGTTGGTAAAACTTTTACACTGCCCGACCACATGGGCCACGTAGCCGTCGTTGACCTCATCGGGCCGAACCATGGCCTCCACCCGTTCCTCCACAGCAGCACAGGCGGCGCCCACGGCATTGGCCACCTCATAATGCTCTGGAATCACCACCCGGTCCCCAGCTTCTGCCAGCTTACCATACCAGGTCCCTGCCGGAGCGCCGATGGCGATGATGGGGAAAGCCGCCAACAGATCCTCCGACCGGTCCACCGGCCCCTGCATCCGGGCCACATACCCCACCTCCGGCTCCGCATCCTCCGGTTCATGGTGGCGGTACTGAGCCAGTACCTCCCCTTGGATCGTCTCCAGAATGACATCTTGTGCTGCGGCCAGGTAATCTGCCATGGACTGGCCGCAGGCCTGGGCCTGGACCTCCGCCGCCGTCCTGGCATCATCAGGGGACCATTTGACGTACTCTCCGGTCAGGTGCAGGATATCCGTCGGAGTCAATCCGTCCCCACCACCCCGGCAGGCCGGCAGGATGCGTCGTCCTGTCAACCTGGGCCCCCCGTCCTCACCAATGATCTGGGTGTCGCCCCCCAGGCCGAAGGTATTAATCTGCACCGAATTCACCTGGGTCTGCCAGCTGCCCACATGGGCTCCGATGGGAGACAATGCCAGGGTATTTCCCCGGACGATGCCGCTGTCCGTGGTGGTCCCCCCCATATCGATCACAACACCGTCTGAGGTATTGGCCAAAGCCAGTGCCCCAATGACACTGGCCGCCGGACCGGAAAGGATGGATTCAATGGGTTTTTCCCGGATGAAATCCAAACTGGCCAGATTGCCGTCTCCCTTTACCATGAAGATGGGTGACCGGATGCTCAGTACAGCCAGAGATTGCTCCACTGCCTGGATAAAGCCCTCAATAATGGGAATTAAACTGGCATTGAGCACCGTGGTCACCGTTCGGTCATGGAAACCCAGCTTGCTGGAAAGGGTGTGGCTGCACACCACGGGTACCCCGCAGCGTTTTTCGACCTCCGCCTTCACCGCCAGCTCCTGCACGGCATTCCGCACACTCATCATTCCAGCAACAGCCACGGCTTCCACTCGTCCTGTAAGCCTGTCACAGGCCGTGGCAACCTCATCGGGATTCAAAGGAATAACCTCCTTGCCCTTGACGTTGATCCGTCCTTCGATGCGCACCATCTCACCCTGGGGCAGCCCACCCCTGGGGGGCTCCCCGATGATAATCAGCCCCGCTGGCCGCCCTTCCCCCTCAACAATGGCATTGGTGGCCAGGGTGGTGGACAATACCACCTTGGTGATATCCGCTGGATCTGCAATGCCCAAAGCCCCAACACTCTGGCTGATGCCAAGGGATAAATCCTGCCGGGTCGTGGGGGCTTTCGCTTTGGCTAAGACGGTATTGGTTTCCTGTTTAAATAAAACGGCGTCGGTATAGGTTCCGCCGGTATCGATTCCTAGTACAATGCTCATGGTTCATCCTTTATTAAATGTATTATCTTTAGCATAGCACAACTCCAATTATTCCACAAGAAACGGGACAGTAGCCATATCCCATACTGTCCCGTCGCCTTCGTTTATTCAAATCACAGGAGGCAGAGCCCACTTAGTTCGTCCTGCGTCCCCTATAAACCCCTGTGATGACAACCGATAAACCAATGAAAAGTATGGCATAATAACCACTGTGCACACCCCAAACACCAGTTTTAGGATTATTGCTGCCCGAAACATCCGGCACCTCCGCCCCCTGTGTAATAATCGCATCGGGCTCAAATGCCTCCAATTGATCCTCTGCTAGTCCAATTCCGATATACGCATTGGCCCGGCTGGCGGGTTCATTGGACATATAATGATAATAGTAAATGGTGGTTTGCTCCACACCGCCACTATTATCAACCGTTGGTGTGTTGATGCGATCCGCTCTGAACAAGCCACCATTCCAAAATTCCAGGGGATTGGCCCGGGTGGGTTTTACCACATAACGCCAATTGCCATCAGCACCTTCTGGAGGGGTCAGCTTTCCCTCGCCTTCAGAAAAGAAAATGGTGTATAAGTCAACCTTCCCGCCATAATCATCATAGACCTGTTTAAGCCATTGATTATCAACCAGGTTTCCACTATTTTGATAAGCAACAAAGGGATGCCAAAAATCTGCTCCGGGTTCTATCACTAAGGAACGGACCTTCGTCCCTACCATTTTGCCAATAATACCCTTCAGCCTTGATTCTGACTTGCCATGGTAAGCCCACATCCGAATTGAATCACTTCCCTGACCACTAGATTCAATGGGCACCACCTGCTGGGTTGCCGTGGTGTGGATTAGCTTTTCATTTCCCGGATATTGGTAGTAGCGCACATTATCCGGCCTGGGTACAACCTGGTTATCCTTAACCAGCTTCTGGACCTTTACAACCTGCTCATCCACCAATTTTAAACGATTCTTCAGCAGACTGCTGTCAACCGGCTGGGTCGGATGAGTCGTGTTCCATTCGTCAATGGCCTGGATTCGGGCGATGAGGGATAATCGGTCCACCGAAATGACGGATAAATATTTCCCAATGGCATAATTTTGGAAGCTTGCCCAATCCTCATAGGATTGGTTCTCCCAATGGTATTTATATTTCATGAGCTGATGATACATCCCAAATAAATCCGATGATCCGGATCCAAAGAGGACCTGCATATTCTCCGTCATGTAAGAGCCATAGGTATAAGCATCCTCATCATACTTACAAATCGACCCACTGGGTGCTCCCGTTGGCGAAACACCAGTAATGGAATAAACCAATGTTGCTTCGCGACTTGCTTTTGCCGCTTCTGCGGTGATTGTCCCGTCTTCGTATTGTTGGTCGATGTCCCGCAGGGTCCCATAATAATTTTTAAAATCGCCATTCCATTCCGTTTTCATAAACTCATTGAGGTTCTTAATGATATCGCTTTTTACCACCTTTTCGTCGATCATGGCAATTTTCCGAGCCAATTCATCCTGATTCTTGATGATGATGTCCAGCTTTGCCACGACTGCGGCATTGGGGTCGTCATCACTGATTCCCATGGCTGCCGCCAATAGTTTTTTTGCACCCCACTGAGCAAATTTCTCCGGATCCAATCCGACATCAATTAATTCTGCAGCATATTTATAAATGGTCTGGTCATCAATGGAACTGCCGCCATCTTCATCCGGAACTGAATCGAAAAAGTTTTGTGCAGCCACCGACATCTCTTCTTGCTCCATCGCCACAGTTTCACTTCCCGGTAAGGAAGCCTGGACAGGTATTCCGTTAAATAACATAACCAACAAACAAAGGCCACAAACCCAATTGGCTTTCCTGAGCTTTTTCATACCACCCTCCTTAAATAATACCACAAAATCCAATCGCAATCTTTTACATTATATTATCACATTACGATATGATGTCAACGCCAAACGGTACATTCCCCAATCCCTTGATTAAGATTCGAATCTCTTTCATTGATTTTCAAAATTTTCATGATTTACAAAAAATACAAAAACCTTGACAGTGGTCAGACCAATTAATATAATACTGGTAATTGGTCAGACCAATTAATCCCCATGCTGAATCCATCGGTCTGACAATCCCTGTGTTTAGAGTGTTCAGAGGAGGAACAGATTATGAGTATTACCTACAATCCGGTAACGCCGGAAATTATTGCAGCCATCCAGGCGGCCGCTCCCGGCCATGTCCTGGTGGGCGATGCCATCAACGAAGATTTCTGCCATGATGAAATGTCCATCTACGGCAAGGCTATGCCGGATGTGGTGGTGGAAGCCACCACGACGGAAGAAGTGGCCGCAGTCATGACGATTTGTAATGAAAATAAAATTCCCGTTACCCCCAGTGGTGCCCGTACGGCGTTAACCGGTGGTCCCGTGAGTCTGCTTGGCGGGGTCATGATTTCCACCACCAAGATGAATAAAATTTTAGGCTACGATCAGGAAAACTTCGTGGTGCGCATCCAGCCGGGTGTACTCCTCAACGATCTGGCCGAGGACTGCATTAAGCAGGGCCTGATGTATCCCCCGGATCCCGGTGAAAAATTTGCCACCGTGGGCGGCAATGTCTCCACCAATGCCGGTGGAATGCGTGCCGTCAAATACGGCACCACCAGAGATTACGTCCGGGCCATGACGGTGGTGCTCCCCACTGGCGAAGTGGTCACCGAAGGGGCCACCGTCTCCAAGACCAGCTCGGGCTTCAGCCTGCTGAATCTGATGATTGGCTCCGAAGGGACCCTGGGCATCATCACAGAGCTGACCTTGAAGGTCATCCCCCAGCCCAAGGCCACCATCAGCATGATCATCCCCTACGAAACCCTGGAAGAAGCCATTGCCACGGTACCGAAGTTCTTTTTAAACCATCTCTCACCCCAGGCTCTGGAATTCATGGAACGGGATGTGGTGGATGACACCGAAAAATTCCTGGGCAAGCAGGTTTATCCCAAGCAGATGGAAGGGATGGAAATCGGCGCTTATGTCCTGGCCACCTTCGACGGCAGCGATGAGGATGAACTCATGGATATTGTGGAAGCTGCCTCTGAAATCGTGCTGGAAGCTGGCGCCATCGATGTGCTGGTGGCGGATACACCCCAGCTCATGCGGGATGCCTGGGCGGTGCGCAGTGCCTTGCTGGAAGCCATTGAAGCCAATACCACCCTTCTGGATGAATGTGACGTGGTGGTCCCGGTCAATAAGATTCCGGAATTTTTAACCTATGCCAAGTCCCTACAGGATGAACACGGCTTTACCATCAAAAGCTTCGGTCACGCCGGTGATGGCAATCTCCACGTATACACCTGCAGCAATGACATGGAGGAAGGGAAGTTCAAGGAAGAAGCCGCGAAGTTTATGAAACAGGTCTATGCCAAGGCCACTGAAATGGGCGGCTTGATTTCCGGCGAACACGGCATCGGCTCGGGTAAGATGGAATACTTATCTGATTTTGTAGGGCCGGTGAATATGCGGCTCATGCGCGGGATCAAGGAAGTGTTCGACCCCAACATGATTTTAAACCCCGGTAAAGTATGCTACGCCATTGAAGCGTAGTTCAACTAAAACTTTTTTCTTTAGGAGGAACACAAACATGGCATATCTCATCTCAGATGAAGCAAAGGATTTATTACAGGACGTTAAAGAATTCTGCGAAAATGAAGTCAAGGAACAATGTAAGGAATACGACCGCAGTGGGGAATGGCCCAAAGAAATTTATGACAAGGCCATTGAAATGCAGCTTCACAGCTTAGAAATCCCCGAAGAATACGGCGGACCGGGGCTTTCCCGGGTAGATATTGCTGCCTTAATGGAAGAAATGGCCAAGGCGGATGCGGGTTTTGCCACCACCATCTCGGCCAGTGGCCTGGGAACCAAGCCGGTACTCATTGCCGGGACGGAAGAACAGAAGAAAAAGGTTTGTCAGATCATCGTCGATGGTGGCTTTGGGGCCTTTGCTCTGACAGAACCGGGTGCGGGCTCTGATCCTGCTGCCGGCACCACCACTGCCGTTAAGGACGGTGACGACTACGTCTTAAATGGCCGCAAATGCTTCATCACCAATGGAGGCATCGCCGATTTCTACTGTGTTACCGCACTCACTGATAAGTCAGCCGGTGTCAAGGGGATGTCCATGTTCCTCATCGAAAAGGGAACCCCCGGTCTGTCCACTGGGAACGAAGAAGATAAAATGGGAATTCGGACCTCGAACACCTGCGATGTGGTCATGGAAGACTGCCGCATCCCCGCTGCCAACCTCATTGGCGCAGAAGGCAAGGGCTTCGGCATCGCCATGAAGACCCTGGACCAGGCCCGGACCTGGATGGGCTGCGTCTCCACAGGTATTGCCCAGCGTGCCATGGAAGAAGCCATGGAATACTGTAAAGGGCGGGTTCAGTTTGGTAAGCCGGTTATCAAATTCCAAGCCATGCAATTCAAGATCGCCGATATGGCCATGAAGATTGAGGTTTCCCGCCAGATGGTAGCCCACTCCCTGACCCTTATGGATCTAGGGCTCCCCTTCGCCAAGGAATCGGCCATCGCCAAGTGCTACGCCTCTGACCGTGCCATGGAAGTGACCACCGAAGCGGTCCAGATGTTTGGCGGCTACGGCTACAGTCGGGAATACCCAGTTGAAAAGCTCATGCGGGATGCCAAAATCTTCCAGATTTTTGAAGGCTCCAACGAAATCCTGCACATCGTCACCGCCAATAACACCATTCCCCGCTAGATCAGGAGGACACCATGAACATACTCGTATGCATCAAGCAGGTCCCCGATGACTCCATCGAGGTGCACCTGGGTGCCGATGGCACCCCTGCCATCGCAGACATCACCAAGGTGGTTAACGCCTTCGATACCTATGCTTTGGAAATGGCCACCCGTTTAAAGGAAAATCTGGGGGATGATACCCAGATCACCGTCCTTTGCGTCGGTCCGGATGAAGCCAAAAACTCCCTGAAGAATTGCCTGGCTGTGGGTGGTGATTTCGCCACCCTGGCCTGGGATCCGGCCTTCGATGGCAGTGACTCCCTGGGCGTGGCCACCATCTTAAAAGATGCCATCGCCAGTCTGGAAGCCGAAAAAGGCGCCTTCGACCTGATCTTCACTGGTAAGGAAGCCACTGATGCGGCCCTGGGCCAAACTGGCATTATCCTGGCGGATCTCCTGGGAGACGGCGTTATTACCAACGTCATCGATATCCAGGTGGAGGATGGTAAAGCCACCGCCAAGCAAGAAACCGAAGAAGGCTACCGCACGGTGGTCAGTGCCACCCCCTGTGTGCTCACCGTATCAAAGCCCGAATACGAGCCCCGATACCCCACCATTAAAAACAAGATGGCCGCCCGGAAGAAACCCATTGATACCCTGGCCGCCGATCTCTTAGCCGACGCCGCCGATGTGGGCACCACTGGTGCCAAGGTCGTCACCCTTAAGGTTTACGAACCGCCGAAAAAGGCCGCTGGCGTCAAGGTCCAGGAAGAATCCGACGAGGATTCCGCCCTGAAGGCCATCGCCATGATGGTCGAAGCAAAGGTACTGGGATAGGAGGCCATTATGAATAAAACAGAAACCAAAAATATCTTAGTCTATGTCGAACTGGCTGATGGTGCTCCCGTCAAAGTCAGCGCTGAAGCCCTGGCGGCCGGAAGATCTTTAGCCACCGCCAAGGGCGAAGCCGTCATCGCCGTTCTTCTGGGCGAAGGGATTGGCGAAGCGGCTGCTGCTACCGCCACCCTGGGTGCGGATACCGTCATTGCAGTGGACGATCCCGCCTTCGGGACATTCAATCTGGATGCCACCGCGGATGCCTTAGGACAGATTATCGAAGCCCAAAAGCCAGACGCCGTCTTTATCGGTGGAACCCAGGATGGTAAGGATTTAGCCCCGAAGCTGGCGGCTCGGTTTAAAACCGGCTGTGCCTCGGATGTGATGGCTGCCGCCGTTGGCGAAGATGATTTCATCTTCACCACCCCCCTTTACGGCGGCACAGTCCTCACCGATGTATCCATCCCAGAGGCCCGTCCCCAAATTGCCACCATCCGCTCCGGTGCCTTTAAAAAGGTGGAGGAATCCACAGCGGGCACCATCCTTTCTGAAAGCATTACCGTGGCCGATGACGCCATTCGTGCCCAGATTACTGAATCGGTCAAGGAAATTGCCGAAGCCGTTAATCTGGAAGAGGCTGAGGTTATTGTGGCTGGCGGCCGGGGCATGGGCAGTGCCGAAAACTTCCAGATGGTAAAGGACCTGGCCGAGCTTCTCGGCGGTGTCGTCGGAGCAACTCGTCCAGCCATCGAAGACGGTTGGATTCCCAGAAACCATCAGGTGGGCCAATCCGGAAAAATTGTTGCCCCTAAGCTGTATATCGCCTGCGGCATTTCAGGCGCTACCCAGCATTTAAGCGGCATCACCGGGTCTGACTACATCGTGGCCATCAATAAGGATGAGGATGCCCCGATCTTTGAGGTTGCCAACGTCGGCATCGTCGGTAACGCTCTGAAGGTCCTGCCGGCTTTCATTGAAGAGGTGAAGAAAATCCAGGCTGGTGCCTGACCACCTTTAGTGACGGCCGGAATCACACTCCTATCCCCATAAGTTTCTTGGTTTTGCATCCATACTGTTCCTCAAACAAAAGGCAAAACCACAGCAGGACCCCCAGGATGATCCTGGGGGTCCTTTCTGTAAAGATACTGAATTTTTTCTTTCTATATTGAAATGATTCCAACTTGCCATTGACATTTCATGGCATTAGGGGGAAAATATTACTATCAAACCGTAATTTTTAAAGAAAGAGGAGAACAAATATGAGTTATCGTTGTACTATTTGTGGTTATGTTTATGAAGGAGAAAATCTACCGGGGGATTTTGTTTGCCCAAAATGTAAACAGCCCGCAGATAAATTTGAAAAGATTGACGCACCTGCAACTGAAAATAAATACGCTGGGACAAAAACCGAACAGAATCTCATGGCTGCTTTCGCCGGGGAATCCCAGGCCAGAAATAAATATACTTATTTCTCAGAAGTTGCTGCCCAGGAAGGCTACGAACAAATCGCCCAGCTTTTCTTAAAGACCGCTGGGAATGAACGGGAGCATGCCAAGCTATGGTTTACTGCTTTAGGTGAGCTGGGTAATACCGCGGCTAACCTGCTCCACGCCGCCGAGGGTGAAAACTACGAGTGGACGGATATGTACGATGGCTTTGCCAAGGATGCCGAAGAAGAGGGCTTCCCCGAGCTGGCCAAGCAGTTCCGGGAAGTGGCCGCCATTGAACGCCACCACGAAGAACGTTACCGTAAGCTACTGAACAACGTGGAAATGAAGGCTGTCTTTGAAAAGGCTGACGAAACCATGTGGGAATGCATAAATTGCGGCCACTTGGTCATGGGTAAGAAGGCGCCAGAAGTTTGCCCGGTGTGCTTTAAGGCCCAAAGCTATTTTGAAGTGCATACGGAAAATTATTAAAGCAAAAAGAAACCACAGCCTTAAAAAAGAAGAAAAGCCATGCGCCATCGGCTTTTCTTCTTTTTATTTTCGTATTTGGTCCTATAAAAATTCACCCGTCGCGACAATATCAATCCCTGTATTACAGATGTTTGAAATAATGGTATCGTAACATCTAACGCCTTTTTCCACCGTAACCTTCCTAATTTCTTCCATGCAATCCATCATTCTTTCTTTGGGAATGGGGCTTTGGGATCGAACAGGGAGCAGTGGCGTATGGGTACTGCTGGTTCTAACCGTCGATGTTAAAATTCGAACGGGGTGAGAAAACTCATTGGTGCCATACTCCAATCCTCGCTTACAGCCGTATCCCTGGATATCGTCAATGCGTTCACCTTCACCATCAACAGTGATCAGACACCCCATTGGGCAAACGGTACAAATAATCTTTTTTTTCATTTTCTTATGCCTCCTTCACAACATCAATGGTGAGTGGGCCATCCATGAGTTTTTCGGTATTAAATTTAATTTTCTCAATTTCTCCCGGATTAACCCGTTGTACTTTACGTTTTGCAATGACGGTCCCACCACTTTTTGCCTGAATGACGACATCTTTCTCTGGTGATAATACTCTGAAGAAAAGTTGGACTTCTTCATTTTCCTCGCTGCGTTTTATACTCTGGGGACACAGATATCGGACATTATTTCCTGGGCTGGTATTCATGGTGCCTATCCCTTCTGGCAAGGCTCCCATCGCGTATTGTGCTGCAAACTTTCCGGCTTTGGCACTTTCTTCTGTGACATTATCCACCAGATCATTGACATGGACGACATTTCCACAGGCAAAGATATTATCCTCGGTAGTCTGCATATATTGGTTCACCACCGGTCCTCCGGTAACTGATGATATTTCAATCCCTGCCTGTCCTGAAAGCTCGTTTTCCGGGATCAGCCCGACAGAAAGCAAAAGGGTATCACAAGGGATAATGGTCTCTGTTCCAGGAATCGGCTTCCGTTTTTCATCCACCCTGGCAATCTCAACACCTTCCACCCGACGGTATCCCTTTATTTCAGTAATGGTATGGCCTAGCATCAGTGGAATGCTAAAATCATCCAGGCATTGGACTTTGTTCCGGGTAAGACCCGCCAGATAGTCCATGATTTCGACCACAGCCAGAACCTCTGCCCCTTCCAGGGTCATCCGTCTGGCCATAATCATCCCGATATCACCAGACCCCAGGATGACGACCTTCTTCCCCACCATTTCATTTTCCCGGTTGACGAGGCGTTGGGCTGAGCCTGCGGTATAAATGCCTGCTGGACGTGTCCCAGGAATCATGATGCTTCCCCTGGTCCTCTCCCTGCAGCCCATCCCCAATACAATACTGGCCGCCTGAACGTTCATTAATCCATGGGTTTTATCAATACATATAATGCTTCCTTCCTGGGGATTCACCTCAAGAACCATGGAATTTAAAATTGGTTCTACCCCGAGATCCAGTGCTTCTTTTACAAAGCGTCCGGCATACTCCGGCCCCGTTAGCTCTTCTTTGAAATAATTGAGACCAAAGCCTGGATGAATACACTGTTGGAGGATCCCCCCCAGGGTTTCATCCCGTTCAATAATCACAACTTTCTTTGCCCCTTCTTTTTTAGCTGCAACCGCAGCCGATAGTCCGGCAGGACCACCGCCGATAACCGCTACATCACATTTCATATCTAACATTATTCGATGCCCTCCCCTATTTTACTTTCCGGGTGACCATATAGGAGCCATCCAGATTTTTATTAATCTCCTCGGTGGGTACGCCCAGCTCCCGAGCGAGAATTTCAAGGACCTTTGGTCCGCAGAAACCACCCTGGCAGCGTCCCATTCCCGCACGGACACGGCGTTTGACACCGTCCATTGTACGGGCCCCTAGTGGACGATGAATGGCCTCCAGGATTTCACCCTCAGTAATGGTTTCGCAGCGACAGACAATATTGCCATACAGTGGGTTCTCCTTAATGATGGCTTCCTGTTCTTCCCGACTCATCTCATGGAAGCAGGGGATTCCCTTCCGCTCTGAAATAAAATGCTCCTTCAGGGTCAAGTCCCAACCAATGGCTTTAACCTGCTCCGCCACATATTTTGCAATAGAAACCGATAGTGTGAGCCCTGTGGAGCGTACCCCAGAAAGATTGACGTATCCCCCTAAATCATCGTATGTATCCACATGGAGACCCTCTGGATTTCGATTGGGACGAAGACCGCTGTATTCAGTAATGGCATCCCGCACATTTACGCCAGGAATCATTTTCTTGACATCGGCCAGTATACTATCAAGGCCTTCGGTGGTTACCCCTGTGTTTTCTTTATCATCCAAATCCTCTGCGGTTGGTCCGACTAACATATTCCCATGAATCGTGGGTGTCATCAATTTTCCCTTGGTGACCTTTGTGGGAATGGGAAGTACGATATTCTTCACCTGGCAGGACGTCTTTTTATCCAGAATATAGAACTGACCCCGTCTGGGGACAACCTTATAATCTGCCTTTCCCACCATAGCGGCGATATCATCACAATGAAGGGCTGCCGCATTAATGACACAGTCTGCTTTAATGGTCTCCTTTGTGGTAACGACTCCCTGAACTTTACCGTCCGCCGTTAAAATATCCGTCACCTCTGTTTCCAGCAGGAATGTTGTACCATTGGCATGGGCATTTTCGGCTAAAGCCTGGACAAAAACAAAGGGATCAATGAGGCTTTCCCTGGGAATAAACAATCCGCCCTTAACCTCAGGGTTCAGATTTGGTTCCTTCTTCAGAATTTCTTCCCTGGATAAATATTCCACATCGTACACATGGTTTTTAAAGGCCTTCTCTTTAATGGCCGGCAGCTGCTCGAACTGCTCTGCCGTAATGGCTGGTAAAATCGCGCCGATACGATGGAATGGAATATCCAAATCCCTGGTCAGTTGATCGTACATGGGATTTGCGGCGACCACCAGCTGGGATTCTAAGGTTCCCGGCTTTGCATCATATCCGGTGTGGATAATGGCACTATTGGACTTAGAGGCATCCCCTCCAACGTCATCCCGTTTATCGACAACAATAACTGCAACATCGTATTTTGACAATTCCCGTGCGATGGCACAACCAACGGCTCCCGCCCCGATAATGATAATATCTGTTTCCTGCATTTCTTCCTCCATTAATTTTTAATTTTCATCCCAATCTTTTGCCCGTTCCACAGCTTTATGCCAATGGTGGAGCAAACGTTCCCGTGTGGCATCGTCCATATTCGGCTCATACCGTTTGTATAGCTTCCAATTAGAGGATAAATCCTCCAGACTTTCATAATCCCCAATGCCATAGGCTGCCAGATAAGCTGCACCCAATGCCGTTGTTTCTGTTATGACAGGAACATCAACAGGAATTCCCAGGATATCAGCCTGAAACTGCATCAAAAACGCATTGGCCACTGCGCCTCCATCCACTCGCATAACCTCTATAGGAATGCCAGAATCCCGTTCCATGACATCCAGATTATCCTTTACCTGATATGCTTCACTTTCCAGCGTCGCCCGAACAAGCTGCTCCCTTGTCGTTCCTCCTGTAATACCAATAATAGTCCCTCTGGCGTATTGATCCCAATGGGGGGCCGCCAGACCTGCAAAAGCCGGTACAAAATAAACGCCCCCCGTATCCTCAACGGCCTTCGCCATGGCTTCTGTTTCCGCGGCATCTGCAATAATTTTCAACTTGTCCCGAAGCCACTGAACCGCTGCTCCCGCAATATAAATACCACCATCCAGCGCAAAGGTCATCTGATGATCATCCAGACCCCATCCCACCGTCGTTAACAACCCATTTTGGGAATAAACGGGACTACTTCCGGTATTCATGAGCATAAAAGCTCCAGTACCATAGGTTGTTTTAACCATTCCAGGGGTAAAACAGGCTTGTCCAAAAAGTGCCGCCTGCTGATCCACCGTCGAACCGGATATTTTAACCCGTCCTCCAAAGAAATCCAGGGGATCCGTTTCCCCATAAATCTGGGCGCTATCACAAATTTCCGGGAGAATATCCTTTGGAATCCCCAAGATTTCTAAGATTTCGTCGTCCCACTGACCAGTATGTATATTGAAGAGCATGGTTCTGGACGCAGTGGACTGATCGGTGACAAACACCCGCCCATGGGTCAGTTTCCAGATCATCCAGGAATCCAGGGTTCCTGCATTAATCCGATGCCGCTCGATATCTTTTTGAACCCCTGGTACATTATCAATAATCCACTTTATTTTGGTCGCACTGAAATAAGCATCGACGACTAATCCTGTCTTTTCGCGGATCATATCTCCATAACCTGCTTTAATTTCATCTGCATCCCGGGCTGTTCGGCGATCTTGCCATACAATGGCACGATATACAGGCTTACCAGTGACATTATCCCACAGCACCACGGTTTCTCCCTGATTATCCAGACCCATACATTTGATGTCATCCATGGTAATCCCGGCGTCCCCTAGCCCCATCTCCACAGACTCTCTGAGTCGATCCCAAATCTCCATCGCATCATGCTCTACCCATCCAGGCTGGGGATAGTATTGGGTATGTTCTTTATAACCACGTCCTACTTGATTCCATTCTTCATCCAGCAACAAAGCTGTCGTCCCTGTGGTTCCCTGATCAATCCCTAAATAATATTTTTTACTCATCACACACCATCTCTTTCATACGGATCATTTCGCTCTCAGCATCTTCATCACTCATGTTTTTACTAAAGGCAATGGCCAGGGCGATGGCCAATATTCCAGCAGCAATCTTCCCGATGACCACAGGGGTAATCATTGTCGGCTCAACCCCCGCAGTAAAGCCTAAATGATCTCCCAAAGCGGCTGTCGCTGGCACTAACCATGCTGTATTAACGATTTTCCCCTTAGGGTTCATATCTTTCATCATTTTATAAACCGGAACTGAGTTAGCCAGAGTAAAAACAAGGCCTGCTGCACTGGTCGCATCCATTCCTATTTTCCCGCCTAAAAAATTCAGGGGCTTGTCCAGAATCCGAGTTAAAATCGCTAAAACCGGGAAAGTCCCCAGAAGGACGATACCAATGCCTGCAATGGCCTGCATCCCATCCATAATGGGCGCCATCCCCGGAATAATAACAACCCCAGTGATATACTCAAAAGCGGCACATGCCAAGCCAATATAGATAATAATCGTGATGATTTTTCCAAAAACCATACATCCACTGGTCATTTTTTTAGGGATGAATTTTAATCCAACAACCAACAAAACCGAAAGAATAATAACCGGGATCGTATTTCTCAGAACCATCATAAAGTCAAATCCTGCAATAATACCACCTATAATACTGCCAACAGGAATGGTAATAAGGCCAATGAGTAACCCCTTACAGAAATAAGGCTGATCCTTCTTTTCAATGAGACTAAGCCCCACTGGAATCGAAAAAACCAAGGTACACCCCAACATTGATGCGACGATATTCCCTGATAATAATCCCGCTTCTTTATTCTGGGCCAAGGCCGTCGCCAGGGAATAACCGCCCATATCGTTTGCCAGAATAGAGGCAAACATAGCAGGATCGGCTCCCATTGCTTCAAACACCGGAATAATGGCCGGCCCCAATACCTTTGCAATAATGGGGGCGAGACAGACAATCCCTACCATTCCCAAAGCTAAAGGCCCCATGGCATTAAAGCCTTCATCAAATTTCTCACCCAGGCCAAAATGATTTCCTGTTATCTTGTCAATGGCACCCACCAATAAGCCGATTGCCATAATCCATAATATTACCTTATCAAAAGACATTTTCTGTTCTCCTTTATCTCCTGTAGAAAATGTATATTCAGTTGTATTTATCGATTGTGCAGCCCCCCGGCTAATCCTCAATCAATGGGTTCAATCCGAAAGACAACTGGCCGAAATCCATCCGTGCAGCTGGCAATCTGAGATTGCTTATCCAAGGTCCCGATACATTCCATATTATTGCGAACGAAAATAATATCTTTAAAAATGTCCGCCCAGGCCCATGTACAAAACCCCTCCGGTACCGTTCTGCCATCGGTGATGTATTCGTCACCTTCTTCAAATTTTCCACAGATGCCAATGGCATCCTTTCCCGCAAATTGATTCACCACATCTGACAGCAACAGTTTTTTTAGAACCGTAATCCTTACTTTTTCTGACATGATTTCCTCCTCTTCAGTGTCGCAGGCCCGCAACTGATTCACAACGTTCTTCGTTGATGTCGTCAGGATATCAGGTTGGATTGTGTGTGTCAACGCACCCATTGCCCTAAAAACCGCCCTTTTTTTGTGTGTTTGTGTGCAATCGCAATATAATCGCACAAATAAAAAAGCCGCCTCTCAGACGACTTTTCTTCCAATAAGAGGGACGACTCCTTTCTCTTTCAATTGATTCACCATTTTCACCGGTGTGCAATCATCCGTTACGATATAATCAAAGTCGGAAACCTCGCAAATTTTGTTTAAGGCTGTTACTCCAAACTTACTATAATCCGCCAGCCCAATGAGCATCTGGCCACTATGGATAAAATACTTTCTCAAGTTAGCCTCCTCCATATGGTAATCACTGACACCCTTTTCTCCATCAATTCCCCCGATTCCCAGGAACACCTTGTCCACGTTAAAACGACTGATCATCTCCTCAGCCCAGCAGCCAGAACTGGAAAGCTCTCCTTGTCGAACCTCTCCGCCGACAATCAGGGTCCGAATATCCGCACTTTTTTTCAACTCAACAACAATGGGAATCGAATTGGTTAAAACCGTTAGATTCTTAAAGGTATAAAGGTGCTTCGCAAACTCCAAGGTCGTCGTTCCGACATCAATGATGATGGTATCCCCATCCTCCACCAGAGCAGTGGCGGCCAAGGCAATCTTCTTCTTTTCTTCAAAATTTTTAATGCCACGCCCACCATATTCTGGTTCAATCCCGTGAAGCCGCTTTAGAATTGCACCGCCATAAACTCGGCTCAGGTACCCTTCTTCTTCCAAAAATTCCAAATCCCTACGGATAGTCTCCATCGAAACTTTAAACATTTGCTTAAGGTCTTTTGCCTTGATCATTCGATGCTCCTTAAGAAGCTTTAGAATAATCTCCTGTCTTTTGTTTTTCATTTCCTTTCTCCCCTGTGGTATTTTTTCCATTGTACACGTCCTATCCAACCTAATTTTTACCCTTAATTTTATTAATTCTTAAAGCGACTAAATTGAATCAAGAAATTCGTTGTATCCTCCATGTCTTTTTCCATATTTTTTTCATTATTGCATTTATCCTCTGCTCTTGCCTTAAAGAATCCGCGATTTTCTTTTCATTCTTTTTTTATCCCTTGCCGTTGCATATTCCAGTCATCAAATTTCTCCGCTGGATGACTATGAATCACCTTTGTTGGTAAAGATTAAGAAAATCCGAATATAATGATGTCACATTGATGGATGCCAGTATAGGCTTCCAGATAAAGGAGGTTTCCCATGATTAAAAATAAATGGTACGCGATCCTGTCCTCCAAAGAGGTTAAACAGGGGAAGTTAACGGGAGTCAAACGCCTGGGTGAGCAACTCGTTTTTTTCCGAAATACCCAAGGTGACATTCAGTGTATCGCCGACAAGTGCTGCCACCGCGGGGCCTCCATCGCCGCTGGCTGGCATTGTGGAGATACAGTTGCCTGCCCCTTCCACGGCATCGAATACGATGGGATGGGCCGGGTCACTAAAATTCCGGCCAATGGTAAAAACGCCCCGGTCCCGGATTACTACCAGGTCTCGGCTTATCCTGTTCAGGAGGCCCATGACCTCATTTGGGTGTGGTATGGCCAGGGTGAGCCCACTACCTGGGATCTTCCTTTCTTTAAAGAGCTGGATGGAATGACCTTTTCCGAAATCCGGGACCCCTGGAATACCCATTATTCCCGGTGCATCGAAAACCAACTGGACGCCGTGCACGTGCCCTTTGTCCATCATAATACCATTGGTCGGGGGAACAAAACCCTGGTGGATGGCCCGAAGGTCATCTACGACGACGATACCCTCACCTTTTATGTCCATAACGCGGTAGACGACGGCCGGACGATCCCCCTGCGCCCCGATGCTGAGGTGGATTATAAAAAATGGTTCTCCCTGCAATTTCGATATCCCAATATCTGGCAAAACCGAATTTCTCCCATGATGCGGGTTTTTGCCGCCTTTGCCCCCATCGATGAAGAACATACCATGGTCTATATTCGCTATTATCAGCGCTTTGTCCGAGCACCCCTTCTCCACAAGGCCGTGGACCTCAGCGGAAAGCTCTTCAGCAAAATTGTACTCAATCAGGATCGCCGGGTGGTGGAAACCCAACGTCCTTTAAAATCAGAGTACGTTATGGATGAGCATCTCATTCCCGGGGATTCCCCGATTATTGAATACCGTCGGATTCGAGAGGCGTTAAAACAGGGCTCCCCTCCCTCCAAATAAAGACGAACGCCAAAAGGGACAGCATCCCCCATGGGCATGACCGTCCCTTTGTATTACACTTGATTATTCCGATTCTATAATAAATGTTGGGGAGAGGACCACCTCAGCATTTATTATTTTTGAAAAAAATGAGCATGAGTGGTTCATATCCGTTAGAATAAAGCGACCAGACCATATTCAAGGAGGAACCATCATGCTCAATAAAGATTATACCAATGAATTACTCGGATTGGAAGGGGTAGAAGTAACGAAAATCGATAGAAAAGAGGCGGCCATTCACATCCATCTACAAATGGAGAAGAAACCCCATATCTGTCCGTCCTGTCATACCCAGACCACCTGTATCCATGATTATCGGACGCAAAAGGTGTTAGACGGCGCAATCCGTCATCAGGCGATGGTGCTGTTGATCC
>NZ_FNOU01000031.1 GCF_900107125.1 Eubacterium barkeri
TTCATACGCTTTTTCTTCTGCTTTTGACAATTTCGATGCGGCATGATTCCACAACAAAATCAATCCTAAGACAAGAAAATAGCCAAGGACATACTTTATCATAAGCGTCCTCCCATCTAAGGGGACTTATCCACTAACCGCAACCAGTAGGCCAGGCCTACGCCTGTTTGGTTAATATTTCATGTTTTACTTTCTACAGAAAGCGATATCATCATATTTTGATTCACGGTAAACATATCATTTACGTCCCTACCCAATATATTTCCTGTACGCATTTTTAAATTGCTCTGTTTAACCATTTTATTCTCAAGGTCGTATCAATTCGCTAATGTCCCAGCAACTGTTCAATACCAAAGCTCTAAGTTCACCGCAATAATCTGCATAATTTCTAAATTCTCATCCTTAAGCCATGCCAAAAAGCTATTTAGAATCCGGTGGATATTATCAATAGTCACTTTACTAGATCTTTTTTCCTGCCATATCGATTGAAACATTGGCGAAAATCCTCTGTTTCGTTTTGCTGTATTGGAAATTGCTTCATCTTCCATTGTTTCCAATTCAATAATTTCTGTATTATAAAAAGCATGTTCCAAAACCTGTTGTAATTTCCCCAGCTTTCCATTTTTTACTTCCCAGCTTCCCACAATAACGATGTCTGTTATCTTTAATCCTTGCTTTCCACCGTCTCAGATCGTATACTGTAATCATAAAAAAGGCGCACTATCAACTACGGCTATGGTGCCCCGGAAATCATTTTTTTACAGGAGTCGCTATTACTTTCTCGGGGTGTTAGCGACTTTTCTTATTTCTAATATATGCTTCATACGATTTTTCCATTGGGGGGCAAGGTGGTGGATCAGAATCCATGCATAGTTAACGTTTTCTGCCGATGGTGTCCCAAATTTTCACCGCACATCTTCCATTAGTTTATCCCGCCTGTTTTTTGTGTGTCATATATACCCGCCTCCAATTTAAAAAGATTAAATATAGGATCGCCATAAAAAAATCTGCCTTTAGAGCTGGATGCAAATTGTTTAGTTTGCTGTAGACAATCCACCCTTCGATACACGGCATTTTCTATAATGGAATCCACGCGCTCAATATAATAATCATCTGCATCCCTTGGATTTTTAGTCAGATTTGACTGCCATATTTTCTTTCCCATTTTATTCCCCTTTTAGTACTTCTATAAATTAAGAAAATTATAAAACAATTTCCTTTATTCGTAAATCGTTTCATGTATGACAGCGAATTAGAGTCATCTCTCACATTTCAATCAAAAAGTACAGAGTCCTATGCTCTGCACCTAGTGTGAGAATCTCCCTGTTTTCCTATTTTATCCAATCGTCTTTCTCCCTTGAACAAATTATTTTTACCGTCTTTTGCATCACTAAAGAGAAGACGAAGATAATCTAACCTTCGTCTTCTCTAGAGGGGGATCAATATGTTATTTTATGTTCAGAATGTTATTCAATGCTTTTGCAACACCATCTTCATCATTCGTTGCGGTTATATGTGTTGCACATTTTTTTACTGCATCTGGTGCATTATTCATGGCAATACCAATGCCTGCACGTTTTAAAAGCGCCATATCATTTTGACTGTCGCCAATGGCCATTACCTCATCTAAAGAAATGCCCATATCGTTACAAACGGCTACTACGCCCATAATTTTATCACAGGTTTTAGGTATTATTTCTACAAAAGCACCTAATGATGATAAAACCAAAACATTTTGATCTGCCAAAGCTTCTTCAATTTGAGGTTTGATATCATTATCTGTCGTGGCAACAAAGAACTTGTGCACGCGATTGGTAAACATTTGAATATTGTTTAAGTATAGAATTTGACTTCCAAAAGACTCAATATAGGAACGGTGTAACCCGCTGCCAACCAGCCGTTTTTTCATCTGTAACGGTGTCATCAGACCATATGGCGTATACATTTCATAAAAAACCGAAAGTCCATCCAATACTTTTACAATGGATCGAGCCTCTTTTTGCAACATAAATTCTTGATGAAGTATTTTTCCTCTGTCTAAATTGAGGGTCATTGCTCCATTCATGCTCACAATGTAGGGATATGCCTGAATTTCGTCAACGTATGTCATACACTCCGAAAGTGGACGACCAGTGGCAATAACACTAGCAATACCTTGCTCCCTAAGCTTTAACAACATCTTTTTGTTTATATCCGAAATCTTATCTTCCGAAGTTAAAAGCGTTCCATCCAAATCTGTAACAACGAGTTTAATTTTATTATTACCCATTAAATTCTTCTTTGGTCTATCCTTGAACCTCACTTTTTTCCACAGTCTTTTTCATTACAAGCGTTATAGCAGCTGCCGTGAGCGTTCCTACAACAATTGCGACAACAAATCCTAATGGATTTTCTACAGCTCCAGGAATTGGTAAAATAAAAATTCCACCATGAACCACTGTTGTTCCTGTTTTAAACAGAGCAATAATAATACCCGCAACTGCTGATCCAATAGCACAAGCTGGAATAACACGTTTAGGATCATTAATGGCAAAAGGAATATATCCTTCACAAATCAACGAAGCCCCTAATATCCAAGCCGCTTTTCCGGCCTCTATTTCCTGCTCTGTAAATTTCTTCTTTTGAATTGTTGATGCCAATGCCATTGCTAACGGAGGAATCATTCCAGCCGCAATGACAGCCCCCATTACAACCTGGGGAACGCCTGGTTGAGCCACCACCGCGGCAACACCAAAGAAATAGGCCACACGTAAAATGGGTCCACATAGATCAACAGCCATCATTGCGCCCAAAACAGCACATAAAAGGACTAGGCTTCCTCCCTGCATACTATTTAATAATGCCGTGAGGCTGTCCATTAAAAATGCAACAGGCATTCCAACAACATAAGTACAGATTAAGCCTACAATCAAAGTCGAACCCACAGGAATCAGTAAAATTTCATACACACCATTCAATGCTTCAGGCAATTTAATATACTTAATCATCAACTTGACACAGTATCCAGCTAAAAATCCTCCAATGACAGCTCCTAAAAAAGTAGAACCATTGCTTGCCGCAATGCTCCCACCAACCATACCTGCAAGAAGGGCACGATTATCTGCAATGGAAGTAGCAATAAAGCCGCCAACAATTAAGAACATCAAAGACATTGTATGTCCACTACCAATACCATAGATCACCTGGCCCAAGGTTCCCAACCCTTCTTTTGGCGCAGACATAGCATCTGCACCAGAAATGGCGAAACCAATGGCCATAAGAATACCACCAGCAACAACAAAGGGAATCATTGCATTTAAACCTTCCAGCATATGATCGAAAAATTTTCTATTACCCGTATTTTCCACGATTATCTCCCCAAAATTAATTATTTTTCTTTTTATACTCTTCAACAATCTTAACACTGCTAGAGCTACCGATTCGCTCCGCACCGGCTTCAATCATTGCCAGGCATGTTTCTAAATTGCGGATCCCACCAGCTGCTTTAACCTTTACAGTATCACCAACAATTGATTTCATTAACCGAACATCCTCTACTGTCGCACCACCGGTTGAAAAACCCGTTGATGTTTTAATAAAATCCGGTTTAACTTTCTTTGCAATTTCTGCCATTTTGATAATTTCTTCTTTCGTTAACAAACAGTTTTCAAAGATAACTTTTGAAAGCACCTTGTGTTCCCGACAGATTGAAACAATGGATTCCATTTCTTTTTCCAGATATTTCCAGTTTCCTTTTTTTAATTCTACGAGATTAATGACATAATCAATCTCATCAGCCCCTTCTTTTATGGCCTTCTCTGTTTCAAAGCATTTTGTTTCCAATACGGTTTGACCCAATGGAAAACTAATTGCCGCACCAACATGAACCGGACTATCCTTCAACAATTCTCTACACAAGGCGACCGGTGCAGAATTGATAGCCACCATTTTAAAACCATAGTCTTTACTTTCCTGGCAAAGCTTTTCAAAATCACTAACCCTTGCGTCTGCAGCTAAGCAAGTGTGATCAAAATAATTTGCTAATTCCTGTACAGTCAATTTTTTCATGTTCTTTTTACTCCTATACTTTTGCTCTATTAGTCAATACACAGCCGACAGCATCCTGCCATCCCCGATATAACTGATTGCTTGCTTCTCTGGTGATTTCTGGCTCGAATTTTTGATCCAACTCAAAGGCTCCCAGCAATTCATCCTTACTTTTCCAGAATCCAGTCGCGAGTCCAGCTAAAAATGCAGCACCTCGGGCCGTAGATTCAACAAACTTTGGACGTACGACAGGGACACCTAATAAATCGGACTGGAACTGCATGACAAAATTATTTTTACACGCACCGCCATCCACTTTTAATTCCGTATTTTTAATCCCTGAATCGGTTTCCATACATTCAATAACATCTCGAATTTGATATCCCATTGATTCCAGCACTGCCCTTATGATATGTTTACGATTTGCTCCCCGAGTTAGCCCTAAAATAGCGCCTCGGGCATGCTGATCCCAATACGGGGCAGATAATCCCACAAATGCGGGTACGACATAAACACCATTCGTATCCTTAACTTTTTTTGCAAAAAATTCCGTTTCATCCGCTTCAGAAATAAATCTTAGTTCATCACGTAACCATTGGACAGAAGCACCGACAACATATAATAGTCCTTCGATAGCGTACTCGACCTTTCCATCCAGTCCCCAGGCGATGGTAGTCAATAAACCATTCTTCGATTTGATCGGCTCAAATCCCGTATTCATCATAAGAGATCCACCCGTACCATAGGTTGCCTTCACCATTCCTTCATTAAAGCAGGCCTGTCCAAATAGCGCTCCCTGCTGATCGCCAATCGCTGCGGCAACAGGAATGCTCGAGCCAAAGAAAATAGTAGGATCTGTCATACCATAGACCTCACTTGATGGTCTTGGTTCTGGAAGAATAGATTCTGGAATATCCAACTCTTTAAGCATTCGTTCATCCCATTTAACATCATTAATATTAAAGAGCAGTGTTCGAGATGCATTGGAATAGTCGATGACATGAGTTTTTCCACCCGTAAGATTCCAAATGAGCCATGTATCAATGGTCCCAAATAGTAATTCTCCATTTTCAGCTTTTTCTCTGGCACCCTCCACATGATCCAACATCCACTTAACCTTAGTTCCAGAAAAATAGGAATCAATGAGTAATCCTGTTGTTTGGGTAACATATTCCGATAAACCACGTTCTTTAAGCTCATCACAAAAATCGGCTGTTCTACAATCCTGCCAAACCAAGGCATTCATAATGGGTTTCCCCGTTGATTTCTCCCAAATCACAGCAGTTTCTCTCTGATTCGTAATACCGATTCCCGCCACTTCCTCGGGCTTAATCCCAGCTTCAAAAATGGCCTTTTGGGCGGTACTGTACTGTGCATTCCAAATATCTACAGGATTATGCTCAACCCATCCTGGATTAGGATAAATCTGTTTAAACTCCTGATAGGCCATGGAGACCATCTCACCTTTTTTATCAAATACGATAGAACGACACCCCGTAGTCCCAGCATCAAAGGCTAAAATATACTTTTTTTCCATAATATTATCTCTCCTGTTTTTTATGTTTAGACTTCCATGCCATACCGTGGAATCTTATGTGTTGGATAAAAAGAAATCGTCGGAATTGTGACATCTGGTGTGCGAGTCGCCACAAACAAAGCAATTTCTGCCACATTAGAGACATCGATGCAGCTCGCGTGTATCCCTTCTTTCAGTTCCTTTTCATCCAGCCAGCCTTCAACATAAGCCGTTAAACCACCATCATATTCACCGCTGTCAATAACTTCAGTCATAGGCGTCTTAACATGGGATGGATTAATCACTGTAACTCCAATGTTTTTATTCATCCCCTCCAAAAGAATATTCTTACTCAAGCCCAGCATGCCATGTTTAGACGCACGGTATGGACTATGGCCCGGGCAAGAGGCTACTTTCGTTGATGAAGAACCGATATTCATAATCCGACCGCCAGTTTCCTGTTTTTCCATTACTCTAAAAGCTTCGCGGCAGCACAGAAATACACCCGTCAGATTTGGACCAATGGTTTTGTTCCATTCTTCCATGGTAACCTGTGAAATTGGGGGTGCCAGTGAATCTCGTCCGGCGCTATTGACGACCAAATCAATCCGTCCCCATTTATCCATTGCTGTTTTAAAGAAAGCGATGACCGATTGTTCATCAGAAACATCGGCAGTAATCCCTTCACATTCCACTCCCATTGCCTTAATCTCATCAACAACAGTAGTAAGACGTTCACCATTAACATCAATCAACAGCATATTGCAGCCCTCGGATGCATAAATCTTTGCGATAGCCTCACCAATCCCAGAGGCTCCACCCGTGATTAACGCAATCTTGTTTTCTAGTTTTTTGTTTGTTCTCATTTTAACCCTTTCATTTTTAAAACGCGCTTTAATTATTTTATGACCATAGTATAAAATAAAATTTTATTTTTGTCAATATTATTGCAGAATAAATTTTTATTCTATGTTAGCCTTGTTTTTCTTCGTCTTTACATCCTTTGGAATTCAGCATATAATAATAGAATAAAATTTTATTTTACAATTATATGGAGAAAAGAATGACCACTAATCGAAATGCCATTGAAGATATTCAATCTAAATTAGCCTATTACAATCCCGCCCTTCGCAAGATTGCAGACTATATCCTAAATCATCTAGATGAAAGCCAGTCCATGACCATCAAAAAAATGGCCTCTGTCTGCAGCGTCGCGGAATCAACCGTTACCCGTTTCGTCAAAGAATCGGGGTATAAGAATTACCAAGCCCTTAAGCTTGCCCTTGCCCAGGCCGTTATGGAAATGAATGCCCCAGAAGAATCCAATCTCACAGAAGCGCCCCCTTCTTACGTCTACGAAGATATCCAAAAGAATGAGTCTATCAAAACGATTATTGACAAAATTCATTTTCGTAATATGCAGGTAATGACAACCACCAAGGATCATCTCAATTACACCGTGCTCCGCCAAGCAGTGGATCTTATTGAAGCTGCAGACCTCATCCTTTTTATTGGAACCGGGTCTTCCGCCGTTGCTTGTGAAGAAGGTGTCATGCGCTTTACCCGTGCTGGGAAGAGATGCTTATTCCCCAAGGATAATACCATGCAGCTCATGATGGGCTGCTGCGCGACGACCAATACCCTTGTTCTTGGAATTACCCATTCAGGGAAAACTCGATCCATCGTTCAAACACTCAAATACGCCAAGGCTCAAGGAGCCAAGACCATCTGTATCACCTCAGATTCAAATTCCCCTGTTATTTCAGAATCTGATGTCTCGATCTTTACGGCAGATCATAGCCATCCCCTTACAAACGCCATTAATTGGGAATCCACAGCTGCTAAAACAGCACAAATTATGGTTATTGATATTCTTTATGGTATTTATGCATCTTATAATTTTGAAAAAGTACTGGAGAATCTTGATAAAACATACCAATCTGTAAAAGAAACGCGATAACTTTTAAATTCATAAAAAGCCATTGACAAAATAAAATTTTATTTTATAATATTTATATAGAATAAAATTCGGAGGTTATGTTTATGAAAGCTGCTTATTTTTATGGCGTTGAAGATGTTCGAGTAGAAGACGTTCCTATCCCTGAAATTAAATCAGATGAAATTTTAATTCAAGTAAAAGCAAGTGCAATCTGTGGTACGGATTTACGAATTTACAAAGGGGGGCATTTCAAAATTCCAGCTGGTTCAAAGCGAGTTCTCGGACATGAAGTCGCTGGAATTATTGCAAAATGTGGTAAAAATGTTACAGACTACACGATTGGAATGCGTATCTCTCTTCCCCCTAACGTGGGATGTGGAACCTGTCCCATGTGCTTAAAAGGACTTAATAATATGTGTTCTAATTACGAAGCCTTTGGCATTAGCTATGATGGGGGCTTTCAGGAGTATATGCGTGTTCCTGCCGAAGCTATTCGTCAGGGAAATGTCATTCCGATTCCTGATTCCATGTCTTTTGAAGAAGCGGCCGTGGCCGAACCCTTATCTTGTACCTATCATTCCTACCGAGCCCTAAAAACAAAACCGGGTGATACTGTCCTGATTATTGGAGCTGGTCCAATTGGTGCCTGTCATGTCATGATTAATAAACTCGCTGGTGCCACTAAAATCATCGTTGCCGATATTTCAGATGCACGGCTTTCTGAAATCAAACGCTACGGAGCTGACTACACCATTAATTCCGATAAAAAGGATCTTAAGGATTTTATTTTTGAACAAACTGCTGGTGTTGGTGCTGACATTGTTATTACAGCTTGTTCCGTGCCTTCCATACAGACCTTAGCCCTTGAGGTTGCTGCTCCCCTCGGTCGGGTTAATTTTTTCGGTGGCATGCCCTCAGGCAAGGAAATGGTTACGCTCAATACGAATCTCATCCATTATAAAGAATTAACCGTTCTGGGCACCACCGGTTCTAGCTTGGATGATTTTAACGAATCCTTATCCATTGCTGCTTCTGGGAAAATCCATATCGGTGATCTGGTCACCGCCCGCTTCTCCATCGAATCTGCTAATGAAGCCTTCGCACACGCTGTATCTGGCAAGGGTATGAAAACTGTTTTCGCTTTTTAAGGGGAGAAGACCTAATGAAAATGAAAAATACGATGCAAGCAGCTGTATTGCATGCCCCTGCTGATTTACGTTTTGAGCGTGTTCCCATCCCACAGATTAATGAGAATGACGTTTTGGTTCGTGTAAAGGCCGCAGGCATTTGCGGTTCAGATTTAGGACGAATAATGCACACTGGTACCTATCACTTCCCTACAATTCCTGGACATGAATTCTGTGGCACGATTGACCAGCTTGGTTCCTCAGTTGAGGGGCTTTCTATTGGCGATCGGGTTCTTGTCGTTCCCATTCTGCCTTGCTTTAAGTGCACCCATTGCCAAAGTGGTCATTATGGACAATGTGAAAACTACAATTACCTTGGCTCACGAACCGATGGTGGATTTGCAGAATATGTTAAAGCCCCAGTTCAAAACATCATTCCATTACCAGAGGGTATCTCCTTTGAGGAGGGGGCTGCAGTGGAACCGGCCGCTGTAACCCTCCATGGTATGAGACGTATTAAAATTAATCCTGGCGATTCCGTTTGTATTTTAGGCTGTGGCCCCATCGGTCTCTTTGCCGTTCAATTTGCCAAAATTATGGGTGCAACACAGATCATAGCAGTCGATTTGGATCCTGAACGTTTATCCCTTTCAAAAAAACTAGGGGCAACGGATACGATTAATGCAGAAACCGCATCTGTTATCTCTTCTGTCAAACAGCTCTCTTCCGACGAAGGTGTCGATGTCACCATTGAAAACGCTGGATCAAACATTACACAGGTCCAGGCGATTTCATGTACTAAAAAACACGGACGAATCCTTTATTTGGGAACCGCCCATAAGGATGTTGTGATTCCTCCAGAAGTATTTGAACACATCGTTCGCAATGAAATTACCATTACCGGTGCCTGGAACTCTTACTCTGCACCCTTTCCTGGTAAGGAATGGGATGCCACCCTTGAATATCTTGAACAAAAGCGTTTGGATGTCCATTCACTGATTTCTCATCAGCTGCCACTCTCTGATGCACCTGAGATTTTTAAGACATTGGATGCGCATCAATTAAATGCCATTAAAATCGTTTTTCAAATCTAGGACGCTTTATGAAAGTTCAATTAATTAACGGCAGCCCCCATCAGAGGGGCTGCATTCATACCATTTTAAAGCAAGCTTCCCACGTCTTTGCCGCCCAGGGCATCGAAGCAGAAGAATTCTGGATTGGAAAGACGCCAATATCAGGCTGTCTCGATTGTAAAGCTTGTAAGAAAAGCCATCGCTGTATTTTCAAGGATATCGTTAATCAATTCTCTGAAAAAGCAGCGAAGGCTGATGCATTCATTTTTGCTTCTCCGGTTCACTATTCTGCTGCATCAGGAAGTTTAACCTGTTTTATGGATCGATTGTTCTACTCGAACCCAAGTGTCTTCTACTGCAAACCGGCTGCGGCGATTGTCAATTGCAGAAGAGGTGGTGCTTCCTCCGCCTTTGATCAAATCAATAAATATTTTGGTATTTCAAATATGCTCACCGTCGGATCTCAATATTGGAATCAGGTCCATGGGCTCACTCCTGATGACGTTTTAACGGATTTCGAAGGACTTCAAACCATTCATACCCTTTGTGTAAATATGGCTTGGCTCATGAAATGTATTGAATCAGGAACTGCTTCTGGTGTCTGTATTCCGAAATTTGAAATCCCTCTACGCACCAATTTTATACGCTAACCACACATTAATACCCTCTTTTAAATAAACTCCGGGTGCAAGTCTTGTCCCATGACCAGACCTGCACCCGGAGTCTTTTTTAATCTTTCTTCCAAATTTAATTTTCCATCAGCCGTAATACCTCGGTCTGATTCTTTGCCATGCGGATCCCATTGATGATGGCGGTATCCATTATTTTATTGTAGAAGCATTTAAAAAAGTAACGCGTCATTTGAATATCTGTAAAATTGAGGGCCAGATAAAAAACAATATCCACTTCATTCATACTCCAAATCATCTTGTTTTTCAAACGAACGATAACGACAATGGGTTGGATGACTGAGTTTTCAATGCCATGGGGCATCGCAATCCCCGAGTCAAACTCAGTGGTATTCAATTCTTCCCGGTGAAGGATTTCTTTATAATAATCTGAGCGGACATAGCCCCTTTGCTCCAGGATGTGGCTAACCTTACAAATCAATTTTTCCTTTGAATCCACATCTATATCCAAATAGATAAATTCAGCATCGAAATAATCAATAAATCGCTGCTTATGTCTTGGCTCTGCCTGTGAATAGAGCAGATGGTCGCAGCATTGATTAATTTTAATTAAATCCCCCTCACTCACGATTGGTGATATATTGACAAGAGGCGAATCACATTCAAAATCTTTTATTGTTGTTATGATAAATTGGTAGTTCACACCCACCAGGTTCTTGAGCTCCCGTGGCGATACAATGGCAATCACCGATAATCCATATACACTTTCTTGTATTTTTTTAGCAATCATTTCTGCACAAAAAAGGCCACCTGCCTGCACCAAAATACATTGGAGTTTTTTCACCTCTTTTTTTAAAGCTCCACTAGCGTATAAAGTCAATATTGATAATTCGTGTTCTGATGGAATGGTTCCTGTTAATTTAATGTATTGACTTTCTAAGGCCGCGCAGCTAATGAAGGTTGTTGGGTTATCATTCTTAATTTCTTGCAAATACGGATTAATGATTTCAAGGCCATAACGGCACCGCAGCATGGAACCGTAGATAAAATCTTCAATGACCTTTGACCTATCACCATATCTGTAAATGGATCCCGCGCTGGCCAGATAGCTCTGGACCAGCAGATTAATTGCCTCTTCGGTGATGGCATATGCTTTAATCTTGTATCCATTTTGAAATTCAGATGCCGATAGTAACAGCATAATATAATACTGCTCCAAGGGTTCTCGTAGCGTTTCCATTCCACAATTTTTCCAGAATAGGCCCATAAATAATTCAACCTTGGAATTAACCGCTGCCTTCACCGCTAGTGGCTTTTCTAAGAGAGGATTGCCATTTTTAAACCGAAGGAGCATGACACAGAGGTACTCCACCATCATTGTAAAGCAATAGTCAATAAACGCCAATTCCGTTTTTTCTTCAAATTGGTGGATCGTCTTAATCGCTAGAGTAACCCCAGAGCTCCCATAGATCATGGTACAACGGCAAAAGTCTTCTTGGCTTATGCGAAAGTCAGGTCTTAGAAGGGTTAGTGTTTCAATGGGCGTATCCAAAATCCGGTTAAATTTTACCAACGCACTTCGAATTTTCAATTCAGATCCCGCAACGGATAACCGGCCATCCTTGAAACGAATGAGCTGAATATCAAGGGAATCCAGGATATACTTAACGCTTTCTAAATCATTCCGAATCAAGGAAGTTGAAACATACAGCTCCTCTGCAAACAATCGGGCAGAGTAGGTGTTCCATCCCATGAGCAAGGTACGCAAGATATAAAAGACTCGTTGATCTCGATCTTTCAGTAAGCTTAGATTAACGCTTTCGCTGATTCTCTTAAGCTCCTGATTATCGAGCTCCAGCCAAATCCCCCTCCCTCGCACCGCATGATAATCATAATGATTCGCCTGACAATACTCTGCCACCTCCTTCAAGTAATTATTGACAGTGCGCGGTGATATTTTAAGAATGGTCGCCATGGATTTGACCGTCATTGGCTTTCGATTATTTTTTATCATCAGCCCCAGAATTTGTTCTCCTTTTTTAGAAAGCGTCATATTCCTTTACTCCTCAAACACCTCATGTATCGTTGATACTACCAAATCATGATCTTCATTTTCTGCCAAACCGGAAACTGTAATGGCACCAATGGTCATTCCGTTAATAATGATGGGAACCGCGCCACCACTCGCTGCATATTCTGATGGCTCCAAACCGTATCTTGCACATAAATCATATCCCCTCAACCGAGTATACAGCCCCATTTCATAGGAGCTTTTATTGAAGCGTCTGGCGGTATTGCCTTTTCGCCGTGCCCAATCATCATTAATGGGTCCAGCCCCCGGTAAGGATGCTGCAAAGAGTATGCGGTCGCAGGCCTCAATCCGAATGCTGATGGGATAGTGCTGTATCGCTGCCTTTTTCTGAAGCCGAACCCCAATATCCCAGGCAACTTTTTCATCAAAGGTATGAAAACAGACTGTTTTCTGTTCTTCCTTAAGCTCTTTAATACGCTCTTCCAACGATTTTACATCCATTTTTTATCTCCTGGAAAAATAATCCCTAATTGTTTTCGAACGCAATCCATCGTTTCTAATGTCTTTTGGGAATGGTTCAAATAGTCATGATTGATATTTTTCTCTTGAATAAAACAAATCCATTTCCCAATTTCATAGCTCATATTATTCTGAAGCTCTGGCAGCGTCACCGTTGAAATATATCCATTTCGAAAAACAGTTTTAAACCGGCAGGGATTGGTGATGTGATTAAAGCAAAGTGTTCCTTCCTCCCCCTGAATTTGATTCTCGATATACCCATCTGCAATTTTGGAATAGGTCAACTCGGCTTGGAATTCCTTATAATGAGCGAGAACCGTCCCTGCACCATCCACGCCATTTTCAAGCATGATAGCATCTGCCATAATCCGCTCCGGTGCACCAAATAAAGTGACTAAGGGATAAATACAGTAAACACCAATGTCCATGAGTGCACCATTGGAAAACTTCGGATTAAATGCATTTTCTATAATCCCTTTTTTATAATTGTCATATCGTGATGAATACTGACAATATTGGAAACTCACACGACGAATCTGTCCCAGTGCCTTCACTGCATCTTGAAGCTGTTCAAAACCGGGTGTAAAGACAGATCGCATGGCTTCCATCAATACGACACCATTTTGCCTTGCTTTTTCAACGAGTATATTAAACTCCTCGGCATTGGTTGTGATTGTCTTTTCACATAAAACATGCTTACCGGCTTCAATCATCATTGCTGCCTGCGAAAAATGTAATCCATTAGGGCTCGCAATATATACCGCATCAACTTCTGGACTTCCTGCCAATTCTTCCAGTTCACTACACCATTGCCTTGCACCATGGGCATTTGCAAAATCCTCTGCTTTTTGATCTTCCCTTGAATAGGTACATTGATAAATGAGTTCCTTATGCCCTTTTGCCGCCTTTAAAAACTGTGCCGTAATAAAATTAGTTCCAATTGTAGCGAATCGGATTTGTTGTTCTTTATGCATTTCAACCTCCACATTTCAAATTTTTTAATCCTGTATTTCGGATTATTTGGCAAAACGCTTCTATCTCTTTAGGCGTGAAGGGCTTTGCTTCTTTTAAATACTTATATTCTTTTCCAATCCATTGATACTTCCCTTCACCCAAAGGATTATAATTTAAGATTTCATAGCTTACATCTGGGTTAATGTCTACGAGGAATCGCCCAATCGCTGCTAAATTTTCTGGTGTAGCTGTGATTTCTGGGATCAATGGTGTTCGGATAACAACATTTTCATGCTGTTCCAGCAGCCTCCTGATATTGCGTTTAATTTGCGCGTTATCAACACCGGTATATACCTTATGCAGACGCCCGTCATAGATTTTTAAATCCGTATGAACCGTATCAATAAGGGGGATCAGCGTATCCCATTGCTTTTCTTGGCAAAAACCACTGGTTTCTAAGGCGATGTGTAAATTCTCTTTTTTTAATCGCTCAACCATTTTTAATAAGAAAGAATACTGCATAAAGGGTTCGCCTCCAGAAAAGGTCACACCTCCGGATTCCCGATAAAAGGGAATATCCTTTTGGATTTCCTCAAAAAGCGCGTCCACTGTCATCATCCTCCCATTAAAGGCCAACGCTCCCGTTGGGCAGGCTTGTACAACACACTCCCAATGCTCTCTTGGGATATCCTTCATTTTTTGATCTCCAGTGATGCCACACAAACCGCAATGCATACACTTTGATTTAAAATAGCAAAGGGTAATTTCACCTTCCATTCCTTCGGGATTGTGACACCAGCTACAAGATAAGGGACACCCCTTTAAAAAAACAGTTGTCCGAATCCCTTCACCATCATGGAGTGCAAATCGCTTTATATCAAAGACACATCCCTCAACAACCTTCATAATTGGTCCGCTCAATGATTTCATTTTGTAATTTTGTGGCCAGCTCTGTGAAATAGGCCGTATACCCCGCAACCCGAACCGTTAGGCTCCGATACTTTTCTGGATATTTTTGGGCCTCAATGAGATCCTCCTGGCGGATGACATTAAATTGAATATGGGGAATTTCTAAATCGACAAAGGTTCTCAAGAATAAAGCAAATTTACTGATATTCTCTTCTGTTTCAAAAAAAGTTGGTAAAAATTTCATATTGAGCAATCCCCCATTACTGGTCAGTTCCTTATCAATCTTAGATACTGACTTTAACACAGCCGTTGGCCCCTCCAAATCCCGACCATATACAGGGGAAAGGCCACCATCAGCCAATGGCGATTGTGCCACTCGTCCATCTGGAGAGGCCCCGAGGTTTTCCCCCATGGGGACATGGGCAGATACCGTGTACATACCAGTGTGGTATTTTCCACCACGATGGTTTCGATACGTACTCAGCTTTTCTCTGAAATACCGAGCCCACTCTACACCCAAGGTATCGACCCATGGTATATCATTCCCATATTTAGGTGCCCTGTTCAACAGCATCGCTTTCATAATGGAATCCTCCTTAAAATCATGCCATAGAGCCTCCAGAAGTTGCTGTTTCCCGATTTTGGGATGATCGAAAACTAGCTCCTTTAACGCTGCTAAGCTATCTGCCAAATTGGCCACCTGAATCATTTGAATACCAGAAAGATTATAATGCGCACCACCAGCGGTCACATCCAATCCTTTTTCTAAGCAGTCATTGATCACGGCGGATAAAAAAGGAGAGGGCAACATATCCATATGTGCTTTTTCCACTACAGCACAGGCTTCCACCATCTTTTCAATATAAAGATCCAAGGTTTCGCGCAATGCTTGTTCTAAATCTTCAAAGCTTTTATAATCTACCAACGTTCCCTTACTCGGCATCAGCTGCCTGCCACTTAACAGGCACTTTCCACCAGTGAGTACCAGCTCTAAGGCCTTGTTTAAGTTAAACATCGCTGCATCACTCCATCCCAAATTATTTCCATGAGTGGTGAGCTCTACACAGCCTACTATGGCGTAGTTACGAGCATCAGCTTTCGAAATCCCCAATCCCTCCAATGAAGGTATAATCGCTTTATCATTAAAAAATTGCGGCATCCCGCCACCCTTTGCAACAACGCGAATGGCTGCCTTCAAAAAATCATCCGTAGTTTTAGGATTCAGTCGCACAGAGAGATTGGGCTGGGGCAACCTCAAATGATCCTGGGCTTGCAAGCATAAAAACGAGAGATCATTAACCCAATCTTCTCCTGCTTGATCAACACCGCCCACGGCGATATTAAACCCGATGGGAAACCCTGCAAAATATTTTGCACTGTTGGCATTTCGCATATAAACAATCTGGTTAAATTTAATCCACAGGCACTCCAGTATTTCAAGGGCCCTTTTTTGGTCAAGCATTCCAGCCTTGCAATCCTCCCGGTAATAGGGTAAAAGGATTTGATCAATACGCCCCGGTGAAAAAGAGGATGCATTGGACTCCATTTGTAGAATAACGAATAGAAACCAGAGGGATTGAACCGCTTCATGAAAGGTTTGTGCTGGGCGTTCCGATAATGCCAAACAATTTTTTGCCACCTGTATTTCATCCTCAGATAACGGACTCTGATTCTGCCGGTCCATAATCAGCTCATGGTATCGGCGCATAAAGGCTTGTGCTCCCTCCATACAGAGAATAACACTTTGATAGAACGCCACCTGCTGTGGTTTCGCTCCTTCCAATTTTTTTCCAGCCTCTGCCTTAATTCCATTTGGCCCTTTTTCTAACCATTGGATGCAATCCGGGCAAATATGTCCCTGCGCATGATCTTTTTGATTGATTTTAACAATCTTAGCAATAGCATCAATGCTTTTCCCATGCTCCCGCCGTAAAACATCTTCCATAGATTTTCCCTGCCAATAGGGTAAAATTTCTGTTTGAAATAGAACCTTGTCCTTTTTTCGAACCTCAAACCGATCCTGCGGCCGTCTTTCCAGGGTATCCAGCTCTTTTTCTACCCAGGAACACCCACTTTCAGGAAAAACAACACCAGCCCGAACACCCGCTGTTCGATTTCCCACAATAAGTTCTTCGGGTTCTACCTTAATTTCGATTTTCTCCAAAGCCGCTTTTAAGGATAGGGCCCGTTGCATTATCCGTGGAAGGCCCTCATTTTCTTTATAGGTATCGGTAATAATCTTTGCTTGTTCAAAAGAGGCAAAGCGAGGTTCCTTCAACATTTTGTCTTTTAATCGTATAATTCGTTCTGAGATTGCAAATTCCATTATCATTCTCCATTTCATTTACAATTTATTATTTATTATTTATTATGCTTATTTTAGCAATATTCAGACGAATAGTCAATGTATTTATTATTGTTTTTTATTTATTGTTATTGTTTTAGGACTGATAATAACATTCTAATTCAAACTCAAGTAGTTTTTCTTCATATTCTTTTTTTGGTTTTTCATCCATAATAACGCCGACAAAATCATCAACTTTTGCATATTTGTAGGTACCATCCATCTCAAGCTTTCGACACTCCAACATAAGATAAGCTTTTTTAGAAGCCGCTAAAGCGACCTTCTTTGTCATGCCATCTTCAACTACATAGGTATCAACACTATTTCCATATACATCCATGCCCACAACCCCCATAAAGGAAAGATCAAAACGGAATTGACGTATAAGGGCTTCTGATAGACTCCCGACGAATCCATCACAGCTTCGGTTAAGTGTCCCACCAATAAAGATGACTTTGATATTCTCTGAATGTGCCAATGTCAACATAACATCCACCATGTTGGTAACCACTGTAACCTTTTTATCCGAGTGTATCAGCAGCTTAGCCAGCTCAAGATTTGCGGTTGAAATGTCCAAATAAATGGTGTATTCATCCTCAATAAGATGCAATGCATTTTTAGCAATCCTTTGCTTTTCTACAATATGCTTTTCCTTGCGTTGGTGTACGGTAACATCATGGGGATTGATTCGAATCTTAACCGCCCCACCGTAGCGTTTTTTAAGCAATCCTTTTTTCTCCAGACGGGTTAAATCCTTTCGGATACTATCTTCTGTAACATGAAACTGCAGGCTTAAATCCTTAACTTTTACGGCTCCATTTTCATTGACGAGCTCAACAATCGCGTTTTGTCGTTCTTCAGCAAACATTTCATACTCCATTTTTATTATTTTTTATTATTGTACCATGTTTTTTCCGAATTTTCCTACAAAACTAAAAAAGCCAGGACTTTTCCAATCCTGGCCCTAACTCAACGCTATACTATTTATTAACAACTTAACATCGTTGCCTGCTTTCCACAAAGGGATTCAAAATCTGCGATGAATGCAGAAACCGCACCAAAAACAGAATCATTCTGCACTAATCCTTCAATAACCTCTGGTGCAATGGTCGCCGCACCAATACCATAGGCACATAAGGCTAATACCTGTTGGCTATTCTTAAAGCTGGCCGCCAGTACCTCGGTTTTTAATCCATTATTTGAAAAAATATCATGAATTTCCTTTGTTGTTCTAATTCCATCAGCCCCTAAATTATCAATACGGTTAATATAGGGCGCCGCATAGTCAGCCCCCGCCTTGGCTGCAAGGAATGCCTGCATCTGAGTATAAATTGCAGTTGCTGTAACTTTATAAGAGGCCTTGGACAAATGCTGCATGGCTTTAATTCCCTCTCGTGTTGTTGGGATCTTAACATAGGTCATCTCACCAAGCTCCCCAACAATTCGATTCGCCTCTTCAACCATCTGCTCTGATTTTGAGGAAATAACCTGAACATGGAGCTCAGTGCCCTCACCAATAAAGCGACGGATTTCCTTGAGTGTCTCAAAGGGTGGACGTCCTGTTTTCGCCAGAATGGATGGATTTGTTGTTACTCCATCCACTGGGAAGTAGTCATAAATGCTTTTGATCTTATCAATATTTGCATCATCTATAATTAATTTCATTATCTTCCCTATTCTCCTAATCCCGATTCAATGGCCTGCTGGAGGATTTGGATATCTTCTGCCTCCGTCTCTCCATGACAAATTAATGTAATTTCTGAATCCTTGGCAATACCAGCTGCCATTAAATTCATAATGCTTTTTCCATTAATGACTTTTTCGCCATATTCAATGACAACCTCTGATTGACAGTTCATGGCCATCTGTGTAAACTCCTTGGCTGGCCGTAAATGCAATCCCGTCGGATTTTTAATTATTAACTTAACTTTTTTCATTTTACCTTCCTTTAATCATCATTTCTGCGCATGCAATCATATCCTTACAGTTCTGTTTTATATTTCCATTGAATAATCCCGATGAGCCTCCTGTTAAGATGGATGCCCCCGCTGCAATCACTGTAGGGATTGTGTGGAGATTGATATTTCCGTCTGCCTGGATTTGGGTGTCCAGACTTGCATGATCAATCCTTTTTCTCATCTCCAGAACATGCTCAACAGCCGCCGTTTGCATCTGCTGCCCTGCAAACCCAGGATTCACCAGCAGCTTCAAAACCCAAGGCACTTCCTTTGCCAGTGTAATAAAATCCTCCTCTGGCGAGGTGTCTGCCCGAAAGGTTAAAACCGGTGTCGCACCAAGCTGCCGGATCTGGTCAAATACTTTCAAAGGTTCTTTCATTGCTTCATAATGGACGGCCACATAATCTGCTCCGGCCTCTATAAACCGCTCAATATACTTTTCGGGCTCATAAACTGCTAAATGTACCTCAATAGGTAAGGATACTTTTTCCTTCATCTGTTGCAGTGTTGTTTCACCTAAAATAAAGCATGTATTAAATCGTCCATCTACCACGTCAAAATGATAAAAGGCAACTTCAGATTGCTCCACCTCTTCAATGCTTCTTTCTAAATTACACAAGTCCATGCAGGATACAGATGCGGATACTTTAATTTGAGATCTCATCCAACTTTTCCTAACACATACGGTATTCATCAATACACTTTTCAAGCGCAGCTTTCGTAGTTGACCATGTCATCCCAAGCTGTGTTGCTTTATCGGTATTCAAACGCACATCTCGATTTTGATTTAAGTATTTTTCAGTATCCTCTTCCAATAGATCATCCAGATGCTCACCAAGCCCTAATTTTTCGATTATTCCTTTAACAATATCATAACGGCTTAGCGCATTTTGTGAGCCTAAATGATAGGTGCCATAGGGAAATTCAAAAAGCTTTTCAAAATTTTCAATCATTTCATAAACATAGGTCATTCCCCGGAATTCTCGTTTAGAAGCCACGATTTTTTCTTGATTCATCAGCTTTGTTATGGTTTCCCAAAGAATGCCATTGGATAAATTTTTATTGCGTTCTGGCATGCCAAACATCCATGTAAACCGCACGATCCACAGCTCATCCAGGATTTCCTTTAGCCTTTGTTCCGCCTCCAATTTGTTTTCTCCATAAACGGTATTGGGTACCGCTGGATCTTCCTCTTTAAAGAGAATTCCCTCTGTATTACCATTAAAAACCTGCTCACTGCTTAAAAAAATAAGTTTTGCATGATTGTCTTTTGCTGCATTAGCGATATAAACTGCAGCATCTACATTGATCTGATGGGCAATTTCAGGATTTTTATTACAGAAATCTGTTACGGCTACGGCCCCAGCATGAATGATGATTTCCGGTTGAAAAGACTTGACACAGGCATACACTGCCTGTTCATCCGTTATGTCCAATTCTTCTTTATCCGTCACCAAAAAATCATACTTATCCCTATAAAAATCAACCAGTCGAGAGCAGAAAAAGCCTTTTCCACCCGTTAACATGATTTTTTTCTTGGACATCCTTACACCTCTTTCCCAAGCATGGATTCAATTTTAGCAATGATTGCTGGTGCTTTTTTTACCGCATCCCCTACAGTAATGCGTACAATTTTCTTTCCTTTAAACCGTTCTTCATTACGAATTGGCATATCTTTCGTCAAAATAACAACATCTGCCTGCTCAATCTCATCATCTGTAATGACATTCTCAATCCCGATCGATCCCTGGGTTTCAACCTTAACTTCAATCCCCTTTTCACGACAAACCTTCGCCAGTGCTTCTGCAGCCATATAGGTATGGGCAACACCAGCTTGACACGCTGTTACAGCTAAAAATTTCATCCTACTCTCCTTATAATTCTTCGAATTCTAAATCCAAATCTTCCACGGTCGTCTCATCACCATCACAGACTGCCACTCTTTTTCGCTTGAATAAATTGACTAAAATTGCCGTTGAGAAAGAACCAACCACCATTGCCAGACAAAAGCCTAAAGGATTCCCAATCACAGGTAATACGATGAATCCACCCCAGGCGACCTGGCACGTTACATTCGTTAAAAATGCAATACTTGTACCAATCATATCCCCAAGAACTAATGCTGGAATTACATGAAGAGGATCATTGGCAGCAAAGGGAATGGCCCCTTCTGTAATCCCAACACACCCCATAATAAACGATGCCTTTCCAGCTTCCCGCTCTTCCTCTGTATATCTCTTGGGTGCCAGTAAAGTAGCAATGGCCATTCCGATTGGCGGAATAGCAACGGCTGCCGCATTCCCACCTGCAAAGGTATAAACCCCCGATGCCACAGTCCCATTAGAGATGGCAAAAGCCACCTTTGAAAAAGGTCCCCCCATATCGATGCTGGATAAGAATCCAGTCGCGAGCCCTAATGCGAGCTTACTACCTTCTCCCAAGTTAGTCATAAAATTTGTTACACTCGTCATCACAAATGCAATGGGGTTACCAACAACCCACACCATCACTGCACCGACAATGAATACGCTAATGAGCGGTATGACTATAATAGGCATAATGGAACGAATAACCGCCGGTACCCTTATCTTTTTTAGAAAATGAACGACGATTCCAGCTAATAATCCCGAAACAATACCACCTAAAAAACCTGCTCCTACAACATTTGCGACAGCCCCACCAATAACGCCGGGGGCTAAGCCCGAGCGATCTGCAATGGAAAAAGCAATATATCCCGAAAGAATGGGAACCATCAGTCCCATCCCCGCAGCTCCAATGGTCCAAATATTTCCAGCAAAGGTTCCCGCTTCAGGCACACCGCCTTCTCCCGAGATTGTAACCGCTAATGCCAAAAGCACCCCTGAGGCTACAACAAAAGGTACCATATAGGATACCCCATTCATAAGATGCTTCTTCGTTTCCTTTAAAATGTCCTTAATTTCAGTTAGAAAATTCATTAATATCCCCCTCAATTTTCTTTCAATAACTCAACGATTTCGATTGGCTTTTGGGCTTTACTTAACGCATCTCTAAAATCATCATAAACCATCTTTCTGAATAAAGATGAAATAATCTCAAGATGTTGATTCCCATCCTCTGCTTCCGGAACTGCAATCAGGAAAATCATTTTGACTTCCTCACTCTCATCCCATTGAATGGCTCTTTTAAACCGAGCAAAACCTAAAGATGGAACATTAACATGCTTCGATTTGGCATGCGGGGTTGCCACCATCATTCCTACCGCTGTACTGGCCTGGGCCTCCCGCTTCAGCACGTCATCATAATAACCCGAAATCGCACCAATTCTTCCATCACAATCCATAGCATCAATCAACGCCCTAATCGCCTCTTCCTTATTCGATACCTCCAGATCGAACAAGACGAATTCCTGTTCCATTAACCTGTTCTTCATCCATTACCTCTCTCACTTTTTATTATTATTTATTTCTTTTGGTATATAATATATTGTTTTTTATTGTTTATCAAGGTTTCTTCACACAGTCTTTTGCAGTAATCAACTGCAAATTCAAATTCTTGATATTGTTTTTATTCCTTTTAGGGTTGATTATTTGTTGTATGGGGTCCCAATATAGATAATAATCATTCTATAGCTTAGTATATGTAATACTAAACGTATAAAAAACAGGAGGACAATTCAAATGTTAAAAAACATACCCACGATTTTATCACCGGAGTTACTGAAAGTAATGTGCGAAATGGGTCACGGGGATTACCTTATCCTTGCCGATGGAAATTTTCCAGCTGAAAGTATGGGAAAAAGTGGTAGCGTCATCCGCTATGATGGAGTAAACATTCCGATTTTACTCGATGCAATTTTAGATTATTTCCCCTTGGATTTCTCAGTGCTTCATCCAGTATGCTTAATGGATGTTGTTTCCTGCGAGACCGTAGAACCCCCTATTTGGGACATTTACAAGGATATTATTGCTAAACATGATCTACGGGGCCCCAAATTAATTGAAAAAATAGAACGTTTTGAATTCTATGAAGCCGCAAAAAAAGCTTATGCTATTATTGCAACAGGCGAACCTGCTCCTTATGGGAATATTCTTTTACAAAAGGGGGTGGTAAAATAATCATCTGAGATTACTTCTTCATAAAAAAAGAGTATCAATATCGCTCGAACTCATAGCGATATTGATACCCTAAAGACAAATCCAGATAAAAAGAAATCTCTAATTAAAGTATACCAAGGGATCTGATAATTATTTTAAAAAACCACCTTTGGTTCAAATCTATTGTCATTTTCTTAAATCCTTAACTCAATTTGAAATATATTTCGTTCGCCATGATAAGTCGCAATGGAATATTCAATCATGTGATCTAAATGATCATAGCCCTCAGTTTCAATATGTAACACAGAATCACCAGAATTACAATCTAACCACTTGGCAATTTCCCCATTGATATCCATTGCTTGGATACTTCTTTTAGCACGAACAACAGCATCCTGAAGGCATTCCCGCATAGCATGGTATAGAGGTATTTTCTCCAAATCACAATTTAAAATTCCAAAACACCTTGTATATGGTAAATATGTGACGGTATGGACCATCGGTATTCCATCCCCATAACGAACCCGTTCAAGATATATTCCTTTATTCGACTCATTTCCAAACTTTTCCTTTATCTTTTCTGGTAGTTCAACTTGATGAAAGGCAATGACCTTCGTTGAAGGGACGATGCCTTTCTCGATCATTTCATCATCAAAGCTTAGGATTTTATTGAAAAAATCGCCATCAACCTTCCGATTAAGTACACGTGTACCTTTTGCTTTTTGTCTTTCAACATACCCTTTTTGTACGAGGCTTTGTAAAGCATGCCGGACGGTTGGGCGACTTATTTTATAAAATGAAGCTAATTCTTCCTCTGGAGGTAAATAATCTCCAGGTTTCAAATCTTTATTTTTAATCCGTTCAATGAGAAAAGCTTCAACTTGGGCATATAAAGGAATCTTGCTTTGTTTATCCAGAGTCAAATCTTCAAAAAAACCTTTCAAAGACTAAACCTCCTTTATGATTTGCCCGTATTATATCACAATTTTGATTATTATAAAACATCCTCCTCATTCATGATATCTTTTAGACTTTCATAAAGACGGATATATCGATCAAATACTTTTTGATACTTCTTTGTATTTTCAAGATTTGGTTCAACGATTGATTTGGAGTGAACCATATGATCTACAGCTTCTTTTAAGTCCCCATAGACTCCAGCTGTCACTGCACCTAAAACACAGTGTCCCAACACACCAGCATCCGTACACTCATTAATGACAACTTTTGCTCCTGTAACATCAGCAATAATCTGTAGCCAAACAGGATTTTTCGTTACACCACCACTTCCAACGATTGTATTTATTTCATAACCTTGATTTTTAAAATTATCGAGGATATTCTTCATCCCAAAAGCGATGCCTTCTAAAATTGCACGATAGATATGAAACTGTGAGTGCTTTAAAGTCAACCCAAAAATATTTCCCTTAAGATTCGCATTTTTATATGGCGTCCGATTTCCCTGGAAGAAATCCAGAACAATAACACCATCACTACCAATTGGAATTTTTGAGGCTTCTTCGGCTAAATAAGCATAAGCATCCGGTCTATTGATATTAAATTCTTTTACGAACCATTTTGTGATGGAACCTGCTGAAATCTGACCACCTTCTAACATCCAAAAATCATCTGTTAGAGCCTTATTGAAAGGACCCCATATTCCATCCTGAAAAATCGGTTCCTGACATACAGCCTGATGAACAAAGCTTGTTCCCATAATAGTCGCAAGTTGTCCTGGTTCTATGACACCATTACCGTAAGTAGCCTGACAGGCATCTGTCGCTCCCTGGATAATCTTAATATCCTTTGGAAGACCAAGAATATCGGCCATTCCAGGTAGTATCGTTCCAATCACTTCACCAACACGTTTAATATCCGTAGGAATTTTTTCTTTATAATCGTCCAGCCCAATCATGTTGAAAAATTCCTGGTTCCAGCCGCCACAATCATCCACGTAATTCCACTTGCACGTTGCTTGGTTGATCGAAGCACAACATACACCAGTTAATCGGTAGTTAAAATAATCAATATCTTCAACGATTTTAAAAGCTGCTTCATATATCTCAGGCATATTTTCTTTAATCCAGAGGGTTTTGGGAATCATCCATTCTACCGAGACTTCGCCCCCACAATATTTCAAAACATCGTGCTTTGTCTCATTAATGATTCTTGCTTGCTTTTTTGCCCTGGAATCCATCCAGAGAAGTGCCTGGCCCATTGCGTTTCCCATAGCATCCATCGCTAAAACGGTGGACGATGTTCCACACACACCCAGTGTTTTAATCTTACCAACAATATCAGTGCTACAATCTTCCAGACAAGCATTCAAGGATGTGACAAACCCATTCCACCAGTCATCCGGATTCTGTTCCGCCCATCCAAACTGAGGATGTTTGGTTTCGTAAGACACATCGTGGATGGTCACAAGTTTTCCGCTCTCATCAGAAATACCTACACGTACGCCTTGTGTCCCAATATCAACACCAATAAAATACGACTTTTCCATAATATTAACCCCCATTATTAATTATTAATAATCATGACCTTGTTATAGTCAATTGATTTATTTTTAACTGCTTCAAAAAAGGCAGGTGCCTCTTCCAATGATAACATGTGAGAAATCAATGGCAGAACATCTAATTCACTGCGCTCCATCAGCTTTAAAGTATATCGCCACTCTTCGCCAGGGAAGTTTTCAGAATAGGTATTCCAACTCCCCATTAATTTAATCTGTTTTCGTAAAATCATTTCATAAACGTGAGCCGGAAAACTCACATCTTTATGGGAAAAACCCAATAATACGATTCTCCCCAGCTTTGCAACAATTTCCGGACAAACTGCCTGGATTGATGGCGCTCCGGAAGCCTCCAAAAGAAGATCAACACCTCGACCCTCAGTAATCTCTTTGATAGCTTCTATGAAATCTTCCTGTGTCGTATCGATAATGTGAGTAGCTCCCATTCTCTTCGCCAATTCAAGCTTATCTGGCACGATGTCAACGGAAATAATTTTTTTTATTCCTAAGACACGTGCATATTGAATGGCCATCTGACCAATCGGACCTGCTCCGGTAACGCAAAGAGAGTCCGAAGCTTTCATCTGGCCAATCCATAAGGCATGTATCGCATTTGCTGCAGGTTCCACCATAGCGCCGGAGATATAAGAAACCTTCTTAGGAAGTAGTAAAATGTTTTCTTGCGGAACCAAAACGTATTCTGCCATCCCACCATCCCGACGGGAACCTATATAATCATAATCATCACAAATAGAAAATTCACCTTGGTGACACCATTCACACTGGTGGCAGGGAATTAGTGGTACGACAACAACACGGTCACCTTTTTGAATTTTTTCAACTTTTTGACCGGTTCCTTCGACGACACCCGACAGTTCATGCCCCAATACAATTGGCATTTTATGGGCCCCTGAATTAAAAACTCTTTCATAATCAGAACCACACACACCAACCGCTTTTACTTTTACAAGCACGTCTGTCTCACTCATTTCAGGTAAAGCTCTGGCCTCATTGACATCCAAATGGCCGATATTATTCAACTCAAGCGCTTTCATCTCGTTCACGCATTTTCAGTGGTTTTATACTCTTCAATAATGGCAATGCCGGCAGATGTTCCCAAACGTTCAGCACCAGCCTCAACGAACGCTAAAGCATCCGCCAAAGACCGAATTCCTCCAGCAGCTTTTACCTTGACTGAATCGCCAACGATGGATTTCATCAAACGGACATCTTCTAATGTAGCTCCACCCGTACCAAACCCAGTGGATGTTTTAATGAAATTCGGCTTGACAACTTTTGCAATTTCAGCAATCTTTTTTATTTCATCCTTTGTCAGATAGCAGTTTTCGAAAATAACCTTAATACATATTTCTCTTTCCCGGCACACATCAACAATGGCTTGCATTTCTGATTGGATATAATCAAAATTACCATTTTTAACTTCTGTCAAGTTGATGACATAATCAATTTCATCAGCTCCGTTTTGAATCGCATCTCTCGTTTCAGAAACCTTGGATTCAATACTTGTTTGCCCCAAAGGAAAACTGATTGCTGCACCAGTATGGACCTCTGTTCCTTTCAGAAATTCTGAACACCGCTTGCTTTGAGTCTGATTAATTGCAACCATTTTAAAACCATATTCTTTTGCTTCTTCGCATAGTTTTTCCATGTCTTCCTCAGAAGCATAAGGTTTTAAATTAGTATGATCAATTAATTTTGCCAATTCTTCTACTGTGAGTTTGTTCATTTCCATCGGCCTCCATAATGTTAGTACATTAATGTATTATCATTAATGTACTAACATTATATTGCGTTTTTCTGTTTTTGTCAATTCCTTTTTTAAAGCATCGATTCTCACTTGTTTAAAAATCACCGACACCTTTCCTTCATAACTAAAAAAAACCGTGACTCTTCACGGTCAGAGCGTAGACAAACCAGCTAACCGAAACAACACCATCGGTTCGCTGGTTTTGTTTTTTCCTTAAAATTGAAAAAAGCAGTAAAAAATGAGATAGGCGCAAAAGAATCCCGCTCAGCAAGTCCCCTTTTATACTTCAGGATGGCCAGCTTTTTTAAATTTAGACAGGCCAATGTCAGCCCGACCTGTATGGCAACCCGGGCTTTTCCGATGCTTTGGGTATAACGCATCCCATGATGTTCTTTAGCGGTACCAAAGACCCGTTCGATGGTTTCTTTGCGTTTTTGGTATTGTTCTTTCCGG
>NZ_FNOU01000009.1 GCF_900107125.1 Eubacterium barkeri
TTCCGCTTCGCTGCACTCGTTCACGGCTGCGCCGTGCGTCTTTCAAACCAGTAAGGCCTTTATAAAAGCAAGCTTTTAACAGGTCTTTCTGGTTTGAAATCCGTACTTCTGTTAGCTTACGCGAAAAAGAAAAGACCTTCAATCCAAAAGGACGAAGATCTCGTGGTACCACCTTAATTCGAAGGGATGCCAAACGATTCTTCCCTTCCTCTAATGCGTTAACGCCGCCAACGGCATGGGCTCAGCAGTTCCTCACCCACACTGCTCAGGGACCATCTTCAGCCCGACATCCACCACCGCATCCCACCGACCACGGCTCTCTTTAGGGTTCTGTCGCACCTACTCTTCCCATCATCACTTTTACATATGGCTTTATTATACCGGATTGTGAATAAAATGCAAGGATATTTTTAACGTGTCGGCATTTCAAAGCCTTCCAATGCCCGGTTGAGAAAGTCATTGAAATCCTGCATTTTCATAAAAATATCCGTCGCCATCTTAATAAAATCCTTCTTTAAAATCTGGCGATCAGACACTGGATATTCCAGATACCAGCTTTTGTTTTTTAAATACTCCCCCTGGGGGTGGTCTTTATCGTAGCCCTGGGGCACTCGTTTCAACGCCTTTCCCTTTACCGTGAAATGTGCTTTAAAATCCGGAGCCGTAATAATGTCTTCCCACTCCCTGCCCTGACTGGAAATAGCATCCCGCACCATTGTCGTCGCATCCTTAAACAAATCCGCAAAAAGGCCGCCCCCAAGGAAGGATTGATTCTCCGGAGAGATCATCAGAAAATAGCCAACGGGAATCGGCTGCTTACCCATGGGGCCGATATGGGCTCGAAACACGGGATTATAGGGCGACTTATCATGACTAAAACGGGTATCCCGCACCATCTTAAAGGTGAGCTTTTTAGGCTCTATCAGTGGGATAATCCCCTGTTCTTTTCGAAGGGACACCATTAATTCCGAAATCAAGGCTTCAAAGGCCTGGCAGGCCTCCATGCGTCTTTTCCTGGTCTCCTGATACCACTCCCTGTTATTATGGGCCGCCAAATCCCTCAGATAATCTAAAACCAGCTCCATCTCCATGCTTTCTCCACCTTATCCCTGCATGACCGCAGAAAAATCCTTGCCTGTCATCAGTTTTTGAATCCAGGCTGTCGCCTGCTCCGGAGCGTGGTAAGCTGGAAAATCGGCAAAGATTTGAGATAAATCATCCAGCTGTTCCATGGCATCAGTGCAGGACACAATATCCTCGTAGGCACATGCCTCCATCCCCATAAAATCCAGATGATCGGGATGGAGGCGTTGGGTTAAAACCGCATAGTGAATCCGCCGCTTACAGGAACAGATTCCAGTTTCTGATAACCCGCAATACGCCTTTAAAAAGTTCCCCATTTTTTGACGGATACGTGAAAGTCGCTTTCGGTAAGCCTCTGGGGTGATTTCCATAATTTCTGCGGCAATACGGCTATCCAGGCGAAACATCGTCCCCAGGATATAGATGGCCCGGCTTTCTTTATCCAGGCATTGGAGCATGACATTGGAACAGGACAGCTTTAATTCCCGTTCTAACAAGGCATGGTCCACTCCGCCACTCATATCCGGCACATCCCGCTCCCGCCCCGAGGCAATATCTTCCCCATAGGCCTCAAAGCTGAGGGGACGATTGGCAAATAACCCCTTTTGATAGCTTTTTAAATGGTTCACCGCAATGCGAAAGACCCAGGTAGACAGACTGCTCTCCTGCCTGAAGGAGGATATTCGGGTCATTACTTTGATTAATATTTCCTGGGCAGCATCCTCGGCATCGGGAATGTGCCCCAGCATCCGCAGGGATAAATTAAAGACCATATCCTGAACCTCACAGAGGATGGCCTCCAAGGCTTTTTTATCCTCGAGTGCTGCTTTTTCAATTAACCTCTTTTCATTCTCATAATCCATTTTAAATCCTTCTCCCTTTGATCTTAAAAATTTTTACTCTCTATATAATTAGACAAAGATATTGGTGCTTTGTGACATTTTTTATTCTTTTATATTAAAAAAACGACCATCGGCTGTCTTTCACTGAGTGTGTCCCAGCAATCTGGTCGTTTTTATCGGATTCATTCCTTTACTTTACCTTCACCGCCGCATACACCTCCCGCCGGGAAATACCACGGTCTACCGCCACCTGTTTCATGGCTTCCTTTTCGGTCATTCCCTGATCCAGATAATGGGTCAAATGGGCGTCCAGGGTTCCTTGGGAGAGGTCCTCGGTTTGGGAAGCATTCCTGCCGTCTCCACCACCGATGACCAGGACGAATTCGCCCTTGGGACTGGCCTCCAGGGCCCAGTCCCGAAGCTCTGCCACGGTGCCTCTTTTGGTTTCTTCATAGCGTTTGGTAATTTCCCGGGAAATAGTCATCCATCGTTCTGGGATAACCTCCGCCAATTGGGTCAGAAATTTCCCCAGGCGATGGGGAGATTCGTACAAAACCACGGGATCAGTAGCCTCCACAATGGCGGCAATACCCTCCCGGAGCTCTTTGTTCTGCTTCCCAATAAAGCCCATAAAGGTGAAGCGGCGGCAGTCTATACCTGAAAGCACGACCCCACAGAGTCCGGCATTGGGGCCTGGCACCACGGTAACGGGGATATCCTCCTGACGACAATCCGCCACCAGCTGATAGCCTGGATCCGAAATCAGGGGCATCCCCGCATCGGAGATCAGGGCAATATTCTGACCTTCCCGTAGCAGCGCCCGAAGCTTAACACTGGCCTCGTGCTCATTGTGCTTGTGATAGGCCATCATCCTGGTGTGAATATCCAAATGGTTAAGGAGCTTAATGGACTGGCGGGTATCCTCCGCCGCAATGAGGTCAACCTCCCCCAGAATACGGATGGCCCGAAGGGTGATGTCCTCTAAATTACCAATGGGGGTCCCCACAAGGTAGAGGGTCCCCACCTCACCCATTGGTAATTCTCCGGGCCACGTAGACCCCATTGACCGAGGCCTGCATCAGCCCCCGGGTAATCCCTGCGCCATCCCCCATGACGTACAGGTTTTTCAGATTGGTTTGGAAGTCCTCATCCACCTCAACACGGTTGGAATAGAACTTCACCTCCACCCCGTAGAGGAGGGTCTCTTCACTGGCCAGCCCCGGGGAAACCTTATCCAGGGCGATGATCATCTCATCGATATCCTTTAAAATCCGGTAGGGCAGCACCAGGCCCAGGTCCCCGGGAACCGCATCCTTTAGGGTTGGGATGATATTACTGCGGTCCAGACGTTCTGCAGTGGTCCGGCGGCCCCGGACAAAGTCACCGTAGCGCTGGACTAAGATTTTATTGCCGGTGAGCATATTGGCCAGCTCGGCGATATGCTTTCCGTAGGTGATGGGTGAATTAAAGGGTTGGGTAAAGCCCTTGGAAACCAGCAGAGCAAAATTGGTGTTGTCCGTTTTAAGGGTATCTGCCTTGTAGCTATGGCCGTTGACCACGGCCAGACCATCGTCGTAATATTCGGCGGCCACCACACCCCCGGGATTGGAGCAGAAGGTTCGGACCGCATCATCGAAGGTGGGGGTATAGTACTTAAGCTTCCCCTCGTATAAACAATTGTTGATTTCCTCCATAACCTCGTTCCGGGTTTCCACCCGAACCCCGATATCCACCTTCCCTACAGTGGTATGGATACCATGGTCCTGACAGAGGGTGGACAGCCAGGCTGAGCCCTCCCGCCCGACACACATCAGTACCTTTGAGCTGTAAAATTCCCCGGATTGGGTTTTAACCCCGGTGACTGCCCCATCCTCGATGATTAAATCGGTGACCGGTGTTCGAAAGCGGATTTCCACTTTATATTTGTCCATAAGATCCTGCTGGATTTTTCCATAAATGGCGTAGCCCACCTCGGTGCCCATATGGCGCACCGGGCATTCCACCAGCTTTAGATTATTCTCAATGGCTTTTTTACGAATTTGTCCAATTTTTTCCGGGACATCCACCCCGTAGACGCGCTTGTCTGCACCATAACTCAAATAAGTGGCATCCACATAATGGATGAGGTCCTGGGTTGTGTCCGTGCCAATGTACTCCGGCAAATCCCCCCCGACCTCTGGGGATAGGGATAGCTTTCCATCGGAAAAGGCACCAGCCCCGGCAAAGCCCGTGGTAATATTACACGGCGTGCAGCCAACACAACGGCCCGTTTTACGCTTGGGACAGATGCGTTTTTCAATGGGGTTTCCCTTTTCCAGCATGAGGATCTTTAAGTCCGGATTCTGCTTTTTAAGCTCCAAGGCCGCAAAAATCCCTGAGGGCCCAGCCCCCACGATAATAACATGATATTCCATAATACTCTCTCTTACTTCTTTCGGTTTTAAAAGCCCGGTCCAGGATCAGGATAGCGGGAATCATCCGCAAAATCCATAAACTTCGTAAATTCCGGACGCCAGGTCAAATCAATTTTCCCCGTCGGACCATTACGCTGTTTCGCCACAATACATTCCGCCATGTTGGGGTTGGCGTTTTCCTTATCGTAATAATACTCCCGATAGAGGAACATGACCACATCCGCATCCTGTTCGATGGAGCCGGATTCACGGAGGTCCGCCAGCATGGGATGGTGATCCGGTCTTCCGTCCGGAGCACGGCTAAGCTGGGATAGACAGACAATGGGGCAATGGAGCTCCCGGGCCAGGGCCTTGAGTCCACGGGAGATTTCTGAAATCTCATTCTGACGGTTTTCAGACCGACCCCGACTGCTCATCAGCTGAAGATAGTCGATGAGGATCATATCCAGTCCCTGCTCAGCCTTGAGACGGCGGCTCTTAGAACGGATATCCCCCAGGGTCAGGCCGGCACTATCGTCTATTTTTATCTCGGTGCCATACAGGCGGGCAGAAGCGTCCCCCAGAAGCTGCCAGTCCTCTTCGGATAAATCCCCGCTGCGCAGCTTGCTCAAATCAATCATTCCCTGGGAGCAAATCATACGCTGCATGAGCTGGGTCTTGGACATTTCCAGGCTAAAAATGGCCACCACCGCATTTTCCTTCAGAGCGGCGTGCTGAGCCAGATTGAGGGCAAAGGCCGTCTTCCCCATGGAGGGACGGGCCGCAATGTAAATCAAATCCGAGGGCTGAAGCCCCGAGGTGTAGTAATCCAGCTCCGTAAAGCCCGTGGGCAGACCGGTGAGCTTCCCCCGGTTTTTACGGATTTCTTCAATATGGTTCAGGGTCGCCATGACGACGCTCTTGGCATCCTCAAAATCTCCCTTGACATGGCCCTGGCCAACCTTAAAAATCTTTTGTTCTGCCAGCTCCACCACATCGGATACACGTTCATACTCCCCATAACAGCCGTCTAAAATCTCCATGGTGGTATCCACCAAACGGCGCAGCAGGGCCTGATCCTGAACGATTTTACAATACCCCTCATAATTACTGAGCATGGGGACCCGATCCACCAGCTCTGATAGATAAGCGTATCCCCCAATCTCATTAAACACCCCCTGATTTTGGAGGCGCTCGGCCAGAGTCACCACATCGATGGCCATATGGTTTTCCCGGAGGGCCAACATGTTCTCAAAAATTAATTGATTTTTTTTGGAAAAAAAATCCTCCCCATGGAGGTGTTCCTCCGCCTTGGATAACCGGCTCTCATCCATTAGTATGGCCCCGAGGACGGAGGCCTCAGCGTCAAGGTTATGGGGCGGTTTGTTGGGATTAATCATGGTACTCCCCTTTTAAAATTAAAAGCTTTCATTGACACACCCCCTCCCGGAGTGATTCCATGGGATAACCGGTGTGTCAATGACTGGTCCTCTGACCCGGCGGCCTACTCAGCGACAACCGCTACCGTCAGCTCACCTTCAACGCCAGCATAGGTCTTAACCTTAACATCCATCTTTCCAATATGTCGGATGGGTTCAGCCAGGGTGATTTTACGTTTATCAATATCAATACCCTCCTGATCCTTTAAAGCCTGGGCAATATCCTTGGAGGTAACCGAGCCAAAGAGCTGACCATCCTCCCCAGAGCGTTCCGCAATGGTAATGGTCGTCTTGGACAGCTTCGCTGCCAATTCCACCGCGGCCTGTTTTTCCTCTGCCAGGACCTTCTCACGTTCAGCCTGTTTTGCCAATGCCATCTCGATATTTTCCTTGGTTCCGGGTAAGCCCTTTTTATTTTTAATAATGAAATTCCGGCCGTAGCCATCCTTCACCTCAACAATATCTCCAGCATTCCCCAAACCTTTTACATTTTCAATTAATACAACTTTCATCTTATGATTCCCTTTCTTTTTTATACTGATCGATGGCCTCAATGAGCATCTCTTCGGCCACCTTTAAATCTTCCACATCCTTTAGCTGGGCACCGGCAATGGCCAAATGGCCGCCGCCCCCCAATTTCTCCAGAATGAGCTGAACATTCACATCTCCCATGGACCTGCCACTGATTAGGATTTGATCATCACTTTTTAAAATAATAAAAGAGGCCATAATCCCCCGGATATTTAACAACTCATCAGCAGCCTGGGCCGCAACGATTTTCGCATTGGCAGAATGATCTTCAAAAGCAGATATGGCAATGGTTCCCTCGTAAATCCGGGCCCGGCGCACGGCATCGGATTTAGCGGCATAAGTTTCTAAATCATTTTGAAGCAGGGTTTTGGCAATAACCGTATCCGCCCCCTTCCGCTTTAAATAAGCTGCCGCTTCAAAGGTACGTACCCCCGTCTTTACCGTGAACATCTTGGTATCCATGCACATACCGGCCAGCAGGGTATTGGCTTCCACCTTCCCCACATTATCCTTATTATCAAAGTATTGTAATAGCTCCGTTACCAGCTCACAGGTTGATGAGGCATAGGTTTCAATATAATCGAAAACCGTCTCACCAATCCCCTGACCAGACCGGCGATGATGGTCGATCACGACGATATTCTTCATACTCTCTATTAACTCCGGCATTTCTACATAACCCGTGCTTTGAGTATCGACAACAATGAGCAAGGTCCCCTCGATGATGTACTCCGAGGATTCCGATGGCGTAATAAAGGCATGGCTGAACTGCTCATCCGTACTTAAATAATCCAATAACGCACTGATGCTGTAGTTCATTTCCTTTAGCACAAACCGACAATCCTTATGAAGACTTCTGCAGGCTCCCATGAGGCCAACAGCTGCCCCCAAACAATCCATATCCGGGGTCTGATGCCCCATAATCAGCACATTGGCCGCATTATGGATTAAATCCTGGAGGGCATGGGCTTTCACCCGGGCCTTTACCTTGGTCCGTTTTTCCGTCGCCTCGGTTTTCCCCCCATAAAAGGAGAGCTTTTCATCATTTCGGACCACACATTGGTCCCCTCCCCGGGCCAGGGCAAAGTCTAAGGCCCCATGGGATAAAGCGTCCAGTTCCATCACGGAAAGATGCTGTTCCGATACGCCAATCCCCATACTCAGGGTAACCCGGATACTCTCATCCATCTCCCGAATTTCATCTAAGATTCTAAACCGATCCTCCTCCATGGCTGGAAGCTTATCCCGATCGAAAACCATGACATAATGATCACTTTCATACTCCAGTAAAAAAGCATCCAGTCGATTGGCCCAATCGGTAAGGGAAATCGCGATTCGGCTAAGAACAGCAGAACGCTCCGTCGCCGGCAGCTGTTCGATAATTTCATCGTAGTTATCGATAAGGATATAGCAAAATGTGGTTTCATTGGGGCCCTTGGCCCCTTCCAGTTCTTTTTTAAAGCCCATATCCACAAAGTGCAGGAGGTGCAGGGGCCGTGCCTTTTCCTTAAATTGGGTATCGATGACCGCAAAGCTTTGATCTTCCCGACTGAAGTTGTAAGGCTTGCCCTCCTTAAGGTCTGCAATATTAATCCCCACAACATCGTGGATATACCGCCCCTTAATGCGTTCTTCCCCTTTTCTAAAGCAATCCTCGAAACATTTATTGGCCATTAAGATCATCCCGTAGGTATTGGTCAGCGCCATGGGCATGGGAAGCTCATAAAGCTTATCCCGATTAATATCCTCTACCTCCTGGTTGATGAGCGCAATTTCCCGCTGAATCCGGCGGGACTCTTCCTTTACCAGGGTTTGATCCACAAAAAAGGAGACCAGGCACAGCAAAAACCCCAAAATACCTAAGGCTTGATTGTACATCATAAAGGCCAAACTCATGACGATGACAAGGGCGTATAATACGCCGTTTTTAAAAACGAAATGTTTCATTTTTTCATCCCATCCTTCATTTCAATTAATTGACGGACATTCATATAAATGTCTGCAACTCCCAGCATGGAGATGATATAACTCGTAAAGGGCACCAACAGGCAAATGGCTACAATGAGAACCTTTAGCCCCATACTTTCCTTTTTCCTTTTCCGGTTGACCAGCCAAAATAGAAATCCTACCCCCATGAGAATGTACACATAATACACAATTTGCATCAGGGTATAGGTGTAAATCTCGGGAATCATTGTTAATCCCCCAATCTGAACAACTAACAAAAACATCACGATGATGAGCAGGAAGGTTTTTAACGACCGTGGGACCCGCCACTGACTGAGGGAGGGCATGGCTGTAACCGGCACCTTTAACCGTTTCAGCAGGGTATCGCACACCACAACGTTGGCCCATGCAATGAAAAAGGGCATCATTAAAAAGGCCAGGGGTATGGTCATCTTAATGGATGTCAGCATCTGGTCAAGTATTGTTTGCATTTGAGATAACTGATCCCCGGATAACAGTCCGATACTCCGATAGGTATCCATCACCTGGTTGCCCACTGCGGTAAGCTCTGTACTGAGCATTTCAATAAAATTCTGTCCAGTCACTAACTGGGCAATGACCAGCATCCCTAGCAGGGTAATCAGCACAGAAAGATAAGCTGCCATCATTTTAGTAAAGCCGCTTTTTTCCTTAAAATAAGCGTAGCCTAATCCGCAGCCCACTAAAATAAGATACATCCCAAAGGTTGCCGCCGACAGGACATCCACCAAAAGAAACAGAATCAGCGTCGCCGCCGCGCTGGAGATCATAGAAACACCAAATCCCTGACGCCGGCAGAGCACTACAATGGGTGCCGGTATAAAAATATAGAAAATAATCATAAAGGGCACATAATAACACAATAATGCCAAGATAACGGAAAGTCCGCATAATAGCGCCCCTTCGGTCAATGCCTTAGGTTTCAATCGAATTCCTCACTTTTTTATGTTATATTACACTTGATAGTATATTATATCATAACCGATACAAATTTGAATTTTTTATTGGGATTTGATCCTGGGGGACAACTCAATTTAAGGGAGGTATCATGAAACGCGATTATATTATTTTTGCAGGACGGGTCCAGGGTGTGGGGTTTCGTTACACCGCCCAGCATTTAGCCCTGTCTTTGGGTCTGACGGGATGGGTGCGCAATTTGGAAAATGGTATGGTGGATATGGAGATTCAGGGCGATCCCACAGATTTGGATCAATTTATTCATAAGATTAAAACATCCGGCGGGTGGTTTATCCGCATTGATGATTATTCGATTAAGACGATTGAGGTTGTCCATGGTGAGACCGGATTTAAAGTGCGGTATTGAGGGGTGTGTAGATTCGCTGAACGGGCTTCGCCCTATAGCTGGTCGCCGTGCTCTTCGCTCCGGGCCTTTGGCCCTACGCTCAAGTACGGGCTGCGCCCTATGCTAAAAAGCAAATAAAAAACCAGTGGGAGAGTAAACTCTTCCACTGGCATTTTACTTGCTTTTTAGCGCACGGCTGTTTGCCAACGCTCTTATTGATTAGTAGTATATGGCAACAGGGCGATGTTACGGGCACGTTTAACGGCTTCAGTTACAGCACGTTGATGCTTGGCACAGGTGCCGGTTGCTCTGCGGGGTAAGATTTTACCTCTTTCAGAGATATATTTATTTAAGGTTGCCACGTCTTTATAATCGACAAAATCTTCTTTGCGTTCGCAGAATTCGCAAACTTTTCTTCTTCTTTTAAATGGCTTTGCCATAGTTGTATTCCTCCTTTACCTAAAATGGAACGTCTTCATCATCGGCCAGGAGATGGAAATCATCATCCATATCCAGGGGCATATTGCTGGCTGGCTGGGCTGGGGCATTATTATAGCCACCGCCGTTAAATCCGGCATTTCCGCCGTATCCGCCATCACTGGCACCGCCGCCTTGTTCAGAACGGCCTCCGATGAAATCAAATTCTTCCAGGACCACTTCGGTCACATACCGCTTGGTGCCGTCTTTGGCATCGTAGGAGCGGGACTGCAGCCGACCGGATAGAGCGATTTGACGGCCCTTTCCGAGATATTGGTTGATGATTTCAGCTTGTCTTCCCCATGCGGTGACCGTAAAGAAATCGGCAGTAGGCTGACCCTCCTGCTTAAATCTCCGATCCACAGCCACGGAAAAGCTGCAAACTGATTTTCCGGTTCCGGTGGTGCGTAGTTCCGGGTCCCGGGCCAATCGACCAACGAGCATTACCTTGTTCATGACGGTTTCCCCTATTTATCGAGACAGACGATAATATCGCGGATAAAAGCGTCGGTAATACGATATAAATGGTTCAGGGCATCGAGCACGGTTTTTTCAGACTGGAATTTGATTAAGACATAATACCCTTCGGTATACTTCTTATCAATTTCATAAGCCAGTTTACGCATGCCCCATTCGTCGACCTCGGTAATGGTACCTGCGCCTTCGATGGTAGCCTTCACCTTTTCAATAACGGTGTTCCGGGCTTCCTCTTCCATTCCTGGTTGAAGAACGAATACTGTTTCGTATGCTTTCATACTTTTCACCTCCTTATGGACTCTGGCATATCCTCATAAAGATATGCAAGGATAACTCTGTTAGTTTATCAAAGATTACTTCGCTTTGCAAGCATATCTTCACTCTTTAATGACTTTTTTTACCATTTTATTAAACTTACTCCGGGAAAGCATGACAATATGATCACAGCCCTGGCATTTTATTTTAATATCTGCCCCCACCCGAATAATTTTCCACTGCTTACTGCCACAGGGATGTTGCTTTTTCATTTCGACAAGATCCCCGAGCTCATAGATTATTCTATCCACTGATGACGCGCCTCCTCCGTGCGTTTTCTTTTTCCAGCTCATCGGAATACACCACGTATTTATTATAAGGGATTTCAATTTGCCGTTCATCAAAAACTTCTTTAATCCGCTTACGCAGGGCAGTTTCTGCCTTTACCTTCCTGGCCGCATCCTCATCCGCCAGGATACGGATATTCATGGATGACGGGTCCATTCGGGTAACCCCCAATACCTCTGGTCTACCGATAAATAAGGAATTATCAGCATCATAAACGTCATCACACACTTCCTTAAGGACAGCAATGACGTTGTCAATATTTTCCTCATAGGCAACCCCTACATCCACAATGGCTTTGATGGTCCCCTTGGAGTAGTTAACCAGCTCGTTAATCTGCCCGTTATGGATGATAAACAGAGAACCGTCCAACTGCCGGATTGCGGTAGTCCGAATCCCGATGGATTCTACAATTCCATAATGATCATTGTCCAGGGTGACATAGTCCCCCACACAGAATTGATTTTCAAAGACAATGACAAAGCCACTCATTAAGTCCTCCACCAGAGCCCGGGCACCAAGACCGATGGCAATGGTCCCGACCCCGGCAACAGCCAGAATGGCTCCCACATCCACAAAATAAGAAATGAGGATGAGAACGGTAATGATATAAAAAGCACCGCGAATAAAGGTCCGTGATACTTTTTTAAGGGTGATAATACGCTTAATCTCTGAATTGGTCAGTCCCTCTTTTTTTTCATTGAAGATGCGCTTTAAGATAACATCCGTCACCCGCAGGGAAATCAGAAGAAGAATGAGGGTGATGACAATGGAAATTGCCTTCTCCGTCATATTGACACTTTTAATGGTCTCCCAAACACTATTGTACAAATCGATGATATTATTATATTCCATATACACCTCCTGCTATCAAAAAAGACGGGTAATGGCCGCCGTTACGCCTCCGCTTGTCAATTGACTGACCAGGGTGGCATCACCACTGACCGTTGCCCAGGTCAGTGCAATAAAGATCACCACCCCAGAAACTAAAATTCCAATGGCGCCTCCCAGGCCCAAGCCAATGATCCGGTTGAGGGTTCCAAGGACGGGTACATGGTTAACTTTATTGAATAAGTGCTTTATGGCCCCAATGACGATATTGAGTAAAAGAAGCAAAACAAAAAAAGCGATAATGGATAGAAGCCGTTCTCCCAACACCAGTGCGGTTTGATTTAAGGCTTCAGTGACCTGGATGCTCCCACTTTGAATCAAGCTGTTGAGGGTCTCACTCGTTAGGCCGGACCCTGAAAGCATTCCCGCCCCTACAGACTGGAGTGTTTCCATTCCACTACGCTGTAAGAGCGGTACAATCCACCCCAACATCATCTCCTTTATTTGAGGGATGGTCATCAAATAGGCAGAAACGGCTGGGGCCGCAATCCATGAAATTATAAAAGAAGCAATAAGTCCCACTAAATTAAGGAGGGAGCTTATTGCACCTTTTCGATACCCATTAAGGGCCAGTATGAGCATAATGCCCATACTGATATAGTCAAACAGATAGAAATGCATAGTTTATTGTTCGTCCTTCTTCTCCATTTTTCGACGGATATCTTCCAGCTCCCTGGCTAAATCCGTGGTCTGCTGTTTGCGCTGTCGGCTGATGGAGACATTCTTCTTCTGCTGGGTAACGGTCGGCTGGCCCTGGGCTGCCGCACGACGTTCATCAGATTTCTGCTGCGCGGATTTAATCTTCTGGTTTCTGACGGCTTCTTCAATCATTTCATCCGTAATGGACGAAAAAGCTTCGGTTTGGATAATGGCCGGCTGATCCACATCCCCTAAGGGATCCCGGGGATCCAGTGCCATGGCTGGCCGGGTCTGGGGCCGACGGCCCCCGCCCTGGGACTGTAAGCCTTCCCGCACTGCCTGGGTAGAAATTGCTCCGGTATTATAGGCTGCCTGACGGGCCATTTCATTCTGACGCTGCATAATCTGACGTTCCTGAACCAGTCGTTTTTGTTCCCGTTCCTTGGCAAAGGCCCGGCTCTTTCCACCGATGGCAAATCCAATAAATTGGAGGCCAATCATATAAACCAGGCAGATAGCCATAAAAGCCGCCAATGGAATCATGGATGCAAAATTAAAGATAATACCAAAGGGCAAATACCAAAATAGTGTCGGTGCAACAATAAAGGTGGCCACATTCCAATCGGCATTAAAGGAGCCATTGGTTCCCACATAGGTTAAAACAATGGTAACAAGGGTCATCATACCAATGGGAATCATTTCTAACAGCAGAAAGCGCCCGTAGGTTCCATTACTTTCTAAACTAGCATCCTTAAAGCTCACCCAATTGAAGGCAATTAAAAATACTGAGACCACTACAAATTCAATGCCTCCAAAGATCAGATGATAACTTCCGGTATTCCCAAGCCCCAGGGCATCAAAGATTCCTTTGAAGATCAATACAATGACGATGTATGAAAAGTTTGCAGCTAAAGCCGTGTTAATGGCATTAATCTTTCGTCGATTACGATAATTTTCTTGTTTCATAGTCCCTCCCGGTGATATTCATGAGTTCCAGAAGCCGATTCAGCTCCTCCGTTGAAAAATACTCTAATTCGATCTTTCCCTTTTGATCCGTCCCTTTAATATGGACGGCCGTGGCATAACGATGGGTGAGTTGATCTTCTAAATCCACTAAAAAAGGATTGGCTGATGGAAGCGCCTTCTCCTTTCGGGGATTTTTCATAGCCTTCACCCGTTTTTCCACCTCTCTGACACTTAATTGCTTTTCCTCGATTTCCTTGCCCAGGGCAATCATTTGCCCTGGTTCCTCCAAAGCGAGTAATGCTCTGGCGTGACCTGAAGATATTTTCTCATCAAGGACCTGATTTTGGAGTTCCTTGGGTAAATTGAGGAGCCGCATGGTATTGGCCACTGTCGCCCGACTCTTCCCAATGCGAATCCCAATTTCCCCCTGGGTTAGATTGTAAGCATCCATCAGTTTACCATAGGCTATGGCTTCTTCAATGGCATTCAAATCCTCCCGCTGGACATTTTCAATGAGGGCAATTTCCATAACATCCTTGGGTGATAGATCCCGGATGATAACCGGAACCACTTTCAGCCCTGCAATACTTGCTGCACGAAAACGCCGTTCACCGGCAACTATAGTATACCCCTTTCCCTCAGGTTTAACCACCAGAGGTTGAAGGATCCCATGCTCAGCAATGGACGCCGCCAGCTCTTCCAGTGCGATCCGGGCAAAATTCTTCCGGGGCTGGTCACTATTCGGTCTTATTTTATTGATTTCCAATTCAAAGACAAGGGGTTCCTTTTCCTCAACCTTGGCAATCTCCTCATCAAAATTGATCTCTTCACTAATCAGGGCCTTCAGGCCCTTCCCTAATCCCTTTGCTTTTGCCATTTTACACCTGCCTTTCAATGAATTCCTTGGCAAAATCCTGATAGGCCTGGGAGCCTTTGGAACTTGCTGCATATTCAAAGATAGTCTGCCCAAAGCTGGGGGCCTCGGCCAGGCGAATGTTTCGGGGAATATACGTCCTATAAACTTTAGTCTTAAAATATTCCCTGACTTCATCCATCACCTGAACAGAAAGGTTGGTCCGACCGTCAAACATGGTCATGAGTACCCCTTCGATTTCCAGGCTTGGATTAAGACCACGTTTCACCAAACTAATGGTGCTCATCAGCTGGCCGACCCCCTCCAGAGCATAGTACTCACATTGAATGGGAATAAGCACTGTATCAGCAGCCACCAACGCATTAATGGTCAGTAGTCCCAGGGAGGGTGGACAATCAATAAAAACATAGTCGTAATACCCATCGATCTTCTCTAGGCTTTCCTTCAGTCGGGATTCCCGCTTACGCATTCCTGCCAACTCAATTTCAGAGCCTGCCAGCTCAATATTTGAAGGGAGGATATTTAAATTTTCATAACCTGTGGTTAAAATAATTTTTCGCGGATCCATGGTATCCACCAGGGCATCATATACGGAAACCTCCAGATCATTTTTATCAATGCCAAAGCCACTGGTTGTGTTCCCCTGGGGATCGATGTCCACCGTTAATACGCGTTTTCCTTCCATGCTTACAGCGGTGGTTAGGTTGATATTGGTGGTTGTTTTTCCAACCCCTCCCTTTTGATTAAAAACCGCAATGATTTTACTCATTCGTCACCCTTTCTTGTCCATCATCTTGGAATTCGGATGGTAATCTCGATGCAATCATCCTTCATCTTCTCTTTATATTCTGCATTATTCTTACTGTCTTTCACTACTTTGAAGGCAGACTTAATGGTATTCACATAAATTTGGGCATTAATAAAAGATTTAACCCGAGCTTTTTTCTCTGGCGTTATCTGTTCATCATAATTATTGGTCAGCACGTTATCCCGAATTTTTTCAACTAAATCCTCTGTACTTTTAACGGTCATTCCCCGCTTTACAATTTTTTGTATCACGTCTCTCTGAATTTCCGGATCGGGAATACGGAGCAGTGCCCGGGCATGGCGTTCAGATAATCCATTATCCTTCACCTCCCGGATGACCTCATGGTCAAGCTTAAGGAGTCTGATTTTATTGGCCACAAAGGATTGGGATTTACCCAGCAACTCAGCCACCTTTTCCTGGGTCAAATTATAGAACGCCATGAGCTGACGGTAGCTTTCCGCCTCTTCGAAAAAATTCAAATCTTCCCGTTGAATATTTTCGACAATGGCGATAACCGCCGAATCCTGGTCTGAAATAGTCACCTCAACGGCGGGGATTGTACGCATCCCGGCAATTTTAGATGCCCTCAGCCGCCGTTCCCCTGAAACCAGTTCATAGACGTCATTGTCAATCCGTCGGACACAAATGGGTTGGATAACCCCAAAGGTCTTGATGGACTCAGCCAATTCATTAATGGCCGATTCATTAAAGATTTTACGGGGTTGGTTCGGATTCGGCAGAATCTTTTCAATTTCTATATCATTAACTGTATTTAAGGTTTTTTTCATTCCAGTCTCCATGGTTGTTTCACGTGAAACATCTGTGATTTATAATGGTCTTTTTTTTATTGTCCCATAATTTCTTGGATATTTTTCAGGGATTGTTCCACTTTTTCTACATTGAATTATAACATGAACCTCATCACTTTTCAGTAATAAATGCTTTTTTATATCTGATATTTCACCATTTAAGATTTTTAAGGCGTTTTGGGACTCCTTTATTTCTTCTTTGTATTTTTTTCCTTTCCAGGAATAGAAGCACCCACCATTCTTAAGAAAGGGCATACAAAGCTCTAATAGTAAGGGATACCCGGCGACACCCCTGGAGGTGACACCCTGATACTTTTCCCGGTGGACAGATTCTTGGGCGTATTCTTCCGCTCGACCAGCCAGAAAATGTACATTGGTTAATCCCAAATGCGTTGTAATTTCCTCCACGGCTTTGAGTTTCTTAGCGGTGCTGTCTAAAAGGAAAAATTCCAGCTCCGGATATTTAATGGCCAGGGGAACGCCAGGAAAGCCTCCCCCTGTTCCGATATCTAAAATTTGTGCACCGGCCGGCAGGCTGTCCAAATCACAAAGCAAAGAATCCACCAGATGTTTATCGATAAAGGGGATTTCCTCTGTAATGGCTGTTAAATTAATTTGGTCATTCATCAGACGCACTTCATCCATAAAACCCAAAAGCTGATCTGCCTGGTTTGAATCTAGGACTATACCATATTCCTTACAATAATTTATAAATTCTTCAACACTCATACTTTACGCCGCCTTTCCTGCTCGAGATAAACATGCAGCACTGAAATATCCGCCGGTGACACACCGGAAATTCGGCTGGCCTGGCCCAGGGAAGCGGGACGAATGGCTTCAAGCTTTTCCTTCGCTTCATTGCGCAATCCGGAGATCTGATCATACATAATGCCCTGGGGCAATTTCAAGCTTTCCAGTCGCTTAAACTTTTCAACCTGTTCGATTTGCTTGCGAATATAGCCATCGTACTTTAGTTGGACCTCCACCTGTTCCCACACTGGTCTTGCCAGCACTGAACGTTCAGGGTCAAATACCGCAGTACGCTCATAGGTTATTTCCGGACGTTTCATTAAATCCGCAATGGAAATACCAGAGGTGAGGGGCGAGGTTCCCATTTCCTTTAATTGAAGATTGTTTTCGGCACTCGGCTTGACGATGACCCTTTTTAACCGTTCCTTCTCATCTTCCACTGCCTTTTTCTTCTCTTCAAAACAGTTGTATCGTTCATCTGAAATTAAACCAATCTCCTTACCAATGGGGGTCAGCCGTAAATCGGCGTTATCCTGACGCAAAAGCAGGCGGTATTCTGCCCGGGAGGTCATCATCCGGTAAGGTTCCTGGGCATCTTCATTAATAATATCATCAATCAAAACCCCAATATAGGCTTCTGAGCGATCCAAAACCACTGGCTCCTCCCCCTTTAAGTATTGACTGGCATTAATCCCCGCCATCAAGCCCTGGGCTCCGGCTTCTTCATAGCCCGAGGTCCCATTGATTTGACCCGCAAAAAACAGACCATCAATGTCCTTGGATTCCAAGGATCCCTTCAGCCGTGTAGGATGGATGCAGTCATACTCAATGGCGTAGGCCGAACGCATGAACTCCACCCCTTCCATTCCTGGCACCGTGCGGTAAAGGGCAATTTGTACATCCTCCGGTAAACAGGAGGACATTCCCTGGACATAGACTTCCCGGGTATGTAGGCCCTCCGGTTCCATAAAGATTTGGTGGCGCTCTTTATCTGCAAAGCGCATGACCTTCGTTTCGATGGAAGGGCAGTACCTTGGACCGATGCCCACCACATCCCCGGTTACCAAGGGGGATCGTTCTAAATTGGCATTAATGATGCCATGGGTTTCGGCGTTCGTATAGGTTAGATAACAGGGGACCTGCTCAATATCAATGGCTTCTGTCTCAAAGGAAAAGGGAACAATCCGTTCATCGCCTTCCTGGATTTCCATTTTGGAGTAGTCCAGGGTTTTTCCATCCACCCGGGCAGGAGTCCCTGTTTTAAACCGCTGGAGGGCAATTCCCTCTTTCATTAAACTATCAGAAAGGGCCATGGCCGGAAACAGGCCATTGGGGCCACTATCATACTGTACATCCCCAATGAACACCCGCCCCTTCAGGTAAGTCCCCGTTGAAATGATACAGGTGCGACACCCATAGGTTGCCCCAGTCTGTACGACCACAGCGGTAATCCTTCCATTTTCCACAATAATTTCAGTCGCTTCCTGCTGGCGTAAGACTAAATTCTCCTGGTTTTCAATCACTTCCTTCATTCGGAATTGATAGGCCTTTTTATCCGCCTGGGCCCGGAGGGAATGGACCGCTGGTCCCTTGGCCGTATTGAGCATCCGGCACTGGATCATGGTTGCGTCAATATTTTTTCCCATCTCTCCCCCAAGGGCATCGATTTCCCGTACCAGATGTCCTTTACCCGTTCCACCGATGGAGGGGTTACAGGGCATCATCGCCACAGAATCTAAATTGATGGTCAGTAGGAGGGTTGACCAACCCAACCGGGCAGAAGCCAAAGCGGCTTCACATCCCGCATGTCCAGCTCCAACAACAATAACATCAAAGTCACCACTTTTATAATTCATCTGTCCCTACTTTCCTAAACAAAATTTTGAAAAAATTTCATCAATGATGTCTGATCCAATGGATTCACCGGTGATAAAGCGGATGGATTCTAAGGCACCTTTTATATCAATGGTTAATAGCTCCATGGGTATACCGCCTTGAAGGGCATCCATAGCAGCCTGAAGCTGCCTCACCCCTTGATTCAGTAATCCCTCTTGCCGGGCATTCACAATCATTGCCTGGACATTCTCAGTATTTTTTTCTCCAATGGCGGCTTCCACCATTTTCTTTTTTAATTGCTCCAGCCCTTCATGACTCCGAAGGGAAATGGCCTGGACATTCATTTCTTCTGGAAAAGCTTTTTTTTCCAGATCTATTTTATTCGCTATAATAATATGCTTCTTTTTCTTTACTTCCTCCATAAGTATTTGTTCATCCCCAGATGTTTCACGTGAAACATCGAGCATAAACAATACCAACTCAGACTCTTCCATCATTTTTCGGGAACGGTTGACACCTATTCTTTCCACCAAATCCTCTGTATCCCGGATTCCAGCGGTGTCAATAATCTTAAAGGGAATATTATCAATATTAATATACTCCTCAATAATATCCCTGGTAGTCCCTGGAATATCTGTGACAATGGCCTTCTCCTCCTGAATCAGATAATTAAGTAATGATGATTTTCCCACATTGGGAGCTCCAATAATCGCAGTGGGTAAACCCTCCCGATATATTTTCCCCTTGGAGGTTGCTTCCACTAAGCGCTTTAGTTTTTCAATACAGTCCTTTAAAATCTTTTCTGTATGATGATAGGATACCTCTTCAATATCGTATTCCGGATAATCAATGTTGGCTTCCATATCGGATAATAAGGCAATTAAGGCTGTGTCAATCTCTGCCACAGCTTTGGATAACTCCCCGGATAATTGGCCCACTGAAAGCTCAAGGCTACGTCGGGTTTTCGCAGAAATCACATCCATAACAGCCTCAGCCTGGGAAAGGTCGATCCGACCGCCTAAAAACGCTCTTTTAGTAAATTCTCCCGGTTCTGCTAATCTTGCACCATGGCTCAATACCTGATCCAAAACGGCACGAGTCGCCACCATCCCGCCATGGCAATTGATTTCCACCACATCTTGGGTAGTATACGTATGGGGGCCCGCCATCACAGTCACCAGAACCTCATCGATGGGTGCTCCCCCATCGTCAATGATATCCCCATAGGTCATAGAGTGGCTGACCAAATCCACCAAATTCTTTTTACTTTTACTCTTAAAGAGATTTTCTACCAAAGGGATTGATCCCGGTCCACTGACCCGAACAATCCCAATGCCGCCACTTCCCATGGGGGTCGCTACAGCAGCAATGATATCATCATCGAATAGATGCATTTTATATATCCTTCCAAAATTATAAAAAGGCTGCCGCAGAATGCGACAGCCCCAAATTTTAAATTTATTGATGATCCTTCAAGTCGATCACAACGTAACGATAGGGCTCGTCACCTTCGCTGAAGGTATAAACATCGGAATGGTTTTGCAGTGCAGCATGGATGATCCGCCGTTCCGATGGATTCATGGGTTCCAATGACATCCGTTTATTGTAACGGACCACTTTCCCCGCCATCTTCCGGGCCAGAGCTTCTAAGGTCTGTTCCCGCTTACTTCTGTAATTCTCAGTATCGATAACGACCCTGACATATTGACTGCCCTTTCGATTCACCACCAGACTGGTGAGATATTGGATGGAATCCAAGGTCTGACCCCGGCGGCCGATAAGCACGCCCATATTATCTCCCGCCAGCTCCACAGATAAAACATCATTGTTCAGGCTGGTGGTTATGCTGCAGGGAATTTTCATGGCAGACATCATATCTGTTAAAAAATCCACTGCCCGTTTTTCGGGATCATCCTTTGGAGTAACCTCGACTACCGCCTGTTTTTTCCCAAATAAACCGAATACCCCATTATCCGGAAATTCCAGAACATTGGTTTCTACTTCATCTAAAGTCTTTCCCAGTTCGAGTAAAGCGTTATTAATTGCTTCTTCAACCGTTTTTCCTTTTCCAATTACTTTATCATTCATACGCCTCTCCATTTTTTAAAAAAACTAGCGCTTTTCGTCGTCCCGTCGTTCCGGAATCTTGGTAATCGTCTGACGCACCACCTTTTTACTGGCTGGCTTCGTCTTAGGACGGGTGACAGTGCTTTCTTTTTTAGGTGCTTTCCCCTGCTGGGCCATCATGGCCTGTTCCCGCATTTCACTTTGTTGCTGCCGAACATTCTTCTTATCTTTCTTTTCCTGACGTTTTGCTTCTTCTAAACGACGTTCTGCTTCTTCCGGGCTAACCAGATCCACCGGTTTACGCATGGAGAAGAACTGTTGGATGAAGGTAAAGATATTCTGAACCACCCAGTAAAGTGCTACCCCAGCCGGCATGCTAATGGCTGCAAAGCCAATAAACAAGGGCATAATGTAAAGCATCATCTTCTGAGACTGCTGCATGGTGGGATCCCCACCCTGCTGGAAACTCATCATAAATTTCTGGGTGATGAAGGTTAACAGCACACACAGGATTGGCAGAATATACCAGGGATCTGGAGCACTCAGGCTTGGCAGCCACAAAAATCCTGCTTCCCCTACACCGGCAGAAACCCATTGATCAGGATTTCTAAGGGCACCAAATAATCCGTAAATAATCGGAAGTTGGAGCAGAAGGGGCAGACAGCCAGCCATGGGACTAACCTTATAAAGCTTATACAGCTTCATGGTCTCCTGGTTTAGCTTTTCTGGATTATTTTTGTATTTCTTCTGTAATTTTTGGAGCTCAGGCTGAATGGCCTGCATCTCCTTCATTGAACGCGTCTGCTTCAGGTTTAAAGGGAGCAAGATTAATTTTGCCAAAATGGTAAAAAGAATAATTGCAATCCCGTAGTTCCCCACCAAATTAAAAATTTGAAGGAGCACCCAACCGAATGCTTGGTATAAAAAATCCATTCACACACTCCTAATTAAGTATTCTTTTTTACGGCAGCGGATCATACCCTCCAGGATGGAAGGGATGGCATTTAATAATGCGCCGAATGCCTAAATAAAGCCCTTTGATTACACCATATTTTTCAATCGCCTGGTAACAATAAGTTGAACAGGTCGGGGTAAACCGACAGCTATTTGGCAAACAGGGTGAAATAAATTTTTGATATCCCCGGATCATCGATAAAAAAAATCCCTTAATCATTTCAACCTCACTTTTTCAGCTTTGTCTTATAAAACAAATGGTCTAAGGACCGATCTAAATCCGAAAAAGCATCATTTAAGCACCGCGCCTTCGCGATGATGATGAGATCGTAGCCAGTTTTCACACCAACCTGACGTTGTCGAAAGGATTCTTTAATCTGCCGTCTTAACCGATTCCGGCAAACTGCTTTTTTAGAGATCTTTTTACTCACGATGATGCCAATACGATTGAAGGATTCTCCATTTTTTTTATAAAATAAGGTGAAATGGCGATTTCCAAAGACATTTTTTTCGTTAAAAACCCCATCAAAGTCCTTTTGTTTCCGCAAAGATACACTCTTCATAAAAGAACTCCAATTTCATTGTATACATTTAGAAAGCCCATTGATATGTACTTTCCCTTACCAATTCATAGAAAAAAAGACCGTTTGGAAAACGGCCCTTTTATTATGCAGATAATTTTTCTCTGCCTTTTTGTCTTCTTTTTTTCAAAATAAGACGACCAGATCGAGTAGACATTCTTTTTCTGAAGCCATGTTCTTTTTTGCGCTGTCTTACTTTGGGCTGAAAGGTTCTCTTCATTTCGCGGTACCCCCTGTCCTATATTTTATTTAAAAATTAAGCATTTTTGGCTTTTACCTTAGAAGTATATAGTTTGTAAAGTCGAATGTCAAGGGAAAATGGCCAAAAGTTTTAAAAGGTTCGCACTCCTTTGTTGATGCCGCCGCCATCATCTGATATAATAACAGAAAACCTCTGTGGATAACTTACTTTTATCCACAATTTTCCACTTTTTGTTGATAGAATCTGAATAAACTGTGGATAACTGTTAATAAAATGCACTTTTTTCCACATTCCGCCATCTTGATAAGTTATAAACAGGATGTGGATAAACTCAAATCTTTGAATCCATGCACAGTCTCTGTGGGTGGCTTGTTGAAAAAATGTGAATACTTGGAGGAACTATTGGAGCATTCAATCGATACCATCTGGCAAAAAGCCCTCGACATGATTAGTGAAGACATGCCTGAGGTTAGCTTTAACACCTGGTTTACCGAACTTATCCCTATGGAATTTATCAGCCACGATTTTTATGTCAAAGTCGCGACGAGCAATGCCAAATTCTGCAAATCAGTATTAGATACCCGCTACCTGACCCTAACCAATAATGCGGTTTCAAACGTCCTTGGTGAAAATATTCAGGTTAAATTTATTTTAGACGATTCCGAAATCCCCCGGGGGAAAAAGCTTGTTCTGGAGGCGACGCCTTCAAAGGAACCCTCCTCTAATCAATCAGGAAGCCGAAGGATTAAATCCTCCAGTAACCTCAATTCAAAATATACCTTTGATAAATTTGTCATCGGTGAAAATAACCGTTTTGCCCATGCCGCCTGTGTTGCGGTCTCGGAATTCCCCTCTGAGCGCTATAATCCCCTCTTTATTTACGGGGGTGTCGGTCTGGGTAAAACCCACTTAATGCAGGCCATTGGCAACTTCATCAGCGAATACTCCAACAATCGCGTCGTCTATGTCTCCTGTGAGACCTTCACCAATGAATTTATTGATTCCATCAAGAATCAGAATAGCGAAACCTTTCGGAATAAGTATCGAAATGTCGACATTCTTTTAATTGATGACATTCAGTTCCTAGCCAAAAAAGAAGGAACCCAGGAAGAATTCTTCCATACCTTTAATACCCTCCACGAGGAAAACAAACAGATTGTCATCAGCTCTGACCGTCCCCCCCGGGAGATTCCAAATCTAGCCGAAAGATTGCGAAGTCGCTTTGAAATGGGCTTAATTACGGATATCTCCACCCCTAATTTTGAGACGCGAATTGCCATCCTGCGGAAAAAAGCGGAATCCTACGCAGAAGATATCCCCGATGATGTCCTGAACTTTATTGCAGACAATATCCATTCAAACATACGGGAACTCGAGGGCGCTTTAACGACGGTTGTCGCCTATTCCAAGCTCCATGGACAAAAGATATCCCTCAATTTTGCCCGGGATGCCTTGAAGGATTTGTTCAAGGACAAGGCTAATATCGTCATTGATGCCGCTTATATTAAGGAAACAACGGCGAAATACTTCAATATCACCGTGGAGGAGATGGACTCTAAAAAGCGCACCAAGGCCATTTCCACCCCCCGTCAGGTGGCAATGTACCTCACCCGGGAAATGACAGAACTCTCCCTTCCCCGTATCGGAGAAGAATTTGGGGGGCGGGATCATTCCACCATCATTCACGGCTGCCAAAAGATTTCAGAGGAAATGGACAGTAATACAGATTTTAAAAATCTGATTATCCGAATCCAGAATGAGATTAAGGGAGACTAAAATCATCCACAGTGGATAACACTGAGTTGCCCACATAAAATCCCTGTCTTTTTCCACAGGTTATCCACCGTTAAAAAACGTCGATACACCTCTAAAAACAGGACATTTACAGTTATCCACAGCTTCAACAGGCCCTACTACTATTACTACTATTTTTATAATATGTATAACTATACATAACCATGCAAAATACGCGAAACGAGGTTACCCATGAAATTTGATTGTGCTAAAGATGAATTAACCCAAGCCCTGGCCATTGTCAGCCGGGGAGTTGCCAGCAAAAGCACCATGCCAGTGCTGGAGGGCATTTTATTCCAAGCCTACGAAAACCGTCTTTTTCTCACGACTACCAATATGGAAATCAGCGTTAAGACCTCCATTGCGGCTAATATTGAAGGCGAAGGGGAAATTATTCTTTCCTCAAGCTTTATACTGGAACTCATTCGAAAACTATCCGGGGATACTGTTTTTTTTGAGGGGACCGATAATCTCCAAATGAAGGTCGAATGTCTCCTTTCTTCCTTTACCATTCGGGGGATGTCCACAGAAGAATTCCCGACCTTCCCTAAAATTATAGAAGATTATGACTTCACCATTAATGCCGGACAACTCAAAGCCCTGATCCACGGCAGCCTTTTTTCAGTTGCCATTAGTGAGAATATTCCAGTACTTACAGGGCTGAAGATGGAAATCCAAGGAAATTCCCTGACGGTTATTGCCTTAGATGGCTATCGTCTCTCCCTTTGTAAAGGAGAGCTGGAAAATGGTGTTGAAGGCGGGATATCCGTCATTGTTCCAGGTAAAAGCATGAACGAATTAGATAAACTGCTTTCTGGAAAGAATGGGGATATCATCGTCCGATTCTCCCAGACACAGATTTTCTTTGAAATTGAAAATACCCAATTTACCTCACGCTTACTTGAGGGGGAATTTATTAATTATAAGCATATTATCCCCAACGAGAAGAGTACTGAGGTGATCGTTGAACGCAAACTGCTTTTGGAAAGCTGTGAGCGGGCAGCCCTATTGGCCCGGGAAGGTAAAAATAACCTGATCAAGATGGAATTTGGCATCGATCAGATGGCGGTTACCTCCAGTGCCGATATTGGCGATGTTTATGAAATCATCCCCATCGATAAAAAGGGTGAGGATATCAAAATTGCCTTTAACTCTAAGTTTGTCATCGACGCCCTCCGAGTCATTGGTGACGATCAAATCAAAATCGATATGACCACCTCTGTGGGACCAGCGGTCATCCAATCCCCTCAGGAAAATGGTGCTTATACCTATCTGATTCTTCCCGTTCGGATCTCCGATGATTAATCATCATTTTCTCTTTATTTTTCCTTTTCGGGAAAAACTTCACATAAACTTTTAAGGACTTGTCTTGTACAAGTCCTTTTTTATGGTATAATAATCCAGATAGAGACTATTTATATCTAAAATCACGATTTATTCCATGATTTTAAAGGAGTTTTCGCAAAATAGATGAAATATCTATTAAAACAACTAAAAGGGTTATGAGATGGAAAAAATAGAAATCACTACGGAATACATCAAGCTGGATCAGCTGCTTAAATTCATTGGAATTGTGGGATCTGGCAGCGATGCGAAGATGCTCATTGCCGATGGACTGGTGACCTTTAATGGGGATGTCTGCACCATGCGCGGTAAAAAAGTCCGCCCTGGTGATGTGGTGACGGTAGAAGATGCCGGTGAATATCACATTACTGCTAACGGCGATCGGGTACAATGATCCTTAAATCCTTAAAACTTGGCCAATTTAGAAACTATGAAAGTACATCCCTCACCTTTTCGGACCATATTAATGTGATCGTCGGACCGAATGCCCAGGGCAAGACGAACTTGCTGGAGGGAATCTTTTTTTTGTCCCGGGGGTACTCCCACCGGGCAGTGAATATTTCTGAATTGGCATCCTTTGGCCAGGAGGCTTTCTTTATTGGCGGTGAGATCCAGCGTCAGGAGATTGACCATCGCATCACCATGGCCATGGACCATAAAAAGAAAATCCTGAAGGTTAATGGTAAAAAAGAGGGTAAACAGGAGGCTGCCTCCCGGATTATGTCCACCATTCTTTTTGAACCCGAGGATTTGCGGATTGTTAAGGCGGGACCAGAGAAGCGCAGACGTTTTATGGACGAGGAAATCAGCGGCTTTATGCCAGGGTATGGCCATGTGCTTAAGCAGTACAAAAAAGTCCTTCACCAGCGTAATGCCCTGTTAAAGGAGATCCGCTACACCCCAAGCCTGGCTGATACCCTGGAGCCCTGGGATGCCCAACTCATCGAATATGGCACGGCACTCATGGGATATCGGGTGGATTATTTAAAACAGCTGAACAAAAACGCCCGAAAGCTCCATCATTTAATGAGCTCCGGGGCTGAGGTTTTGTCCCTTTACTACCAAAATAATATTTTAGCGGATTTAAAGGAACAGGATTCCCTGGAGCAAATTTTCAGACAGCGTGTTCTGGAAAGCCGAAAGGGGGATATGGATCGGGGTTCCACCACCTATGGGCCCCATGTGGATGATCTGATTATCCATATTAATGGGATGGAAGCCCGTAAATACGGCTCCCAGGGACAGCAGCGCACAGCGGCGATTTCCCTGAAGCTTTCCCAGATTGATATCTATAAAGAAAGCACCGGAGATTACCCCATTGTCCTTTTAGATGATATTTTATCGGAGCTGGATGAAACCCGGCAGGAGCGGATTTTATCCCTTTTAGGCCGGACCCAGGCTTTTATTACCTGTACCGATGCGAGCTTTGCCCGCCGGTACGATCACAATGAACTGAATCAATTCCAGGTTTTGGATGGAAAAATCCAAAAATGGGTTAATGGATCAGAGCGTTGAACCAATGTGTTAGATGGAGGAAAATATGGCAGATAATTTAACGACCAATCATGAATATGGCGCAGACCAGATCCAGGTTTTAGAAGGCCTGGAGGCAGTACGAAAACGCCCGGGGATGTATATCGGAAGCACGGGTAAGCAGGGACTCCATCATCTGGTATACGAAGTGGTGGATAACTCCATCGATGAGGCTCTGGCTGGCTATTGCCGGAATATTACCGTGGTGGTAGATTCTGATAATGCCGTTACCGTGACAGATGATGGCCGTGGGATTCCAACGGGGATGAACCATAAAAAGAAAAAAACCGGGGTGGAATTGGCCCTGACCGTCCTTCACGCCGGCGGGAAATTCGGCGGCGGAGGGTACAAGGTATCCGGGGGGCTCCACGGTGTTGGGGTTTCGGTTGTTAATGCCCTGTCCATGGAGCTGGTGGTTGAAATCAAGCAAAACAAGCAGATTTTCACCCAGTCCTTTGCCCGGGGGAAAAAGACCTCTGAGCTGGAAGTCATTGGGAATACGAACCGGACCGGAACAAAGGTTTATTTCAAACCGGACCCGGAAATTTTTGACGAGCTAATCTACGATTACGATGTCCTTGAACATCGTCTTCGGGAGCTGGCTTTCTTAAATAAAGGGGTTTCCATTACCTTAAAGGACGAACGTCCGGGGATGGAGCAAAAGGAAACCTATTGCTATGAAGGTGGGATTCGATCCTATATTGAATATATGAATCGCAATAAGGATGCCCTGTATGAAGACATTGCCTATTATGAAAAGGAAATGGATGATTATAGCCTTGAAATCGCCTTTCAGTACACCACGGGCTATACCGAAAATATCTTTAGCTATGCCAATAATATCTTCACCCCGGAAGGCGGAACCCACTTGAATGGGTTTAAAAGTGCCCTCACCCGAACGGTGAACAATTACGCTAAAAAGAACAACTATATTAAATCCAATGAAAAAAACCTCTCTGGTGAAGATGTGCGGGAAGGCTTGACGGCCATTATCAGCATCAAGCTTCTGGATCCCCAGTTTGAAGGACAGACGAAAACAAAGCTGGGTAACCCGGAGGTCAAGGGGATTGTGGAAACCATTGTCAATGAAGAGCTTTCCGCCTTTTTGGAGGAAAATCCAACCATTGCCAAAACCATTATCGAAAAGACCTTATCCGCATCCCGAGCCCGGGAAGCGGCAAAAAAAGCCCGGGAGCTGACCCGTCGTAAGAGTGCTTTAGACAGCACATCATTACCCGGGAAATTAGCGGACTGTCGGGAAAAGGACCCTGCCCTCTCTGAAATCTTCATCGTGGAAGGGGACTCTGCTGGCGGTTCTGCCAAAAGTGGACGGGATTCAAAAATCCAGGCGATCCTCCCCCTCCGTGGGAAAATCCTCAATGTGGAAAAGGCCCGTCTGGACCGTATTTTAACCACGGATTCCCTGAAATCCATGATTACTGCCTTTGGGACCAGCGTGGGTGAGGATTTTGATGTGACAAAATCCCGGTATCATAAAATCATCATTATGACAGATGCCGATGTGGATGGCGCTCATATCCGGACCTTGCTTTTGACCTTCTTCTATCGCTATATGCGCGGCCTCATTGAGCATGGCTATGTGTACATCGCCCAGCCGCCCCTCTTTAAGATTACCCGGGGTAAGCATGTGGAATATGCCTATACCGATGCAGACCTTGAAAAGCGTCTGGTTGAGGAAGAGGATCGTTCCAAGGTAACCCTCCAGCGGTACAAAGGCCTTGGGGAAATGGATGCCAGCCAGTTGTGGGAAACCACCATGGACCCCAACACCCGGACCATGCTCCAGGTCAATGTGGAGGATGCGGCCTACGCCGATGAAATCTTTACCATCCTCATGGGGGATAAGGTACAGCCCCGTAAGGAATTTATCGAACGGAATGCGAAAAAGGTTAAGAACCTGGACATATAGAAGAGAGAAAGGTAAGTAATGGACGAAAATGAAATGATGCCTATGGGCAATATCCGTCCCGTCAATATCGAGGACGAAATGAAGAATTGTTATATCGACTACGCCATGAGCGTCATCATCGGACGGGCCCTGCCGGACGTTCGGGATGGCCTGAAGCCGGTCCATAGACGGATCCTCTTCGCCATGAGCGAGCTCGGCATGACACCAGACAAGCCCTTTAGAAAATCTGCCCGTATCGTCGGGGAGGTTTTAGGGAAATACCATCCCCATGGGGACTCCTCTGTTTACGATGCTATGGTTCGTATGGCCCAGGATTTCTCCACCCGTTATATGACCATCCAGGGCCAGGGAAACTTTGGCTCTGTGGATGGGGATGGCGCTGCCGCCATGCGTTATACCGAAGCGCGTTTGGGCAAGATCGCCATGGAAATGCTCCGGGATATCAATAAGGATACGGTGGACTTTATCCCGAACTTTGATGGTTCTGAAGAAGAGCCAGAGGTTCTTCCTGCCCGGTTCCCCCAATTGTTGGTCAATGGGTCCTCGGGGATTGCCGTTGGGATGGCCACCAATATCCCACCCCATAACCTGGGGGAAGTCATCGATGGCACCGTCGCCTTCATTGATAATCCGGAGATCACCATCGAAGAGCTGATGACCCACATCAAGGGACCAGACTTTCCAACGGCGGGTATCCTCCTGGGAAAGGCTGGAATTAAAGAAGCCTACCGCACTGGCCGGGGACGGGTAAAAATCCGCTCTAAGGTCGAAATTATGGAAAATAAGCGGGGTCGGAAGCAGATTGTGGTTTCCGAAATCCCCTATATGGTCAATAAGGCTAAGCTCATTGAAAAAATTGCGGAGCTGGTGAAGGATAAACGGGTAGAAGGCATCTCCGATATTCGGGATGAATCGGACCTGAAAAAAGGCATCAACATCGTCATCGATTTAAAGAAGGATGCCAATGAAACCATTATTTTAAACCAGCTGTACAAGCACACCCAGCTCCAGGATACCTTTGGGATTATCATGCTGGCCCTGGTGGATGGACAGCCAAAGGTTTTAAACTTAAAGCAGGTCCTTTACCACTACATTGAGCATCAAAAGGAAATCATCGTACGACGGACGAAGTTTGACCTTAAAAAGGCCGAAGCCCGGGCCCATATTTTAGAAGGCCTGCGCATCGCCCTGGACCACATTGACGAGGTCATTGCCTTGATCCGTGCAGCGGCAGATGGTAAGGAAGCGAAAATTCAGTTGGTGGAACGCTTTGCCCTGACTGAAATCCAGGCCCAGGCCATTCTCGATATGCGTCTCCAGCGCCTGACCGGTTTGGAACGGGAAAAAATTGAAAATGAATACGCCGAGCTCATGAAGCTCATTGCGGAGCTCCGGGCAATCCTGGCAGATGAACAGCTGGTCCTCAATATCATTAAGGAAGAGCTGACGGAAATTAAACGGAAATACAGCGATGCCCGCCGGACATCCTTCGATATCGACGTCGAGGACTTTGACGTGGAAGACCTGATCGAAGAAGAGGAAGTGGTCATCACCATGACCCATATCGGGTATGTCAAACGGATTTCCACAGACACTTACCGCTCCCAGAAACGGGGTGGTAAAGGAATTACGGCTCTGTCCACCCGGGATAATGACTTTGTGGAGCACCTCTTTACCACGACCACCCATCACTACCTTCTCTTCTTTACCAACAAGGGAAAGGTACTGCGCTTAAAGGGGTTCGAAATTCCAGAAGCAGGGCGGACGGCCAAGGGAACAGCCATCGTCAATTTACTCCAGTTGGAGCCGGATGAAAAGATCACAACCATGATTCCCATTAAGGAATTCACAGAGGATCAGTTCCTGGTAATGGCGACCCGATATGGGATTATCAAGAAAACACCCTTATCGGAATACGATTCTTCCCGGAAAAATGGGATTATCGGTATTAACCTCCGGGACGATGATGAACTCATCAATGTGCGTATTGTCCATAATACAGAGGACATTGTCATGGGAACTCAGAAGGGCTATGCCATCCGCTTTAAGTCGGAGGATGCCCGATCCATGGGGCGGACCTCCATTGGGGTGCGGGGCATTGATCTGCGCGCCGGCGACGTGGTGGTTGGTATGGATATTGTTTCCGATGAGGACTGCGTGCTGTGTGTCTCTGAAAAGGGCTATGGCAAGCTGACCCAGGGCAATGAATACCGTGCCCAGAACCGCGGTGGTAAGGGCGTGCAAACCTATAAGGTGACCAATAAAACCGGTGAGCTGGTGGGCTTTTGCGTGCTGTCGCCCGGCGGTGAGATCATGATGATCAATAACCAGGGTGTGGTCATTAAGTTAGAGGGCGATGGTATTTCCAAGGTTGGCCGGAACACCCAGGGGGTCCGGCTGATGAAGCTGAAGGAAAATGAACGGATTGCGACGATTTCAAAGGTATATAAGGAAGATCCTGAGGATGATGAAGAAACCCCAGCCGATGACGATGCTCAAATGACCCTTTTGGACGAATAATTCAAGACGGAGGTTACTTTCATGAATGTTATTATTTCACCATCCATGCTCAGTGCAGATTTTGCCAACCTGGAGCGTGATTTGAAGGCGGTGGCAGCGAGTGGGGCACAGTGGCTCCACGTGGATGTAATGGACGGCCATTTTGTCCCGAACATTACCATTGGACCCGATCAGGTGGCTTGTATTCGGAAGTGCATTGATTTGCCCTTCGATGTGCACCTGATGATTTCAGAGCCGTTAAAATATATTCCTAAATTTGCCAAGGCCGGGGCGGATATGATCACCATCCATGTTGAATCTGAGGATGATCCGGCAGCGTGCCTGGCACTTATAAAGGAATGTGGGAAAAAGGCGGGTATCGTTCTGTCACCAGACACCCCCACCTCGGCCATTGCCCCTTATTTGGATGCCGTTTCCATGGTTCTGGTAATGAGTGTGTACCCAGGCTTTGGCGGACAATCTTATATTCCGGAAAGTACCGAACGCCTTCGGGAGATCCGTGCCATGATTGGCAGCCGGGATATCCGCCTGGAGGTCGATGGTGGGGTCAATTTTGATACCCTGGAGGCCGTTGTGGAAGCTGGGGCAGATACCATTGTTTCTGGCTCCTGTCTCTTTAATGGAGATATGACAGAAAATGTTGCAAAATTCAATGAAATCATTGCCACAGTTGTGGTAGAATAGTTGAAGAAATTTTAGAGATAGAAAGCTAGTAGTAGGATTAAACATGTTTGATGAATGGAGCCACTATTCCTATGAGACCCCATTGGGTACCCTGACCATCCAGGATGATGGTATTGGTATTGCACGGGTCCACTGGGATGTGGAAGAAAAAAACAAAAAAGGCGAAAACCAGGAAACCGAGTTGATTAAAAGGGCCTTTAACCAGCTCATGGAGTATTTTGGCGGCAGTCGAAAAACCTTTGATCTCCCCCTTCGACTGCGGGGAACCGCCTTTCAGAAAAAGGTGTGGCAGGTTTTAAGACAAATTCCCTATGGCGAAACCTGGACCTATCAACAGGTAGCGGATGCCATTGGAAATTCCAATGCCAGCCGTGCCGTCGGTATGGCCAATAACCGGAATCCCGTGGCCATTATCGTTCCCTGTCACCGGGTTATCGGATCCAATGGCCGCCTTACTGGCTACGCCGGAGGTATCGAGCTGAAGAAGCAGCTGTTGCAAATGGAAAGTGTCGTGTAAGGTTACCACTCAAAAAAAGACTGTGAAAGCAGTCTTTTTTTGATCCTACCGCTTGCGGCGGTGGTTTTTCCATTTTGTGTGATAGATATCAAAGACAAGGTAAAGCCCCAGGATGACAGCCACAAAATACCCCAGGGCACCTAAAGCGGGAATGCCCAAAAGCCGGGGGGTCATGGCGGTGGTGCTGATAAAGCTGGAGCCGATGAGCAGGGCAGCAGCAATCAGGGCTGTAACAATCCGATTAATCATCTGCTCAATGCGGTTTAAGGGCTCTTCGGAGCCGGTGATTTCTAAATTCACCTTTGCCTGGCCACGAAGGGCCATTTTTAGAGCATCCACCGTATATCGGGGGATATCTAAAATATTGGATTGGGCGCTGTAAGCATTGTGGAGAAATTCCAGGGTCTTTTTTCGAATATCAATTTGACCCAGGGATTCGTTTTCCAAGTGTGCTGCTAAAATCTGGATAATGTTGGTATCTGGGTCCAGATGACTGATAACCCCTTCAAAGGTCATCACTCCCCGGGCCAGCATGGTCATCCCCTTAGGCATGGCAATATGATGATACCCTGCAATTTGCAGGGTTTCCTCCATAATGGTTCCTAAATTGATATTCCCCAGATCCAGATCTCCATATTCTGTTACCATATCGTCGATGTCAGCATATAAACGGGCGTGGTTAATATGGCCATGGTGGACTCCAATGGCCAGAATGATGGCTTTAAGCTGCTCCACATTTTTACTGGCCAGAGCGGATATGGCTTCCCGGTAGAGCTTCATCTCCCGATGGGATAAGGTCCCCATCATTCCAAGGTCAATCCAGGCAATCTTTCCCCCATCGATACGGATATTCCCCGGATGGGGATCCGCCTGAAAGAAACCATCATCCACAATTTGCTTAATGTAATTCTCACAAAGCTTAGCAGCGATGTCCCGGAGGTCATAACCCAAGGTTTCAAGGACTTCCACCTTATTGATATCAACACCGGGGATATAACTCATCACCAGAACCTTTGGAGTGGTGTAGTGGTGATAGATTACCGGGCATTCAACATAGATGACGTCCTTATTATTGGCGGCGAAGGTATCGGCATTTTTTGCTTCAATGAGAAAATCCATCTCCTGCTTGGCCGTCACCCACATTTCATCTAAAATCATGCGAAAGTCAATGGTGCCCCCTGCGGTGGCACCAGCCAATTTTAAAAGATCGGTGGCTCGGTATAAAAGGGCAATATCCATGGACATAGTTTCGTAAATGCCTGGGCGCTGGACCTTGACGACGACCTCGGTGCCGTCTAAGAGGATGCCTTGATGGACCTGGGCGATGGAAGCAGAGCCCAGGGGCGCTTCATCCATGCTTTTAAAAACATCCTTCATCTTACGGCCATATTCGGATTCGATGACGGTTTTGATGGTGGAAAAGGGTAAAGGAGCGACATTGGTCTGGAGTTTGGCCAGCTCGTGGCAATACTCCGGGGGCAGGATGTCCTGCCGCATGGAAAGGACCTGGCCCAGCTTGACAAAGGTGGGTCCCAGGTCCTCTATGATGTGTCTGATTTTAACTGGGGTGATCCCCTTGGCAATCTCGTACCTGTGGAGGATTCCCATTATTTCCCGGAGACGCTTTCGCCTATAGGATTTTTGGGTCCTTTTGTCCACCGTTACCGTATCCAGACTACTTGTCACCGTCATGATCATCGGATGATGGGTCCAAAGCGGCCAGCTTTTCCTTAAGGGCTTGGATTTCATCCTTGGACATTTCCTTGATATTATCCATGACACCATCCACCGTGGGAACGACCTTGGTTTTAAGGACATCTGCATTTTGGGAGACGCAATCCTTAATGTTGCGTTTTAGCTCTTCATTAATGGCCTTCCCCTGTTCCACGGTAATTTCACCTTTTTTAACCAGGTGATCCAGTAGTGCCCCTGCTTTTTCTGAGGTTTCTGCTGCGGCACCCACACCAGCCAGCATTAATTTCTTGAGTTCATCGCCAAAATCGAAATTTGCCATGATTACGTCCTCCTTCATTCGAATACTATTAGTATACGCCTGATTTATTAAAAGCGGTTTAAAATATCAGAGTGTAGACAAAGTGCCATAGCGCTCCCTTCCCTGGGTTTGTCGATAGTCTGAAATATTTTAGTCATTTAAACCATTGCGGGATAACCGTTTTGACATTCTTTACCAATGCGCATTATAGTTAGACGAATGGTATAAAGGGGTATCATTTCAGGCAGTGCATCGACGCGGACACTTCATCCCAGGGCACAGCATAGCCAGCGCCGTGGGAGCAGAAGATGGAGGCACAAGGATGGTTGCCATCCGAAAGAGGATCGTAGGCCGATCCGGTGATGATGGCTTCGGCATCGTGGCAGGGGGCGTAGCCAGTGAAGTGGGTACGCAGAATCCCCCGGCCGTGGGTATCGTTCATCAATACTGTGGGATAATCCATCATAGCGGCTACTGGAGCCACGCCGGTGATGCAGGTCATGGTGCCCAGGGTCTGCTGTTCCTCCAGGGTGCCGGCCATGCGGGTAATGTCCGACAGGGCCTTGCCAACCTGCTCTGTGGGCAGGGTCAGGGTGAAGGCCCAGAGGGGCTCCAGGAGGACGGCCTGGCCCGCGGCCTTGGCCTGCATGAGGCCCTGACGGATGGCCCGGCAGGTGGCCTGGCGAAAATCCCCGCCCTCGGTATGCTTCAGGTGGGCCCGTCCCGCCGTCAGCACAATGCGGACATCGGTGAGATCCGCCCCGGTGAGTACCCCGGGATGGGCCTTCTCAAAAATGTGGGTGCGGATGAGGTTTTGCCAGTTGCTGGCCAGGATGTCCTGGGAGCAGTGACTTTCAAAGGTGATGCCGCTCCCCCGCTCCCCGGGCTCCAGGTGCAGGCAGACCTCGGCATAGTGGCGTAGGGGCTCAAAGTGGCCATAGCCTGGTACCGGGGCGTCGATGGTTTCCTGATACACCACCCGGGCCGGACCGAAGGCGATGGCTATACCGAAGCGCTCCGCCACCAGCTGGGTCAGAACCTCCATTTGGATGGGGCCCATGAGATAGACCAGGACCTGTCCGGCATGAGCATCCCAGGTCACGCCCAGCAAGGGGTCCTCCTCCCCCAACTGTTTCATGCATTGGTAGAGGGTGGGGCCATCGGTACCATCGGTGGCCCAGGTTTGAGCGGCGAATAGGGGGACGAAGGCATTCTCCTCTTGGGTGGGCTCACAGCCCAATCCATCCCCCGCCCGGCTGTTGGTCAGACCAGCGACGGCACAGAGCTCCCCGACCCTGGCGGTGGAGATGGCGGTGAAGCGCGGACCGTTGTAGCGGCGCAGCTCCAGAATCTTATCGTCACCGACCATCTGCCGGACCGACAGGCTGCCGGAGGTGATTTTGAGATCCGTTAGGCGGCAGCCCTTGTCGTCATAGTGGATTTTATGGACCCTGGCGCCGAAGGTGTCACTCACTGCCCCACCGTCTTTGGGCAGGAAATCCTCCAGGGCGGTGAGCAGCTCCGAGATCCCCTGATCCTTCAAGGCTGAGCCAGCGAAGACGGGGATGATGCGGCGCTTTCGCACCAGGCGGTTTAATGCTTCCTGCCACACGGGCGCATGGTATCCCGACTCCAGATAATATTCCAGAAGAGCCTCGTCCCGCTCGGCCAGGGCCTCGATGAGGAATTCATCCATTTCTCCGGTGGCGGTGTGTCCAGTGAACAGGATGCAGTCGGCATTCAAGCGGTGGAGCTTGGCCATGACGGCATCTGTATCCGCCCCCTCCCGGTCCATCTTATTAATGAAGCACACCAGGGGGAGGTGGTTTTGATCGGCCAGCTCGAAGAGGGTCTCACTGTGGCTTTGCACCCCCTCCACCCCGGAGAGGATAAAGAGCCCCAGGTCCATGACTCCCATGGCCCGCGCCGTCTCTCCGGAGAAATCCACATGTCCCGGGGTATCCAGCAGAAAGCGCAGGGCACCATCCTGTTTGTAGACCGCCTGGTCCGAAAAGACGGTGATACCCCGCTCCCGTTCGATGCGGTGGTAGTCTAAAAAAGCATCCTGATGGTCTACCCGTCCCGGACGGCGCAGGGCATCAGCGTGATACAGCAGCTGCTCACAAAGGGTCGTCTTCCCCGCATCCACATGGGCGAAAACGCCGATGACCGAGGCGCGTTGGGGGATCGAATCGTGATTAATATCCATTAATGGTTTCCTCCAGGGGATGAGCATGACAAAAGCTACCCGGCATCCTAGCAAGATTGGGTAGCTTTTAAAGTGTCTTTGCTCCTTTATACCAACATTATACAACGCGATAAAGGATTAGTAAAGACCCTGGGATTTGTTTAAGTTTGCCATTAATGCCGTATAAAAAAACCCCCAAAGCCTTATGGCTCGGGGGTTTATTCATATTTAAAATGGCGGGGGTAGCAGGATTCGAACCTGCGCGTGATGGAGTCAGAGTCCATTGCCTTACCGCTTGGCGATACCCCTAGGCACTTAAAGAACAATGGTTATTTTAACTGTTCTTTAAGGTGATGTCAAGGAGTTTTTAATGGATTTCTTTAACTTTGCTGTCTTTTTTTTATGAGGCGGATATCATCTCCATAAAAAGGGACGGTTTTAAAGTTTCCCCGGATTCGGGAGGACAGACGTTCATCGTACTGGGTGAAGATTTGCTTCGGGGTCAGATTGGTGGAGATAATCATGGGTCCCCCTCCTAAAATGCGGGTATTAATGATATCAAAGAGCTGTGACCCACTAAAGGCGGTGGCGTATTCAGCACCAAGATCATCAATAATGATGAGATCACAGGCCAGCAGAGCCTGGTACAACTCCTGGACAGAGGCGGTGGGGTCGTGCATATTTTCCTGGACTAGTTTCACCAAGTGCCCGGCGGTGATGTAAATAATATCATAATCCTGCTGGATAAGGGCATTGACGATGCAGTTGGACAAGAAGGTTTTGCCCAGTCCGGGCTTTCCGGTGAACAGATAATTTTCTGAGACGGCTTTAAAGTCAGAACAGTAGGCTTTAAAGACCTGATGGATCCCCCGGTAATGGTCGGTATAGGCCTCTGGGTAAACCGCCAGGGAAAAGGTGTCAAAATTCTCGTGACGGGCCTGGGGTTTTAAATCGTACCGGGAGAAGCTGGCCTCTGAGAGGAGGCGGTGGAGGCAGCTGCACATCCGGCCGTCCACATAACCCGTATCCTGGCATTGTTTACAATGATAGTGTGGGGTGAGGTAATCCTCAGGGATGCCGTTATCGGTGAGAATCGCCTTTTTTTGACAATCCAGCTCAGCGACGGTGGCGTCGAAAATCGCCTTAGCCTGGGGATCTCCTGAGATTCTAGCCCTGGTATAAGCCACACCAGCCAAATCGATTTCGGCATCAAGATTGGCTAGGGCTGGGATACGGGCGTAGAGATCTGCCTTCTTTTTTTTGAGGGCGAAGCGTTCCCGATCATGGCGGGCTAAAAAATCGTCGATGATTTCTTTATTGCTCTTGGGTTTATTTTCCACTATTTTCACCTATTTTCTTGAACCAATTCGCATCCTCGGCATCCATTTCATCGTAAACAGCCAGCCTTTTGGCCGTTTCTTCATCCACGGCTTTAGGGGCACCCTTAAAGCTTGTAGAGCGATGGGCCGCATCCTGGGCTTCGATATCAGCAATGCTTTTAATGCCGGCCTGATGCCATTTTTCCAGAATGCCATTGATGTATTTCAGGTTGGGCTTGCTGGTACGGCCCAGGGCGACCTTGATGATTTCGTCGGAAAACCCCCACTCCCCGCTCCAGGTGTCCATCATGGTCCGTTCGGATTCCATAGGAGCCCGGCGGAGGCCCAGGTATTTAAAGATCCCATAGTGTCGTCGCTGGCGGTTTCGGCTTTCCACAATATAGGCATCGGCCTCGGTGAAGGTATGGATGCCTTGGCGCCGCCAGGATTCGGCGATGGTTTCCATATAACTTAAAATCTGGGCTGGGGTAAAGGTTTCTGATTTGCTATTGATGAGGTTGAGGGCATACTCCACCAAAATGACCACGGCTTCGGGCTCGAATCCATATTCACTCAGCCATTTTTTGTAGGCCAGCATATCTTTTTTAGGTAGGGCCCGGCTGCCGTACATGCGCTGGATGCGGTTAAACATTTCAGCGGTGCGGGCCTCCATGCCATCATCATCTGCTGGTGGGGAGACCGAAACGGCCTTTGGCGCCCCTTCGTTTTGTGCTTTTAGGAGCACCGAGGGAATATGGTAGAAGGCGATATGGGCCACCTTTGTCCCTTCGTAGGTCAGGTCGATGATCCCCTGCTTTTTCCAATAATCCCAAGCACTGATCACATCCCCCTCGGTGATATTGAAGAGCTGGCTGAGGGCGACATTATCAATGGGGGCATGGCTTTGACTGCGGGCCTGCTTGAGGCCATAGAGATAGACCTTCACGTAGTCGCCCCTGGCCCGGGGCATGTATTCGTTGATGAAGATATTATCGATGGTGGTGGTGGCGAGATTATCGTCACCCAGATAAAAGGTGTATTGGTTTTCCATACTTTCCTCCGCCCGGATGGAGCATTCCATCCCATTTTATTATCCATTATAGCATAGCCGGAGAAGGAATAACCCCCTAAATAATTGTGTTTAAAATGTAACGATTCTGCTGTCAAATCGTAAATGATGGGGGTTTCCATTGCAGAGAACCCAACTTATGTTATAATTTACTTTGGAATTTTGTTTGTGAAAGGATATATCTTAATGGATAATCTCATAATTGAAGGCGGTTTTCCGTTGAAGGGAGAGGTCAAGATCTCCGGCGCTAAAAACGCAGTGTTAGGTCTGATCCCTGCTGCCATACTCTGTGGATGCAAAAGCACCATTGATAATGTTCCCGATATTCGGGATGTACATAAAATCATCGCTATTCTTAAAAAATTAGGGGCTGATATTGACTTAAAATCCGGAACGCTGAGTATTGATACCAGTGGTCCGATTTCCTACGATTGCTCGGACTTCCATGAGGAAACCGGGAAGATGCGGGCATCCTATTATCTCCTGGGAGCTCTCCTGGGCCGTTATCGTAAGGCTATTGTCCCTCTGCCCGGGGGATGTAATATTGGGGACCGTCCCATCGATCAGCATATCAAAGGATTTGAAGCCCTGGGTGCCACGGTCACCATCGAGCATGGTCAGGTTAAAATGACAGCAGACCGTTTAGTGGGGGCGAATATCTACCTGGATGTGGTCAGTGTGGGGGCCACCATCAATATTATGCTGGCTGCTGTTTTGGCTGAAGGGACCACGGTGATTGAAAATGTGGCGAAGGAACCCCATGTGGTGGATGTTGCCAATTTCTTAAACCTGATGGGGGCCGATGTAAAGGGAGCAGGGACCGATACCATTCGGATTAAAGGGGTGGAAAGTCTTCACAGCTGCGACTATTCCACGGTTCCAGATCAGATTACGGCGGGGACCTATATGATGGCTGCTGTTGCCACCCAGGGTGACGTCCTGGTCAAGGGGGTCATTCCCAAGCATATGGAGGCAGTCAGTGCCAAGCTCCGGGAAATGGGGGCTACTGTGGATGAAGAAGGGGACGGTCTCCGGGTACGGGGATGTGATGCCTTAAAGGCAGTACGGGTAAAGACCCTGCCCTACCCTGGTTTTCCCACGGATCTTCAGCAGCCCATGGCAGTGCTGATGTCCATTGCCCAGGGAAATAGTATCATCAATGAAAGTATTTTTGAAAGCCGGTTTAAATATGTGGATGAGCTCCGAAAAATGGGGGCGAATATCACGGTAAATGGTCGAGTGGCCAGTATTACGGGTGTCTCGGAGCTTTCCGGCACCCGTATTGCGGCGACGGACCTTCGGGCAGGTGCAGCTATGGTTTTAGCTGGCCTCATTGCCAATGGCGAAACCCAGATTAGCGATATTCATTATATTGAACGTGGCTATGAAAATTTGGAGGAAAACATTCGCTCCCTTGGTGGAAAAATCCGCCGGGTGACTGTTGAAAATAAGGAGGAATAGATATGAAGAGAAGAGGCCCATTATCTGAAAAATCAAATCAATGGATGCTTTTCTTCGTTATTATTGGTGCGCTCATCATCATGGCCAGTATGGTGGTGGCATACTATTTTTTCAATACATATAATCCGAAGCAAGAAATCAAGCAATTGGCAGATACTGCCCAGACCCTCCAGCAAAATCTGGTCTCAGTCTCACAAAATGGAACAGAAAAAATACAAAGCGAAGAGGATAAAAAGCAGGAGGCGATAAAAGCCCGGTTACGTGCCGGGGATACGGCGGGAATCAAGGTCGTGTTTTTTACCTTTGACGATGGCCCCAGTGAAAATACCAATACCGTATTGGATATTCTAAAAGCCAGTGGGATCAAAGGAACCTTTTTTACAAGAGGACGGGAGGGTGCCACGGCTGAGGCTGCCTACAAGCGCATCGTAGCGGAGGGGCACACCTTGGGAAACCATACCTACAACCATTCCTACGACCTGTATAAGCGCCCGGAAGAATTTTATGCCGATGTCAAGCTCTTAGAAGACTACCAGAAGAAACTCACAGCCACGGAGCCCAGTATGCTTTTCCGCTTTCCGGGCGGCTCCCTCAATGCCAATAAAACCTGTATTAAGGGGATTTTGGATCGGGGATACAATTATGCAGACTGGAACGTCTCCACAGGAGATGCTGCGCCAACGCCGCCATCGGTGGACCAAATCGTTTCCGCTGTCGTTGGCGGGGTGCATAATCACGATGTCAGTGTGGTGCTGTGCCATGCTGAGGTTAAGGAAAATACCCGTCAAGCCCTGCCCGTTATCATCAATCAGCTTAAAAGCGAGGGCTATACCTTCCTGCCCATGGAGAAGGATTTTACCTACCCCAGGCAGCTGGAGCTTTAGAGTTTCTGGGTCAGAAGGAAATGAATGGATTCATTTAAGTAAGAGACGTTAAGATGGTTGCAGAAACCATCCAATTGAAGGAATCACAGATTCCAAAGGATAATATATGAAATTTTGCAGTTTATACAGCGGGAGCTCTGGAAATAGCCTTTTTGTGGCCCAAGGGGCTACCCGCCTTTTAATTGATGCTGGCTTAAGCGGGAAAAAAATTGAGCAGGCCATGATGGAAATCGATGAGCTGCCCGCCACCTTATCCGGTATTCTGGTCACCCACGAGCATCGGGATCATATCCACGGGGTGGGAGTGCTTTCCAGGCGATATGGCCTGCCGGTTTATGCCAATGCCCAGACCTGGCAGGGCATGGCTGGGGATTTAGGTAAAATGAAGGATTCTAATATCTGCCTTTTTGCCACCGACGTGCCCTTTTCCATTGGGGATGTACAGATTACAGCCTTTCCCACCAGTCATGATGCCGCAGAATCTGTGGGCTTTATCTTAGATGGTGGCCATGGGACCATGGCAGTAGCCACGGATACCGGCTGTACCACAGCCGCCATGGTAGAATCTCTGAGGGGACACCATTTAGTGGTCCTGGAGTCAAACCATGATCCCGCCATGCTGGAAACTGGCCCCTACCCCTTTCCCCTGAAGCAGCGTATCCGTGGAGACCACGGGCATCTTTCCAATGCGGCAGCTGGAGAAACGGTTTGTGAACTGGTGGATAGCGGGGTGCCCCATATTGTTCTGGCCCATTTAAGTCAGGAAAACAATTATCCGGTTTTGGCTTATCAGGCAACGGAATTAGCCCTAACGGCCTGCGGAAAAGTGCCGGGAAAGGATCTTACCCTGGAGGTTGCCGGCCGCAGTCAGCGCAGTGAGATTTATGAGTGGTAACGGGTATTGACGATTTTAAGATGTGAGGAACAAATGAACAATGGACAGATTTGAAAAAGAAAAGGGATTGGGGTATGGCTTTAAAATTGGCTTAATGGGTGCCTTGATTGGTGGTTTAGTGGTTGCGATGGTCATCTTAGGGGTTCTCTATGCCACAGGAACCATTGGTGGTAAAAGAACCGAGACCATCGCCGGGCAAAAGGTGGTGGTCAATGATCTGGAGGCGTCTACCCAGGTGGAGGCCGTGGCTCAGGTTGTCCCCCAGTCCGTGGTTGGGGTTACTGCCGCAGTTACCCAGCAGAGCCTGATGGGAACCACTGATGGTCAAAGTGTTGGCTCAGGGTTTATCGTTACCACGGATGGCTATATTGTCACCAATCAACATGTCGTGGCAGACAGTACCAGCATCTCCATTTCTCTGGACGATGGAGGGACCTATCCCGGTCAGCTGATTTGGTCGGACAGTAACCTGGATTTGGCGGTGGTTAAAATAGAAAAAACGGATCTCCCGGTGGTCACCCTGGGAGATTCCAATAATGTGAAGGTTGGGGAAACGGTCATTGCCATCGGCAATCCCATGGGCTTAAGCTATGAACGCAGTGTAACGGCCGGTATTGTTTCTGCCCTCAACCGAAGCCTAATGGTAGACAGTAACCTGGTGGCTGAAGATCTCATCCAAACCGATGCCACCATCAATGCTGGAAATAGCGGCGGTCCCTTGTGCAACGGAAAGGGAGAAGTCATTGGGATCAATACCTATAAAAACTACCAGGCTGAGGGAATGGGCTTTGCCCTTCCCGTCAATATTCTGCGTCCCATTATTTCTAAAATTGTGGCCAATGGCTCCTTCACACCCATCGTTATTGGGATTTCAGGCTATGACTCTCAACAGGCGGCTTATTTTTCCAATTCGGAAAAATTTGATTCAGGTATTTATGTCAATGCTGTGGAATCTGGCAGCGGTGCAGAACAAGCAGGACTGGCCAAAGGGGATATCATCATCAGCCTGGAGGGTCAGAATGTTAACTCCATGCTGGGTATGAAATCCATCCTCTACGCCCTTAACCCAGGGGATACCATCAGTATCACCTATAAACATGGCAATGCGGTTAAAGCCGCGGATGTAACGGTTCAGGCGGCACAATAACAAAAAAATCCATCCATTACAATATCAAAACCTCCCGATCCCTGGCCTCTGGCCCCTGGTACGGGAGGTTTTTAAAATCTGTGATTAAAGCTCCCGCCGGTTCATAATCCTTTTGGATAGAAGCATGGACCCTATGAATAAAAGGAGAATGACGACAGGAAGGACATAGATCAGTCCATCCCGATTGGCAGCCACCGGAAGCTGCACACCGAGGTACCCCAGGAGAAAGGTCAAGCCCACAGGAATTAAAACCACCAGCATCATCAAAAGCCGCCCCTTTTCCACGCCGAGTTTAAACAATACAGGATAGATAATAGCTGTGATGATAAACCCGCCGCCCAGAAGGACCAGGACCGTAAACAGGGCTTCTGTGACAGGGGTACCTAAAAGTAAGGCGACAATGATGGACAAGACCGCCCCGCAGATTGCACAGATAGTGGACAGCAGATACTTAGAGAGGACAATATCCCACCGGCTGACAGGCATGGTCAAGGCAAAGCGCTCCCAGTGGGCCTTTTCATCATAGGCCATGGTGTTCATGGGTAAAATGAGGATAAAAATCATTATAACCCCAGAGAAAAAGCCTCCGTCCCGGCTGACAATGGCGATGAACAGCCAGACTCCAAGGATAAAAAGCATGGTCCGCAGTTGCTGCTTTAAATTTAGCAAATCCTTTAATAATAATCCCTTCATGGCCCTAGTCCTCCTCCTTGATAAAATAAAGCATGATATCCTCAATGGTGGGCGTATCGGTCAGCATTCCCCCGGGAATCGCCTCCTTAAGTACCAGAGCTTCCGTCCCGAAGGCACCCCTTCGCTTTCCAGCCACAGCGGCTGGATCAATTTCCTGAAGGTCCTCCTCTGAGCATTTCACCAGGCGGTACCGGTCCAGAAGGACATCTTTCGGTTCGCAAAAAAGCAGCTTTCCCCGATGGATAAAGGCGATATAATCGCAGATTTTTTCCAGGTCACTTAAAATATGGGAGGACAGGAAAATACTGTGGGATTCATCCTGTATAAAATCCAGGAAGAGATCCAAAAGTTCATTTCGGACGATGGGGTCCAGGCCGCTGGTAGGCTCATCCAGAATAAGGAGCTTGCTGTCATGGGACAAGGCGACGGCAATGGAAAGCTTCATCCCCATCCCCCTGGAAAATTCCTTTACGGGTTGGTTAGAAGGCAGGGAAAAGGTAGAAAGGTAGGCGTTAAAGCGTGCACTATCCCAGGTTTTATAGCAATTGGCCATAATGGTATTGATCTCCTGGGCCCGAAGATTATCTGGAAAGCTACTTTCATCCATCACCACACCAATATGCTCCTTTAAATCCCCACAGGTCCTTAAATCCTGCCCCATCACCTGGATTTCACCGGAATCCCGGTGGATTAAATCAAGGATCAGCTTGATGGTGGTACTCTTTCCCGCCCCGTTTTCACCAATGAAGCCCATAATACTCCCTGAAGGCAGGACCAGGTTGAGATTATCCAGAGTGAAATCCGGATAGTGTTTACTGAGATTTTGTATTTTAATGGCAGAATTCATTGTAATTCCTCCTCTTGAATGATTGAAAGCATTTGAATTAAATCGTCTAAGGAAAGACCGATTCCCCGGGATAAACTAAGGATTTCCTGGATGTGGTCTTCAATTTTTCGAAGTTGCTCCTCCCGAATGAAATCAAGGTTTTGGCCAGCGACGAAACTTCCCTTGCCGGTAAAGGAAGTAATGAAACCATCCCGCTCAAGCTCTTCATAGGCTCGCTTGGTGGTGATGACACTGATGCGAAGCTCCTTGGCCAAAAGGCGCATGGAAGGAAGGGCCTCGCCCTCCTTTAATTCACCGGCGATGATTTTTTCCTTGATCTGGGTGTAAATCTGATCGTAGATGGGCTTGCCACCCGAATTGGTGATGAAAATATTCACGACTGCCTCCATTTATATATTGTATATATATGATATACACAATATATCATATTGTCAAGGAAAAAGTATTTTCTTAATGTTCCCTTGTGTTTGGATGATTCTTTAAGGATAATTGACCTTAAGGCGTATATACTCCCAATAAAAGCAAAGGGATGGACTGCAGCCACCCCTTCGCAAATTAAGTATAGCGAAGGAGAATGTGAGATGAGTTCGAAGGAAAGCAGAGAAGAACGCCGGGAAGATCGTCATGAACGCCGGGAAGAAAAAATGGTCGAACGGGAAGTGGTTGCCAGACAGGAAGCAGCCGGTGAATACGGACTGACCGGAAAGGGAATCGGCGCCCAGGATGAAAAAATGGCCGTCGCTGAAGCCCTTGGAGAAGGACAGCCCCAGGATATTGAAGCGTTGTCGGGTAAAGGGATTACGGATCAGGAATAGCATCCTTAAGGCTTCCTTTTTTCAATAAACTGTCACATTGAGTTCACATTGAGTTCACCTGGAAGGTGTTTAATAATACTTGTTGAAGCGCAAGGACAAGCAACGGTTCAACACCTTTCCTTTCTATTTACATGATGCATTGCCGGCCCCGTAAGGGGCCTGGGTGGTGCATCCCAAACAGGATTCCCCCAGCCGCTTGAAGCGGCTTTTTTTTTTAATTAAGACGATAAAGGAGGAAGCTGGAATGTATGAAGTCACATTACCCAGTATCATTATTCCTATTCAGTCTCCAGATGGTCGGCTTCCGGCTTTAGTGGATGCCATTCGGAGCCAATGGGATTATCCCATTATTGTAGTGGACGATGGAAGTGGTCCGGAGAATGTCCGTATTTTTCGGGCATTGCAACGGACCGGATGTACTGTCCTAACCCACCGGGTAAAAAAAGGCGTGGGCGAAGCGATCAAAACCGGTGTCCATCATGCCAAAAATCATTACCCCATCAGTATTGGCTATATTGTTGTGGCCTCGCCCCTGTCCTGTACCCCAGAGGCCATCCTTCAGGTGGCTGATGCCCTGGAATCTCTGCCAAATACCTTGGTGTTCGAGGGGTTCGCTAAAAAAGGTAGCGGTATAACGCATCATCTTTTGAGATGGTGGCATCAGCTCTCGACGGGTTATGCCTGGCCAGAAAGAGGGATTGATATTTTGGGGGTTCCTGCTATTTGCGGGGATACCCTTTTAGCCCAGCCGTGCCGACCCACAGGGCCATCCCACCGCTTTTATCGGCACTTATCCCGGGAGGGGTTTCCTTGTGTCGTGCTTTCTTAACCCATGCTGAACCACTCCTTGTGGTTAAGGAGAACCTTATCTTGTCTGGATATACTAAATGACAAGGTTTGAGAAGATAAGTCATTATTGGTTATTCGTACAACACAGACTAATACCAGGCAAGGATATTGGTTTGCGAATTACAAAAGGAGGATTTATCATGAGTTCAAAAGAAAGCATTGATTGTAAAGAATCACGTCGGGAACAGCGGGAATCCCTGTGGGAAGAACGCAAAGAAGAGCATGAATTTGCCAAGGACCTTAAGCAGCAGATGAAGGAAGAGGTCAAGTCCGCACATCAAAAGGAAAAAGCGGCAGCAAAGGCCGATGTGGCAGGCACCCGAGAAGATGCCCGGGCCGCCCGGAAGGAAGAAAAGGAACGCAAGCATGAAATCAGGGGTGAAATTCATGCCTTTGATCAGGATAATCGACGGGAATACGCCCTTGATAAAGAAGCCGCTAAAATTGAGAAAAAAGGCGAAAAATAAGCGTATGAAAAAAACCGTGAACCCTCTATGATACAGAGGACTCACGGTTTTTTTATGCAGGGAAAGAAAAAATGCCTTCAGTGTGTCGATAAACCCAGGTCAGGGTGATGATAAAAATACGAGAACCCCGGTTGCCCCTGCGGGCTGGTGTTTTAGATTTTTATTAAATTAAGAAAGTAAACCTGCCTTAAACCCCATCAAAACCGAAGGTTTTGCGCACTAATGACTGAGGGCTATCCCACAGTTCATCAGCGCTTGGGGTCCGGGGTGAATCTTTTTTATCCTCTCCCTGACCGTACTGCACCACTTTATCGACAGTCTGAATCCCTTAATCCATGGCCAGCATGGCTGCCACCACAGCACAGGAATTCCGGGCGGCGATGGGTAAGAATTCCGGATAGGATAAGGGGGCGCTGCCGTCAGCATTGTCACTAATGGAACGGATGATGACGAAGGGAACCCCATTGGCCCAGGCTACATGGGCAATGGCAGCCCCTTCCATTTCCACGGCTTTGGGGGCAAAGTTTTTAACAATGGGAGCGGTTTGTTCCTCCCCGGCGATAAATTGATCGCCGCTGGCAATGGTGCCTTCAAAGACCCGGGCATCGCCGATATCGCTTGTTTCTGCGGCGCTTCGGGCCTTGGCGACTAAATCGTTATCGGCCTGGAAGTAAATCATATCCAGATCCGGGACCTCACCCTTGGCAAAGCCCAGGGGGGTCGCATCCATATCGTGATGGACAGCCTGGGTAGAAATGACGATATCCCCCTGCTTGACCTGGGGGTCCGGGGTACCGGCTACCCCTGTGTTGATGAGGATATCCGCTTCAAAGCAGGTACACAGGACTTCTGCACACAGCGCTGCGTTGACCTTACCAACGCCACATTGGACCAATACCGCCCGCTGGCGTCCAATCATGCCTTGGTGAAAAATCAAACCAGAAATTTCTTTGGTCCGGTTGATGTCCATGGCCTCCCGCAGGGGCGCGACTTCGCTTTCCATGGCGCAGATAATGCCATAGGTCTTTTTATCGGAGCTGCGTTGTTTGTCGTAGAAAAAGCGGCCCAGTGAGGCAGCGGCTCCCAGGGCGGTCAGAGAACCAAGCCATAAACCCTTTGATTTTTTCATTATAATTTACCATCCTTTACTCCTTAGAATTAATTCTATTATACGGGAAACCCCTGGGTTTTTCCATAGGAAAGGGTGAATAAAAGGGCCTGCCTGTACCTTGTTTTCCAAACTGAACCCATTAAAAACTCTAAAACTGGTGGTTGTGTTGGGATCAGGAAAGGCTATAATGAAACCTAATCTCAGAGAAATACCAAAAACCTGCAGGTTTCGTGATAGAAGGCAAAGCGATGACTCAGAATTTAAATCAGAATTTAGCACAGATGTTTAAGGGCGGCGTCATTATGGATGTTACCACGCCGGAAGAGGCGAAAATCGCCCAGGATTGCGGTGCCGTGGCCGTAATGGCCCTGGAACGGGTTCCCTCGGATATCCGAAAGGAAGGCGGCGTGGCCCGGATGTCAGACCCGAAGATGATTCGGGAAATTCAGGCAGCGGTGACCATTCCGGTGATGGCGAAAGCCCGGATCGGCCATTTGGCAGAAGCCCGGATTTTAGAGGCCCTGGGGGTGGATTATATCGACGAAAGCGAGGTTCTCACCCCGGCGGATGATCAGTACCATATTGACAAAAAAGTTTTTAAGGTGCCCTTTGTCTGTGGGGCGAGAAATCTGGGAGAGGCCCTGAGACGCATTGGTGAAGGGGCTTCCATGATTCGGACAAAGGGTGAAGCGGGCACTGGCAATGTGGTGGAAGCTGTCCGCCATATGCGCACCATCCAGGGAGACATCCGTCGGATTGCCGGGCTGAACCAGGATGAGCTGATGACTGCGGCCAAGGAGATGGGGGCGCCCTACGAGCTGGTGTGCGCTGTCCATCGGGAGGGTCATTTGCCCGTGGTTAATTTTTCCGCAGGGGGGATTGCTACCCCAGCTGATGCCGCACTGATGATGCAGTTGGGCAGTGAAGGGGTCTTTGTGGGATCTGGCATCTTTAAATCTGCCAATCCGGAAAAGGTGGGACGGGCCATTGTGAAGGCGACGGCCTACTATGATGATCCTCATATTCTGGCTCAGGTTTCCGAGGATCTGGGAAGGGCTATGTCCGGTGTGGATATCCGGGAAATCCCAGAATCCCAGCTTTATGCCAAACGGGGCTGGTAGCGGTGGCGGTTGTGGGGGTCCTCTCCCTCCAGGGGGCCGTCATTGAGCATTTGGATGCTCTAAGGGCTTGTGGGGTAGAGGCCCGTCCGGTTAAAACCGCACCTGGCTTTGAGGGGTTATCTGGCCTGATCCTGCCCGGGGGTGAAAGCACCACCATGGCAAAGTTGCTGAGGGATTTCCATTTAATGGCGCCCCTTAAAGAAAAAATCCAGGGAGGATTACCGGTATGGGGGACCTGTGCGGGCTTGATTCTGTTAGCCCGGGAAATTGAAGGGGAAGCGCCCCATTTGGGCGTGATGGACATGGCAGTGCGTCGCAATGCCTACGGCACCCAGCTGGATAGCTTTACCACCCAGACCACTGTTGAAGCGGTATCCCCCTCCCCCATTCCCCTGGCCTTTATCCGGGCACCTTACATTAAAAGCGTGGGGCCCCAGGTGACGGTACTATCCAGGGTGGAGGGGCATATTGTTGCCGCCCGTCAGGGCTTTAAGCTTCTGGCCACAGCCTTTCATCCTGAGGTTACTGGAGATGACCGATTCCATCAGTATTTTATCAGGAACTTCTGCGGGATATGAAAAATTTACTTGTTCTTTCCACCTTAGAAGGAGTATAATAAAAAAAGAAAAAAGGTGGAGGTATGAGCGCAGTGGATAAATATATCTGTGTCGTCTGTAATTATATTTATAATCCTGAAGAGGGCGATCCCGCCCACGGTATCCCTGCCGGCACTCCCTGGGAACAAGTCCCCGAGGATTGGGTTTGTCCCTGGTGTCAGCTGGGTAAGGAATATTTTGAAAAACATGACCGATAGGTTTAAGTTTTCCAACATATAATAAATCAAAAATAGTGGAGGAAGTTACGATGCAAAAATATGTATGTGATGTCTGTGGTTATATCTATGATCCCGAAGTGGGTGATCCCACAAATGGTGTGCCTGCTGGTACAGCTTGGGAAAATGTCCCTGAAGATTGGGAATGTCCGGATTGCGGCGTTGGCAAAGAATCCTTTGAGCCTGTCGAATAAATCCATGAAATGATGAATGAACCGCTCCTTTGGGGCGGTTTTTTTAAAAGCTGTTTTAGGTTCCGGCGGACTTCGAAAAAGAGCATTGGTAATCCTGGTCGTTTACGGTATAATAGAATGAACATAACGGAAAAAGGAGTACAATGGACATGGCTGTAAAAGCAAGGGAAAATGTAAGGATGCGGGAATTTAGCCCAATGATTATGATTGGGATCGGGGTATTCGTCATCGCCTATATCCTATTATATGATCGATTTGTAGGATCGATTGAGGACTACGCCCTTAAAACGGGAATTGGGATTGCTGCCCTGGCTATCATGATCCTTCTCTTCATCTTCGTACTGCGCTATATCTCCACCAGTTTCGACATGCTGTTAAGTCACGCGAAGCTGACCGTGGATCGCAAGATTTTATTTTGGAATAAGCAGGTCGCGGATATTCCCACCAAGGATTTTCTGGGGGTCGTGAAAGAAGAGAATTATAAAAACACCGCGGGTAAGCCCCAAAATCTTACCGTTGGAGCCATCGAGGGGATGGCAAAATACGTGATTACCTACCGGGTGAGTGGCGGAAAGAAGAGTGTTAAAATTCAATGCTCTCCCAAATTCTTCAAGGAAGTGAAGCAATTGGTGGAAAGCAATCAGAAGGCCGTATCCGGCAGTAAGAAAAAGAAGTAGTGTTTGGGGCCAGCTTGTGCTGGCCTTTTTTACTAAGCAGAAAGGATGAAGATCCCATGAAAATACTCCATACCTCCGATTGGCACATCGGACGCTTTTTAAATCAGCGCAGTCTTCTGCCGGACCAGGCGGCTATTTTAGAGGGTCTAAGGGCTCTTCTTCGCCGGGAAATGCCGGATGTCCTCATCATCGCCGGGGATTTATACGACCGTGCCATCCCCTCCCGGGAGGCACTCTCTTTAGTGGACGACATTCTGGACACCGTTATTTTAGAGCTGAAAATTCCGACGATCATCATTGGGGGAAATCACGACGGTGGCCAGCGCCTGGCCTTTACCAGTGGCATTCTGGAAAAACGAGGTCTGTATATTCGCGGGGTCTTTACGCCTTGTCCGGAGCCCATCGTCCTGGAGGACAGCCAGGGTGGGGTGGCCTTTTGGCCCGTTCCCTTTGTTAAGCCTGTGGAGTACCGTAACATCACCGGAGAGGAAACCGTCCGGGATTATCAGGATATGTACGGGGCTATTTTGGCGGAGATTGAAAAGCGCATGGACCCTTCCCTGCGCCACGTCCTCATTACCCATGGCATGATCCTCAGCCATTTGCCCGGGGATGGGGATTTGGATGATTCTGTTCGCCCCATTGAGATTGGGGGGATTTCCTTTGCCCGGGCCTCTCTCTTTGGGGCCTTTGACTACGTGGCCCTGGGCCATCTCCATCGTCCCCAAAGGGTTGGGGATGACCGGATTCGCTACGGGGGTTCCCTGCTGAAATACTCCTTTTCCGAGGTCAATCAGCATAAATCCGTTACCCTGGTGGATATGGATGGAAGTGGAGGGGTGGATATTCGCACGGAGTCCCTTCCCACCCTCCGGGATATGGCCATTCTCACCGGCACCCTGGATGACCTCACCGGGGCTTCTGCCCTTGATAACCCAGGCCGGGAGGATTATATCAAGGTGATTCTCACCGATGGCGTGCGGCGCTTGAATCCCATGGAGCAGCTGAAAAAGGTGTATCCCAATGTACTGGAAATGGAGTATCAAAGCCAAAGCATTACCCGGGGCAGCACCACAACCAAACGGATTAAGGAACGGCTGTCAAACCCCCTGGCCCTCTTTGAGGATTTCTACGAGCAGATCCACGGAGAGCCCCTAACCCCGGAAAAACAGGCAGTGGCCCGGGAGATAATGGAGGAAACCCATGAGACCCATTAAGCTGATTGTACAAAATTTTGGTCCCTTTATTGACGAGTCCCTGGATTTTTCCAGGCTGGATGAGGCTCTCTTCCTCATCAGCGGTCCCACAGGCAGCGGGAAGACCACCCTCTTTGATGCCATTTGCTACGCCCTTTACCACGAGGCCAGCAGCCCGGACCGCCTGGCCAAGGGATTAAAAAGCGACTTTGTGGGGGACGACGCCCTGGCCAGTGTGGACTTCATCTTTGCTGTTGGGGCACAGACCTATCGCATCCACCGGATACCTGAGCAGCGACGAAAGAGCCAGCGGGGGAACCGGATTGTCGCTCAAAAGCACGAGGTGGCGCTGTACCGTCTGGAAGCTGGAGAAGCCCATCTTATAGCCAGTGCCGTGGAAGAGGTGGATGCCGCCATTGGAGAAATCATCGGCCTCTCCTACGCCCAATTCAGACAGATCGTACTTTTGCCCCAGGGGGAATTCAGCCGGCTTCTTAAAGCCAGCCGCAATGAACGTCAGGCCTTGTTAAAGAGTATCTTTCACCTGGATATTTTTGAATCCTTCGCCCAGAGGGTTGAAGAACATACCAGCCAGGTCCGAAGGGCCTTCGAGGAGCTGGAGCACGATTGCCTTCGGGAGGAGCAGGCCCTTTTAGCCATTCCGGGTTCTCCCCTGGCCGATGCCATCGCCGGGCAGAGCCATACCCTGGATGCCCTGCTGCTTTTAGTGTCGGCCCAGGATCAGGCGGATGAGGCAGAGGCCGAAGCCCTGGGGGAAGCCCTGGAAAAGCAGAACGGCCGATTACAGGGTGTGTTAGCCCAGCTGGGGGCTGGGGAAAGTCTGAACGCCCGGTTTAAAGCCTGGGAAGCAGAAAAGGAAAAAGCTGGGCTTCTGAAGGCAAAAAGCCAGGAGATGGCGACCTTGGGACGCCAGCGGGAACGGGGCCGTGCGGCCTTGGATATTCGGCCCCTGGAAAAACGCTACCAGGAGGAGACTCGCCGCCATCAGCAGGTGAAAGATGAACTGACCCAGCAGGAAAAAGCCATCCAGGCCCAGGTCCAGATTCAGAAAGGCCTGGCAGCCCAGGTGGCTCAGGTGGAGGACCCGGCCTACAGGCGGGAAAGCGAGGAAATGGAGATCCAGGCCCGGCGCCTGGGTGAACTATCCAGGCGGCTTGGGGAATTTGAGGACCTTTCCCTCCGGCACAAAGAGCGCCAGGAGGCCATGGAAGCTCTTCAGAAGCGCCAGGAGGCCCTCACCGCCAGGGTAAAGGAAAAAACACTGCTGGAGGAAGCGCTGTCCGGGGACCGAAAGGCCCTTCTAAAGGGTCAGGGCGACCAGGTGGATATCCGGGATGAGGGCACCACCCTGACCACCCGTATTGATGGTCTGGCAGCCATCCAGGAGGCCCTTGAAAAAATGAACGCATCCCGGAGGGCTCTCAAGGAAATGGACCGGGAGCGTCTGCAGGTGAAGCAGGAGCTTAAGCAATGGGAGCAGGAGCGGGACCGCATCGAGCGCATCCAGCAGGAATCTGCGGCTGGAGAGCTGGCCAAACATTTACAGGATGGCGCACCCTGTCCGGTATGTGGGGCGGTCCACCACCCCAACCCTGCCATTCCACTGGAAGCCCTGGCCACCACCGAGGATTTAAAAAAAGCCCGGGAGGCTTGCAGCCGGCTCAGTGGACGGCTGGCGGCTATGGCGGAACAAAATGCCTTCCATACCCGGGAAAAACAGGCTAAACGCGGGGAGATTGAAGGTCAGCTGACCGCCCTTAACCGGGAGCCCCAGCTGCCAGACCCCATCGTTTTGAACCAGGAAATTGAAATCCTGAAAAAGACCAGAGACCAGCTCCGGCAGCGTTATAAGGATGAAGAGGGCCGTCTCAAGGCGCTGGGCCAAGACATCCAGACAAAAGAAGAACAATTGAAGGGCCTGGAAACCGCCCTGAGTCAGGGGCAATCCATTGAAGCTGCCTACGAAGAAGCAAAAACCGCCTTAAATGAAAGCAATGGGATTCTCCAATCCAAGTGGCGGGAGATTGAAGACCAGGCCAGGGATCTGGGAATGTCCCTTCTGCCTGGTGGTGGTAAAGGACAGATTGAGGATGTCCTTCAACGTGGAAAAACCCTGGAGGAAGGAGTAAAGCGGCGCCAAAGAAAGGCGGAGGGCATTTTAACGGAGCTGAACCAGTGCCGGGAAACCCTGGGGGGATTGGAAGGGACACGCCAGAGCCTTGAAAAGCAGACCGAGGAGGCCAGGACCCAGCGGGATACCCGGGAAAAGGCCTTTATCGACGCTCTGGATGCCGCCGGATTTACCCGGATTGATTATCAGGCCTACCATCGCTTAAAGTCAGAGGATTTGGATGCCATGGCCGAAACCCTGGCGGCCTACGATCAACGCTGTGCCACCAACACAGCCCTCTTAAAAGGCTTTGAAGCAGAGCTTGCCGGAAAAACACCGGTGGATCTCCAGGTTCTTCAAGGGGAAAAGGTGGCCATTGAGGAAGCTTTAGGGGGCCTGCGTGAATCTATTGGCCAAATCACCCAGCGCAGGCGGGTGAATGAGGTTCAGGTCCAGAGACTGGGCCGTTTGGAGGCGGAACGCCGTCAGGTGCGCCATCAGCTGGAAATCCTCACCGAGTTGGGGGATACCATTAAGGGAAAGGTTTCTGGAAAGCCTAAAATTAAATTGGAAAACTATATCCTTTCAGCCTACTTAAGCGATATCCTGGAGGCCGCCAACGGCTTTTTAGAAGAAAGCAGCAACGGGCGTTATCGCCTGATGATTGCCGGAAACCATGGGGATAAAAGCAGCCATGGCCTGGAAATTGAGGTGGACGACGCCTACACCGGTAAAGCCAGGAGTGCCGCATCCCTCTCCGGCGGAGAAACCTTCGTTGCCGCTTTGTCCATGGCTCTGGGGCTGTCGGATATTATCCAATCCACCGCCGGGGGAATCTCCCTGGAAACCATCTTTATCGATGAGGGCTTTGCCACCCTGGATAAGGATGCCCTGGATAAAGCCATGAATTGCCTGGCCCGCATCCGCACCACCGGCCGAACGGTGGGGATCATCTCCCATGTAGAGGAGCTCAAGGAACGGGTGGATGCCCAGGTTATCGTGGAAAAAACAGAGGCGGGCAGCCGCCTCCATCTTATTTAAAGAAAGCAGGTATATCCAATGAAAATCGTTGCTATTATGGGCAGCCATCGCAGCCATCACAATACAGCCGGCGCCCTGGATTATTTTTTAGAATGTCTGGGAGCTCCCGCTGTCAACCGCATTGATATCAACCAGGTGATGATTAAACCCTGTATCGCCTGTGAATATTGTGCAAAGCACCCTGGAGAATGTGTCCAACAGGATGATATGACCGCCCTCTACCCCGAAATTATGGCGGCAGATCTCATCATTATGGCCGCTCCGGTGTATTTTTCCGCCTTTCCGGCCAAGCTCAAAAACTTCATCGATCGGGGACAGGTCTTTTTCAACCTGGAAAATAAAGAGAAGGTTAACCCTAAAAAGGTCGCCATCATCGCCCTGGGCGGTGCCAGGGCCTATGATGATCAATTCGTCAGCGTCTACGCCACCATGCGGTGGTATCAGAACGACCTGAAGGCTACCCCTGCCGGCGCGGTGGAGATCCCAAACACCGACCGTATCCCCTTTGAGGAAAATGAGGAAGCCAAGGCAAGGCTGAAAAAACTGGCAGAGGTGTTACCGAATTTAAAATAATCAAAGGCTCCCCCTTGACACCCCTCCCCCAAAGAGATATAATGAAAAAAATATAAACCCAAATAAACCGTCGAATAAGGGTAAGTAAGTCGGACCGGAAAGGTTAAAGAGAGCTGCCGCTTGGTGAAAGGCAGTACCCCACCACCGACCCAATGGCCTTATGAGGGCAGGAAAGAAAGGTAAGTATTTCCTGACGGGATCTCCACCTGTTATAAAGGGAGCGCATATGATGGTATGCGGAGCAAGCGGGCGCATGTGCGCCAACCCAGGGTGGTACCGCAGAATCAATGATAATCTGTCCCTCGGATCCGTAAGGATTCGGGGGATATCGTGTTTTTTGGGAAAAATAATAGAAACGAAAGAGGTCAAACAATGAATCGGTTTATGAAAAAAGCAGCACTATCTGTAGCAGCATTACTCGTACTCGGTGGGGTGGCCACCGGTTGTAGCGGTGGCAGCACCGGGGGAAGCAGCGAAGGGAAAACCACCGTTGGCATCATTCAATACGCCTCCCATCCCTCCCTGGACAATTGCACCGAGGGCTTTAAGGAGGGCCTTAAAGAAGGGGGCTATACTGAAGGGGATAATCTGACCATTGACTTTCAGAATGCCCAGAACGATAATGCCAATGCGGAAACTATCGCTAAGAATATGGTCTCTAAAAAGTACAATCTGATCTGCGGGGTGGCTACGCCAGCAGCCATGGCCGCCTACTCCGCTGCCAAGGGATCGGATATTCCCACGGTGTTTACGGCAGTGTCCGATCCGGTATCCGCAGGTCTGGTGAAAAGCCTGGCCAAGCCGGAAAACAACGCCACTGGTTCTTCAGATGTTCTGCCCCTGGAGGCCCAAATCAAGATGATCCGTGCCTTCCTTCCGAGCGCCAAGAAAATCGGGATTTTGTACACTACCAGCGAACCTAACTCCGTTTCCCAGCTGGAAAAATTCAAGGAAATCGCACCGGCCTATGGCTTTGAGGTTGAAGCCCTGGGGGTGACCAATGCCTCGGAGGTAGCGGCGGGGGCAGCGACCCTGGTCTCTAAAAAGGTGGACTGCTTCAATAATTTTACAGATAACAACGTGGTGGATAATCTGACCACAGTCCTCAATGCCGCTGATGGTGCCGGGATTCCGGTCTTTGGATCGGAAGAAGAACAGGTGAAAAATGGCTGTCTGGCCTCTGAAGGGATTGACTATGTGGCCCTGGGTAAAGAAACTGGAAAAATGGCGGCTAAGATTTTAAAGGGTGAAGCCAAGGCCTCTGAAATGCCCGTGTACCAGGCAGAGACTTTTGCGCCGGTGTATAACAAGACAGTCATGGAAAAACTGGGGTTAACCCTTCCCGCAGACCTGTCCACAGCCACAAACATCAGCAAATAATTACAACTATGAATAAGGAGTGATGGAATCATTATGGATATCATCAGCGGTTTGGTCATTAATGTATTAGAAGAGGGCTTTATCTATGGCGTCATGGCCATGGGGGTCTATATTACCTACACGGTATTGGGGTTTCCCGATTTGTCCGTGGATGGGACCTTCCCCCTGGGCATGTGCGCCGCCGCCGTCCTCATCACCCTGGGGGTGAACCCCTGGGTGGCCTGTATCCTCGCCTTTATCGCCGGAGCAGCCGCTGGCTGCGTCACCGGCTTTCTCAACGTGCGCCTGGGGATTACAGATTTGCTCTCCGGCATCCTGGTGATGACAGGGCTATGGAGTGTAAATCTGGCCCTCACCGGGGGCTCGGCAGTGATGCCCTTTTTTGATATGCCGACCATTTTTACAACCGGTTTAGGGCGTCTGATGGGCAGTGATTTAGCGGTTATTTTGACGGCAGGGCTTTTGTGTATCGCCGTGAAGCTAATCATGGATGTCTACCTGAAAACCAAGTCTGGGATGCTCCTGCGGGCGGCTGGGGATAATCCCACCTATGTGATTTCCCTGGGGAAGGACCCCGGGAAAATGAAGATCATCGGGCTGGCCATCGGCAATGGCTGTACGGCCCTGTCGGGCTGCATTTTTGCCCAGCAAACCGAGTCCGCCAATGTGGCGGCGGGTACCGGCATGGTGGTCATGGCCCTGGCTTCCGTTATCATTGGGATTAATCTCTTCAAAAAGGTGAAATTGATCAAACCCACCCTGGCCGTTGTTCTAGGGGCCATGATTTACAAAGCCTGTCTGACCCTGGCCATGCAGTTGGGGTTACCAACCAATTATCTCAAACTGCTGATGGCGGTGATCTTCACCATCGCCCTGGTGGCTAATAATCGATTCAGCGGAAGGGGAAAAGCCAATGCCTGAACACATCACACCCCGTATTGCAATGGAGCATATTCATAAAACCTTTAATCCTGGCTCGGTCAATGAGGTGACGGTTTTTGATGACTTTAACCTGACCATCCCCCATGGCCAATTTGTCACTGTGGTGGGCTCCAACGGTTCGGGAAAAACCACCATGCTCAATCTGCTCTGTGGCAGTATTCCCGTGGATTCCGGAAAGATGATCGTGGACGGTGTCGATATCACCAACATCCCGGAATATAAGCGTTCGACCACCATTGGGCGGGTTTACCAGGACCCATCCAAGGGAACCTGCGCCTCGATGACCATTTTAGAAAACATGGCCTTGGCGGATAACAAGGGCAAGGGCTTCGGCCTGGGCCTGGGGGTGGATAAACGCCGGAAGGATTTCTATCGCAGCCAGCTGACACTGCTGGGGATGGGGTTAGAGGATAAACTGGCCGTCAGCGTCGGAGCCCTCTCCGGTGGGCAGCGCCAGGCCCTGGCTCTGCTCTTAGCCACCATGACCCCCCTGGACCTCCTCATCCTCGATGAGCACACCGCCGCCCTGGACCCTGCCTCCAGTGAGACCGTCATGGCTCTGACCGACCGCTTTGTAAAGGAAAAGGGTCTCACCACCCTCATGGTCACCCACAACCTGAAATTTGCCGTCAACTATGGCAACCGCCTGCTCATGATGTACCGTGGACAGGCGATTCTCGACCTCTTTGGCGAAGCCCGAAGGAATGTTTCCGTCAAGGACCTGACCGATAAATTCACAAGCATTAGCATTGAAGATGGCAATAATATGTAACCTGCCTTAAAACCCCCTGGCAGTCCTTGACCCTATGGTATAAATGCTTTACAATGAGAAAAAGACACAATGAGGAGGGGAAACCCATGAAAAAGATTAAAATGGCGCTGACCTTTTTTTTGGCCGGGCTGTGTATGTTGGTTTTGGCAGGCTGCGGGGAACCGGAAACAAAAGAAGGGACCAATGCGGCAGCCTTCACAGTCATAACCAATGAAAAGGGATATGAGGTAACAGACTTAACCGCCAATCTTCAGGAAGAGGGACTGCTGACCGCTTTAAAGGCACAGAAGAAAGATTCCCAGAGCATCACCCTTCGGTTTTACGATTTCCAGACCGAGGATCAGGCCAAAAGCTATTACGATACCCTGGTCAAGGGTTATGGAACGGAAAATCCCAGTAAAGAGAAGACCACTGAGGGTCAAAATTACACGACCTATCGGGCGGAGTTCAGTCAAATGAATAATGAAGTCATCCTCAGTCGGGTGAATCACAGCATTGTCTATATTATTGGGGATATGGGGGATGATATTTCAGAGGATCAGCTGGCCAAGGACCTGGGTGTTTAATCAATACAAGAATTTATTCTTTTTTCCCCTTGAGGGGATGGTCAGGAATGACTATACTGAATAGAGAGAATAAACAGGGATGACAAAGGAGTCGCTGGGAATTAAACAGCGAGGTGACAGTTGATGAAACAATTGAAAAAAGAGCTTTCAATGCGGCACGGTGGACGGGTATTGGATATTGCGACCCGTTATGGTGAATTCGCCTTTAAATTAAAGGATGGATTACGGGATTATACAATGATCCTGGCAGTGGATTGTGACGAACAGACCATTGCAGAGGCCAAGGAAAAACATCATGACGATGACATCTGTTTTGAAGTGATGGATGGTGGACATCTGGATTTGCCGGAGAATAGTATGGATACCGTGTGCTTGTCCAATTCCATGCACCATGTGGAGGATGTCGAGCGTGTGTTTTCGGAAATGCTGCGGGTGTTAAAACCCGGGGGAACCTTCATCGTCAATGAAATGCCCTGTGATGGCCAGGAGGGTCCCCGGAAAACCCATGTCGCACTACATCATTTAGGCGGCGAAATTGATACCATTTTGGGACAGCATCATGGGGCGACCTGGCCAAAAGCTGACATTATTCGAGGCGTAGAGGCCCTGGGTCTAGACAATTTGATGATTTTTGAAGACGAGGAAACGGATTCCATTTGGGATGAGAAACTCCAGGCCAAGGCCGCAAAGATTTCTGACAAGGTTGAAAAGGTGAAGGATCATCCCCAATATCTGGAATTTAAGAAACGCGCAGCAGAGATTGAAGCCATGGCGAAAAACAATGGAATAAAACGCTGCAGACAATTAGTGCTTATTGGTGAAAAAAGCAAATAAGGTTGGATCAAAGCCCCCGAAAGGTCATATTTCGGGGGCTTTTGTGGAAAATCAACAGGAGGTTGACGCAGTATGGAAGCACACATCATCATCTACTTTACAACAGACCTCCATGGCGTATTCCGAGGAAATGGCAGCCATGCCATTGGCATGGCCCACATTGGAGGATTGAAACACTACCATCCTGAGGCTCTGTTGGTGGATGCCGGGGATGCCACCCAAGGGGGGCTTTTAAGCCGTCTGAGTGCCGGAAAGGATATGATCGCTATGATGAATGCCGCCCATTACGATGTGGCGGCTGTGGGGAATCATGATTTTGATTATGGCTATGGGTATCTGGTAGAGAATGCACGATACGCCCACTTCCCTCTACTGTCGGCTAACGGACAACGTTATGGACGGGGAATCCTTGAGGGAGAGACATACCATCATGGGCAGTGCATTAATAATGGCAGAACCGCCGTGTTTACCCGCTGTGGGAAACGCATCGGTTTTTTTAGTGTGGGAACGCCGGATCTTTTTCCCCAAAGCTGCCAGGGATATCCCGGGGAACAGGGTGGCATCACCATCATGCCCCCCATCCCCGCAGCCAGGGAATGTGTGGCGGCCCTTAAGGCCCAGGGGGCAGATTTTATCATTGCTCTGGCCCATTTGGGAAACGATGCCTCGGTGGGCCTTTCTGATTCCAGTAATGGTCTGGCCGAGGCCATGGCGGGTTTGGGATTGGATGTTATTATTGATGGTCACAGCCACGCCAATGAATCGGGCCGGTGGGTGGGGGATACCCTTATCGTTCAAAGCGGCAGCTATGCCAGCCGTGTGGGGAGGCTGACCATCAATCCCATTACCCGGGAGATGACCAGTATCCTGCTGCGTCCCCAGGAGATTCGGGGAATGGTCGATCCTGATGAGAATGTCCTCCGGGTCCGTGCAGCCCTGGAGAATCGCTACAAGGATGTGATGGACAACCAGACCCTGAAACTGCCCCATACCCTTTGGGGCGGAACGGTAGAGGGCGTGAATGTTGGCCGCCTGACGGAGACCAGTCTCGGAGATGCTGTGGCCGATGCCATGGCCCTGGCCGCTAAAAAACGGTTTGGGGACCAGGGGCTGCCCATTATTGCCATGCAAAATGGCGGCGGAATCCGAACCCGCCTATGCCGGGGGAATATTACCCGGGAAAATAGCATTCGGGTCCTTCCCTTTGACAATAAACTCTATTTTGCACGGATAACCCCAGCTGTCCTGTACAAGGCCATGGAGAATGGTGTTTCTCGAATTCTGGGACAGGACCCTTACACGGGGCGGCTCCAGGGAGCGGCAGGCCGTTTCCCCCAAATATCGGGATTCACCCTGGATTATGATCCGGATGCCCCAGGTGGTCAAAGGGTTCGTGCCATCACGTTAGAGGGAGAAGAGACCCCCTTAGATCCCCAGGATAGGACCCGTGTCATTGTCATTGCCCTGGATGAGGCTAAAATCATCGGGGGCGATGATTATACCATGCTCATGGGTTTAGAGGATTTGGGTGAAACCAGCGAGCTGGAACCGGCACTGTGGCATTACCTGAAGCATTATTCCAAGTCAGCCAGGGATTGGAGGCCAAGGATTCGGACCGTGGGGCAGTATCAGCCCAGTCCCTACGATGCCACCCTGAGAGTTATGTGGGGTGGAAAGCCCTATAGTGGTGAGATGACCTATCGTGTTGACGATGGTCCCATCAAAACGGTGCGATCTGAGGCAGGAAAGTGCAAACTGCCATCGCTCTCCCCCGGGGCCCACACCATCACCCTCATGGGAATGGACATTCTGGTGGATAATTATGCAGGACTTGGCAGTGTGGAAAACCCCGTCCCCGTAGTTGTACTGGATGCCAACCTTGAAGAAAGCACCACCCGATGTTATAATGATTAGTATGAATTTTCAAAAATAAAGCTTGGGTATCTTACTTCCCAGCACCTTGGTCCGATAGGCTATGTAGGCTTTGACTTTAGGTCGATGGGGGGAGGAGGAAAAGAATGAATAAGTCAGCAGGACTCAGTGTCCTTCTAGCGGCCAGTTTTTGGGGGATTATCGGCGTTTTTGTCAATACCCTGACGGCCATGGGATTTACCAATAGTGAAATTATATTTGTCCGGGCCATTATGACGACGCTTTGTATCTTTGGGTGGCTTTTTATCAAAGACCGGGAGGCGATTCCCATTAAAGTAAAGGACCTGTGGATCTTTATGGGAATGGGGATTTTGAGTTTTGTGTGCTTTAATCTCTGCTACCTTCAGTGTATTGCCATCACGGGGATGTCTGTGGCGGCGGTGTTACTGTACACCTCCCCTATTTTCGTTATGCTGTTTTCCATCGTGCTCTTCAAGGAAAGGATGACCCGAGGGAAGGGCATTGCCCTGCTTCTGGCCTTTGGAGGCTGTGTTTTAGTGACAGGGATTATCGGTGATAATGGCCAAACCCTGACTTTAACAGGCATTCTGCTGGGGCTGGGCTCCGGACTGGGGTATTCTCTGTATACGGTTTTTGGACACTACGGGGTTGCCCGTTACAACTCACTTTCAGTGACTGCCTGGGCTTTTCTTTTCGGAACCCTGGGTATTTTACCCTTTGTGGACTTTGGACATATGCTGATGGTTATGGCGAATAGTCCCTTGGCTCTGGCCCTGATTCTCCTTTGTGGTTTGGTAACCAATGTGCTGCCTTATATCTGTTACACCTATGGACTGGCCAAGATGGAAGGGAGTAAGGCTGCTATCCTTGCCTGTCTGGAACCCGTGGTGGCCACCATCGTGGGTGTACTGGTCTACGGTGAGCCCATTACGTTAACCGGGACCCTGGGGATTGTCCTGGTCATTGGTGCAGTCGGTGTCCTCAATCGGGATTTTGGTCAGAAGGATGTGCCGGAGAAGGATTGAAAGAGCCAATTTGGCTCTCAAAGTGAAGACAAAGTGGTGTAGCACGGTCAGGGGGAGGATAAAAAAGATTCACCCCGGACCCAGCAGTCGCTTGTTGCCAATCGCCTTTGGCTCTTGGACAAGCGTTGCATGGGTGCTATGTCCCAAATCAAAGATTTGGACAGCACCGCAAGGCGCTGATGAACAAAGGGAAAGCCCTCAGTCGTCAATGCGCAAAACCTTCGGTTTTGATGGGGTTTAAGGCAGGTTTGCTTTCTTAATTTGATAAAAACCCAAAAGCTCCTGCCCGCAGGGGCAACCGGGGTTCTCGTATTTTTATCATCACCCTTCCCTTAGTTTGTCTATGCTCTGAGAGCCCATGTGGCTCTTTTTTTATGAAGAAACGATAAAATTTTGTGATTGAAAACAATTAAAGGGTAAATTATGGTGTTGTTAATACTTATCTGATATAATGATTAAAAATATTGAAGGATTATTATCAGAAAAAGGAGGGGATCACCATGAAAACCATATGTCCGGTTTGCATGCATCATTGCCAGTTAGCAAAAGGACAGGTTGGACGTTGTCGCGGTCGGCAAAATCAAGGGGGAAAGATCCTCCCTATTAATGCTGGGGTTATTACCGCTTTAGCCTTAGATGCCATAGAGAAAAAGCCCCTGCGCCATTTCCATCCAGGCAGCCATATTCTGTCGGTGGGGAGCTTTGGCTGTAATCTGCACTGTCCCTTTTGTCAAAATGCACGGATTGCCATGGCGGGCAGACGGGATGTCGAGGCGATGATCCTCTCCCCTGAAGAATTAGCCCGGCGGGCCGAAGGAATGCGCCATCAGGGCAATATCGGTCTGGCCTTCACCTATAACGAACCCCTTATTGGTTATGAATTTGTGGTGGAAACCGCCAGGTTGGTCCAGGCCCGGGGTATGAAAACCGTCCTGGTGACCAATGGCTCAGCCACTCCGGAAACCACCCGAAAGGTCCTCCCCCACATCGATGCCCTCAATATCGACTTAAAGGGCTTTACCCAGGAAGCATATGAAAAATTGGGAGGCACCCTAGAGGTCGTCAAGGATTTTATTACCCAGGTGGTGGATGCGGGATGCCATGTGGAACTGACCACCCTGGTGGTGCCAGGGTTTAACGATGATCCCGGGGAGATGGAAGCCATGGCCCGGTGGATCGCCCACTTAAGTCCGGATATCCCCCTCCACGTCACCCGGTTCTTTCCCGCCCATTTGATGTGGCGGGATAACCCTACCCCACTGGAAACAGTTTATGGACTGGCAGAGGTGGCCCGGGGCAGCTTGAATACTGTTTATGAAGGGAATATAGGGTTGTAGGGACACCTATAATAATTCCATGAGCATCTGGCCGACGCCGTCCTCGTTATTGGTATAACGGGTGATGGTGTCGGCCGCTTTTTTTGCCGCGGATTCGGCATTGGCCATGGCCACCCCGGTGCCGGCGAAGGTGAGCATGGCGGCATCGTTGGCGGAATCCCCGAAGGCGATGACAGCTTCCCGGGGGATGTCCAGCTTTTGGCAGAGCTCAGCCAGGCCCGTGGCCTTGGAAAAGCCCTTCATGGCGATTTCCAGGTAAAAATCCCCCACCCGGAAAAAGTCAAAAATCTCGGAGAAGGGGGCGGTGATGGCTGCGGTATAGCGGTCCAGAATCTCTCCCGGGGCCACAATCAGCAGCTTGGCTACGGGAAAGGTGACGGCTTCGGCCATGTCCGCTACCACAGTGAAGGGAATGCCGATATAGGCACGTTCATATTCTACTTTATAGGCTGTGGGGTCGGTGACGTAGTAGGATTCCCCATCGTCGGCCATCACGGCGACCGGAAAATCCTTAAGATGGGTCAGCATGGCGGTAACTTGGGCAGGATCCATATTCTGGCGATAGAGCAGGAAGCCGTCGGCGGCATCTACGATGTGGGCACCGTTGTAGGAAATCAGGATGCCATGGTAACGGTCGAGTTCCAGGGCTTTTCTTTCCCGAATAAGGCCAGGGGCCGGCCGGGCAGAGGCCAGCGCTACCCGAATCCCCTTCTGCTGTGCCCGGAGCAGGACCTGCTTTGTGATGGGGGTAATCTGTTTATCGTCATTACAAAGGGTGCCGTCAAGGTCCAGGGCGATGAGTTGGTAGTTCATAGTGCCTCCTTAAGGGTGATGCTGTGATTATAGCACGGACGGCAGGCCGGGTCAAAGTAGGGCTTGCCCCCAGCTGTATAACGTGCTACAATGGGGGCATAAAAAATTGAGGAGGACGACGGAATGCGCACATTGTCTTGCTAATTTTAGGCTGATCAAATCACTAGGGGGCTTCCCCTCGTTTTGTGATGCCTTGTGCAGGAAAAAAGTCGCACCTCCATACGCCGCCTCAAAGCCAAAGACCGGATGATTCTGTCCAGAGGGTGTTTTTGGCGTGGCTGTGTTAATCGAGCGGCAGGTTTTCCTGCGGCTCTCTTTTGTTTTTTGGAGGAGGGCTTTAAAAAGGAGGATCACTTTCCCTTAATTGACGAGCCGACCAACCACCTGGACCGCCAGGGGCCGCGGGGCAGGCCTTATCCCTGCCCCAAATCCCCGGCGGCCTTGATCTTTATACGGTTGGTATTGCCGGGGTAATAGGCCAAGGGGGTATCCGACTGCTCGATGATTTCCACGGATCCGGGCTTAGCCCCGGCTGCTTCGGCCATGGTGATAGCTTCCTTCCGGGCGGTGGCCAGGGCATCCTCTCGGGGGATGTCCTCGTAGTTGATGAGCTGCTCATAGGTGGCGCTGACCTTGGAAATGGCGGAGCCGATGGCGTTGGCTACACCGGCGTGGGGCAGCCGCAGGACCTGGGCAGCCCCTTCTAATTCGTCAGGCAGCAGCACACTACCGCCTCCCACCACAATCACATCCACCCCCTCGGCGGAAAGCTTCATGGCATCGATGCCGTCCTCCACCATGGCGGTAATGACGGCCATGGCCTGCCGGGCGAAGTCTTCATCCAGATCGGCGACCTGCTGGGCATCCCCAATCTGGGCCAGGCCCAGGCGCACGGCGATATCGGTGGCGGTGAGGGTATCCCCTCCGAAGACCCGTGCCGCTTCGGTGATGCGGTAGCCCACGCTGTCCGGACCCACGGTAATGTGGCCGTCCTCCCGCTGTCGGACGATGGAGCCGCCCCCCAGCCCAATGGAGAGGACATCCGGCATCCGGAAATTCGTCCGAACGTCCCCGATGGTTACGGCGATGCTGGATTCCCGGGGAAAGCCGTTCTGGATGACACCAATATCCGTGGTGGTGCCCCCCACATCCACCACCAGGGCATCCGGGCGGTGGCTCAAGAAGCTGGCCCCACGGATGGAGTTGGTGGGTCCGCAGGCAATGGTGAGGATGGGATAGCGCCGGGCGTGGTCCACGGTCATCAGGGTGCCATCGTTTTGGGAGAGGTAGACCTGGGCCTTGGTCACACCCTGGGCCTGAAGGCTGGCCATGAAGCCCTCGGTGAAGGTCCGGGCGATGGCGTAGAGGGCGGCATTGAGGATGGTGGCATTCTCCCGCTCGATGAGTCCTAAATCACCAATTTCGCTGGAAATGGATACGGGGATATCCCCCAGGACCTCCTTGCAGATGGCGGCAGCCCGTTCCTCCTGTTCGGTGCGGATGGTGGCAAAGACGCAGGAGATGGCCACTGCTTCGATCTGTCCCTTCAAAGGGGCCAGGAATTCCCGAAGGGCGGCTTCGTCCAGGGGGGCAAGGGTCTTGCCGTCAAATTCGTATCCCCCACCGATGATGGTGCTCGCCACCACCATGGCCTGGATATCCCCGGGCCAGTCCACCATGGGCGGAATACCGGCTGTGGCAGGGGCCCCGATGCGGACCACAGCGATGGGAGCCAGGTGCCGGCGCTCCACGATGGCGTTGGTGCATTGGGTGGTGCCCAGCATGGCCTGGGTGATGGTCTGGCGGTCGATGTCGACCTGTTCTAAAACCTGGGCCATGGCCGATTGAATGCCGGAGGTGATATCCGGTGTGGTGGGGGATTTGCAGGAGGCAATGACCTCCAGGGCATCATCGATGATGATCGCGTCGGTGTTGGTCCCCCCGACGTCGATTCCAAGCTTATACATGGGCTTCTCCTTTCACCCGCTCTTCCAGGGGGATATAATCCGTATCACAGCCGAAATACCGGGGACCCACCAGTGCCAGGCCCTCGGGCGTACGCCAGAGGGGATAGCAGGGCAGGCCCACCACCATGACGCGTTTACCGTATTTCACCCCATCGGTGGTGATGGGATGGAAGGTGTTGACATCCACCAGGGTGATGAGGTCCGGGGTGGTGGCCAGGATGCGGCCATCCACGGTGGCCACCAGGTTTTCATTCTGGAATTCCACCTCGGCCCGGCGGCCCTTGAATTCGCCGATGCCATCGAGTAAGACATGACCGACGTTGAAGCCGCCCCGGGTTTCCCGGAGGACATCGGTGATTTTGCCCTTAAAGAGGCCGAAGCCTCCGGCGGCTTCGAGGAAAGCCGCTTCGGGATGGCCCATATCGCTGTCCTTGACCTGGCGGATGGCCGCCCCCAGGGTTTGGCTGCGGGTAATGATATCCCGGACGGCATAGGCCTTGAGTTTAGCACCGGTCATGGGGTAGAGGGTAACGGAAACCGACCCGCCGCAGCTCATGGTCACCGCCCGGGCCAGCTCCTCGGTCCAGGCGTTGGTGATGGTCCGGAAGATGACGGTGTTGCCCTTCTCATCGGTGAGGGCCATGGGTGAGGCATCCATCCCCCCAATGGTGAAGGTGACCATCTGCAGCTCTGGAAAGGCCCGGCCCATGCCGTCGGCATCCACCAGGGGGAGGCCCAGCCGGGCGGCCGCTGCAATGGGAATCATGCTGTTGACCCCACCGGCCTCAATGGGGATGATGGCATCAATGGGCCGTCCGAAGAACTGGGACACCATCTCAGCCAGCTGTTGATACTCTGTTCCGCCGATACCCTTTTCCCCTAAAATGGTCGGGGCACCCATCATGGCCATGGGGACCACCAGGGCATCATCCTCGATTTCATCCGGGCTTAACAGGGTCACCGGCCCGCAGGCCTTAATGGCTCCGATGGCCAGCAGCTTGCCGATATAAGGATCTCCCCCGCCGCCGGAGCCCAGCATCGCGGCACCCAGGGCGATATCTTCTATTTCTTGTAATCCGATGGTTCGCATAGTTTCATCCTTCCTTTTATATGAGTTTGTCTCCATTATAGCCATTGCCTCGTCGAATGTCCTCGGGTGGGACGACAGAAAAAAGGGAGAGGGATTGTCTAAAAAGACAATCCCTCTCCCTGGAGGGGTACGGCCCTATGGGCAGCTTAAATCTGGAGGAGGCGGCGAAGTGCCGCTGCGGTATAGAGACTCAGGGCTTCGGGCATTTTTTTGAGGGGATGCCCTAACAGGCCCTCGATTTTTCGCAGACGGTATTTTATGGTGTTGGGATGGACAAAAAGAGCCGATGCCGTTGACGGGATTCGGCTGTCCTCGTCCAGGAGGTAGGTTGTCAGGGTGGACAATAGGATGCCGGATTCCCGATGGTCTTCCAGGGGGAGCAGTACGGTCAGTAATTGGCTGACCTGCGACTCCCCTGCCTCGGCTGTTTGGCAGAGATTCTGGACGAAGGTCAAATCGCCGCCGGTGAAGACGGATTTCCGGGGAAAGACCCGTCGGGCCGGGGACAATGCCTTCTGATGGGTGAGGTAAGAAAGTCGGGCTGATCGGGTATCCTGGAGATGGCTGAAGCAGCTTAGGGTGACCGTCAACCCAGCGGCTTGGCAGTCATCCAGCAGGGCCTGGGCAAGGTCCGGGGCATCGGCTCCCAGGTTTCCCATGAAGAGGACCACCATATCCTCGTAGCTGTCTGCAATGAAGGGCCGGACCTGGTGGGTCAGCAGGTCGGCGGCCAGTACCTTCAGCTGGTTGCGCCCGGATCGGGTGGCCGCACCCTTCAAAATCCAAAGGGTTTCGATGGCGGCCACATCCACCCCGAAGATATCGGCCAGGCGGTGCATTTTCAGGGGATCATCCTTTAAGATGGCCCGGATCAGCTCTGCGGCGACTAAATCTTCAGAAGGGGCCCGGCCCTGTCCAGCCATCCGGCCACGGTCTAAAAAGATCTGCTCCATCACATCGGTGATGACCGCGGCATAACGGAGGTCTACCCGGCCCTCGGGCATACAAATCAGCGGGAAATCCAGGGTATTACACAGGGTAATCAGTGGTGGCGTAATGGCGGGGAGAAAGACCCCGACGTAGTAAAGGATGAGGCCGGATTCCCCGCACTGGCTGAGGCGACGGATATTATCACATTGGGCCTGGATGTCATCCTTAATGGCGACAAAGCCGCTGATGACAAGCTCCCCGCCGATGAAATCATGGTGGGCATAGAGCTGGTCCGCCGTGGCATCGGTGTCCACGTATTCCAAAACGGATACCGAAGAGACGAAATGGTCCAGACCGCCTCGGCCAGCAACGAGCCGGGAATCCTTTAGGGATGGGCAGGTAGTGAGTAAATCATTGATGGTAATCGCCATAGTGTGGCCTCCCGGGCTTGTTATGCTTCAATCTGATCAGTCCCATTCCGCTGGTTGTAGAAAAGCAGGGCCCCTATCAGATGGGAAAGGGTGCTCAAGTCATCAATTTCCTCGGGAGTGAAGGTGCGTTCTTTAAGGCAGTCATCAAAACCAACCAAGGCATTGATCGTACCGCGGTCCTTTACGCCAAAAAGGATGAGGGATCGGATGTCCTGGGCGGCGTAGGCCTGTCGTTCAGTCCCGGATGGCAGCTCATCCACATTGGTGATGATGAAGAGGCCGGTTTGGCGGAGGAGCTTGACAGTGGTTTCGAAGTGGGTAATAGGGATATGCTGGAAGTTTTGAATCTGGGATTGAATTCCCTGGGCACACCACTCCAGGGTATTGCTTAAATATTGTCCGTCCGGGCTGAATTCCATCAGATATCCCCGGCTGAAGTCAAAATGCTGGGCAATCATCCCCAGAGCTATCTGGGCTTTGGCCATGAAATCCTTGGCACCGTACAAAAGCTTGAAGATGAATTTGGTCTTGCCATCGGGGAAGCCCTTTAGCCAGTAGTCCATAGAAACGCATCCAGTGGACGCAGAAATCCCACCGTTTTCCAGCTGGGGATGATAGACCACATAAGACCCTTTCCCCTTCCCCTTTGCGGCATAGAGCGCCGTATCTGCCGCACGGTACAGGTCCTCGAAGGTGGCCCCGTGTTCCGGAGAAATGGCGATTCCGATGCTGGCCGAGATGGAGACGCTGGCGCCATTCTCGACATAAGTACGGTCGAAGAGGGTACAGATGCGTTGGGCGCTCTTATAGACATCCTCCAGGCTGCTGTAATCCTCCAGGAAGACGAAGAATTCATCCCCGCCGATGCGGCCCACCACGTCGGTGGCCTGGAAGGTGTTTTTTAACTCCTGGGCCAGCTGTGCCAGGACGATATCACCATAGTAGTGGCCAATCTGGTCGTTAACGGTCTTGAAATTATCCACATCCACAATGAGTAAAACCAGCTTTTGGGTCTCCCGACGAAGGGATTGGTTGATGAGGCGGGTGGCTTCTTTTCGGTTGAGTACTTGGGTCAGGGGATCCTTTCGGATATCGTCAGAGAGGGAGTGAAAGAGGTCGATGGGGGAGGTCGTCTTCAGCTGCGTATCGGAGAGCAGGTCCTGGGTATACTTTTGGGGATAAACCTCCCCCTCCAGGAGCAGCAGTGTGGGTGCGGAAACGTGGATGGCGCAGGCCCGATAGGTGCTCTCCTCGGCCTTAAAGGTAAAGGTGGCCCGCCGGGTGAAGTGGAAGGTGGCCGGTCCCACCACCTTCACCGTGATGAGCTGGAAGAGGCAGGTCCATACCTCGGCTGTATTCTGAATCTCGCAATAGCCCCGGATGATGAAATCGTAGTGGGCATCATCCTTGGCCAGAAGGTCGATGGATTGGGTCAGAGAGGCCGCCACCTCGTCAAAGTTATGATTCACCCCATCCCGGCCGGAACTGACGGCGCAGACATCCCTGGACAGGATGGCCAAAGCGCCTTCAACGTCAAGATGGATCAGAAAGGCTTCATAAAAGGCGGCAACTCGATCGTATAAAAAATAGTGCTGATGTGCAGACATGGTAATATCTCCCCTGTTTTAAACTCCCTCAGATAATTTTATTATTATATCAATAGCTTTCGCCTTTGACGAGGGTAAATTTCTCATTCCTGGAGAGATTTTTAACCCTTGGGCAATTTTTAATCGAAGAGTTCTTCCGCAATAGCCTTCAGTACCCTGGCGGAAGCCTGTAGCTTGGTCTGTTCATGGTCATCCAGGGACATGGGGACGATGGTTTCCACCCCCTCGGATCCCAGGATGGCAGGAAGACTCAGAACGATATCATCAATCCCGTATTGCCCATGAACCATGCTGGAAACCGGGAGGACAGACTTTTCATCCCGGACAATGGATTCGCAGATCCGCCTCACGGCCATGGCGATACCATAGTAGGTGGCCCCCTTCCGGTCGATGATTTCGTAGGCACTGTTTTTAACATCCTGGTAAAGGCGCTCCATGGCCCCATCGTGGTCCATATGGCCCCGCATCTCGCAGAAATCATGGATGGGCACCCCGGAGACGCTGGCATTGGACCAAACTGCCAGCTCGGAGTCCCCATGCTCACCCACAATGAAGGCATGGATATTCCGGCTATCCACGGACAGATGCTGCCCCAGCAGATATTTGAACCGCCCGGAATCCAGCACCGTTCCGGAACCGATGACCCGGTTTTCAGGGAAGCCCGATAGGCGGATGGCCGCATAGGTCAGGATATCCACGGGATTGGAGACGATGAGCAGCAGCCCCTGGCAGTCACGACGGGTAATCTCCGGGATAATATGGCGAAAAATCCCCACATTTTTCTTCACCAGGTCCAGGCGGGTTTCCCCGGGCTTTTGCGCCGCACCCGCCGTGATGATGATGATGGCGGCATCGGGGATATCATCGTAATCCCCGGCGTAAATCGTCATGGGGTGGCCGAAGGACATGCCGTGGCTTAAATCCATGGCCTCCCCCTCAGCCCGGGCATGATTGGCATCAATCAGGACCATTTCAGAGAATAAGCCGCTCTGCATGAGGGCAAAGGCCGAGGAGGAGCCCACCATACCGCAGCCGATGACGGCGATTTTTAAGGGGTTAATGGGACAGTTTTTCACACTCATTGTTCGTAGCACCACCCTTTCATTTGCCCCTACTATAGCGAATCGGGCTTAAAGGTGCCATAAAACACGGTTTGATTAAGGATGCTGGATTTCGACGGTCATTACAGTATCCATGGCCACTCATCGGCATGGGCTGCTGAAAGCAGAACAGATGGAGGATGAAATGATATCCAAAACACATCGATGTGCGGCTTTAACTGTTTTTTTCAACTTTATCATGATATAATTAGTACAGACAGTTATATATGGAAAAGAACTAAAGGAGGAATTTTATGCTTGGCGCCATGTATTTTCAAATGGGGGCTTTTAATCTTGTCTTGAGTTTGATTGTTTTTAGTAAAGTATTTGCCGATCGCAATCAATTCAGGGATTGCAGGCTATTTAGTCAATTATTGATTGCGGTCATCGCCGTGAATCTGCTGGACACGGCAGGTTGGATGCTGGATGGAAAACTGACGGGAAGTCTGTCCTTAATCACCAATCTTGTAGATGGCTTGAATCTGATGGTTTCCGCAGCCGTTTGTTGGTGCTGGGTCCAATATGTTCAGTATCTGGCTTATGATGATGCCGGCGTGCCGGGGAAGAAGAATCTTCTCAGTACAGCCTTCTTCCTGATTACCGCAGCAGCCATGTTCGTCGCCATACCCACGCGACTTTTCTATTATATTGATGCCAATGGCTTGTATTGTCGCAGTACCGGCTATGCATTTGTGGTCATTTCCAATTTAGTGCAGCTGTGCTACTCGATTGTTCTGTGCTTCGTGGTCCGCCGAAGGGTAAAAGATGTCTCCAAGCGGAGAGAGCTTTTCATGATTGGTCTGATTATCCTCCTTCCCATTGCGGGAACGATGCTTCAGGCTGTGGTTTATGGCTATTCCATGATTTGGACGGCGATGACGATTGTCATTTTAATCGTGTTTATTCACATTCAAAATAAGCGGCGTGAGCGCGAGGCGGTCGAGCAGCATAAACAGCTGCAGCTTGCTCTGCAGCAAGCGCAATACGCCAGCAAAGCTAAGACGGATTTTCTGTCGAATATGTCCCATGACATCCGGACGCCGATGAATGCCATTATTGGCTTCACCGCCATTGCAACCAGCCATATGGATGAAAAGGAGGTTCTGCAGGACAGCCTGGCGAAAATCATGACCTCCAGCAACCACCTGCTTAATCTCATCAACGATGTACTGGATATGAGCCGTATAGAAAGCGGCAAAATGCACCTCCAGTCGGCACCCTGTCACCTGCCTGCTGTGATGCATGAGCTGGTGGATATGGTGCAAAGTCAGATCATGGCCAACCAACTGGAGCTGTTTGTAGATACCTTCCATGTCCGGGATGAGCAGATCCTGACAGATTCCATGAAGCTCAATCAAATTTTTCTTAATCTCATCGGCAATGCGATTAAGTTCAATAAGCCCGGTGGCGTGGTATCCATCCGTATTGAGCAAAAGCCGTCAACCAGCCCCGACATTGGCAGCTATGTGTTTACCGTCAAGGACACGGGATGTGGCATTTCGCCCGAAGATGCCGCACATATTTTTGAACCCTTTGAGCGCGGGGTCCAGGACAACGAGAAGGACAGCGTAGAGGGTACCGGACTGGGCCTCGCCATCGTTAAGAATATCGTCGATATGATGGGTGGTACGATTTCTGTTTCCAGTGAGCTGGGCAAGGGGTCCGAGTTTCGGGTGGGCCTCAGCTTTGGACTTCCCACAAAAGAACAGACTGAAAACCAGAACGAAAAGCTCTGCGGCTTGCGTGCATTGGTGGTGGATGACGACTATGACACCTGTGATAGCGTCACCACCATGCTGACCGAAATCGGCATGAATGCGGAATGGACCCTGACCGGAAAAGAGGCGGTTTTGAAGGCAAAAAAAGCCTCGGAGCTGATGCGTGGATACGCGGCCTATATTATCGACTGGCTCATGCCGGATATGAACGGAATCGAGGTCGCCCGGCGCATCCGCCATGTCATCGGAGCTGAAACCCCCATTTTCATTCTCACGGCATATGATTACTCCGACCTGGAGAAGGAAGCCAGAGAAGCCGGCGTTACCGCATTTTGTCGCAAACCGATGTTTATGTCGGAGCTTCGACAGACATTGTACGATAGCATGCGTCCCGTTTCGGAAGAGCCGAAGCCAGAAGCAACGGACATCAGCTTCCGGGGAAAGCGTATTTTGCTGACGGAGGATCATCCCCTGAACCGGGAAATTGCCGTGCGCTTATTAACGGACAAGGGCGCACAGGTCGAAGAGGCCGAAGACGGTCAGATTGCTGTGGAAAAGTTCAAACTCTCCCGTTTGGGCTATTATGATTTGATTTTAATGGATATTCGCATGCCAAATCTAAACGGCTACGAGGCGGCAGATGCCATACGGGCATTGAATCGTGCTGATGCTCAGACTGTGCCGATTATCGCCATGACGGCCAATGCCTTTGACGAGGATAAGAAAATGGCTTTGGCCCATGGCATGAATGCCCATCTGTCAAAGCCGATTGAACCACAAAAATTATTCGGGACATTGGCACGAAGCTTTCAGAAAAAGGAAGCATCTTCTCCCAGGCCGAAGGGAGGTACGCTATGAAGCATGCATCAAAAGAGAAAACCTTTGAACGTAAGATGTTTGAATCTTTATACGGAAGCCGCAATTTGGACGATGGGATTAATAATGCCCTTGCACTGATTGGCAAAGAATTTTACATCAGCAGAGTCTATATTTTCGAAAACAGCGAGGATAATCAATACGGTGACAATACCTATGAATGGTGCGCCGATGGGGTTGCTTCGCAGATTGATGAATTGCAGCATATGTCCTATGCGGAATATGGATATGATCAGCTTTTTGCTGAAACGGGAGAATTTGTATGCCCCGATACATCAACGCTTCCGGATATTCAGCGGGAGCTGTTTGAATCGCAATCGATTTGTGCGACCATCCAGTTTGCCATGTTTGACAAGGATAAGTTTTGCGGCTTTGTCGGGTTTGATGACTGCACCAGTAAACGCCCGGATTGGAACGCGGATGGTGACGAGCTGGACGGCCTGATTTTTCTGTCACAGCTGCTTTCCCTATATTTGATTAAAGAGCGCAATCTTCGGAATGCGCAGCGGTATCAGGAAAAAATGAAAATTGCGCTCATTGCCGCCGAAAAAGCGACGCATTCAAAGTCCGAGTTTTATTCGCGCATGAGCCATGATATGCGGACACCGATGAATGGAATTCTTGGAATTACGCAGCTGTCCGTTGGAGAAAATGATCCGGAAAAATTACATGAAGATATGGAAAAGATACGTCAGTCCGGTGTATATATGCTCAGCCTGATTAACGACACACTGGATATTCAGCGCATCGAGTCCGGGCGAATGACATTGGAGCCCAGGGTGTGCAAAACGGAAGATTTGCTCACAGAATGTCTGGATATGGTCCAGCTTTCGGCCAAGGAGAAAAACGTATCACTGATTATCCGGGCCAATAACGCAAACCCATCGTCTTACATCCGTGTGGATCCCATTCGCGTCCGTCAGATTGTTCTGAATTTGCTGTCCAACGCCATTAAATTTACGCCAGAAGGCGGCAGGGTCGTATTCTCCCTTGAGGTGCTTTCCCGCACGGAGGATATGGTCCACGACAAGATTACCATATCCGATACAGGCGTTGGGATGAGCCGTGATTTTGTGGAGAATGAATTATTTGCTCCGTTTATGCAGGAAGCCAATGAAATGACGATGAAGTATGCCGGGTCGGGACTGGGCCTGTCCATCGTCAAAAATCTGCTGGACATGATGGGCGCAACCATTGAAGTCGACAGTGAGGTCGGTGTCGGCACGACCTTCACCATTTATATTGATTTTGAGATTGTGCCGGAAAGTGAAGTTGCGGAAAGCTGCAAAAAGGAGACCATGCACGATGAAAAATATAATGATTTTTTGAAGGGCAAGCACATCCTGCTCTGTGAAGACCACCCGCTGAACGCTGAGATTGTAATGCGAATGATTCAGAAAGCCGGAGGCGCGGTTCAATGGGCAAAAGACGGATACGAGAGCGTGGCCGCATTTGAACACAGCAGCACCCATGCTTTTGATTTGATTCTGATGGATATCCGGATGCCAAAAATGGACGGATTAGCGGCAACCAAGGCAATTCGTGCCCAAAACCGATCAGATGCAAAAACGATTCCCATCATTGCCATGAGCGCCAACGCCTATCCTGAAGATATTGAGAAATCCATTGACGCCGGGATGAATACACATTTGGCAAAACCGGTGAATCCCCGGCTGCTGTATGATACGCTGTTGGAGTATTTGATGGGGACCATAGAGCCGTCATGACAATCAATCCCGATACGAACCGGGTCATTCCAAGGAGAGTTAGAATGGAAAACACCTTATCTCTATTAAAGGCCTTCTGCAGTTGGGACTTTGTGGAAAGAGACTGCCAAAAGACACTTTCAGTATTAACGCAGGATATTCAGTGGTTTGGCACCTCTGACCATGAAGATGTTCACTCCATTGAGGAAGCGGAACGCTACGTGCGCAGTGAGATCAAAGCGATGCCCACCCCCTATCAAATGACAATTCTGCAGGAGAATTATACGCCGACATCAGAATCTACTGGGGTGGCCTTTCTCCGTGTAGTGCTGGAAAACGAGGGCGTGCCGCTTTTAGTTCGCGCCACCGCCGCATCCAGAATGGAGGATGGCGTGGAGAAGCTCTGCTCCATGCACCTTTCGGTGGCAGATGCTGCGCAGCAAGCGGATGAGTTCTACCCCATTGCAAAGCATAAAGAGGAAATCGCGCAAATGAAGCGCAAGCTGGTCGCATCGACCATCCCCGGCGGACTGACTGGCGCATATCTGCAAAAGGACTTACCCTTTTATTTTATCAATCAGCGGATGCTGGACTATTTGGGCTACACCAATGAAAGCGAATTTGTTTCTGCAATTGGCGGCATGATTATTAACGCCATTCATCCCAGTGAGCGTGATGCTGTCTATCAGGCCATAGCAGAACAGTTGACGGAAGGCAATCGTTATGCGGTGGATTACCGCATGAAGCGGAAAGACGGCAGCTATATCTGGTTACATGACATCGGGCAGAGGACCCTCGATGAAAAGGACAAAGATATCATCATTTCAGTATGCTATGACATTACGCCCGAGCATGAGAAGCAGGCACAGCTGGACAATTTGATAAATGCCATGCCCGGCGGTGTGGCGCTTTACAAACAGGTCAACGGCCGTTATCAGATGATCTATTTTTCGAAGGGCGTTTGTGTACTTTCCGGCCACTCACCTGCAGAATTTGAGGCGCTGGTGCAAAGTGGCCTTGAAAAGTCTGTCTGCCCTGAGGATGCGGATAAGGTATTTGCCGCTTTTCAAAAAGCAGCAGGTAGCGATGAAGTGGTATCTCTGGATTATCGCATTCCACATATCGATGGTGAGTACGTGTGGATTAGCGGCAGCTTTAAACGGACCGGTATAGAGGATGGCTATCCGATTATCCATGCGGCGTTTACAGAAATGCCCCAGCAAAGAAAACTGATGAACAGCCTGACGGAAGATTCAAGCATCGGGATTATCGTCAGTGACAATGCAACGCGTGAGCTGCTTTATATCAATCCGGCAGTTCGAAAGATGTTGGAAATTGAAGATAGCAGCTATACGGGCAAGGTATGTTATGAGTATTTGCTTGGTTATGATGAACCCTGCTCTTTCTGTGAGCGCGCCGAGTATGAGAAAGGGGGAGATAAAGAAAATATCTACTATCTTCCCCACATCGATAAATACCTGATGGCTCGTGGCAAGCTGATGCAGTGGGCCGGAAGAGAAGCCCGTGTCGAGTATCTCACGGATATCACTGCCGAAAAGAAAGCACAGGAGCAGCTGAAGGATCTGGTGCAAAACATATCCTGCGGCATCATTGTGTCCAGGGCAAGCACCACCGATGGGACCTATGAAATCCAGTATATGAATGAGGGATTTTGCAGGCTGTTTGAAGACACCGAGGAAAACCTGAGAGCACGCTACCAGTCAGATTTGACAGTGGGTGTTCACCCGGAAGATTTAAAAACGGTGGCACGCATGACCCAGGAGCTTTTGGGTGGGAAAGACCATGCCGAGGGAACGCTTCGCATCACCTTGGTAAACGGCAAAACAAAGAGTGTACGGTTAGAGATTAATGCACTGCGTCTGTCTGACGGTATGGCGACAATCTATGCGACCTACAGCGATGTGACGACGCAAATGCAGCAGGAGCAACAGCTGCGGGATGTGATTCACAATGTGCCGGGTGGGATCTGCCTCTATCGCTGGAATGGGGTCAAGCTGCTTCCCATGGTGGTCAGCGAGCAGTTTTCCGAAACACTTGGCATTGATGCAAAGGCACATCTGGCCAGCATTAAGGGAATGAATTTTGAGATGATTCATCCGGACGATTTATCCGGCGCACGGCGCGTTGTGGAAGACGCTGTGAAAAGGAACGGAAAATCGGAGTATACCTGCCGTTTGCTCAATGCTAAAACCAAGGCGTATCGCTGGATTTGTGTGCAGGGAAATACCATTTGTCAGCCGGACGGCACAAGCTTTATCTATGTGCACTATACAGATATTACGCAGGAGCGACGGATTGCTCAAAAGCTCCGGGCCAGTGAACGGGCCTTAGATGCGGCCACGGAGCATGCCGACCTGTGGTATTGGTCCTATGATCCCTCCACCGGCCAAGCATTTCTTAGTCCCAGATGTTCAGGCGATTCTATGGTACCGGCTGTTCTTGATAATTATCCCCACTCCTGGCTGGATTTGGGCTTTATTATGCCCGAATATGAAGCCGCCTATCGCGAGGCCGTTTCACAGGCCGAAGAAAAGAATGCACACGTGGTTTTTGAAGCACAGATTGCACTTCAGGACGGCAGCACACACTGGGCGGAATTCCGGTTTACCAATTTGCCGGACGAGGATGAAAAAAGCAGCATTGTTGTGTGCACGGCGCGTGTGATTGATGAACAAAAGGCCTTACAGGCAAAATATGAAATGGAAAAGCAAAAGGCATTGCTTGGTGAAAAAGGCTTACTGCTTCATGCGGAATTTAACTTGCATACCGGTAAAACATTAGAGTATAAGTATGCCGATGTTTTTGAGAACAGCGATCCCACACGCTCAACAATGGCAGATTCCATTGCGCTGGTTGAGCGGTTAATTGTTGATGAGAAAGGCCGCGAGCAATTCCTGGGGCTAAACGATGCGGATTACCTGAACGCCCAGCTCCAGCAAGGCAATATCGACTTTTCTTTGGAGTATCGCAGAAAAATGCCCACCGGGCAGATTATATGGGTCCGGAATGTTCTCCATCTGGTTTGTGAGCCCAATACCGGGGAAACCATTCTGTTCGAGTATTGCTATGATATTCATCAGCAAAAAATGGCGGAGGAGGTTTTGCGTTCTTCGACGACCTATGATTATGAGAGCATATCGAGTGTGAGCTTCAGCTGCGGAAAAATAATGTACTATGGCGAAGGCCGCTCAAAGGAACATGACGGCTTGCTGGATTATGAAGAAATCAGGCAGAGCTATGCGAAGGATGTGGTGCTCCCCGGGGAACGAGAGGCGTTCCTGCTTCATACAGATCCGGGAAATGTGATGGCGGCTGTTGTTCAAAATGGTTTCTACGAGTTCCTGACGAAAACCGTGGAAAAGGATGGGACCATCGGTACCGTGAAAAGCCGCTTTGTGCCCTATGATATGGAAAATAACATCTATATTTTGACGCGCATCAATGTGACCGCCATTCTGAAAGAAGAGGCGGAAAAGAACGAAAAATTGAGCCAGGCACTTGAGGTTGCAAGGCAGGCCAACCATGCAAAATCCGACTTTCTGTCGGCCATGAGCCATGACATCCGCACGCCAATGAATGCAATTGTCGGCATGTGTGAACTTGCACTCGAGGATGAGCAGGATGCGAAACAAGTCCATGAGAGTCTGGAAACCATACAGTCCTCCTCTTCGCTGCTGCTTTCCCTAATCAACAACATTTTGGATATGAGCCGCATTGAAAGCGGGAAAATGGTAATGGTGAATGAGCCGTTTTCACTGACCGGGCAGATACAGGAAACGGCTGCAAGCTATCAGAGTTTAACCCGACAAAAACAGCAAAAATTTAATCTTGATATCGATGTTACCCACGATTCCTGTATTGGTGATATTGCGCGCATCCACAGCGCTCTTGATAATATCCTGTCCAATGCCATTAAGTACACCCCTGCTGGAGGTGTCATTTCTTATCGCATCACGGAGCATCCCTCAGGCAAGCCCGGGATAGGTGTGTACAGATTCGAAATAGCAGATACAGGTATCGGGATCAGTCCGGAAAAGCAGGAGCGCTTGTTTGAACCCTTTTACCGCGGCGAGACCGATTTGACGTCTAAAATTGAAGGGACAGGGCTGGGGCTCTCCATTGCAAAAGCAATTCTTGATCTGAAAGGCGGTACCATTTCGGTGAAAAGCGAAGAAGGCGTGGGCACCACTTTTGTTGTAGAACTGCCGCTCCACATCGCAGACTCAAATGAAAAGGCAAAGGAGCAACGGCAATCCGCAGCGCAAGGCACCGTGGATCTGACAGGAAAACACATTTTGCTCTGTGAGGATCATCCGGTTAATCAAAAAGTCATCGAGAAAATATTGAAAAAGGTGCAAGCAAGGGTCACGGTTGCAGAAAACGGCCAGGTCGGTTATGAAAAATTTACAAAAAGTGATGCAGGAACCTTTGATTTAATTCTAATGGATATTCAAATGCCGCAAATGAACGGCTATGAGGCAACCATGGCCATCCGCGAAAGTCATCATCCCCAGGCCAAAACCATTCCGATTGTGGCACTGTCGGCCAATGCATTTGCGGAGGATGTGCAAAAAAGCTTGCGTGCAGGCATGAACGCACATCTTGCAAAACCGGTTGAACCGAAAACCGTGTTTGAGGTATTAAATCAATTCATTTTACCCAAGGATAGACAGTGAACCGATGTCCATCTATGGATAACCGGATTTGCGCCTGCCTTGACTTACAACAGAGCCGATGACCATTGCTTCATGGCATGGTCATCGGCTCTGTTTTTTTCTGCGCACATTTCAAGGCATCAGACGAGTTTATTGCCGCACTCTCCACAGAACTTTGTCCCTGGGGCGTTCTGTGTCCCGCATTTTTCGCACAGCCCAGGGGCAGACGCAGTCAGCTTGGCACCGCATTCCGGGCAGAACTTCAGGCCATTGGCCACAGGGGCACCGCAGCCGGGACATTTGGGCAGTCCCATGGGCGCACCGCAATGGCTGCAGAATTTGCCGCTGCCTGCGGGCTTGCCACAGGACGGGCAGACCGTCGCCTTGTGCTCAATCTCCCCCGCCCACACCGAAGCTTCCGCTCCAGCCTCATCAATATTGCGGCGCATGGCCTCTGCCCGGGCCTTGGCCACATAGACATCCTGGCGGGGCGCGCAATTGGTGCACAGGGCGGCCTCTTCGTTAAAGCAGGTATCGCAGACGTAATTATTACAGCCTTGGCAGCGATGAAAATGGGCCTGAGCCTCTTCCTGGGCTGAGAAGAATGCCTCCTCATGCTCCCGCTGCCAGTCCGGAGACATGCCATCAAAGCGTTCAGACAGCATGCTGGCCCCCCGTTCCAGGGAATAGCCAACATTACCCAGCCGGCCTCCAACAAACTGTCCAAAGACATCCAGCCCCTTGGAAATTCCCCGGAGCCCTTGACCCTGCTTATAGGTTTTCGATTCAATAAAGGTGCTTTTGTAGCCATCGCCACAGACATCACAATAAAAGGTGAATTGAAAGCCTGCATCCGTAGAATCATCCTGATAATTACGAGTAAAGGATTTTAACATGGTAATCAACCTCCATATCTTGGAAAACAAAGACAGCCATCGAAAAATTGAGTCCTGTGCCCCTCCCTTCTTATCGTTCAAACATGGGGTCTTACGCTTTTGCCTTGTCTATTATGAAGATCAATGATGATGATTTCATTTTATCAAAAAAAGTCATTTTTGTCATCATAGAACCCTTTATTATAAATTATCCTTAAATCATTAGAATTGGAGCTTGGTTTATTTAAAGTGAATAACGAAATTTCTGAAATAAATCTGAAATTCGGGTTAAGAATGATGGAAAAATATTGATTTTTCACTCAAAATGCCTTACAATAGCTTTAGCACTCAATGATAAAGAGTGCTAATAATTTTGACTAAAAAACAGATTATATAAAGAAAGCGAGTGAAACATATGGCAAAGAAACAATTCCAGGCCGAGTCCAAACGTTTATTGGACCTCATGATCCATTCCATTTACACCAACAAGGAAATCTTCCTCCGGGAAATCATCAGCAACGCCAGCGATGCCATCGACAAGCGTTACTTCAAGACCGGAGAATCCGGTTTAAGCCGCAGCGACTACCAGATTCGTGTGGCCGCGGATAAGGATGCCCGTACCCTCACCATCTCCGATAATGGGATCGGGATGACCGAAGAGGAACTGGGAAACAATTTGGGCGTTATCGCCCAGAGTGGTTCCTTGGACTTTAAAACCGAAAACGCCGAACAGGACGGCACCGATGTCATGGACATCATCGGCCAGTTTGGGGTAGGCTTCTACTCGGCCTTTATGGTGTCCAAAAAAATTACGGTACGCACCAAGGCGGACGGCAGCGATCAGGCTTATCTCTGGGAATCCGAAGGGGCCGATGGCTACACTATCACCGAATGTGACAAGGATGGGGTCGGTACTGAAATCACCTTAGAGCTCATGGACGATACAGAGGACGAAAAATACTCCGAGTATCTGGACGAATGGCGTCTGAAGGAACTCATTAAACGCTACTCCGACTACATCCGTTACCCCATCGTCATGAATGTGGAAAAGCGCAGCCTCATCGAAGCCACCGATGAAGAAAAGGAAAAAGACGATTACGAACCCCAGTACGATGTGTACTACGAAGATGAAACCATCAACTCCATGGTACCCATCTGGAAACGCAGCCGCAGCGAGGTGGAGGACGACGAGTACAACCAGTTCTATAAGGATAAGTTCTACGACTACGCCGACCCGGCCAAGATTATCTCCACCAACGTGGAAGGGCTGTTATCCTACAATGCCCTGCTCTTCATCCCCTCCCAGGTGCCCTATAACTTCTACGCCAAGGACTTCAAGCGGGGGCTGCAGCTCTACTCCTCCGGGGTCCTTATCATGGATAAATGTGAAGACCTGCTGCCGGATTACTTCGGCTTTGTCCGCGGCCTTGTGGACTCCCAGGACCTCTCCCTCAATATTTCCAGGGAAATGCTCCAGCAGGACCGCCAGCTCAAGGCCATCGCCCAGCGTCTGGAAAAGAAGATCATCTCCGAATTAAAGGAATGGATGCTCAAGGACCGGGAAGCCTATGAAGCCTTCTTCAAAAACTTCGGCCTCCGCCTGAAATTTGGGATGTACGATAACTTCGGCACCAATAAGGACAAGCTCCAGGATCTGGTCCTCTTCGCCAGCTCCACCGAAGAAAAACCCACCACCTTCAAGGAATACGTGGAACGGATGAAGGAAGATCAGAAGTACATCTACTACGCCACCGGGGAATCTGTGGATAAAATCAAAAAGATGCCCCAGATTGAAATGCTCATGGACAAGGGCTACGAGGTTCTGCTGTGCACCGAAGAAGTGGACGAATTCGCCCTCAAGGTCCTCCAGAGCTACGACGAAAAGGAATTCAAATCCGTGGCTGATGATGATTTAGGTATCGAGCTCACCGAAGAAGAAAAGAAAGCAGCGGAAGAAAAGAACGAAGAATCCAAGGACATCTTAACCGCTGTCAAGGAAGCCCTGGGGGATAAGGTGGCCGAAGTCAAACTCTCCACCCGCTTAAAGACCCACCCCGTGTGCTTCGCCACTGGCGAAGGCCTCTCCCTGGAAATGGAAAAGGTTCTGGCCGAACAGGCCAAGGCCATGGGCCAGACCCCGGATATGATGATGAAGGCCCAAAAGGTCCTGGAAATCAACGGGGACCACGCCGTCTTCGCCGGTCTGAAAAAAGCCGCCGAAGCCAAGGACGATGCCCGGCTGAAAAAATACGCCGAGCTCCTCTACGACCAGGCCCTCTTAATTGAAGGTATGGCCATCGAAGACCCCGTGGCCTTCTCCAATCTCATCTGTGAATTGATGGTGTAGGCCCCGGTACCCGATGGTCCGCAACTGAGACGGGTTTATTTAAATAAATAGGCTTTTTTATGGCATCTGCCGCACAAGCGGTATGATGCCATTATTGTATTACAGAAAAAATCATTTTGCGCCCAAGGGTCATGGGGATGGGTTGCATACGCCTTAAAGATTAAAGGCCAGAGCCACGGCACACCAAAGCAGCACCAGGGCCATCAGGCCATTAAAGAGACGGTAATGCTTCGTCAGGAAGGTCTGGAAGAGCCCCCCTGCCGCCGCCCATGCCAGATTTCCGGCCACCCCAATGGCTGTCAGGACGACGGCATGGATGAGCAGTACGCCAAGATCTGTCGTATAGGGCATTACATAGCCGGTATAAACCGTAATGGCGTAGAGGATAATCTTCACATTGACGAATTCCAGGAGGAAGCCCTTCATGAAGGACACGGGCTCCCCTCCGCCGTCCTCTGGCTTGCTCAAAGCGACATGGATGGCCAAATAGACGATATAGGCCGCACCGATATATTTGAGCATCCCCACCATTGAGGGGATGAGCTGTGCCAGCTCGTAGCAGAACAAAGCACAAAGAACCATCACACATAAAAAGCCAAGGCCAATCCCCAGGAGGGTGTTCTTCCCCGGCGCCATCCCCCATGGCTGATGGCATAAAGGGCGACGATGTTGTTGGGTCCCGGGGTGAAGGCCGTCACCAAGGTATAGGGCAGGTAGGAAATAATAATGGACAATAACACTTGCGCACCTCCGATTCTAGGTCTATAATACAGCCATCAGATGATTTAATCAAATTGAAAGTATAGAATAAATAATTCGATTTTATCGAAGGATTGGAGCCAGATGATGGATTTAAAATACCTCAATACCTTTCGGGTCATCGCGGAGGAAGGCAGTTTTTCCAAGGCGGCGAAGCGCCTGAATTATGCCCAGTCCACCATAACCTTTCAAATTGCCCAGCTTGAGCAGGAGCTGTCCACCCATCTTTTTGAAAAGATTGGCAGAAAAATGGTCATCACCCAGGCGGGTGAGCATCTCCTGCCCTATGTGGAGGATGTGCTCACCTCGGTTACGCGGTTGCAGAACTTTGAAGACGATCTGACAGAATGTCAGGGTGATTTGCGCATCGGCATTGGTGAGACGCTGCTGTGCTACCGCATGCCTGCAGTCTTAAAAGAATTTCATCGGCAAGCGCCCAAGGCCCGCTTATTTCTGCGCTCTATGAATTGCTATGATATCCGGGATGCACTGATGGACGGTACACTGGATCTTGGTGTTTTTTACGACGACGTGGGCGGCTTTGGAACAAGCCTGGTGACCTGGCCCATGACACGCTGCTCCCTGGCGCTGGTGGCATCCCCGGAACTAAAAGCCCAGTATCCCGACTTCATCACCTCGGACCAGCAGATTCCTGTGCCCTTCATCATCAATGAGCCCAGCTGTATTTTCAGACAGATCTTCGAGGCCTATCTGCGGGAAAAATCCATTGTGCTGGACCACACCATTGAGCTGTGGAGTATCCCAACCATTAAAAACCTGGTGGCCAGTCATATGGGGGTTTCCTATCTTCCCCGATTTGCAGTGCAGGAGGAGCTGGAGGGCGGTACCCTGGCGGAGCTGCCCACCGACCTGATGGGCCGGGAGATTTCAGCGGTTTGCGGGCATCATAAAAACAAGTGGATCAGCCCATTGATGCAGTTGTTCATTGATTTGTGCAGAGAAAGTAAGCGGAGGTGAGGGACACATGGGTGTTATCCACATTTTGGCAGAAAATGTGGATAACTTTTCAGAAAAAGTGTTACAATAAAGACTAATCACAATACCGAGGAGGATAATCGAAAATGGATACCATAAAGGATTTAATGACCCGCCGCAGCTGCCGGAAGTATAAGAAAGACCAGGTGGACCCCGTGGTCCTCGACACCATTTTAAAGGCGGGCACCTATGCCCCCACAGCCCGTGGTCTGCAATCCCCCATTATGGTGGTGGTTCAGGATGCGGATACCATTGCGCAGCTGACCCGAATGAACGCGGAATTCTTTGGCGCCCCGGGGACCGATCCCTTCTACGGAGCCCCCACCATCGTCATCGTACTGGCGGACCGGACCAATGCCAACGCCATTAAGGACGGCAGCCTGGTCATGGGGAATCTGATGAATGCCGCCCACGCCCTGGGAATCGCCTCTTGCTGGATCAATCGGGCCGAAGAAGAATTTGACTGTGACGAGGGCAAAGCCCTTTTGGCCAAATGGGGCATCACCGGGGATTACATCGGTGTGGGCCATTGCACCCTGGGCTATGCCGATGGGCCAATGAAGGAAGCGGCGCCCCGGAAGGCAGATTATATTCGGTGGGTGAAATGAATAATGAAAAAAGCAAGAATGTTCAATTGGATAATCTTGCTTTTTTATTAAATAGAATTAATTTTATTTAGGAATAATCCTATCTGAAGTGCTTTTTTTAGAATCGAAATCCTCTAAAATTTCTCTTTTACATAATTTTTTAAGAGCTTGTTCATTATGAATGAGGATTTGTTTATGGTTTGTTTCAATGATATTTTGTTCTCTAAGATTTTTCAAAGCCCTAGAGACATTGAGCCGTGTTGTACCAATGGTTAGGGCGATTTTTTCTTGGGTCATTTCAATGCCTTTTGTCTGTAGACGCTGGTTATAAATCCATAAGAAACTACAAACCTTTGTAAAGGCATTTTCATAGGAATGGTTCATGACCTCGTAGAGCAATAAGTCGCAGAGATCAGCGTATTGATCCAACATCGAAAAAGACATTTCGACATTTTCCCGAACTAAATCCTTAAATTGCTTCTGGGTGATTTTAATGGCCTTTATTCTTGTTATGGATCGTAGAAAGAGGGTATCTGTTTCGATGATATACTCCCAGTGCATAGGACTGTACAGAGGAAAAAGACAGCCTTCCCCTAAAAACCAAATGATTTTTTCATCACCTTTTTCATTGAGCATACCAAGTTCGCTCTTCCCTTCCAACATATAATACAACTCATTCATACGTTCATTCAAGGGATTGAGCAGTACATTGGCTTCAAACTCCACGATCGTCCCAACGGACAAAATATCTGAATAATGGTCCAAAAAAGTATTTTCAATATAGTATTGTGGCGTTCGCATTTTTCATACCTCATTATAATCTTATTTTGGAATCTACGCCTGCGTGTCTCCATAAAAGCATATCATATTTGTATCAAATGATATAGATTAATAAGTAATAAAATCTTACAATAGATTTTATTATTGAAGAAGCCGTTTGTGATTGAGTTTTATAAAGGATAGGAGAGGTTGAATGGAACTCGCAAAAATTTATCAAATCTTACTCAGGATGATGGCAGAGGATTCAGATATCCAAAAGATCGTTAATATGGTCACCACTTTTCTGGATAATCCGGTTGTCCTTGTTGATGCGAATTTTAGAATTTTATCTGCTAGTACGCAACTGACGCCTTTAAATAATGATTTATGGGATTTAAGCATTGGCCAACGGTATGTATCGGATGAAATTATCCGTTCTATGCAAGAAAATCGAATAATCGAAGCGCTTCACAGCGAAGAAGGTGAACCCATTGAAAGTCCGATTCCCGAAGGCTATTCATGTTTGCGGATGCCACTGTATTGTAAAGGAAGATACCGGGGATTTTTAGGGGTTTATGATTATAACCAACCTTTCAAGGCGGAGGATCCCCTCATTTTAGAAGCGGCAAGTCAAGCCGTTGGGATTTTCGTACAAAACAATACATTCTTTAACGCTGTCAATGGCAGCACTTATGATATGTATTTATATGAACTTCTACAAGCAAATCAATTGACTGAAAGCCAAAAGATTTGTAAAAGATATAAAGCGTTAAGCCTTGGTGCTGAGAAGGTCTTGATTGTGTTGGATACAGTAGATAAGAAAGGGCAGGAAGTTAATTTATCGGGGAATAATTTACCTGGTGAATTAATCGTCAATCGCTTAAAAACACTTCTTCCCTGTCATCATAGCGTCGTATTTAAAGGGTCTGTCGTGATTGTGATGGCATATGATAGTATTCCGGAAAGAATGTTGTCTACCATTCGAGATACCCTTCAGTTATTCTGTGAGACCAATCAATTGATTGCGGGTATCAGCATGGTGTACCGGGATGCGGAACGGACCTTCGAATTTTATCGTCAGGCGCGCTATGCCATCCACAAAAGTAGTGGTGAAATCGGTCTGAGTTACTATCAGAACGTCGTTATTGATGCTATTCTTTCTTTTGCAAAAGAAAGCTATCCCGTTGATCACTATATACACCCGGCTATATGGCTTTTAAAAGATTATGACCAACGTTTTAATACGCATTACCTCATCAGTCTGAAAAAGTATCTTTACTGTTTTGGCAATAAGGCAGATACCGCTGCAGTCCTGGGCCTTCACTACAACAGCATAAAATACCGTATTAAGATGATACAAGAGATTGCAGAAATTAATCTCAAGGAAGTCGAGTTGAAATATCATCTGTATTTATCTTTTCGTCTTTTAAATATGGAAGATGAATAGAATTTTTCAAATAATGAAAAATCCATTGTCGTATTTTGGCTTTTTGAGATAATGATATTTCGATTACATCCCTATATAATAATGACAAATCAGCAGATTTAAAAATAGTTTAAGTTAAAAGAGGAGGTAATTATGAAGGTTGCAAGTTGGAATATTTTTTGCCCAACATTATTTGGTACAGGGGCATCGGAATTAGTGGGGGAAAAAGCAAAAGAGCTTGGAATGTCGAAGGTTATGTTAGTGACAGAAGCCGATCTCATAAAATTTGGGATTGCGACTAAAGTCCAGCAACAATTGGAAAACGCTGGTCTCCAAGTTGTTGTTTTTGATAAAGTCGCCATTGATGCACCGACGGACACCTGCGACGCTGGCGGTGATTTTGCAAAGGCGGAGAAGGTGGATGGAATTGTTGCTGTTGGAGGCGGCAGCAGTCTGGATACAGCAAAGGCCATTGCCCTGCTGACTGGGAATGAAGGCCCCATCAATAAATATTATTTAGCACCGCCAGTTAAGCGTGGGATCCCACTCATCACCATTCCTACAACGGCTGGGACGGGAAGCGAAAACACACAATATCTGGTTATTGCCGATTCAGAAACAGGAATTAAAAAAGTTCCGGAGTATGCACCAGACTTGGCGCTAGTCGATCCGGTATTGACCTATACCCTACCCAAAGGCCAAACCGCAGCAACAGGGATGGATGCATTAGCGCATTGTGCAGAAGCTATCACATCAAAAAATTGGAATCCCTATGCTTATACCTTCGCAGAAGAAGGCATTCGGATCGTCATGAAATGGCTGCCTGTCGCGGTAAAAGAGCCTGAAAATGAAGAAGCGCGTGAAAAATTGGCCTATGCGGCCAATCTCGGAGGTATGGCCATTACTGTATGTGGTTGCCAAATGGGTCACGCCTGGGCACAATGCTTTGGTGGGATGTTCCATATCCCCCATGGTCTAGGATGTGCCTGGGGTCTTCCTGGCGCCATGTATTATGCCGGCAAACATTGCCCGGAAGACGCAAAGCTAGTGGCTAAGGCCATGGGAATCCCATTTGAGGACGATATCCCATCAGATCAGCTGGCCGACCTCATGGCTAAACGTGTTGGTGACTTAATGCGCGAAATTGATTTGCCCACAGCTAAAAGCCAGGGATATTCTCTGGAGGATTGCCTAAGCGTTGCTAAATATCTGCCGGATGACGCTGCAATCCAAAATGCACCAAAGATGCCAACGTTAGAAGAAATCAAGGATTATATCACCGTGACGTATAACGCATATGTTTAGGAGAAGAACAATGGAAATCAAAAAGAATTATATCAATGGAGAATGGGTGGATGCTGCTTCAGGAAAAACGCGTAAAATCATTAATCCGGCTACCCAGGAGGTCATCGCAGAGGTCGCTAATGGTTCGGTAGAGGATACCCAAAGGGCCATTGCAGCGGCTAAGGAATCCTTTTACGGAGCAGGAGAATGGCGGCGGATGTCTCCCATCGCCCGGGCACATGTGTTAAATCAAGTTGCCGATGAGATGGAAAAAATCACTGACGAGCTATGTCTTTTAGAGTCAATGAATACAGGGATGACGGTGGCCAATGCCCAGGGAAATATCGGCATGGCAATCGGAACATTCAGGTATTATGCCAGCTTAATACAGGCACCGGAAGGGGAAGTCAATCCCATGGAAATGGGCGAAGCCATCCAGTCCATCACTGTACGGGAACCCATCGGGGTTTGCGCGCTTATCGCCCCGTGGAATGTACCGGCACTAATGGGGGCTTGGAAAATGGCACCTTCCTTGGCTGCTGGGAACAGCATCGTATTCAAACCAGCATCATTGACACCCCTGACGGCCATCCGAATTTTTGAAATTTTCGACAAAGTTGGTTTCCCCCGTGGCGTAGTGAATTTGGTTATGGGTTCAGGTGCAACAGTTGGTCAGGAATTGGCTGAAAGCGTCGATGTGGATATGATTACAATGACGGGGAGTACGGAAGTCGGTCAGGATATCGCCCGGACGGCCGCTGTCAATATGAAGCGTGTCGGTTTGGAACTTGGTGGCAAATCTCCGGCAATCGTATTTGCCGATGCGAATATCGATTCTGCGGCACAATGGGTCATGGAAACCTGCTTTACCAATCAGGGTGCCAATTGCTGCGCCGGCTCCCGCGTGTTTGTAGAAGAATCCGTCCACGATGAATTCCTCAAGATCCTCATTGAAAAAACAGAGCGCATGACCGTTGGTATTGGAACCAATAATCCGGATATCGGCGCGGTTGTTTCCAGGGGTCAGCTGGACACCATCCTGGGTTATATTGAAAGTGGCAAAGCCGAAGGTGCCAAATGTGTCGCTGGCGGTTATGCCGTCTCGGATGGCGAATGTGCCAATGGCTTTTTCGTCCGCCCCACCGTCTTTGATGCCTGCACGCCGGATATGAAAATCGTGCGGGAAGAAATCTTCGGACCGGTGGCGACCATTCAAACCTTTAAGACAGAAGAAGAAGCCATTGTAAAAGGCAATGATACCCGCTATGGCCTCGCGGGCGGTGTGTTTACAGAAAATGCCAGCAAGGCCTACCGTGTTGCCAAGGAAATCCGTGCGGGGATTGTCTGGATTAATATGTTTAACTGGGCCTTCAACCATGCACCCTGGGGCGGCTACAAAATGTCCGGCCAGGGTCGGGAACTGGGAATTTATGGTTTAGAGGAATTCCAGGAGGTCAAAGCCATCCACATGTGGATGAACACTGGTGATCCCGGCCTGCACTAGTCCTGACAAAGCCATCGTTTACTGAGGGAGTAACAGCATTAAGAAAAGAAAGGGAATATTATGAAAAAAGTAGCAGTCGTTACTGGAGGATCAGAAGGAATTGGCTTTTCAATCGCGGAAAAATTCATTAAAGAGGGCTTTGCGGTTGTGATTTTAAGCCGGCGAGAAGGGGAAGGAAAAGAAGCTGAACGTAAATTAAATCAAAAAGGCGAAGCCAAGTGGATAAAGGCGAGCGTTGACAATGAAGAAGATTGCCAGAACGTCGCAACAATCATTAAGGAAACCTATGGTGCAGTGGATGTTTTGGTCAATAATGCCGGCGTGACCGGTACCCGTGTCGACTTTTTCGATTTAGATATGAAGGAAGTCGCAAAGACCATTAATATCAATGTGTTGGGGACGATTCAGATGATGAAATACATCGCACCGTTGATGACAGAACGCAAGGGCGTGATTGTCAATATCGGGTCCCTATGCGGGTATCTGGTCAATACGGAATCCATTGCATATCACGCATCGAAGGGGGCAGTACGCCTGGTCACCCAAACCGCAGCGAAGGAACTGGCTCAATATGGCATCCGTGTGGTCTCTGTTGCGCCGGCCTGGGTCGCTACCCAGATGTGCCAATCTGTGCTGGATGCTGATCCGGAGGCCGAAGAACACGGCAAATCCCTGCATATGATGCATAAGATTCTGACACCGGCGCAGATTGCCGGGGTGGTTTATCTGGCCACGACGGAAGATGCATCTGCCATTAATGGGACCACCATTATGGCGGATGATGGCTATACCGCCTTCAAGCTATAGGTGGCGCGATGAGTCCGTTAATTACGATTTTCTTAGCCTTTTGTGTTGGAGTAATCGGGTCAGCCCTCGGGGCTTTCCCGAATATCATCCTTTGTGCATTAGTTGTTCTTGTCGGGGCAGCTGCCAATATCTGCGGTTCCGATTTTAACTGGGTGGCCGATGTTGGTTTTGGCTTCTTCTTAGGACCACACATTTGTTTCGCACCTGCCTGCTGTGCAGCAGCCTACGCCAAAATGCGGGGCTATCTCCCTGACAGCAAGGATATTGTCACGCCGTTGGCTTCTCTGAAACGGGTGGATGTCCTGGTGGTTGGTGGTGTGTTCGCCATCCTTGGCTGGTATATCAATGTCTTCCTGTCCACCTTCTTTGCTGGTGGCCTGGACACGGTTGCCATGACGGTCTTCATCATCTCCCTGCTCGGCCGTGTGCTGTTTGCCCGTAAGGGTCTGAAAGAAGGACTTTTGGGTGCAGTGCCAGAAGGTGGCCGCCGTTATTCCGTCGCCGATGTTAAAGAAGATGTCTGGGTCCCCTATCAGACCATTTCTGGTGGCGTACAATTATTATTAACGGGGATGGTATTTGGTGGTATTGCTGCTTACTTCGTGTATTTGATGTGCAGCTTGGCTGGAACAACCGGAAATACGGCATTGATCGATGCGTCCATCTTCCCCGTGTGGTGTGTGGCTGTGGTTGCATTCTTCACCTATTTGTCCGGCTGTCCGATTCCCATCTTCCATCATATTGGATTTGTGGCAGCCTATATGGCCCGGGTCATCTTCCTAAATGGCGGCTCATTAGAAGCCTGTCTGGTTTGGGGGATTGCCTTCGGTATCCTCTCCGCCTTCCTGGGCGATTACCTCTCCAAAACCTTCATGGTTTATGGCGAAGGATTTGTGGATCCACCGACCATGGCTATTGCCACAGGATCCATCATCGTCTTTTCCGTTATACCGCTCTTAGGTGCCCATGAAACCAGTTCCCCATTGTTCTGGTCGCTGCCCATCGTACTCATCATCCTGGAAGTCGCCTTAGGCGTATACAAGACGATGAAATACAACAAATGGAAAAGCAGCCAGAGTCAAATAGAAGAAAATATGGAAACTGCATAGAAGATTATAAATCAGAAGTAAAATAAAGTTATAAAAAAGGTTGCCTGCCATAATGCAGGTAACCTTTTTTACGTAAGGGATTATTGCTCTGTAGTGTAGGATGATATACTTAAATTATATGTGGCGCTTTTAGATACGTATCAATAGCCGCAGCCGCTTCCTTCCCAGCCCCCATGGCCAGGATGACGGTGGCGGCGCCGGAGACGGCGTCTCCGCCGGCGTAGATGCCTTCCCGGCTGGTTTTTCCGGTGCCTTCTTCGGCGACGATGCACTGCCAGCGGTTAATCTCTAAGCCCTCGGTGGTGCTGGAGATTAAGGGATTGGGGGAGGTCCCCAGGCTCATGATGACGGTGTCGACGTCGATGTCGTACTCGCTGCAGGGGATTTCCACGGGGCGGCGTCGGCCGGAGTCGTCGGGTTCCCCCAGTTCCATTTTTACGCAGCGCAGGCCGGTGACCCAGCCGTCTTCACCTACTAATATTTCCTTGGGGTTGGTGAGGAGGTGGAATTCGATGCCTTCTTCTTTGGCGTGGTGGACTTCTTCGACCCGGGCGGGAAGTTCGACTTCACTCCGGCGGTAGACGATGGTGGTG
>NZ_FNOU01000007.1 GCF_900107125.1 Eubacterium barkeri
AAATGAAAAGGGTATATCAAAAAATAATCTCTCTCAAATCCACATAAAAAAAGCCCTCACAAGGGCTCAGACTGTCGACAAACCCAGGTCAGGGTGATGATAAAAATACGAGAACCCTGGCGCCCCTGCGGGCTGGCGTTTTGGGCTTTCATCAAATTAAGAAAGTTAACCTGCCTTAAACCCGATCAAAACCGAAGGTTTTGCGCACTGACGACTGAGAACTTTCCCTTTGTTCGTCAGCGCCTTGCGGTGCTATCCAAATCTTTGATTTGGGATATAGCACCCATGCAACGCTTGTCCAAGAGCCAAAGGCGATTGGCAACAAGCGACTGCTGGGTCCGGGGTGAATCTTTTTTATCCTCTTTAATCGATTATCGTTTATTTAGTGGGACATAGTCCTTACGTTCCTCAATGGCCAGATAAGCAGGACGGATAATCTTACCCGCATTAATCAGCTCTTCTAAGCGGTGGGCACTCCATCCTGAAATCCGGGCAAAAGCAAAAATCGGGGTGTACAGCTCCGTGGGTAATCCTAACATATGGTAGACAAAACCACTGTAAAAGTCCACATTGGCACTAACACCTTTATAGATCTTACGCTCTTCCGCAATGACTTTTGGTGCCAAACGCTCAACATTAAAGTATAGATTAAATTCATCCATGCGTCCTTTTTCTTCTGCCAGGCTTCGGACAAATTCCTTAAAAACTTCAGCACGAGGATCAGACTTCGAGTAGATAGCATGACCCATCCCATAGATCAGACCGGCGTGATCAAAGGCTTCCTTGTTAAGGAGACGCCCTAAATACCCTTCAATTTCCACCTCATCATTCCAATCCTTGACTTCTTTTTTCAAATCCTCAAACATTTCAACCACCTTGATGTTGGCGCCGCCATGTTTGGGTCCCTTAAGGGAACCTAATGCTGCTGCAATCGCCGAATAGGTATCCGTGCCCGAAGAAGTAACGACGTGACAGGTAAAGGTCGAGTTATTCCCACCCCCATGCTCCGCATGAAGCATCAGGGCAATATCTAAAATCCGGGCTTCCAACTCGGTGTATTGACTATCCGGTCGCAGAATATGGAGAATATTCTCAGCGGTTGACAGCTCAGGGTCAGGGGAATGAATAAACAGACTTTCCCCGTGTTCATAATGGCGGTAAGCCTGATAACCATAAACGCCTAAAAGCGGAAAAAGCGCGATAAGTTCAATACACTGGCGCAGAACATTGGAGACTGACGTATCACTGGCAAAATCATCATAGGAATAAAGAGTCAGCACACTTCTTGCCAAGGTATTCATCATGGATTTACTGGGAGCCTTTAAAATAATGTCCCGAACAAAACTCGTTGGAAGTGTCCGGTAATGGGATAAAACATCGACAAAATCCTTAAGCTCCTGAGTACTCGGCAAAGAGCCAAACAACAAGAGGTAGGTGGTCTCTTCAAATCCAAAACGCTTTTCTTCCACACATCCCCGGACCATATCTCGAACGTCCACTCCACGGTAAAATAAGCGGCCATCACATTGCACCCTTTTCCCGTCCTTTTCAATATGGGATTGAATCTCGGAAATTTCTGTGAGACCGGTTAAGACCCCTTTGCCTTCAAGATCCCGGAGTCCCCGGTTTACTTTATATTTTTGAAAAAGCTCTTCTGGAATCCGATCATTCTCGAATAACAATTTCGTATATTTTTCCAGGATAGGCATTGATTGCGAAAATGCTGTACTCATATATTCAACTCCATTTCACACCTTAATTATTTTTATAAATCATATCATAAAAACCGAATAGAATTGTATACAAAATGTAAAATATGAATAATACTTAAGTTTTTTATTCATATTCTTAAGTTTTAGAGTCTTTTTATCAAGATAATCTCTTTAATATGCAAGACTTTACTATAGTTCCTTCATTTTTAACTCTATGAAACCTTCAAAAAACGCCGTCAACCGTTAACCCGGTGACGGCATTTTCTTTTACTTTAATTCGCATTCATTAAACTACAGCCCAATTTCTGAGAGTCTCGCAATCAGTTGCCCTTTAATCTCTCCGTACCGTTGCTTAGGAATTGGGATTTCAATCCCCTGACTAAGATACACCATGCCATATTCCAGGCGTTCGACATAATAAAGATTGATGATAAAGCTGCGGTGTACCCGAAAAAAGTGCTTCGGCAAGCCAATGGATAGCTCCGTGATGGACTCATCAATTTCTACCCGATCCGCAACCTGACGAACGATACAATGGTGGCGGTTGGCTTCAATAAATAAAATACTCTCATTTTCTAAAAAATAGGACTTTTTACCAATATGGACCATGAGTTTATCAGAACGTCTACGGAAATTTTCAATCTGCTCTTGCATATAGAGGTAGGTTTCCCGCCCACAGGTATAGGGAAAGAATTCATTTTCCTGGAGGACGTCCCATTCATTTGAGACATGGAGATGGATCACCTTCCACTGGTCCTCTTTTTTTTCATAGACAAAGGTCACCCGCTGATTTTGCTTAAGCAGATAACCGGATTCCGGCTTAGTATAGGCATCGAGCTGGCCGGTTACGATGGCCAACGTCTCAGTATTGTACACCAATTCATAGACAATCGCCTCCGATTGGATGAGAACGTCCTGTTCCTGGGACAAAATCCCACGCATGGACTCTCTGCCATGGACATACTGTCCCTTTAAAGCGCCAATCCATAAAACATCCTTATCCATATAGGACATGACTTCTTCAAGATCCCGCTGACCATGGGACTCCATGAGCTTTTGGGTCAACGCCACTAAATCCACCTGCATTACAACCTCCGCATCTTAACGGTCATTTGTAATTCATCATAACACAAAACACAGGCTGGTTGCTATGGAATCATCCGTTTTTTAGCATACCAACCACCGATTACCAATGCAATGAAGAGCAGACCCGAACCAATCCAGAGTCCTGTGGCATTTTCCATTACACCGGTAGTGGTATTATTTCTGTCTGCTGCTTTTGTCTCTGATGACTGTGCCTCTGCCTGATTTTGTGCCTGTGCTGCTTTTAATTCGACAATTTTCTTCTCTGCTGCGACAAGAAGAGCTATATTTTCCACCTGGGTTTTTTCGGTTTCATCCAGGGCTTCGTAGGCTGCCCGGGCTGCCAAAACCTGCGGCTCCTGATCCAGACGTGTTATTTCGCCCAGGGCATCAATCTGGGCCATGACCAGTTCCGCCGCCGTTGCTTCCCGGTTCTGGGTGTAGGCCTTGATCATCGCATTACCAACCGTAAGGGTCATCGTTGCTGATTCATTCTGAACCACCACCTCTCCAATTTGGGCTAAGTCAACCCAGCCCTCGGTCGTCTGCACATAGCTTTCTCCTGGATTACAGACGGCTGTGGATCCCGTCGGTCCTCCCGTCAGACTTTTCGGTTGCGATCCCAATTCAACGGGCAGGTAGCTTTGATCTTTACCACCAGTTATCGTTTGTACAATGGTATAACTTTCGTTGGGACGTAAGTTGATGGCCTGTTCGCCCAAATCGTAGGTGTGGAAACCTGCATTTTCAAAAACTCCGGTATTCAATGTCACATCAGGAGTTTTTCCTTCTATTTTCTCTGGTGTACAATTGCGATAAATTTGAATTTCCCCCTGATACTTGGGTTCTGGCGTCATGACCGATATGGCTGATAGTGTCTCGTAATCTGCTGCGGTAAAGACATTGGCCACAGACTGTCCCGCTGTCATGCCCTTTTCTTTAAGAATCTGTTGGGTAATCCCCTTCACAATAGAATCATAATTTCGAATATTCAAATAATCATACTGTACGAGGTTGTCGTGATCATCGGCGCCAGGATCAACCGTATGGCTAACCGGTGCCATAATACTTTTGTCATAATAGGACATCCAGAAATAACCATAATCCTTGTCCCCCTTGTCATTGGGAACCGCATTGAGAAAATTAATACCACTGGGCTTCTCCCCCCAGCTATTCTTGATGAGCCATGCACCACTACCTTCCGGCTGATTTCCTGTGCTAAAGTTATCCAGGGAGAAATTATCATCCCAGCCAATGATGGTGACCACATGATTGGGTGCCGTATCTGGCTTGCTATAATAGGCTCCAGTCGTTTCATTCCAAACGCTTCTTGCATCAGCCTCACTTTTTGCATCATAAACACCCATATAGACACTAAGGGCACCATTTTCCATTAAAGAAGTCTTGATATTTTGGGTTGCCTGCGCATCATATTGATAGCTCCCCGTGCTATAATTGGCCGGACTCGATAGTATTTCTGCTTCTGTCAACCGGGCCTCACTGATATTGCGAAAATCCTCGGAAACCGTCCAAAGGTGTGTTGCTTCCAGGGTTCCATCGTCTGCCGTATGGGGAACACTAGAGGAATTCACCACGCCCTCACCGTTGGATAATTGCCCTATAGCCAAGGTTGCAACGCCCCATTCGAGTCCAGCACCGGTTTCATCAACGGTACCATCCTTTTTCAGAGAGTTAATCCCTTCTCCCCCTTGATTAAGGTTTTCTGGACGGGCATGCTTTGCAAAATATGCCAATTGTTTTTCTGAAAAATCCGGCATTTTCCCTGTCTGTTTTAAATAATTGGATTCCACTGAGGCAATGGTCCCAAAGGCGTAGCAATCACTTAAGGGGGATTGGTTTTTCACACCGGTGGAGAGGCCTAACGTGCGTAAATCATAGGTCTCCGGCAGGGCAGCATTGGCTTCGCTGTACGCCTCAGGCTCATCCATATCCCGGTCGATATGCTGCTGAACATAGTCATTCCAGACACGGTCAACCTCCTGGAGTGACGCAATCCGGTCTGAAAACTCCCAGGACTCGGCAAAGACCGCTGAATTTCCCAATAACAAACCGACTGACACTACCGCAGTAACCATTCCCCGGAGAAGCCATTGCTTTTGCATCCTTCAATCACCTTCACTTTCCTATTATTTTTTTATTATATTATAATGCTTTAGAAAATCAACAGGGCCTGCACCAATGAGGGTTTAAACGACATCAATAGTTTGGCTGTCTTTTAAATACAAAAAGAACCCCCATCGTTTTATGATGAGGGTTTTGATTACAATCCATTCTTTAAATTAGGCCGGTGAAGCAACATGTTTTTGATATTTGAGCAATACCTTGGCAACTGCCAGGGTCAGGACACCAGCAACAATGGCTTCGGGTATTCCATTAATTCCAACAACACCCATAAGTACGCCAACCAAGGCTGAATAGTCTACCCCGGAAACAGCCGCATATTGTTGTCCGAAGCAGAAATAAATGAGGCTGAGGACTAAGACGGTGTTGGTTAAAGAGCCGCACACACCAGCAACAGTCAATGCTACGCTATCCTTGCCAATCTTTGATTTAAGTGCCCGATAAACATAAAAAGGAACAATACCCACCAGAATACGGGGAACAAAACAGATGACCAGGCTCCAGAAATTCCCGTTTACCCCTGCAAAGGAATAAAAAGGGCTAAAGGCAAAGGATGTGGGTGTCGGGTTAAATGTGGCGTTTAACAGGCTGGTTAATCCAAAGACAAAGCCCAGGAATGCCCCTTTCTTCGATCCCAAAACGATACTGCCAATGATCACAGGAATGTGGATGATTGTCGCTTTGGTGAACCCCAATGGAATGTAACCCAAAAATGGTGTCACTGCCAGGAGCACAATGATGGCAACAAACAAAGAAAGCTGGACCAGATCCGATGTTGATTTGTTTTTCATATTAAATATGACCTCCTTGCTATCGTTCCGTTTAACGGATACAATGCTAATGGGGTAATTGTACACAAAAATTAAGGTGATGTCTACTGTTTTTATTGACGCATCCCCTGTATTTGTTATAAAATAAACAAAAAAATAAAGAAAGTCTGAATCCAATGGAATTAAAAAATAAAACTGTCATTTTAGGGATCAGCGGGAGTATTGCAGCCTATAAAATGGCCAATGTCGCCAGCACCTTAGCCAAAGCGAAATGTGATGTTCACACCATCATGACCCAAAACGCTACGGAAATCATCACTCCCTTAACCTTTTCCACCTTAACGGGCCACAATACCATTGTGGATACCTTCGATAAGACGGTAAATTATAATGTGGCCCATGTAGCCCTTGCTAAACGGGCTGATGCCTTACTCATTGCACCGGCCACGGCCAATATCATTGCCAAGCTGGCCTACGGCCTGGCGGATGATATGCTTACCACCACGGCCTTAGCCTGTACCTGCCCTAAAATCGTTGCTCCGGCTATGAATACGGCCATGTACAACAATCCCATCGTGCAAAAAAACATCGGAATCCTCCGGGATGCTGGCTTTATGATCATTGAGCCGGATTCTGGTATTCTAGCCTGTAAGGATGAGGGCGCCGGTAAGCTTCCCGCCGAGGACGTCCTCTTAGATTATCTTTACCGGGAAATTGCCTGTCCTAAAGATTTGCTGGGACAAAAGATTCTCATTACGGCTGGTCCCACCTGTGAATCCCTGGACCCGGTCCGCTATATCACCAATCATTCCAGTGGGAAGATGGGCTATGCCCTGGCACGTTGTGCCATGCTGCGTGGGGCATCGGTTACCCTTATTTCCGGCCCGACCCAATTACCAAAGGTCCCTTTCACCACCCATATTGCTGTTGAAAGTGCCCAGGATATGTACGATGCCGTCATGGCTCAGGGCCCATCCCATGGGATTATCATTAAATCTGCGGCTGTGGCGGATTATACCCCATTAGTTTGTGCAGATGATAAAATCAAAAAAAAGGAGGGCGATCTCTCCCTCTCCCTTAAGCGAACCCCGGATATTTTAGGGGCTCTTGGAGAAAAACGCCTTCCCCATCAATTTTTATGCGGTTTTTCGATGGAAACCCAGGACCTTGTTAAAAACAGTCAGGATAAGCTCATCCGAAAAAATGTCGATATGGTCATTGCCAATAATCTGAAGGTGGCTGGTGCTGGCTTCTCCGGTGATACCAACGTCGTTACCATCATCACCAAGGATTCGGTTTCAGAGCTGGGACTCATGAGCAAGGAGGATACGGCTTACCATATCCTGGATGAAATCCTCCGACATAAAAAATAGAGATTTTTTGGGCTGGTTTGCAGGCGGCGTGAACGCCTATGCCCAGCCCGCTTTTTTCACAACAAAGTCACCCGTCCATAATCCACGCGAAGAATGTCCTTCAGCTCCATCATGGAGAGGAGGGCATTGACTTCTGCAATGGTTTTTTCTGAAACCAAGACCAATTGATCCGTCGTGTGATAGCCCCTGGCAACGAGGTTGAACAGCTTCGCTTCATCCTCAGATAATGTTAAATTCTTCCCAGACTTTACCGTCTCTTCCCCATCAGGCACTTGGACAAAATCCACATAATCCTCCAGAATATCCTGGACCTCCGTCACAACCTTGGCCCCATCCTTAATCAGATTATTACACCCTACGCTTTGTAGGAGGGTGATATCCTTGGGAATGGCATAGACATTCTTTCCCTGCTCCAGGGCATGCTTCGCGGTGATGAGGGCTCCGCTTTTTTCCGCTGCTTCCACCACCAATAATCCCTGGGAAAGACCGCTGATTATCCGATTGCGCAGGGGAAAATGAAAGGCTAAAGGTTGGGTATCCATGAAAAATTCTGTTAAGATCAGCCCTCCCCCCTCTAAAATTTCATGATACAGCAGTTTGTTCGCCTTGGGATAACACACATTAATGCCACAGCCCAACACCGCAATGGTAGAACCCACACCTTCCAGAGCCCCTTCGTGACTGGCCGCATCAATGCCTGCTGCAAAACCAGACACCACGGTAACCCCACTATCCGATAATTCCCGGCTAAGCCGCCGAGCCTGGGCTAAGCCCCCGGGCGATGCCTTCCGTGAACCCACGATTCCAATATTTAAAGGGGCCTTCAGTAATTCCGCATTTCCCTTTACAAAAAATGCCGTTGGTGGATTATAAATCTCATGAAGAAAGGATGGAAAGGCAGCATCCCCTTGGGTGATCAGGCGAATATGATGGCGCTCCATGTAACGGATGGCTTTTTCAGCCCCCTTCAAATCACGATTTTTCATCAATACTTCCCGTTTTTCTGGCTTCAGTCCCTCAATGGTCTTTAAGGAGGACTCATCACTTTCATAAATCGACTGGGGAGACTCCAGATACGTTAACAATAAATGACGGGTGGCATTCCCGATTTCTGGTAGTGACATCAGCCAAACCCAATACAGTTGCTCCATCCTTTCATTCCTTTCCTTCAAATATAATGCGGGCCTTTAGCGGCTTACCTTATGGGTCCGATACTGAACAGCCTCTGCCAAATGACGCTGCTCGATGGCATCGGCACCTTCCACATCGGCAATGGTTCGGGCCAGCTTTAAAACACGGTGATAGCCCCTGGCACTTAGAGCCATTTTCTGATAGATCATCTCCATAAAGGCCAGGCTCTCCCCCTTGAGGATACAGCACTTAGCAATCATTCTGGGGGTAAGCTGGCTATTGAAAAAGATCCCTGGAAATTCTTTAAAGCGCTCCCGCTGACGTTGTCTGGCTTCATTGACACGCCTTCGAATGACGGTTGATCCTTCCCCAGAAGGCCCGCCCTCCAGCTCCGAAAAGGAGGCAGCAGGCACCTCGATGCGAATATCAATACGGTCCATAAGGGGACCTGAAATTTTACTGGCATAGCGATGGATTTCCCCAGGTGTACAGCTGCAGGCGTGGGTTGGGTCCCCATTATAGCCACAGGGGCAGGGATTCATACTCGCAATGAGCATAAAGGATGCCGGATAAGTTAGGGAGGCATTAATCCGGGAAATCGTAACCGAATGGTCCTCCATAGGCTGGCGCAGGGTTTCGATACTCCCCCGGGAAAACTCCGGCAGTTCATCTAAAAAGAGGACGCCCAAATGAGCCAGGGAAACCTCCCCGGGCTTCGGAATACGCCCGCCACCCACCAGAGCGTTTTTAGAAATGGTATGATGGGGAGCCCGAAAGGGCCGGGTAGTGATAAGGCGCTGGCCTTTTAACAAGCCAGCTACGGAATAAATCTTAGAAATCTCTAAAACCTCTTCGGCATCCAGATCTGGAAGAATTGAGGGAAAAGCCTTGGCCATCATAGATTTTCCCGAACCGGGCGGGCCGCTGAGTAAAATATTGTGAGCGCCGGCCGCCGCAAGGGTCAGAGCGCGTTTAGCCGCCTCCTGCCCCCGGATATCTGCAAAATCCACTAGCTTATCACAAGCCCGCCCTTCCTTTAACAGCGCCTCCAAGGGCACATGCTTGGCTTCCAGGATTTTTTCACCCGTCAAGTGGGCCGTTACTTCGGTAATATGACCTGCGGGATAGACCGTAATACCCTCCACTACTGCGGCCTCCTCCCCGTTGGCCAGGGGCACAATAATGTGCTTAAAACCGTGGTCTCTAGCCGCCAGTGCCATGGGAAGGACCCCAGTGACACTGTTAATCTCCCCACCCAGGGAAAGCTCTCCTATAATAAGATAATCCTCAATATCCACCACCTGGATCTGCTCCGAGGAAAGGAGCAGACCAATGGCAATGGGGAGATCAAAGGCTGAGCCCTCCTTTTTAAAATCCGCCGGGGCCAGATTGATGGTGATTCGCTGCATGGGGTAATGATAGCCACTGTTCTTTAAGGCTGCATACACCCGTTCCTTAGACTCCCGGATACCGGCATCCGGTAACCCCACCACCGCATACACTGGTAACCCATTGGCCACATCCGTCTCCACGGTGATAATGAAGCCATCCACCCCCAGGAGTCCACAGCCAAAAACCCGGGATAGCATTATTCTTTCCCGTCCCAGCAGTAAGTACAGACCTTACACCGATCAATCCCAATGGCCTCAATCATCTCATCCAGACGATGGTATTTAAGGGAAGTAAACTTCGAGCGCTTACAAATACAATCCACCATTTCCTGATGGGCCTCCGTATTGGGATCGGCATATTCAAAGAGACGCTCCGCATCATGGTCCCCCTCCCGCTCTTTAATAATCCGGCGGGTAATCAAATCGTACTCCGATGTTGACCTGGAGAAATTTAAATATTTACAGCCAAACATGATGGGCGGACAGGCCGACCGGATATGGACCTCCTTGGCACCATCCCCAAAGAGGTAATCCGCCATTTTCTTCGTCTGAGTTCCCCGAACAATGGAATCGTCAATAATGAGCAGCCGTTTGTCCTTAATGAGGCTGGAAATAGACACCAGCTTCATCTGGGCAATCATTTGTCGCATACTCTGCTTAGGAGGCATAAAGCTCCGGGGCCAGGTTGGCGTGTATTTAATCAAAGGACGTTTATAGGGTAGGCCCGAAGCGTGGGAATACCCCAGGGCATGAGCAATGCCGGAATCCGGTACCCCACTGACATAATCCACATCAATGTCCTGATCCCGCTTAGCTAAGGCTTTTCCACAGCGATACCGCACTTCCTCAACGTTGCGCCCCTCATAACTAGAGGTAGGGTATCCATAATACGTCCAAAGGAAGGCGCAAATTTTCATGTCCTCTTCGGCTTTAGAAAGCACATCGTAACCCTCAGGTGTCACCATCACAATTTCCCGGGGGCCTAATTCGTAGGCATCCCGATACCCTAGGTTTTGGTAAGCAAAATTTTCCATGGAAATGGCATAGCCCCGATCCTGTTCCCCAATAACCAGAGAAGTGCGCCCCAGACGATCCCGAGCGGCTAAAATACCTTTTTCTGTCATCACCAGCATGGTTAAAGATCCATCCACCAGCTCCTGGGCAGCACGGATACCCGCCAGCAGGTTTTCATGGGAAGAAATAATCGACGCTACCAGCTCAGTCGTATTAATCTGGCCGGCACTCATTTCCATGAAATGCCCTCTGCGATCCGCTAAAACCTGATCTAAGATGGCCTGGGCGTTATTGACCCGCCCTACTGTAGCCAGTACAAAATGGCCAAAGTGGGCCCGAACAATCAGAGGCTGGGGATCACTATCACTGATGGCTCCAATCCCTAGATTTCCCTCCATAATCTGCACATCCTGCTCAAACTTCGTCCGAAAGGGAGCATTGGCAATATTGTGGATTGCCCGGTCGAAGGATCCGTCCTTACATACTGCCATTCCCCCACGACGTGTTCCCAAATGGGAATGATAATCGACCCCAAAAAATAAATCATTCACACAATCATCCCGGGTTGCTACCCCGAATAATCCTCCCATGTTTACCTCCTCATTGGCACTCTGTCTACTAAAATCCCTTTCATTATACATTAATTTTGACCCGGGGACCACCTGCTTTTCTCTTTTTCGTAAAAAACCCCCATGCTCTTTCTAAAATAAAAGCCCCCCCATCCTCAGGTCATTTTTAATCACCGAGGACAGGGGGTACTTTTATTTAAAAACTTATAAACTTAATACACAATAACAGCTTGGGGTACTTTCAGGCGAAGAGCCAGTGTTTCTAAAACCCGGAAGTGATGATTTAATTCAGCATACTCCACATAGGCCGTTGCCATGTCCTGGCCAATGGCCAAGTCCATAAACTGGGCTTCTCCACATAATAAAACAGCCTTTCCCATCAGAGCTTTACTGACATACACCCGGCCATCCAAAAGGCCCCGAATCCGATCAATTTCCATGACACCCGTTTCCGGCAGAATGCGCTGGAGACTATAATATAAATCTGGCCCCATGGCTAAAGCATAATGGCCGATGATGCCGGATTCATAAAATTGGCTGATACCCTTGGTAATATTCAAGAAAGCATCCTGCCCGACACTCCAATCATCCCGGGCCATCGCAATGACACCCTCACTATTACATAAACCCTGGATGCCCAATTGCTCCTGACCGAAAAAGATAATCTCATCCTCACGTTGAGCCAGGGTCTGAGCTGCCTGATCCACACTGGACAGATCCACTGGTGTATTTAATCGCTCATCCTCTTCTAAATCCCGCCAAAATAGCCAAAAATCTTCATAAATCTGTAAAAGATCCACCATACTGCGTCCGCAGGTTCGAGCAATGCCACCATCGAAGGCTTCTTCTCTTTTGGTGTCAACATTGACTTCTAAAATTCCCGCACCCAGTGGACCATAAAGGGGTATAAGATGTCGGCCAACCAGAAACTTTTTGGCACTTTTTACCACATGGGCATCAATGTCATTCCATAGGGAGTCCCCAAAGGGCGCTGTCGTCCGTCCTAAATAATCCATTTGATCCACCTATTCTTCTTTCAGGCTGCCAATGGTAGCACCCTCAGGAGACTTTGCATCCGTGCTGTCCACAGGAATGCCTAATTCCCGCATCATTTCATGGACTTCCTCAGCCCCCGATTCAAAGAGCTTATATTCCTCAGCATCTAAATAACGCATCAGCGTTGTTAGCTCACCGATATGTGCTTTTTCTTCATCCCGGATATCCGCCAGAACTTTTTTTGCGATGGCATTGTCCGTCGCACGAACATGGGCATCGTATAAATAGATTGCCTCTAATTCTCCAGCCAAATCCAATCGGATGGCTTCTGCCAATTCCTTCTTGTTCATTTTCCGTTCTACATTCCCGGCAAAGGGATCTCCAAACTGTGGCATTGATGTTTCTCCTTTCAAAGTTGATAGACTAACCATACCACGGGATTATTAAGAAGAACCAAAATTGACACTCATGCCATTTAAGGGGGGTTAAAGTAAAAAAATAGAACAGCCTAAGCTGTTCCATTTTTTCTCAATTATTCTTTGTCGCCGTCATCCGTATCATCCCCAAAGGATAAACCTTCGAAGAGATTACCGAATGCATCACCAAGGGTAACATTAGCAGATTCTTCATACACAGTGGTGTTTCTGTTCTGTGCTGCTCTCTTCTTCTGTCCACCGCCACGGTTGGGACGATCGCCAGTGAAGCCACCTTCACGCTTCTTGCTTCTGCTGCGCTGAGGTCTTTCAGGTGCTTCCAGAGTTGCTTTGATACTCAGGCTGATTTTTTCTTTTTCAGTGTTGATGCCGATGATCTTAACCGTGACCACATCGCCTGGTTTCAGGACAGCAGCCACCGATTCGACACGGTCATAGCTAATTTCAGAAACATGGATCAGGCCTTCAACACCAGGGATGATTTCTGCAAAAGCGCCGAAGTCCAACACATTGGTGATTTTGACTTCAACATCATCCTTTTCGTTATATTCCTGAACGAACACATCCCAAGGTCTGGGCATCAATGCCTTGACACTGAGCTTGATCTTCTTGTCTTCTTCGTTCTTGGAGATAACCTTTGCTTCGATTTCCTGTCCCTTCTGAACCAAATCCTTAGGTTCGTTAGCACGTTCCCAAGTCAGGTCAGAGCGATGGACGAAGCCATCGATACCATCTAAATCCACAAAGATACCGAAATTGGTAATGGTCTTAACATTTCCCTTGACCACATCATCAACGTTCAGCTCACCAAAACGTTTTTCCTTAACTTCGCGCTGCTTTGCTTGTTTTTCCTTGATTTCCTTTTCCAGGATAACCTTCTGGGAAAGAATTGCTCTGCGGCGCTTTGCATTGTAATCAATGATTTTACCCTTGACTTCTTCGCCGATAAGGGATTCCAAATCCTTGACATAACGCACATGATACTGGGATGCAGGCATGAAGATATCGGTAAATCCGATATCGACGATCAGGCCGCTACCAGAAACACTTTTGATCTTACCTTCCAAAACATCCTGATTTTCAAAGGCTTCAGCTAATTTATTCTGAACCTTTTGATTTTCATATTTGATTTTGGACAATTTTACCCGGGAAGAACCATCATTCAAATCGGTGACGATGGCGGTAATCAAATCGCCAGGCTTGACCAAATCTGTTAATTCTTCATCGTGCTTCCAAGTGTAGTCACTTTTCTTAATGACTGCATCAGATTTATATCCGATGTTCAGGATCACTTCATCCGCATCAACTGCGATAACTTCGCCTTCCACTGGTGCACCCTTGCGGATAGACTTCATCGAGTCTTCTAGTTCTTTTGCAAAATCAAACTCTTCATCTGCAACATCATTCAGAACCGCTTGCGTCTGTTCCTGCTCTAACACGTTTTCTTCCATACTTTCCGTTACCTCCTTAACGATCCAATCCGGTGTCGATGCTCCCGCTGTGATTCCGATGGTTTGATATTTCTTAATCTCATCAGGATCTAATTCCCCGGCTGTCTCTATGTGACAAGTATTTTTGCAATGGGCTTTGCACACCTCCAAAAGCTTTTGCGTATTGGAGCTATGGTACCCACCCACTACGATCATATATTCTACACCTTCTGCCGTCTTCGCCGCGGCTGCTTGTCTCTCAGCCGTCGCGCTGCAAATGGTATTAAATATAACACATTCATCTGCCTTGTTTTTCAAGGCTGCGGTTATCCTTTGGAATTTAGTTTCGATGATAGTGGTTTGAGCCACCACGCAGATTTTTTCGAAATGCGGTAAGGCATCCACTTCATCCCCGGAGCTGAGGACAATTCCAGAATCATCACACCACCCCATGGCTCCGACCACTTCTGGGTGCTCGGCATTTCCAACGATAACAATTTGATAGCCCTTTTCGTAATAATCCCGAACCTTATTTTGCATGGCCCGGACAAAAGGACAGGTTGCATTGACAATGGTCAGTGCCTTCTCTTCTGCTGTAGTGATGACCGTCCTTCCCACACCGTGGGAGCGAATAATGACGATGCCATCCTCTACCGCATCCAATGTATCCACTTTTTTCACCCCAAGGGTAATCAGACGGTCCATTTCCTGCCGGTTATGGGAAATATCGCCCAGACAATAGATTGGCTGTCCAGGATAGGTTTTAAGGGTATTTTCCACCATTGCCATGGCGTTCTGTATTCCAAAGCAATACCCCGCTTTTTCAGCAATAATTATTTTCATCGACTATCTCCATTATTGTATTGTAAAACCCCCTTAATGTCCACTATTTTTTGCACGAATTCGTGTTTTTTTTCTAATATTTTCATTCTCCCTGGGCCTAATCCAGAGCGTACACCTGATCCATGATTTTTTGACTAATTTCGGACATCTCAGGGGCTTTCAGCTTCTTCCCGTAGTATTCTTCCAAAGTGATGGGCGCTCCAAAAGTAATGGTGATATGGCTTCTAAACTTAAAACGCCCCTGAATATGAACCGGTAAAATTGGACTTTTTGTCTTAAGTGCAAACACCACAAAGCCATCCATAGGGGGCTTTTCTTCCCCCTCTGCCACCCGAGTTCCTTCTGGAAAAATTCCTAAAATCCCGCCGTCTTTCAGAACTTTCATGGATTCCTTAAGGGTTTGTACAGAAACATTCCCCCGATTCACCGGAATGGTTTTAACCGCACGCATAACCCAGGCAACAAGGGCATGCTTGTAAAGCTCCGCCTTGGCCATGTAATGGATGGGGCGATCCAGTTGGGTCGCAATGACAATGGGATCATAAAGGCTAACATGGTTGGGACAGATAATTAGCCCGCCACTTTCAGGTACATTCTCCTTACCCTTAATGGTAAACCGATAAAGGATGATATTGACAATATATTTGAATAAAGCACGGCCCAGTCGATAAATCATAATGGCCCCCCTTTAATATGTGTCATAATGGCCTGACAAACCTCAGAGATGCTTTTGCCCGTGGTATCAATGATAATGGCATCCTCAGTACAGACCAGGGGACCAGCATCGCGATGGGTATCGTTATAATCCCGGGTAGCAATATCCGCCTTCACCTCATCCAGGGACTTATCGATGCCTTTTTCTGCCAATTCCCTCATCCGCCGCACAGCACGCTCTGTAATACTGGCATCTAAATAGAATTTGTACTGAGCCTGGGGCAGCACCACCGATGCGATATCCCGGCCATCCATAATAACAGAATGATTAGCCGCAATCTGTCGCTGCTCCTTCACCAGAAGATCCCGAACAGCCTGGATACAGGCAATATCCGAGGTATGCTGGCTCACCAGGGGCCTGCGGATTTCCTCAGTAATGACGTCCCCGTTTAAAAGCACAGCGGAACCATCAAAATCAATGGTACTTTTCTGGGTAAAATCAATAATGGCTCCTTCATCCGAAAATGGAATCCCCGCTTCCATGACACCATAGGTAATGGCCCGATACATTGCCCCGGTATCCAGATAGATGATTCCCAGGTCCTTTGCGATCATCTTTGCAATGGTACTTTTACCGGCCCCTGCCGGGCCATCAATGGCAATTTGCATTTTTCACTCCTTACCGGCAAGCCATCCTGTGCTCGCTGCAATTTGAATATTATATCCTCCCGTCAGGGCATCCACATCAATCATTTCCCCTGCAAAATACAGTCCATCCATAATTCTAGATTCCATGGTTTTCGGATTGATATCCCCCACATGAACACCCCCAGAGGTAATGATGGCCGAATTCATGGCGGTAAACCCGGTAATGGACAGGGGCATGGATTTAAGGAGCTCCTCAACCCTGCGCCGTTCCTGCCTGGTAATCTGGTTGACCCGCTTTTCCCCTGAAATTCCCGTTAATTCGACAAAGACAGGAATCAGTTTGGCGGGAAGGAGATCTCCCATTGCATTAATCAATTGTTTGTTCTGGTATTTTTCAAAATCCCGGACGACCCGGGCCTGGATTTGCTCCTCACTGAGTCCTGGCTTAAGATCGATGGAGAGATGATAGTTTCCCGGGTCCTTCTTGATTCGGGCGCTATGGCTTAAGACCATGGGACCGGACACCCCAAAATGGGTGAAGAGCATTTCCCCTTGTTCCCGGGCGACCAGCTTTTTCCCGGAATACAGGGTGAGACCAGCGTTGCGCAGGGATAATCCCTGAAGCGCCATCGGCCACCGCTCCTTGGTTGTCAGGCCCACTAAAGAGGGCCGACAAGGCACCAAGCGATGCCCCAGGGCCTTGGCCAGACGCATGCCATAACCATCAGAGCCAGTGGACGTATAACTCATCCCCCCGGTGGCCAGGATCACGCGGTCCCCTGGAATGAGGCTCCCGTCTTGTAGCGTTACACCCATGGCCCTCGGCCTACCCTTTACAGTTTCCCTTTCAATGGCTTTGACCGCAGTCCCCAGGCGAACCTGAACACCGGCTTTTTTAAGGGCTGTGCCCAGAGCGCGGATAATATCGCTGGATTTATTGCTTGTGGGAAAAACCCGGTTTCCCCGCTCCACCTGAAGGGGGCAGCCAGCATCTTCCAGAATCCCCATCAAATCGTAATTATTAAAGGCCGCAAAGGCCGAGTATAAAAACCGAGGATTAGTCATAATGTTTTCAAAAAAATCATCCCGGTCACAGGCGTTGGTCACATTGCAGCGGCCTTTTCCCGTAATATAAAGCTTCTTTCCCAGCTTTTCATTTTGCTCGCACAAAATCACAGCTCCTCCACCCTCTGCTGCAGAAAGGGCCGCCAGCATTCCGGCGGGGCCGCCGCCGACCACTATGGTCTGCATTACTCGCTCCATAAGTCTCGCTCCAATTCATCTCCTGTATAGACGTAGTTTTCTTTCCATATTTCTTCCAAATCCTTAAAGGTCTTTTTTGTTTTTGCTACATTTTTAAGACCGATGGCCACCACCAGAGCATCAATCATACTCAGTGGCGCCACCAGGGAATCCACAAAGGCGTAGGCGTTGCTTTTGGCCAAAAGCGTATAATCCGCATATTGGTTAATGGGAGCATGGTTGTTATCGGAAATCACAATAATTTTCGGCCCCCGATCCTTTAAAAACTCCACAGCCTCCATGGTTTTTTTGGCATAACGTGGAAAGCTAATGGCGATGACCACATCATTCTCCCCAATTTTAATGAGATGCTCATAAAAATCTGTCACCCCATGGTTAACGATGCGCACATCATCCAATACCAGACCCAAATAATAGCCCAAATACTCAGTAAGGAGGCTGGTAGTTCGAAATCCGATGATAATAACCTTCCTGGCCTCTGCAATGAGCCCCACACAGTGTTCAAAGGTCTCCTCATCGAAATTCGCAAGGGTATCCTTTACGGATTCGATATCGCTTTTAAGCATATGTTTGGCGCTATCCTTCATCAGAAGGGCCTTTTCATCATCACCCATGGTTAAGTCAATGCGCTCCACGGTGGTTAACTTGCTATTCATTTCGTCCTTCAGGAATTTCCGAAATTCCGGATAGCCTTCATAGCCAAGGAAAATGGCAAATCGCACCACGGTGGCCTCACTGACATGCACTGCCCGGGCGACCTGCATGGCCGACATATCCGGGACCTTTTCAAAATTCCGCATGATGTACAACGCAATCTTTTTATGGCTTTTGCTAAAGCTGTTATACTGGTGCTTTAGTTCTGCAAAGATATCCCTGACATCACATTTTTTCCGATAATTGTTCACTTTACATCCCTTGCTTTTTTGATAAGATACAAAACGGGGCTATTCTGATGATTGATGGTTTCAATCCGATGGACATCAATCCCCTTACCTAAGGCACTACACCAGGCTTCTACCCCTTGTGCCTCCGACAGACCTTCTTGATGTCCATAAACGCATACCGTCATCACCCCATCCGCTGCCAATACGCCAAGGGCCCCCTTCAGAGCCGCTATGGTGGTCTCACATCGGGTCACGATGGCATGATCGCCGCCTGGTAAGTAACCGAGGTTAAACATAATCCCGCGAATTCTTGGATCACCGGAAATTTCCGGCAGGCTTCCCAAGGACTCATGCCCCAGGTGATACAGCCGAACCGGTTGTTCCACCCCCTGGGACGCCAGAAGGGAGCGCGTCCGGGCAATGGCTTCCCCTTGAATATCAAAGGCATACACCCTGCCTTCTGGCCCCACCCTCCTGGCCATCATAAGAGTATCCTCTCCAGCTCCTGCGGTACCATCGATGGCAGAATCTCCATGATTCAAATGCTCCCATATAATGGACCCTGCCAAAATTGTTTGACGCCTAAAGGCTTCAATCATACTACATGCCTCCACAGGATGGACATCCGCAGAAAAGGGCCCCTGGAAAATCATCGTGATGCCAATGGTTTCCTTCCCGCGTAAAGCCCAGACCCTTAAAGTATCCCTCCAGATCCTCTGGTCCATCGAAAACATCCACCGAACGGCAGCCCATCTCCATTAAATGGAAAAGAACAGACCGCAGAAGTCCATCAAATATCTCCAAATCTGCGCTGTGGTCCACTTTTACAATCTCCTGGATCACGGCTGAGCTTCCCGAATAAATAAAACGGCAGAGGGCCAAAAGACCAACCTCATCCTCTGCAGCCATAATCAAACTTTTCTTTAAAGCATCCTCCTCAAAAAAAGAGGCAATTCCATCTGTTTCCTTTGGAAAATAAAATTTCAGCATTTTCTAAACTCCTTTTAAGTAGTCCACTTCAGCAGCCGTCAGATAGCGCCACTTTCCAGCTTTAAGGGCCGGGTCTTTTAAATTCCCTAATGCAACCCGCTTTAACTGGATAACAGGATGCTCCACCGCCTCGCACATCTTACGGACCTGACGATTCTTCCCTTCAGAAATAGTGATACTAATGAGGGTAGCTCCCCGTTTTCTTCGCAGTACTGTAATCTCCGCAGGTTGGGTTTGATAGTCTTCCCCATCATTATCAATAAGGACCCCTCCCCGGAGAAGCTCAACGGCCTCATCCTCCATCCGCCCCTTAACCAGGCAGGTATAGGTCTTTTTAAAATGATGCCGTGGGTGGGTAAGTCGAAAGGTCAGATCCCCGTCGTTGGTCAAAACCAACAAGCCCTCGGTATCCTTATCCAACCGTCCCACCGTGTACAGGCGCTTATCACTTTTCACCAAATCCACGGCGGTTTCCACGGCATGAACATCCGATGACGTCGAAATCACTCCCATGGGTTTGTTCAGCAGGATATATTCATGGGATTCCCCAGTAATGGGGCTACCATCCACCTCCACCTGATCTACACCGGGCTCCACCTGGTACCCCGGTGTCATAACGCCCACGCCATTAACCCGAACATGACCTGTGGCAATGAGCTCTTCAGATTTTCGTCGGGAGGCCACGCCGCACATTGCCATATATTTTTGTAACCGCATACTCATAAAATAGCTTCCTCCAATAAATCCTGTCCCGCATCTGAAAAGAGATCAAAAGATGGCAGCTCTGCCAAAGATGTCAGATGGACGGATTTCAAAAAACAATCGGTTGTTTTATACAAAAATGGACGCCCGGGGGCATCCTTGCGCCCTGCCTCTGTGATAAGCTCCCGGTCCAGAAGTAATTGGATCGAACTGCTGGAGCTTACCCCTCGGAGAGCCTCAACCTCCACCCGGGTAATGGGCTGGCGATAGGCTACAATAGCCAGGGTTTCCAGTGCTGCCTTGGATAAACCCGCTGCCTGATGGAGGCCTAAAACATCCGAAACCACGGCGTAGTGCTCTGGCTTTGTCGTTAACTGCCAGGTTCCGTTAACATTAAGGAGACGAATTCCTCGTTCTTCCTTCTGATAGGCCTTTTCCATCTCAATCAACAGCTGCTGTACCGTGTCTTGCTTTTGATCCACCGCCACAGCCAGATCCTTTAAGGTAACCGGTTCCCCGGACGCAAAAAGTACCGCCTCGATCATTCCCTGATATCGGCGGCGGTCAATCATGGTTATCTGTCGATTCTCCATCTACCATCCATCCTTCTTCTATGATTATTTCCTGGAACAAGCCCCTTTGCCTAATGGCAATCTCTCCACCTTTGAACAATTCCAGTACAGCCAAAAGGGTGACCACCACCTCCTCCTTCTGCCCATGTCCAATGAGTAAATCCGAGAAAGGCACCGCTTCTCCTGTCCCATTTGAAACTCGGCCCCGTATTAAATCAATCTTTTCTTCAACGGTAAAATTATCCCTTAAAATCTGTCCGGAGTAAGATTTAAGGAGATGATCATCCCGGTACATGGCAATGACACCCCGAAAGGCCTTGGCCAAATCCTCCCCCTTTATTTCCACCGGCCTTTCCTGGACCAGCCCTGGAATATACTCTGGCTCCTTGGCCAGGGTTCCCAGCTCAGCCATCTCCCGATTCTCGAGATAGGTGCTGATTTTTTTAAAAACCTGATAATCCAGAAGTTGGCTGACTAGAGCTGCCCGCATCTCCTCTTCAGATTCTTCCTCGGGTGTCGTCCGGGGTAACAGCGTCCGGGATTTAATTTCCAGCAACCTGGAGGCCATGACGATAAACTCGCTGGCAATCTCTAAATCCATCTCCTGCCATTTATAAATATAAGATAAATACTGCCTGGTAACCTGTACGATTGGGATATCATAGATATCGATTTTATTTTTCTGAATTAAAAACAACAATAAGTCTAAAGGGCCTTCAAAGCTCTCCAGTGCAACCTCATAGGACATCGTTTAGGACCAGATGAGGGTGAACAACGGTGACAAAAGGGTGGCGTACAGATTAAGCACCGCATTGATAATAGGGCTGATGACCATCCCAAAAATACCAGTAAACATCAATGCCAGCAAAACAAACATCCCATAACGCCCGAATTCAGAGAATTTTTGGCTCGCCCTTGGCGGCAGAAATTCAGCTAAAAGCTGGGACCCATCCAGAGGTGGAATGGGAATGAGATTAAAAACGGCAAAGAGGACGTTATAGTAGTAAATATATTGTAAAATCGTCGAGAGCATCCCATTTTGCAAAGGAAGGACCGCAAAATAGGCCGCCATTCCGATAAAGCCTAACAGCAAATTGGTAAGACATCCCGATAGAGCAACGACAATCATCCCTTTTTTTCGATTTTTAAAATTATTGGGATTGACAGGAACCGGCTTCGCCCAGCCGAAGCGCAGCAGCACCATGGCAATGAATCCCACGGGATCGATGTGCTTTAAAGGATTCATGGTCAGACGTCCCATCATCTTGGGTGTGGGATCCCCCATGGCATCCGCCGCATAGCCGTGGGCCATCTCATGAAAAGAGATGGCAATGAGGATCCCCGGTAGCCCAAGGAGCAGATTGAAAAAATACTCTGGCGTAAAATTTGTCAGCATCTTATTTCTCCAGCCATGGCACGATCCGGTCATGGGCGATAAGGTCTGCATAAGTTTCCCGTTCCACAATAATACCGGACTGTTCACCACGAAGGAGGACCACTGCCGGCCGACGGAGACGGTTATAATTACTGCTCATGGAATAATTATAGGCGCCGGTATGGCGGACGGCCAAAATATCCCCTGGTGCGGCACTGGGTAATTTTGCCGAAGCGATTAAGCGGTCGGTTTCACAGGCCTTTCCACTAATTGTCACGGTTTCGGTGGATGCTTCCCCATAGTGATTGCATAAAAGGGCTTCATATTCCGCATCGTACAACGCAGGTCTTGGGTTATCTGCCATTCCCCCATCAATACACACGTATTTTTTCACCCCGGGGATATCCTTCACCGTTCCAACCGTGTATAGAGTAATGCCAGCGGTCGCCGATATATACCGGCCTGGTTCGACAACCAAACGTGGCATGGCCAGGGCTTTTTTTACAGACATCTCCCGAATATGGGCCACCATTCTTGGAATATGGTTCATGACATCAAAGGATTCGTCACCCGTTAAATATGGAATGCCAAAGCCTCCCCCCAGATTAATTTCTTTTAAATCCAAGCCATCCTCCTGGAGGACCTTATACAGATCCATCATGATGTCCATGGCCATAACAAAGGGGGCATCGTCAATGATCTGGGAGCCGACATGGCAGTGGATACCGACTACGTCAATAAAAGGCATTTTTCGAGCATTGCCAATGACTCCCCGAGCCTGACGAATGGGAACTCCAAACTTGGAATCCTCGGTTGCTGTTTGGATCAGTTCATGGGTATGGGCAGAGATTCCCGGTGTTACCCGAAACAAAACGGTGATGTGCTGCTCCCGGTCCCGGGTCAGTTGATCCAGAGTATCAAGCTCTACTGCGTTGTCAATGACAATACGCCCGACCCTGGCATCCAGAGCCATTTCAAGCTCTTCCCTGGATTTGTTGTTGCCATGGAGACAAAGGCGTGCCGGATCGAAGCCGCTTTGGAGGGCGGTGTATAATTCTCCGCCAGAAGCAACATCCAGGCAAATGCCCATCTCATCAACGATACGGCACATCGCCAGGTTCAAGAAGGATTTGCCGGCAAAATTAATTTCGTATTCGGCGCCTGTTTTTTCAAAGGCGTCCTTAATTCCCTGAATATTATCTCTAAGAATATCTTCGCTCATAACATATAAGGGTGTGCCGTACTCTTTGGCCAGGGTCACGGTATCGTGCCCGGAAAAAATATAATGGCTCATTCAATACTCCTTTTTTAGAATAGAAAAGGTGACCACTTATCTCGCCCAGGCGGGATAAAGGATCACCCATGATTATTATCTGCACTGTGAAAAATAACGTCCCAATGCGCAGGCCGTCTTTGCATCTGTAAATTTGCCGCTTAAATAAAGGGCCCTTACTGTCGGGATTGGAATCCGGATAATCTGGATGAATTCATCATCATCCGCCTCCAAAGCTTCTTCTTCAAACTGTGTCGCCATAAACAACGCTGTCTTTTCATTGGTGAATCCTGGTGAAGGCCACATGTCTCCTAAGTACTTCAGGTCCATCGGCTTCAGTCCAATTTCTTCCTGGAGCTCACGGGAAGCGGTTTCAAAAATATTTTCCCCCACTTCCATAAGGCCTGCGGGTATTTCTGTCAACACCGTTTCGATGGCCTTTCTAAATTGCTTTACAAAGACCATGCAGTCATCCACGATGGGCAAAATAGCCACTGCATCTTTATGGTCAACAATTTCACGGAGGGATGTTTTTCCATCCGGAAGGGCAATGGTATCCACCCTTAAATTTAAAATTCGACCAGAAAAAATTTCCTTTGTTTCGATGGTCGGTTCGTAAAAGTCCACAAAAGCCTCCTTACTGCTCCGACTTCAGATGGTTCAGTTCCTCCATGAAGGAATCCACATCCTTAAAATGTCGATAAACTGAAGCAAAGCGCACATAAGCTACCTGATCAATGGATTTAAGGGCATCCATCACCTGCTCACCGATACACTCCGAGGATATTTCCTTGGCCTCATTTTGATAAAGGTTGCGTTCAATGCCATCGACCACTTCTTCGAGATGGTTGATGGGAACAGGCCGCTTTTCGCAGGCTCTAATCATCCCGTTCAGGATTTTATTCCGATCGAAGGATACCCGTTGGCCCCCTTTTTTCACAATGATAAGGGGGATGTTTTCAATCCGCTCGTAGGTGGTAAAGCGCTTCTTGCACTTTTCACACTCCCTGCGACGTCGAATCATGGTATTTTCTTCAACTGGTCGTGAATCGATTACCCGGCTGCCGTCATACTCGCAAAAGGGACATCGCATGGTTCATCCTATTCGTCTGTATTCAAGAAGTCCGGAATAGAGAAGAGATCCGCACTGGAACGACGGTTTTCACTCTTTTTCGGCGCCTGTTTCTGAGTTGGAACTGAACGGCTTGCCCGTTCTTCATCCTTTGTCAAAAAACCAGTGGCAATGACAGTAATCTGGATTTCATCCCCCAGACTTTCATCAATGGTTGCCCCAAAGATGACATTGGCATCTTCGTCAGAGGCTTCCCGGGCAATGGTCGCTGCTTTATCAACTTCGAAGAGGGATAAATCTTCCCCTGCGGTGATGTTCAGCAATACGCCTGTAGCACCATCAATTTCAGTTTCCAGAAGTGGACTTAAAATGGCTTCTTTAGCCGCTTCTTCAGCACGGTTTTCACCGGAAGCACGGCCAACACCCATGTGGGCCAAACCGGCATCCTGCATGATGGTCTTGACATCGGCAAAGTCAAGACTGACCAGGCCTGGCATGGAAATTAAATCCGAAATACTACGAACACCCTGAAGCAGAACATCATCTGCTAATTTAAAAGCTTCCCGCAGGGAGGTGGATTTGTCTGCCATACGCAGCAAACGGTCGTTGGGGATGGTTACCAGGGCATCGACACTGTCCTGCATGAAATCACTGGCAATCTGAGCATTGCGCATCCGCACCTTTCCTTCAAAGGAGAAGGGCTTTGTAACGACACCAATGGTGAGAATTCCCATTTCCTTCGCCACTCTGGCGATGATTGGGGCAGCACCAGAGCCAGTCCCACCACCCATTCCGGCAGTTACAAAGAGAAGATCGGTGCCCTCGATGATTTCAGCGATGGCATCCCGGCTTTCTTCTGCAGATTTTTGACCCATTTCCGGATTGCCACCTGCACCAAGACCTCCAGTGGTCTTTTCACCGATCTGAAGGCGCTTTTCTGCCAAGGTTAGAGCCAAGGCCTGGTTATCCGTATTGATGGAGACAAAATCAACCCCTTTAAGGCCAGCCTCAATCATGCGATTGACGGCATTGTTTCCACCTCCGCCGACACCGACGACACGAATCTTAGCGAAATTGCTACTGTAGTTATCTAATTCAATCACTTTTTTTCCCTCCTGCTTTTTCATATACAGAATAATAATCTATATCAATCATCACCTTCAACATCTCTAAGCTGCTCCATGTTTACGGGATGTTTGGTACCTTCGTCCTTCTTTTCCCGCGCCATTGCTGACTCTTTGATGGTTCCAGGCACTTCTTCTCGCTTAATAACACTATTCTTGTTGCCACCTTCTGTATGGAAGTAATGTCGCCTGATTTTAGCAAAGTTGGAAAATAATGTCGTTCCAAAATAGAAAATCGCGGCGTAATAAATCGGAACCCCAATACGGTCCCCAATATAGGTTAACAATGCGGCGAGTACCGTATTGCCAAAGAAACCTGTGATAAAAAGCTTTTGATCAAAGGCCCCTTCCAAATCCGCCTGAATCCCGCCAAAAATGGAATTCAATGCAGCCAGAATGGCAATGGATAAATAAGAGGAATAGGCCAGCGGTACCTCTATGGGTAAAAACAGCCCGATGATCAGACCGATCATCAACCCAATTAAAGGAAATAACATCGCAACCTCTTTTCCTGGAAAATTAATAATAGCTACTCTTATCCAAGTATAATGATTCTGACTTTTCTATATTAACCTTTATTTCCGAATATTTCAATATCTGAATGACACTTTCGTCAGAATTTAAGTAAAGACTCAATTTCTCCGAATCTCCAATCGCCTCAATAACGAAGGGTGGGGTCGAAAGATTTCCATCCACATTGATGACTGCACCACCACAATTTACGGTGCTATGCTCTGTTACCCGAAAACCATTGAGGGCGATGCCTTCCGCACCCGCCACACGCAGTTCATTGAGAACCTGAAGCACATCCGAATTATGGACCAAAAATTGATTGGGATTCTCACCCTTCTGGATTTCCCGATCACTATCCATTAAAGTTACCCGGACTCCCTGGCCCTGAATGGCGAGGGAACCATCAAGAATCTGCAGCGTTTGGGTCGTCTCATTTAAATACGCTTCCAGAGAAGCTGTTCTGTTTTCATCAGCACTCTTGGAGGGCACATCGTAGGCTCCCTCGTACAACGCAATACGCTCCTGCTGCTTTGTCATTTGCTGCTCGAGTATTGCACTCCGTGTCCTGAGGTTCTCAAGGATTACCTCCTGCTCGTACAGGGACGCTGTAGAATGAAGGCCGTCTCCCAGGGTAAAGCTAACGCTATCCAGATTTCTAACCATAATCGCCATCAGAGCACCAATAAGGGTGAATAAAACCAATAGTCCCAGTTCCCTGGGTTTTAAATATTTATTGGGCGGCATCATCTGCCACCGGCTGAGCATATTGAATGTCTACCGTACCATCATAAGCCGCAATTTCCAGGGTATCCTGCCGGGAAATTCCCACCTTCAGATGATTACTCTTCATGACATCCACAATACCTGAGCGCATTTCCACCGCTGCAGCGAGAGTTGCTGGTTCTCCAATAGCCCGAACTTCAAAGGGAGCCGTAAATTTCTTTTTATTAATATTGACATAATTACCGCCCTGGCGGACTTCTGTTGTCCCCACAAGTCGTTCTCCATTGATGGAGACCGCTTCTGCCCCCGCTGCGTTGAGCTCATTCACCAGGGTTAAGAGTAGCTCTGCATGGGAAGCGTACAGGCTTGGATCGTAATCCGATGTACCGTCAACATCGATGGCAATGATAATACCCGAACCACTGACATCCGTATAGCCTGCTGCAATCCGCTCCTTTTCCAAAGCTTTCAGCTTCTCCTTAATGACATCGTCCCCTTCTGCCACAGAGGCTTCATATTGGGCGAGTTTTTGGGATAGCTTTGTTTTCTCTGCCTCCAAGGCTTCATTACGGCTTTCCAGGGCATTGATTTCAGAGGCGAGCTTGGCGGCACGCTCTGTGTTGGCGGAGCCGCCAATCTGATCCACCGCCCGCATGGACAGAATAATGAGTACGCCAACAAGGACAGACACGACAGCAATGGATAATTTTCCGGTGTTTTTCATATCATCCCCTAACGTGTTTTAACGATGGGATTGGGCCCCGCCGTCAGATTGATATCCAGATTGCTCTGGTTCTTTTGAATAACCGTACCAATATAATCGTAATTTTCTTTAAAACCTTCAAAATCATCGACCTGGAAAATCACATTATTTTTGGTGATAATTTTATAGTGATTATCCGAGGTAGCAATGATTTCTGAAATCTTTGACCCATAACCACTATTGTCTAACACATCAATCATCCGCAGGATTTCTTTGTATTTCCATTCCGGCTGAATGGTCGCATTACTGCGCACTGCGGTATCCGCCGTAATCCCCGTCAGTCCAGAGACCAGTGGAATATCTGATTTTTCCAGGTAATCACTGACCTCCACCACCTTTCCCTCCTTGTTAAGATAAAAGGTTTTATCCTCTGCCACCATGGCACAAACAGCAGGCTCCAGGGTAATATCAATAAGAATCGTATCCGGATATTTTTTTGATACCCTCAAATCGTCCACCATCAAATTATTTCGGATATTGGTATCAATAGCATTGAGATTGGCCGTAAAGAGATTTTGATTCATAGGGACACCAGCTGCATCGATAATCCCCTGGGATTCCCGGGATCCACTCCCCACAACCTCAACATGTTTGATATTAAAAACTCCCTGGACCGTTGCGGTGTAAAACCAGTATCCCACACCGGCAAGAATCCCCAAGGCAATAAGCAAACTAAGAACACGCACCGCAATGCGCCGTCTCTTTCTTCGCTTCAGCTTCTGCTTGAGCTCCTTTTGTCGCTGTGACCTTTTCTTCATACCGGCATCTACTTCCTTATTTGATCTTATTTCACACCATCAGCCCCATGGCTTCATCGGCAATACGTGCATCTGCATCGATGACACCGTAGGCCCGTACCGCTGCCTCCATATTCTCCATTTCCACAGGATCTGCCAATAAATCTTCGACAACCTGCATCAAGCGTCCGCCTTCAAGGTCGGCATCCGGGATCATAATTCCCCCCCCAAGATCCACAATTGCCTGGGCATTTACACGCTGGTGGTCCCCAGCTGCCATGGGATAGGGAATCAGGATCGAAGGAGTTCCCGACGCTGCCAGCTCTGCGATGGACATTGCCCCGGAACGGCTGATAACCAAATCACTGGCGCCAATAAGCACCTGCATTTCGGTACTGAAGGGGGACACCCTCAAGCGTTCTCCATCAATGGTAATGCCCGCTTTTGCATAGTCCTGACAGACCGCATCGTACTGTTCTTTCCCTGTCAGATGATAAAACACCCGGTCTGACTCCGCATCCTTTCCGACCAGTTCTACCATTGCCCGATTAATGCTCTCTGCCCCCTGGCTGCCGCCAACGGCAAGGACCATTCGTTGATCCTCCCCAAGATGAAGGGCGTTTCGCATTTCTCCCCGGTCAATGGTCTTAAAGACACCCCGAACAGGATTCCCAGCAAAAAAGACCTTATCCTCTGGAAAGTAATCCCGGGCCTCGTTAAAGCTAATCCCGATACGGTCGACTACCTTGGCAAGCATTCGGTTTGATCGTCCCGGATAAGCGTTTTGCTCATGGATAAGCGTCGGAATCCCCATTTTAGCGGCTTCCTTCACGAGCATCCCGCAGGTAAAGCCCCCGGTTCCAATGACTAAATCCGGCTTTTCACTTCTGAGAAGCTTCTTCGAATCCCGAATACTATCAAAAATCCCCTTTACTGCCGCCAGGGTTTCTAAAGATAGCTCCCGTTCGAAGCCCCGAGCCCGAATAAAGGTCATCGGATAGCCGTATTTAGGAATAATATTCTTTTCCATCCCCACGTAAGACCCCACAAAGGTAATGTGGCTATCCGGCAGCTTCTCCTTTAACTGATCTGCAATGGCCAGGCCCGGAAAAATGTGACCGCCGGTTCCTCCCGCAGCTATGAGTATTTTCTTCACTAGTGTTTTTTCCTTTTCTCTAAATTAACCCGACGGGATAAGTTGAAAATCGGCCCCATCATCGCAAAAAGCACCAACATCGAGCTCCCTCCGGCGCTGACAAAGGGTAACGCCATTCCCGTTACAGGAAGAACCTTTGTGGCAACACCAATATTAACCACCACTTGAAAGCCTAAAAGAATCATGACACTGCTGGTGTAAAGATAGCCAAAGCGATCCGGGGAGGCATTTGCAATCTTAATGCCTCGAATAATGATAAAGCAAAACAAGCCAATCACAAAGAGGCATCCCAAAAGGCCAAACTCTTCCCCGATATTGGCAAAGATAAAGTCATTCTGCAGCTCAGGTAAAAACAGATATTTCTGCATGCCATTCCCCAGACCCTTTCCAAAGATTCCGCCTGTCCCGATGGCCAGGAGCGACTGGGTAATCTGATAATCCACGGTACCCTGGCCAAACATAACGCGAATCCGTTCTAAACGCCAGGGTTCCGCAATTAACAAAATGACCACACCGATGAGCATCACCAGTACATAGGGTAAAAACCGCTTCATATTGACCCCACCAAGGAAAAGCACAATAAGCATCCCCACACCAATGGCCATGGCGGCACTGAGTGAAGGCTCAATGGCAGTCAGGCCGCATAAAACCATAATAGGCGCAATACACCGAAGGGCAAATTGCTTACTATTCCCCAGGACCTTGGGCTCCCGGCAGATCAAGCCAGCAAGGTATACAATTCCGGAAACCTTGGCCAGCTCTGAGGGCTGAAAGGTCGTAAATCCTAAAGAGATCCACCTTTTAGCATCATTCACTTCCACCCCAATTAACAGGACAGCCACCAGTAATACGCCACTGGCACCCATCAGAAAGTAGGAAAGGTCCTTATTATTCAGCCGTCGATAGTCAATCCGGCTGATAAAGTACATGATGACCAGCCCCAATGCAACAAAGAATAATTGTTTGGCAAACAGACTGAGCCCACTGCTGTTGCCGTCAACGGATGAGGTGTACATGCTGGCGCTAAAAACCATCAGAACTCCAAAGCCGACCAAAATAAGCAAGGCAATGAGTAAAGGCCGGTCAACCCCTCCACGTTTCATTACTGACTCCCGTATTTGACAGCGAGGGTTTTAAAGAGCCTGCCTCGATCCTCATAATTATCAAACATTCCCCAACTGGCACAGGCCGGTGAAAGGAGAACAACATCCCCAGACGCTGCCAGCCCGCATGCCTTTTGAACTGCTTCATCATAATTTTCCACACGGTAGATCGCTTCAAAACCGTTTTTGCGGGCGCAGGCCTCAATGGCATCGGCTGTTGCGCCCAAAAGGATGAGGGCCTTCACCTTTTTCTTAACACTTCCAATGAATTCGGTATAATCTTCATTTTTATCATAGCCACCAGCTAAAAGAATGGTAGGTTTCGTCATGGCCTCCAGAGCTGTGATGGAGGCATTGGTATTCGTTCCCTTGGAATCATTGATATACTCTACGCCACCAATGGTAGCAAAGCGTTCCTGTCGATGCTCTACCCCTGAAAAAGTCTTTAAAACCCTTTGAATCACTGGAAGGGATACCCCACCAAAATAAGCTAATGCTGTTGCCGCTAAAGCATTCATGACATTGTGGGGCCCCTTAATGCCGATATCCTCCACAGTGCACACCGGGGTATCCCCGCCATCCCGAAGGATAACCTTTCCATTCTCCAGAAAAACCCCGGTATCCACTGGCTTTTCAGCACTAAAATAAATTTTACGGGATTTAGCCATGGCACCGATACGGCAGACATCCGCATCATCGGCATTAAGCACGATAAAATCCGCCCCATCCTGATTCATAAACACCCTGGCCTTAGCCTCATAGTAATTCTCCAAGGTCTTATGCCGATCCAAATGGTCTGGGGAAAGGTTTAAAATGGCCGCCCCCACCGGTTTAAAGGTCAGGCAAGTTTGAAGTTGAAAGCTACTGATTTCCGTTATAAAAATATCTTCCCCACGGGCATCATTCACATAATTGGAAATGGGATCTCCAATATTCCCAACAGTATACGTCCCCCGGCCACTGGCTTTAAAAATTTCACCAGTCAATGTGGTGGTAGTCGTTTTTCCATTGGTCCCTGTAATCGCAATAAAAGGCGCTGCTGAAAGGCGGTAGCCTAATTCGACCTCACTAATCACCGGGATATCCTTCTCAAATGCAGCCTGAATGATTGGAATGGTCAACGGAACCCCTGGACTCACGACAATCATATTAATGGATGAAATCACTTTTACATCGATCTGTTCACCCAGCATTTTTTCCACCCGGTCAGCCGAAAAGGCCGCTAAAGCGTCCTCCACCTGGGGGAACTCCTTGATAATGGCCGCCGTATCCCGGGTATCCGTCAGAATGACATCGTACCCCCGGGCTAGCAGAGCCTGTGTAACCGCGGCGCCACTCCGGGCAGCTCCGATAACCAATACTTTTTCTCTCATATTTTCCTCCTGGATTATAACAGCTAAGCAACGTATACTAAAAATGCCAGAGCAACGCAAAGTGCAGCCGCCACCCAAAACACAGTGACCACCCGGGTCTCACTCCAGCCCTTTAACTCAAAATGATGATGGATAGGGGCCATTCGAAAGACACGCTTGCCACCACTCATTTTAAAATACCCCACCTGGATGACAACGGATAAGGCCTCCATGACGAAAACAAAACCTGCGATTAATACAAAGAACTGCAGCTGGGTCATAATGGCCACCGCAATAACCCCGCCGCCCAGAGCCATGGAACCGGTATCTCCCATAAATAAATCCGCAGGATTGCTGTTGTAACGCAAGAATCCAAGACAGGCTCCAATGAGGGCCCCTGAGAACATCGCTGGTGGCAAAAGATTAAGGCCAATGGCCGCAATGGCAAAAAAGGTCATGGATACCGCAGTAACACCAGAAGCCAAGCCATCCAGTCCGTCGGTAAGATTGACGGCATTAACCACCGCTACCACCGCAATAAAGGTGAAGGGATAGTACCACATCCCCAGATCTACCATACCACCCCCAATGGGCAAGTATAAGGCGGTGCCGATATCCGGGTTTAGACCGGTATAGGCAGCAATCAGTGCTGCCCCACCAAATTGAAGGACTAGCTTCTGCCATGCCCTCAGTCCCAAATTATGCTTTTTTGACACCTTGATATAATCATCCACAAAACCAATAAGTCCGAAAAAGAGCATGACGATCACAGGAAATAATACCGCTGCCCCCGTGGCAATCATCATTACAATCATGGAGAAAAGAACACCACCCTGAATAACGATGCCCCCCATAGTCGGTGTCCCGGACTTTTTCATATGGCTTTTAGGCCCTTCCTCACGGATGGCCTGGCCAAAATGTAAGCGTCTGAGCACCGGCAGAAAGTGCGGAGTGATAATCCAGACAAACAGAAAGCTGACTAAAAAAGCAATAATCGTTAGCTTTTCAATACCCATCGTTTAGTCCTCTTCCTTTACGGATTCCATAATTTTTTCAAGATGGACACCATGGGATGCCTTAATTAAAACCGTATCCCCTGGTGCCGCAATATTCTTAAGCATCAGCGCAGCATCCACGGCATCCTCGCAGTGATGAATGGCCTCAGCGGGCAATTTTCCAGACGCTCCCTGGACATAGGCCTTGGCCAAATCCCCAACGGCAATGAGAATATCCGCTATTTCCCCGACGGTTTCCCCCACCTTACGGTGGAGTTCCCAACCGGTTTCTCCCATTTCCAGCATATCACCAATCACAGCAATACAGCGGCCTTTTTCCTCACCCATGGCCCGGAGGGTATTTGATGCCGCCCGCATAGAATCTGGGTTAGCATTGTAGGAATCATCGATATAGGTAATGCCACCAATGGTTTCCACCTTCATGCGGTTTCCGCTGGGTACAAAGGCATCAAACCCACCTTGGATTTGCGCCTGACTCAGTTCCAGGTCCTTTGCAATGACGATGGCAGCCATGGCATTGTACACATTGTGAATCCCAGGAAACCGGAAATGATAAGCCTCTCCATCCAAGGTGAAGCGCACCCCTTCTGATGAGGATTCAATGTTTTCAGCCCGGTAATCTAGCGCATCAGAATCGATTCCGATGCGAATAATACGGTAGGGCGTCTCTGAAATGCGATTAAGATAAGGATCATCGCCATTTAAAATCGCATAGTCTCCCTCACCCATGGTTTCCAAAATTTCCATTTTAGCCTTCAAAATATTTTCCTGGGTCTTTAAAAACTCAAGATGGGCTGTCCCAATATTGGTGATGACGGCGTAGTGGGGTGTCACCTCATCGATGGTCTCCCGGATATCCCCCAGATGATCCATCCCCATTTCCACGACGGCAGCACCGTAACTTCCATCTAACTGGAAGAGGGTTTGGGGCACTCCCAACTGGTTATTGTAATTGCCCTGGGTTTTCATCGTTTTACATTTTTGAGATAACACCGCGGCGATGACATCCTTCGTGGTTGTCTTTCCACTACTCCCCGTCACTGCCACTACCGGAATATGGTACCGATGACGATTGGCTCGTCCCAGGGCCTGAAGGGCATCCTTGGTGGAATCCACCCGTATAACTGTTATTTCTTCAGGAGCTGTACAATCTGGCTGCTGGGTTAATACGGCCACCGCTCCGTTATCAATGGCATTTTGAATGAACTGATGCCCATCCATTGATTCACCAATAATGGGGATGTATAATCCTCCAGGAGCGATGGTCCGACTGTCAATGGAAGCTGAAGTAATGAAGGGAACGGTCCCCTCCTGCTCCAGTTGACCATCAAAAACATCCAACAACTCACTGACTAAAAATTTTTCCATTTCGATCTGCATCCTTCTATTTCATTTTTCTTTTGCTTAACTTATTTATTATAGCAAATCTTTCAATAAGGTCCAGCTCTTTTCTCAGGGTTATTGGGTAAAGGTTACCGTTACATCAGAATTTTTATCGACCGCTGATCCAGCCGCTGGATTTTGACCCGTTGCAAAGCCACTCCCCTGGACTTTTAGGTTCAGGCCCAGGCCCTTGAGAAGCTCGTTGCAGAACTGGACCGATAATCCGGTCAAATCCGGCACCCGGACCTTTCCATTTTCTATGCTGTCCGAGGTTCCCACATCCAGGGCCAGGGTATCCCCTTCGGCGTAGCTTCCCTTGGCATCAATGCTCTGGCTAAGGACGATACCGCCATGATCCTTTTGATTTACCGTATAAGCAATCCCCTTTTCATCCAATATCGCCTTTGCTGTTTCAAGGTTCAGTCCAACCAAATCCGGCACCACAACACTTCCGCCGACGCCCGCACTGGATACACTGGATTCCGATGCTCCGAGAATTTGCTTCATAATTTCAATGGCAGCCGGCGCGGCACTCGTCCCACCGGATGCATCACTACTGGGCTCATCCAATACCATCAAAATGGAATATTGGGGATCTTCAACCGGTGCGTAGCAGAAGAAGGATGTCACATAGGCCGTTTTTGAATAAGCACCATCCACAAATTTTTCCGCAGTCCCGGTTTTCCCACCCATACTGTATCCCTCAGACAGATTCTTTAGCGTGCTGCTCCCCGTGATGACATTGACCATGATATCCCGCATTTCCTTGGAGGTTTCACTGGAGACAATTTGTTTGGAAGACCCTAGTTTTCCGTTGACCCCCAATGAGGAATCATTATTATCTGCCAGAACCGACGGCTCCATATAATACCCATTATTGACAACACAATTCAGAGCTGCCAGATTTTGGATTGGCGTAGTGGCCAGGCCTTGCCCAAAGGAAAGGGTTGAGTAATCCAGCTCATTAATGGCACCACTATCGTCAAAACGGCGGCTAATCAAGCCGGCTTCTTCACCCGTAAGCTCAATCCCCGTTTTTTCACCGTAGCCAAAATTGTAAGCATATTGGTAGAACTTATTGGGGTCCAGCCTTTGGATAATTTGAACCAGGCCAGGGTTGCAGGAATTGGCAATGGCTTCAGTTACCGATTGGGTCCCGTGGTTTCCCGTACAATTGACCGTCACACCGTTAATATTAATGGACCCCGAACAATACACCGTTGTATCCGGGCTCACCACCCCTTCTTCCAAGGCGGCGGCGGCCGTTACAGCTTTAAAGGTAGAACCCGGCTCATAATTCGATGCCACTGCAGGATTTTTCCACATTTCCGATAGCTGATCGCTTTCAGATTTGCCATTTAGATCCTCCGCTTTTCTCGCTTTAAAAGCATCACTAATGGTATAGGGATCATTTAAATCATAATCCGGCTTACTGGCCATGGCCAAAATCTTTCCGGTTTTCGTTTCCATGACAATAGCTGTACCACTTTTAGCCTTCCATTCTTCAATGGCGCTGGATACCGCTTTTTCAGCCATATTCTGTATATTGCTGTCGATGGACAGGGTGATATTCTTCCCCTGGGTAGGCTGCTTGATAATCTTTGTCTGGCTTGGAATGGTATTTCCCGTAGCGTCCTTCTGGAAATAGGCAATGCCCTTTTCTCCACTTAAAATATCGTTACAGGTCGCTTCCACCCCACTGAGGCCATCGTAATTGGCATCGGTGAAGCCCAATAAATAGGACGCAAAATTACCATTGGTGTAATATCGGCGACTATCCTCTATAAGCTCAACACCGTTGGTGCTTTCTGTTTTTCCAGCGGCATCCTTTTTACTTTGGCTCTCAAGAATTTCCTGGGCCAGGCTATTGTCGACCTTCCCCTTAATTTTAATTGGCGAATTTTCCCGACGGGTCAGATATTTTAAAGCCGAATCGTATTCCATCCCCGTGGCATCGCTGATCGCCCCCGCAGCCGCGGCACTATCTTCTATTTCATCTGGAATGCAATAAAGGGTTCCATTTTTGTAGGTCATTCCCTTGGTAATTTTTTTGGTGACGGTATCTGCCACATCCTGGGAGACACCGCTCTTCATCTCGACCCGGTCGTTTTCTAACCGCGTAACCTTTTCATACACCTCATTGTAGTCCAGGCCCAACTTTTGGGAAAGGAGGTTAGCTAAATCCTTTTCCTTCCCGGTTTCAACGTCCAAGGGAATGATATGCACAGACTTAGCCGAGCTATCCTGCACCAGGATATTCCCATTTCGATCCAGAATATTCCCACGGGAAGCGGATACCTCTACCTCATCAACAGATTGATCGACCTGGGCTTCATATTGATCCGCCACATCAAAAATTTGCAGATAGATCAGCTTCCCGATGATAAAAACCAAAACAAAGGAAAGGAGGAATATGACGAAAAGCAGACGCTTTTGGCTAATCTGCTTCAGACTTTTTTTAACTTTTTTCTTTTTTGCCATTCTAACTCCATTTATATGAAAGGTGGCTAATTAAAAAGCCCCACATACCACGCAGTGTTCTCCTCTGGACTTTCCTGCAGGGTTTGGGAGGTAACGGATTCGCTCACCTTTTGCTGGGCGGTTGCCTCTGTCATCCCATAGCCCCGGGCTTGGGCTTCGATCTGATTATAATCCCTGCTGGTTACCAGCTGCCCTTCCTTACTATCATTTAACGCTTTTTTTTCATCGTATTGGCTTTGGAGCTGCCGCACATCATTATCTAAGCTGGAAATAACGGCGTGCTGGACCAGGATTCCGGCACAGAGTAAAAAAGCAATGATTGCTACAACGCTGATGGTAGTGGTCAAAGCCCATTGGTTTTTTCTCCCCTTGGCCCGGCTTCTAGCCGGTCGTTTCTTTTTTGGGGAACGGACTGGTGCCTCTGGCACCTTCCGCTTAGTGCCTGTATAACTTCCCGGGGCCGCTGCAACATTGCCCATACCGCTCATCTGAGAAATTTGCCAACCATATTCTTTCCGTTTCATTCATTCACCTCAACAAATTTTCATTTCGTGGATTTTATTATCGTTTTTCAATTACCCGCAGCTTTGCACTCCGCGCCCGGCGGTTTATCTCCAGCTCTTCCTCTGGGGGTGCAATGGGCTTCCTCGTGATCCCTTTGATCTCTGGCTTTTTACCACAGATACAAACTGGAAAATCCGGAGGGCAGGTACAAGGGTGCTCACATTTTTTAAAATACTGCTTCACCAGCCGATCCTCCAGGGAATGGAAGGTGATCACCGACATTCGTCCCCCTGGACGAAGATGATGAATCCCTGCAGCCAGGGCATCCTCTAAATAGTCCAGCTCATGGTTGACCTCGATGCGCAGAGCCTGAAAGGTTTTTCGTGCTGGGTGTTTTTCCTTGTATCGCTCCTTGGCTGGATAAGCCCCCTTGACAATATCAGACAATGCCAGGGTTGTGACGATGGGGGCCTTGTCCCTCTGGGTAATAATCCGATCGGCAATGCGTCCGGCAAAACGTTCTTCCCCAAATTCTTTGAGAACCCGGACTAACGCTGTCTTGTCATAGGTGGCCACAATATCTGCCGCTGTCAGGGATGCACTGCGGTCCATGCGCATATCCAGAGGACCGTCATTATGGTAAGAAAAGCCTCGGTCAGCATCATCAAATTGGAAGGAAGAAACCCCCAGGTCAAAAATAATGCCATCCACACCATCCGGTGCCTTTTCCTCAAGTATCCGATCTAAATTAAAAAAGCTGTCGTGGACAAATACCTTTTCACAGGGATAAGGGGCCAAGCGCTTGGTAGCACGCTCTAAGGCATAAGTATCCTGATCGATACCAATGAGCCTGCCTGATTTCCCCAATTCTTTGCAAATCAGCTCTGAATGGCCACCACCCCCAAGGGTGCAGTCCACGTATGTCCCCTGAGCCTTAATGCAAAGGCTATCCACTGTTTCGTGTAATAAGACAGTAATGTGCTTTCCTTCCACAGGCTCCTCCTATATTCCCAGGGCGGCCATTCGATCAGCAAAATCCGTTGCATCGATATCCGTGCAGCTTTGCCACTTGGCCTCATCCCATATTTCAATCCGATTCGTTACCCCCACCACCACAGCTGTTTTTTGCAAATCCGCAAATTGTCGCAGTACTGCCGGAAGCATCACCCGCCCCTGCTTATCCAGGGTACATTCAGCCGCACCAGCAAAGAAGAATCGGGTAAACATCCGTGCATCCCGATCCGCCAGGGGCAGCTCCATCAATTTCTTTTCAAAAAGCTGCCATTCATTCTTTGGAAATACAAAGAGACAGCCATCCAGTCCTTTGGTGATGATGAAGGATTCCCCTAAAAAATCCCTGAATTTAGGCGGAATGATGACCCGGCCCTTATTATCCACAGCATAAGAATACTCGCCAAGCACATAATCTGCCACAATCATCCCTCCAATCACCATAATTTACCACATTATACCACTTTTCCCCACTTCATCGCAAGATCGGATGGTTTTTATTTCATTAAAAAGGTTATAATTGATTTCCTGAATTCCGTTACACCACGCCTTCCCCTTGTGATTCCTCGGTTTTTAGTATAAGATGTATAGAAAAAGTATTATTTAAGGAGTTAAAGTATGAGAGCAGTTTTGACAGTAATCGGTAATGACCGTACCGGTATCATTTACAATGTTTCCAAAATTCTCGCGGAAAACAATGCCAATATCGAGGATATCAGCCAAACGATCATGCAGGGGATTTTCACCATGATTATGTTAGTGGATGTTTCCAACATCACCTGCGATTTTGCCCAGTTGAAAGAAGATATGGATGCCCTTTCCAAAACTATCGGTATGTCCATCCGCATCCAGCATGAAGACATCTTCAACGCCATGCATTCCATTTAAGGCGGTGGAAAGCGATGGCAATGTTTAAAGATGTGCTGGAAACTGTCCGCATGATTGAAAAAGAAAACCTGGATATCCGTACCATTACCATGGGGATTTCCTTGCTTGACTGTATCGATGCCGACGGTGAAAAATGCCGCAAGAAAATTTATGATAAAATCACCCGGAGTGCAGAACAATTGGTGATGCAGGGCGAACGGATTGAAACAGAATTCGGTATTCCCATTGTCAATAAACGAATTTCCGTTACCCCCATCTCTTTGGTGGCAGGTGCCAGTGGCGATACCGATTATGTCGCCTTTGCCCAAACCCTGGATGCTGCCGCCAAGGAAGTTGGCGTCAATTTCATCGGTGGTTTTTCCGCCTTGGTTCCCAAGGGCTTTACCCGGGGGGATCTCACCCTGATCAACTCCATCCCTGAAGCCCTGGCTCAAACCGAACGTGTCTGCTCCTCGGTCAACCTGGGCTCCTCTAAAATGGGTATCAATATGGATGCTGTCAAAATGATGGGCGAAATTGTCAAGCAGACCGCTTATCTCACCCGGGATGCCGATTCCATTGGCTGCGCCAAGCTAGTGGTCTTTTGTAATGCGGTGGAGGATAATCCCTTTATGGCCGGTGCCTTCCACGGTGTTGGTCAGCCTGACACAGTGCTCCACGTTGGTGTCAGCGGTCCTGGAGTTGTCAAACGGGCCTTGGAAAAACGACAAGATGCGTCCTTTGACGAAATGGCCGAAATCATCAAAAAAACGGCCTTTAAGATCACCCGGGCTGGACAATTGGTGGGAACCACTGTGGCTGAACGCCTGAATGTCCCCTTTGGCATCCTGGATTTATCCCTGGCACCCACACCAGAAATCGGAGATTCCGTCGCCCGAATCCTGGAAGAAATGGGGCTTGAACACTGCGGCGCCCACGGTACTACCGCGGCGCTCGCCATGCTGAACGATGCCGTTAAAAAGGGCGGTATTATGGCCTCCACTTCGGTGGGTGGTTTAAGCGGTGCTTTCATCCCTGTCAGTGAGGACGAAGGCATGATCGAGGCCGCCACCATCGGTGCCCTCACCTTGGATAAGCTGGAAGCCATGACCTGCGTCTGCTCCGTGGGGCTGGATATGATCGCCATTCCCGGGGATACACCGGCCACCACCATTTCAGCCATTATTGCAGATGAGGCGGCCATCGGTATGGTCAATAATAAAACCACCGCCGTCCGTCTGATTCCAGTCTATGGCAAGGGCCTTGGTGAATCCGCTGAATTCGGTGGTTTACTGGGCATGGCCCCCATCATGGCGGTCAACAGTAATGATAGCTCCGTATTTGTCAACCGCGGTGGAAAAATCCCCGCACCAATCCACAGTTTCAAAAACTAACACTATCGGAGGATGGTATGGATCATTTACAGATTGAAGTATGCGTCTGCTCAGCATGCATTTTAAAGGGAGCCATGGATATTATTGACTCCATCGAGAGTCTCGGGGAGGTCCAGGATATTACGGGTCTCCAGTGTAATATTGAAATCAAACCGGTGGGTTGTCTTGGACTGCCAGGTCACGGAAAAAATTCCCCCATCGTTCGGATTGGGGATAATATCATCGAATGCGCTACCATGGAAACCGTCATGGCCCATATTATGGCCCTGGCCTGATTTGACAGAAGAAGGAAGTGAATCAATTGAGAGGCATCTATACCCCTCTGACCGAAATACGTCGCCGCGTTTTTGCCGCCATTGCCCGAATGGCTTACGATGACGATGTGGACTACGCTAAGCGGATTGAAGAAATCCCTTATGAAATTGTTCCTGGAGAAACCGCCCGATACCGGGACAGTGTTTTTAAAGAAAGAGCCATTGTTGGGGAACGCCTGCGTCTTGCCATCGGCCTGCCCCTCTATCCCGTAGATCGGCCCTCGCCTATTTCCAAGGGAGTCCGGGAAAGCGCCATTGCTGAAAAGGTGTACGAGCCTCCCCTCATCAATGTCATTCCCTTTGCCTGTGATGCCTGCAAGACAAAGGCCCTGGAAGTCACCGATAATTGCAGGGGCTGCCTGGCCCATCCTTGTACCTCTGTCTGTCCTGTAAAGGCCGTCTCCATCCAAAACGGAAAATCCATTATTGACAATGAGAAGTGTATTAAATGTGGCCGCTGTAAGGATGCCTGTCCCTACGGTGCCATCATTGCCTACGACCGTCCCTGTGCCGCAGCCTGCGGTGTCGATGCCATCGAAAGCGATGATTTAGGTCGGGCAACGATCAATTACGATAAATGTGTTTCCTGTGGTATGTGTCTGGTCAGCTGCCCCTTTGGAGCCATTGCGGATAAAACCCAGGTTTTTCAGCTTATTCAAGCCATTAAAAATGGGGATGAGGTAATTGCCGCCATTGCCCCCGCCTTTGTGGGGCAATTCGGACCCTTGGCCACCCCTGAAAAAATTAAGGATGCACTCAGGGAACTGGGCTTTTCCGATGTTTATGAGGTGGCCATCGGTGCGGATCTCGGTGCCATCGAAGAAGCCCATCATTATGTCAATAAAGTTGTCCGGGGCGAAGATCCCTTCATTGGCACTTCCTGCTGCCCCTCCTGGTCCGTCATGGCCAAGACCACCTTCCCGGATTTGGCGTCATATATTTCCGGGGAACTTACCCCCATGGTTGCCACAGCCCGGATCATTAAAAAAGAACGGCCTGGCGCCCGCATTGTTTTTATCGGACCCTGTGCCGCAAAAAAATTGGAAGCCAGCCGCCGGACGGTACGCAGCGATGTGGATTTTGTCATTACCTTTGAAGAGCTCATGGGAATGTTTGTAGGAAAGGGTGTGGAGTTCGGTGAAATTGATACCGATACTCCCATTGAAGACGCCACCTCAGCTGGCCGTGGCTACGCTGTAGCTGGCGGTGTGGCGGATGCCATTGGCCAAACCGTAAAGGAATTGTACCCCGATGTGGAGGTGAAGATTGACCGCGCCGAGGGACTCCGGGAGTGTGCAAAAATGCTAAAGCTGGCCCGGGCCGGTAAACGGGATGGTTACCTCCTGGAAGGAATGGCCTGTCCTGGTGGCTGTATTGGTGGTGCCGGTACCTTAATGCCCATCCGTAAGGCTGTCACTGCTGTGGGAAAATTCCAAAAAGAAGCGGAGCACCACAGCGCTATGGACAGCAGCTATCTTTCAGAAATGGATACCTTAGATTAAGCGTTTTTGGTAAAACAGGCCGTTATCCTTAACGCTTTCTGTCCTTTCGTTTTTATTCATAAAACCTTCAAGCTTTTGGTGCTACAATGGCAAAAAGCGAAAGGAGACGTGGACATGGACGAAAAATCCAACAAAGAATTAGCCGTTGATGTCGCAAAGGCCTATATTGTTGCACACCAAAATACAGGAGATACTCCTAAACTGGATGTGAACACCATTTGCCAGGTAATCACCGAGGTGTACAGCACCCTCCAAACCCTGCCGGGAGAAGCGGTTTAGACACAAATAAAAGGGGACTGTCCCACACAGTCCCTTTTTACGTTAACTCACTGACAATTAATAATCCGATCCTCGGTCACTAAAACCTGGGCGTGTTTATCGTGGGCATCCATGGGAATGGTCTCATAAATAAAATCCTCCCGGATCAGCCCCAGGGTTTTGCAATCCGGGGTGATGGTTTCCAGGAAGCGGTCATAGTAGCCTCCCCCAAAACCCATGCGCCCGCCGTCGGGCATAAAAGCCATACCCGGCACTAATACCAAATCCAATTTTCTGGCATCAATGGGCCGGATGCATTCTTTTTTAACTTCCAGGATGCCGTAGTGGCCTTCCTCTAAATCTCCCGGGAAATCCTGGATTTCCGATAAAATCATGGTATGGTCAGCCATAACGCAAATGGGTGCTACCACATGCTTCCCATCTGTCAACGCCCGGCGGATGAGCTCATGGGTGTTAATTTCCGTCCCAAAGCTGACGTAGACCATGATCCATTGGCAGGACTTGTAGTCATCCGATGCCAAAAATCGATTGACGATCCGGGCATCGGTCACTGGGGAATAGATTGCCTTGCGCTTGGCCAGGGTTTCCTTCCGAAAGGTTTGTTTATCCATTGGTTCGCTCCTCTTTTTCTCCATTTTCTGCCCTAAGCAAAAATATCAGCAGGGCCCCACTCCCGGGGCAATCGAGTGGCAATGACATCACCGACAATATCCTTTTCATATTGATCGAAGGTTTTTCCCACCACCCCCATGGTAATGGCCAGTTGTGGGGATAACCCCCGACGGATAGTCCGCAGGGCCGCCATAATCCCCCGGAGATCCACTGCCTTTGTGGAAATTTCCGAATGGAACGCCTTTTCCTGAAGATCCACAAAGATTCCGGCAAATTGCTCCAAGGCCTCTAGACGGCCATCAGGAAATTCATCAGTCAAAATTTTCATTAAAACCGGGGCCTCGATTCTGGGAATGTCCACCACCAAAAACCGGGAGACCAAGGCTTCATTGAGTTCCTTCGTCCCGGCATAATCGTAATTCATGGTGCCGATAAAACGGGTTTTAGGATTCAGGGAGATTTTCTCATAACCCGGAACGTCAATAATCTTTCGATAATCCAGGGCAGAGTGCAGCACTACCAGGGCATCATTTTTGGCCATATTGATTTCATCAAAGACCCCAAATCCACCATTGACGGCACATTCATAAACCGATCCCCGGCGCAGCCGCACTTCGTTATCAATGAAGGTATCCGTACCGATGAGGCTGGTACTGTCGGTGTTGACATGGAAGGAGGTATTCCATTGGGGACGGCCAAACAATCGGCACAAATTATCGGCTAAGATATTCTTACCTGTGGCCTTTGGCCCCGATAGCAGAATATTCTCCCCTTCCAGGAGTGCGGCGATACACATCTCCCAAATTTCTTTTCCATAAAAAACCATCTCTGTCCCGGGGATGCGATCGGCCAGATCGGAAGCCAATGGACTGGTTTCATTAAAGGCCATGGCTGCCTGGATTAAGGATTCATCCACCTGTTGTTCTCTAAGCTTGTCTGCTAATACCATTCTTCTTCCTTTTATTCCTCTTAAATCGTGATAATTTGCCGAATATACTTAATGACGATCTCTGAAAACCGGTTGATATCCCGGATATAGGCAAAATCTACACCGTATATCAGTTTTTCAGCCGGAAGGTCCCGCTCCCGTCCGGTGTATACCCCCAAAACCATAATGCCAGCCTGTCGGGCTCTTCGGACTTCCAGGGCCGTATCCCGCACAGCGTTGATGCCCCGATAGGATTCCTCCATGGTAGTACTGCGCCCCTTGCCCACCTGGATATCGTTGGGCCGTCCGTCGCTTAAGACAATGAGGATACGGTTTTCCTCCGGACGCTTTACTAAATCATAGGTGACTGCTTTAATGGCCAGGCCATCCCGATTATTTCCCGAACAAAAGTACTCAAAGATATTCTCATTCGCTGCGTGAGGGGACTCGTAGTCCCTGAAGCGTTTGAGGATGGTGAAATCCAGAAAGCTGCTGTAGCCCTGGACCCGGGTAGGAATGCCTGCTCCCGTGAGGGCCTCGGTTAAGATGTAGGCCTGGGCCGCCACCCGGTATTTATTCCGGCTTTGGGACCCGCTGGCATCGATGAGGACATCCACCACATACCGCCCTTTGGTATTATCCACGGTACGTTCAAAGACCTTATGGTTATTGCTTCGCCCGATACGCCACAAGCGCCCGGGCACCAAAGCGCCGGCATCTGAGGCAATGGCATCCACCACGTCCTCCTGGACCAGGGTTCGGGCGATGCTCTCGGTGAGCTTATGAATCGCCCGGCGAAAGATTCGCTGGTTTTCACCATAAACCAATTTGTTCTTATTTTTATGCCGAGTGACAAAGCTATGTTGGAAGGCGTTATCACAGGCTGACCGCAGCACGCCGTCGGTCATATGAATCCGGCAGTTTTCGTGGATGCCCCGGCATAAACGCCCCTGGCGGATTAAAAGCTCCTCCGGGGAGAGATAGGTGTTTCCGAAATGCCGGGAAACCTGGCGGTAAATGCCTTCTAAATCTTCCTCCCGGATTCTTAAAACCCGGGCTGGGCCTCCATCCAGAGCACCCGCACCTTCATCCAGGGTCCCTTCAAATAAAGCCTCGGCCAGTTCTTCCAGCTCCATTTCCACATCCTCAAGCTCATCATCACTATACAGCTCGTCCAGGAGGAAATCATTGAAATCACTGGACTGTGCCTTTCGCTGCTCCTCGGGGTTTTCCCCATTTTCTGATGGCAGGTATAAAGGAAAAAAGGATAGATAGGTTTTCTCCAGGCTGCGCAGCATTTCCCGGGTGTCCTTCTGGGACGCCGCCTCGGATATCGCTGATAGCAGCCTGCTGGTGGCCGTGTCCATTTGAGGGTTTCGACCGGATTTTCTTAGCACCGTGGCATACTGGGCTTTTTCCATAAGATCTGCGCTGTGGAGAAACAAAAAATGGGCGGCTATGGAATCGTAGGCCTGCTGCCGTAAGGTGGCCACCCCCGGACGCTCGGCAATCACACATGCTTCCACATAGCTATCGGAAGCCAATTGTACCAGTCCCAGAAGGGTATCCTTGTCACATCCGGACCGGACCCGGCTAATCACAAATTTTTTAACCTGATCCCACTGGATGAACCGCCGGCGGCCCCCAGCGGTAATGCCGTAGTACAGGGCAACCTCCGGGGAAATCCGACTCTTTTCTCCGGCATCGACACCGTCGTCATAATTTCCAGAAATCGTCCACATCATGTTGGAGATACGATTGTCAATCTCTGGTGTATCCGTGAGCCATTTACTGCCGTCCGCCATACAGTCTTCCTTCCCGCTCCCATAGGGCAATCTTAAGCCTGATCCCTGTCAAAGGCCACCTTCGCCGCCATTAGGCGACCCTCAGCCCCCTTCATGATCTCCCAGGCTTCCTTAATTTCTGCAGATACTCCGGGGTACTCCCCAGCGACCCGCTCAGACCATACCCCATACTCTGTCCCATGGTCCTCCAGATGGTTAATCCAATGGGTTATGAGTACCTTAAATAATTGCTGGTCCCCTGGCTTCATTTCAAACACCCTCCGGATTCTAACTTCATTTTAATTAAATCGGCGGCCTCACGGATTTGCAGGAGCAAGGGTTTCTTTTCCAGAGCCACGATGGCCGTCCCTTCCGGGAGGATGGGAATGAGGATTTTAATGGCGTTGCTGGCTGCAATGGCCTCCACCATGGGGGTGGTGACCTCCCCCATCATCCCATTGGGAATCATCATGGAGATGGCTCCCACCACCACATCCGCCCGGGCCACATTGTAAGCAATGGCATTTTCTCCGGTAGCGCCGCGGTTTGCACCTTTTTTCAGCATAGCTGCCGTCGCCAGGGAATTGGTTCCCAGGCCGTACACCATCACCTCAGCCGGAAGCTCTTCCTTTAGAATTTCAACAATCCGAGCCCCGATGCCCCCTCCCATACCATCCAGTACCGTAATAACCATTTCACGCATCAGTTTCCTCAATGAGGATTCTATGTTGGAGCAGCTGAACTTCCTTTAACCGTCCCCGGATGGATTTGGTTTCACCCAATAAATCGGATAACACTAAACCACCATCTTCCGATGGACGGATATCAATAACATAATCCATTATCTTTTCTTCATTACCTTGTTTGTTTACAAAAAAAGCGGCAGATTCACACATGATTGTTCTCCTTTGATCTGTATTTCAATTTTCAATATGCTTTTTAGGCTTTACGCTTCTTCCATCAATTTCTTTTTAGCGGCACGGAGATGATCATCCGCCTGGGCCATGAGGGCAATAGCCTCAGTTATAGCTCCTGCGACATCCATTTTTCCATCAGCGGTCAGCTTATCCACCCATTTTTGGTATTCCACGGCATGGTCCTGGTTATGGGCTGCCCAATGGTCTAAGAGCAGGGCAAGGACCTCTTGCTCCCGTCCCCCTGCAGCATGGGAATGGCCATGCTCACCATCATGGGCATGATCATGGCTGTGGGCATGACCGTGGGTTTCACCATCATGGGTATGGGTATGAACGTGCTCATGGGTGTGTGCCCCTCCATCGTGGTCGTGATCGTGCAAGTGTTCGTGCGTATGTTCTTTCATCAGAATGCCTCCTTTGCATTATTCATTATATTTATTATCATTATAACAGAGTCTATTGGGGCTGGCGAGAAAATCCACTGGAATGACGTCCATACCTGCCTATTGAAAAGCCCCCTTAAGAAAGGGGGCAGTCAAACAAAGCAATCATGCATTATAAAGGCAGGTGCCCCTACATAATCGCATCCATCTCAAGGGCTGGATGTCCTTTTTCAGTCAAGAATTCCAGAACAGCTTCAGAATCAGTGGCAATGGTTTCATCACACACCATATCGGTAAAGTTCTTAATACCGGTCATTTCTTCAACTGACTTATTCAAACGTTCTGCAACATCATCTTTCAGCTCCTTAGGCATCCAAACGATCCGTTCGATACCGCCTTCAGCTGCCATGAATTTCTTGGAGGAAATAAAGTGACGGCCATGGCCCATAAAGCCAGGCGTCTGCACCCCACCACCAGTCATTGATGCTAATTCACCAAAGGTCATGCCTGTGGGGGTCATATCCGGGAACTCACGGTTGACAATGATAACGCCATTGGCTTCTGGCATAATCCCACAGATACATTCAAAGCAACCACAGGAGGTCATGGGGTCTTCCAAAATGGAGTACAAGGTAACGGCTTCGACCGCACCCTGGGAACATTTTGCCACAATTTCATTGACTTCTTCCCATGAACCCAGACGATCATCGATCACCTTTTTCTTTTCAATTGGCTGAGCCGGACCAGTAGGATCAAGTTCCTTAGTAGCCTTGCTATCCAGCCAGGATACAGCACCGCACAGACCCAAACGTTCCGGTGTAACCACGCAAACGTGGGAAGGTGCGAAGGACTGACAAAGGGTACAAGTATAGAATTGATCAACACTTTCATCGGTGAGGGATGCAAGACGGTCATCACGCTTGTCGTAAATGGGCTTAACCATTTCTTTTTCTAAACGAACGACATCTTCTTCTTTTGTGTACAAGGTTACAGAAACCTTGTCTACCACCTTACCAAATTCATCCAGCATTTTGGCATAAACCACTTCACCAAAGTGACGCAGACGGAAGCCAGCATCAAAGGCTTCTTTGGTTAGGCGGATCCAGGAGATATTACGCTGTCCAACGTGCATGGAGCCTTCAATATAGTTTAAGAAGTAATGGAGACGACGTTCCAGAACGGATTCGAAATCCGACTGCATGGCTTTACCAGCCACTTTAATTTCCATACCCAGGGGCAGGCGAACGACATCCACGCCGTCGAACATTGGATCGTCAATATCCGGTCCAATGATTTCAATGGAGTGATCTTCAATATCCCCTAAATCAACAGTGTGGACCAATTCCCAAGCCTTAGTACGGTTTCCACCGAATTCAGCCTTCATGTCATCCTTACGGACACGTTCCCCTTCAAAGGCAGAAGAAACGGACACTGGACAATCGATTTCGGTAATCTTAATCTTAATGCCCCGGGCTTCCAAAGAAGTTGAATCGGTTTTTGTCAGATCTGGCTGGTTGAGCAGCAGGGTTGGTACTTCATTGATATAGGTTTCCGTAATGGCCGGGAATCCCAGCTCGATGGCACCAGCCCCAGCTGCGATAATTTTATCTGTCCAATCGTCAAAGACGTTGACAAAGGCCATAACCCGGTCGCGGGTGTAAATGCGGTGTGCTTCCCAATCCCCTGCTGGTGTGTTCCCAAACATGATAGAAGCACGGATGGCGACAGAAACAACATTGATGACATCTTCGATTTCATACCCACAGGGGATAACCCGAAGTTCAACGCCCATTTTAATATTTTGTTCTCTGGCCTGGTCGATACATTCCCCTACCAAGTAAGTCTGCAGACCCTTGTTCTGGTAGGATTTAATGGTTTTAGCCAGCTGCTCCGGATCCTTGTGCTTCCCGATGATAACGGCGACACCGGGGATATCCTGGGTAACCAGGGCCACACCGAAAGAACGGACGACAGCATCGGTTAAGGAACCGTCCACCCATTCTTCGTGGGGATTACCATCCAAGTATTTAATGGCCTGGATGATTTCACAGAAAATAATGGAGGCCACGCCAGCATCCAATGCACTTTGCAGCATGGTTGTCCGATTAACTCGTTCCCGCCCAAGTTCCAGTGCGTGTTCTAATTCGCCAACGGTAGTGATTTTTTCACCAGTGATGGCGTAAATACAGGGCAGAGCGTAAGCGGTATCTGGCAGCTTGACCTGGGCATCCGCGCCCTTAGTGGCCAAGGCTTCCGCCACCATTTTTTCAGCACGGGTCTGGTACTCCGCCGTACCTCTAAAAATAACATCAAACAAATTGACTGTTTTTCGTTCCATATAAATATCTCCTTAATACTTAAAGGGTGCTTCATGCATCCGTTAATATGGCTATTTCTTTTTTTCCTGGACGATGGTTTCAATAGCATCGCCCAATTTAGCGGTCATTTCCCGGATTGCCGGTACGTCATAGGGAGAGTGTTCGTTCCGGTCTGACTCTGAGATTGAATCCTGATAATCGATGAAGCCAACGATGTTTTCCGCACCAATACGCTGGGTGAGGAAATCCCGATCCTTCTGACCCCGTATTTTATTTCCAATGACATAGACCTGATGGATTCCGATATCAGCTGCCAGTTTACAGACCCGTTTATAGGTCTGAATACTGCGCACTCCAGGCTCCACTACGGTGATGAAGGCATCCACCGCCGAGGCGGTGCCCCGGCCCAGGTGTTCGATACCGGCTTCCATATCCATAATGACCATGTCCTTTTCGTAAAGAACCAAATGGGTCGTGAGCATCTTTAGTAGCACATGCTCGGGACAGACACATCCAGATCCGCCGAGATCGACAGTTCCCATGGTCAGTAGCTTAACGCCGTTGAATCTGCGGCAGAATTTTTCAGGAATATCTGCAACCTCTGGATTCATTTTGAAGAAGGCGCCATAGCCACCAGTGGTGGCATTGGTCCGTTCCTCCGCCAGATCCTTCATCTCTGAAATGGGCGTGATGGAATCGATCATTTCTTCACTCATCCCCAGGGCCAGTCCCAGATTGGCATCTGGATCGGCGTCTACAGCAAGGACTTCATACCCTTTGTCCGCAAAATACCGGCTTAAGCAAGCGGTAATTGTGGTTTTCCCCACACCGCCTTTTCCCGTCAGTGCAATCTTCATGCAATCATCTCCTCGGCTAGATTCCTAATTTGACACGCTTGTCTTCGATATCTTCCATGATCAAATCAACCATCTTCATCGGATCGGTTTCAAAGACAAAACCAGCTCCCGTGTATTCTTTCAGGCCTTCGCTCATTTCCTTCATGAAATTGGGGCTACCAGCCACATAGGGGGTGACACCCAGGTAGGTATTCAGTCCAGAAGCAACCACATAGGATGCGATAGCAACGGCTTTTTCAGACATATATTCAGGAGCAGCCCCAACAACAGGCAGTTCACAGACATCAATGCCGCGTTCGTTGGCACATTGATTGACTAAATCCAGAATTCGGCTGTTATCCACGCAGGAACCTAAATGCAGTACAGGTGGGATATGAGCACGTTCGCAAGCTTCACGCAACCCACGGCCACAAAGATCCTTCGCTTCATAAGTCAAAAGACCAGCTTTAGCAGCTGCCTGAGCCGCACATCCTGTCACAACGACAACCACGTCCCGCTTAATAAGCTCTTTGATTAAGGTGATGTGGGCCAGGTCATGTTCCTGTTTCGGGTTGTTACATCCGACCACACCAGCAGCACCACGGAGGACACCAGCCCAAATCAGGTCTGTGAGAGGCTTAAAAGTTCCAGTAACATCGGTCTGGGAGTTCACCACGCGGTCTAAGGCACTGATGGTAGTTTCTACTGAATAACCGACGATGGTATCTGATTTTAGTTCAGGAATGCTAACCTTTGAGGCATCCCGGTTTTTAAAGTTCATGACTGCAGTTTTAATGACTTCGTTTGCCACTGCCATGGGATCTTCTTCGTTAAATTCAATATACATATCTCCGGCGATATGGGCCTTCTGAGAAGTAGAGATAAAACGGGTATGGTAGGATTTTGCTAATTCTGGCAATGCCGGGAAAATACATTGCACGTCAACAACAATTGCTTCCATAGCCCCAGTTAAAATTGCCATTTCCTGCTGGTAAAAGTTCCCTGCGATTCGGATACCATGACGCATGGTCATTTCATTACCAGTACAGCACATCCCAACAATGTTGATACCATCGGCACCTTGTTCTTTTGCCATTTCGATGAATTCTGGGTTTTTGGACGCCACAGCCACCATTTCTGCCAGATTTGGGTCATGTCCATGAATCATGACGTTGACCATGTTTTCTTCAATAACTCCAAGGTTGGCCTGAGAAGCACGTTCGGTGGGAACACCATACATAATATCTGAGAATTCAGTTCCAATCATAGAGCCGCCCCAGCCATCTGCCATCCCGGTACGCAGGGCGCGTCTTAAGATGGATTTATAATCCGATGCACAACCCATATGGGTCGAGTGCATCAGGGTAACCACTTCCTGGTCAATGGCACGAGGTGCCAGACGTTCGTCGTTCCAAATCTTTTGACGGGCTTCCGGGGCACGTTTTAAGAAATTTTGGGTACCAAAGGGCTTTCCAAATTCCAACAATGCAACTTCTGCCAATTCATGAGCCAAAGCGTAGGTTTCCTTGGTATCAGCATCTTCGATTCCCCACTCTGCAGCAATTCTGCGCAGCTTACCTTCTTCACGAATCTTAAAGGGGCCTTCTGCGGAGGAATTGTGCATGGCATGAACGATATCCCGGGCATGGTCAGAGTGGGCAGAAGTCCCCCCGCAGACCATACGGGCAAAGTTACGAGCAACGATGGTATCGCGGTCTGCGCCACAAATCCCACGTTGTGCGCCTTTGTCTTCGGTCATCCCAACCCGGCAGGGTCCCATGACACAAATTCGGCAGCAGATCCCATTTTCACCAAAACCACACTGGGCCTTTAAGGCTTTCCGGCGGTCCCACATGGTTTCAGCGCCATCCTTTTCGGCCTTTTCTAATAAAGCTTCAGCTATCTGGTCAAATTCCAATAACTTACTGGCCATCTCATTTGACATATTTTATCTCCTTCATTCTTCTGTTTTCAAACAGTTAAAAATTTGCTATAATAGATGTGTTCTCTCTGAGCGTCTTTGCACCGGCATTTCGATGCCCTCGCGAAGACGCTCTATTCTATTTTAGCTAAAATTACAATTCTAAAACGGAATCCGCATACAGGATTTCATTCTTAATGATATCGCAAGCCTTGATGGTTTCCATCAATCGCTTGTCGCAGGGATTGATGATCGCAGAGGATAAACCACACTGCATAGCCATGGCCATGATCGCGCTATCCAAAATGGGACGAATATGTTTGGGAGCACCATTGGAGTTATTGCTTAAGCCTCCGGTGGTCAGCAGACCCATCTCGGTAATCATACTGATACATTCTAAAATATCCATCTGCTTATCCTGCATTCCCTTGACCACCAGGAACAGGGGATCAAAGAGCATGTCTGTGGGCTCCATACCGTGTTCCATGCCTCGTTCGAGAAGCTCAGAGCAATAGGCAATCCGTTCATCATTATCACCAGGAACACCTTCTTTAGAGCACAGGCAGATACACATGGCATCATTGGCAGCTGCCAGATCTAAGTAACCAATCCGTTCGCCAGCATCCGCTGAGTTAACCATAGGCTTCCCAACACTGCGGTCATAAACCTGGATACCTGCTTCAATGGCTTTCATGTTAGCGGTGTCCAATGCCAACGGCACATTATTGAAGTTTTCCTGGAGGAGCTTGACGCCCCACTGCATCAGTTCTTCCCCATCTTTTTCAGCCGGCCCAATATTCAGATCCAAATAATCTGCACCAGCATCCAGTTGTTCCTTTGCACGAGCCAGAATTGGTTCAGGGTTACGTTCTTCAAAAGCTTTTCGAATTACCGGTGAGATACAGTGAATCCGTTCACCAATTACCATAAATTTAGACATAGGAGTCTCCTTTCACGCTTTCAACATTTATTCACAGGAGCACTTCCTCCATTCTTCAAGGGGAAAGCGCTCCTCCAGCCAGAATTCATTCCGACTTTGAATGCTACTCTGTGCTTTCTAGCTAATGCCGCAAAGATCCCGCATAAACTTAGGAACCTGCATGGCTTCGGTCGGTCCAACAATGACTTCCCAATCCGGCAGTTTTTCAGCAACATCCCCTTGGAGGACAGCTACCTTCCCTGGCAGGATGAGCTTTCTGCTCTTAGTTTTTGCTTCAATGCCAGATTCTTTGACGAAATCAGCAATGGTTCCTGCACCAAATTTACCAGCTGCCCAGGCGGTCAGAACAGAGTATCCACCAGCATCGGGAATAATCAGATAAGATGGCACCTTGGAGCGTTCGATTTCGCCTGAAACCACGAAGTAGGATAATGCAAAGTCAACGGTAACGAGGACTGGTGCGTTATCATCAGGCTTATTGTATTCATAGATCGCGGGTTCAACACGCATTGGCTTCTGAGGATCAGTGAAGATATTCTGGCGCAGGCCGAACAGTGGCAGAGCCTGGGCATAATCAATATCATTCATGACGATAACGGAGCCATAACGCATGATGAAAGCAGAAGCCAGAGCCACTTCCATTTCAGAGCTCTTTGCCAGCTTATTAACAAAGACGATGGATGGATAACCGAAGGTCCGGTCGTCCCCCTTCAGGGCATTGGTCCGGATGGTTACAGCATTTTGATAGGCATCCTTAATGGAGGTTTCACCCACATTCAGGATTAATTCCTTGTAACCGGCCTTTTCGATTTTTTCCACCGTGTCGTGGAGGGCTTCAATGCTGTCCGCTGTCACACCTAGAACGACACCAGCTTCCTTTGCAACAGCAGCCATGGCTTCAGCGTTATCTACGTTGGCAGCCATGAGAATCCCCTTGACGGGTGCGATGGCAGCAGCCGCTTCCTTAGCCACATCTGCATCTTCGACAACGGCGATGGGTACACGGCCGAGTTCAACAGCCTTTGCAATGAGGGATAAGAACTTGTCTTTATCGCCTGCGTAGCGGACCGCAACCATTTCAGCGAACATCATTTCGCTGATTCGATCGTATTTTACGCTTTCTAAATGAGCAATCTTTGCTGCAATGACGTCATCAGCGTCGGCATCAGAGAGTTCTACAGCCATGAGGGCTTTGTTGTTGTAGGTTTTTTCGTGACGGAAAAGTACCGTTTCGCCACCGAGGGTATATTCTGTTCCACCAGTACCTACCTTGATGGTTTTCATAGGAGGTGCTGTGGCTTCGGAAAGGACTGCCTTGGCATCGTCTGAAATATAAGGACATTTTTCCAATTCAGCAGCGCCAGCGGCCACCTTCATTGAGAATGCCATACAGGTCGGGAATCCACATTCCTTACAATTCTTTTTGGGAGTTAATTTGAAAATATCTAATCCTTTTACTGCCATTTTAGTACGCCGCCTTTCCTAACCAACTAATTCCTTGACGAAATCCAAAGCAACTGCTGCGGACTTGGGATGTCTGACGACGACCGCATTACTGCCTCCAATCAGGCAGGCAGCCACAGTAGAAACTTCCATATCGATGCCGCGGGTTTCCTGGCTTCCCCATTCCGGAGCTTCCTCTTCGGTAAACACGGCTTCCTTTACGCCCCAGGCATCATCGGCTACATTGGTGATGATGGGCATCTGGAGGGAATCATCATTTTGGCCTAGAGCAGCCAGACGAATGCGGTCCATGGTTGATGCAACATATTCAAAACCGTAACCTACAGCAGCTGAACCGATATCCATAACCATGTTATCTTTATTCACGCCCAGTTGGTCCATGAGGATGTTCAACTGTTTAGCCAGGTTGATATCCACGGCAGATTCACCTGAAACCTTGTTGCCATCCGCATTGGCTTCGATTCCGATTGTTTTATAGTTATCTTCCACAGCAGAGAATAAAATGACATTCTTATTCATTAATGCCTGGGAGATTTTGCTCAATAGCTCACTGTCCTTTTCAGCATTTTTACAACCACCAATAATAAGGGGCAGATCCACAGCAGCTTCAACAGCGACTGCAATCTCAACGCATTCATCAACCGGACGATTCGCACCATTGGGGTCCGCACTGCTAAATTTCAATTCGATAAATTGAGCATCGGTATTGGCTTCGATGTACTTGGCCCATTCCACTGGGTCCTTCATCACATCACCGTACAGATCCTTCAGACAGGGTTCCCAATCCTCCGGATATGAATCGGTAATTTCAATTCCCACTGCTGGTGCATGCCCAGCATCGTCCAGGAACATCAGGCCCTTTTCCCCACCGATGGTGATGGCTTTTTCGCCTGTCCCCAGGACACACTCGTTGATACTGCCACTGAATTTCTGCTTTGTCATTTTAAATGGCATTTCCAAAACCTCCTCTAAACCTCTTTGAATTTTATAATAAATATAAATAAATTATATTGATATAAACAGATTAAACTTTATACCCTATTATTTTGTATAAGCCTTCAGCTCACTGATAAAAACATCGCCAACCACTGCCAAATCCTCGGCATCAAAGGCAGTTAAAACATTTTCATCAAAGAGCACCTGGGCTTCCGGCGGAAACTCCTCATCGGCCAGCCACAAAATCGCGGTAACATACCGATTTCCAATAAACCGGAATCGGTAGGCCAAATCCCCTCCTTTTACCAGCTCTGCACCGACAGCCGCCATGGCCTTTTTAAAACCTCCTGGGTTGTGTCCGAAACTGAAGGCCAAACGTTTAAGGCAGCGGCCTTCAAATGTTTTAAAATAATGGTTCCCACCGGATATATCCCGGTAAGCAATATTAGCACCTGTGGGTTCCATGGGCTTCGCATTTTCCAAATACCGCAGGATCAGCGTCATCATGTGCATATCCTGGCATTCGGTGCCATCCTCCATGGTAATTATCCCCTTTGGGTAGCTGACAAAATAGTGTTTTCCCATAAGCACGACATCAAAGGATTTTTCAGCTTCATCATATGGACAGCTGCTTCCCGCTGCCATTTCCTGTGGGTCATGCTGACCGAGTAAGCTTCGGTAATGCTCCAGGGGAACCTTATCCTTACGGTGCTCTTCAACAGCTTCGAGAATTGCCTTACGATCGATCATCCCATCCCCCCTTGATTTAAACTTGGAAACAGGGTTTTATCCGTATGGGGAATGAAGCAGGCTGAAATAAATTCATCCATATACCCCGGATGGGCACTTAATTCCACATAGGTCATATTATCGGCGATACTTTCGATTTTCTCCTTTGCCTCTGCTAAGGTCAAGGCAAGGTAGGAGCCCTGAATAGAACTGTTTCCAATGAAGTAGTACTTTTCCTCTTCAATGTCCGGCAGCATCCCCAGCGCAATGGCGTTGTGGATATTGAGATTGGTCCCAATCCCACCGGCCACGTAGATATTGGACAATATCTCCACCGGCATATCCATTGTTTTAAGCAGGGTATTGATGGCTGAGAATACGGCTCCCTTGGCTTTAATAAAGCTATCGATATCCACCTCCGTCAAGTAAATATCCCGGGCTGCGCCGTCCAAATCCTTGGACAATAACAGATACCGCCCGATGTCATAATCATCGAAGGCAATCCGGGGAGTACTGAATTCCCGGGGCATCCGTCCCTTCCCATCGATGAGTCCCACGCGCTTCAGCTCGCAAATTAAATCGATGATACCCGAACCACAAATTCCCGCCACCGTCTTTTCATCGCCGATGGTATGAAAATCCGCTTTATAGGAGGTGTCGTCAATGTGGACCGTTTCAATGGCTCCCGGTACTGCCCGGGTTCCACAGCTGATCTCTCCCCCTTCAAAGGCCGGCCCGGCAGAGCAGGCACAGGTCATCATAAAGTCCTGATTCCCAAAGACGATTTCACCATTGGTGCCCAAATCCACCAGCATGGTAAAGTCCTCCTGGAGCCACAGGGGCACGGCGAAAACGCCAGTGGTAATATCGCCACCTACATAACTGGCGACGGAGGGAGCCAGGTAGATCCGCCCCTCGGCATTAATATTGATCCCTAAATCCATGGCTGCCAGTTCGTTTACCCGGCAAACTCCTGGAATAAAGGGCTCCTGTCTTAGGTAGTCCGGGTTTACCCCCAGAAGCAGCTGAACCATGGTCGTGTTCCCAGCCGCACAAATGGTGTAAATATCCGTGGGACGAATCCCCGTAGCCAGGACAATTTGTTCGATTAAGGGGTTGATGGTTTCATCCACCACCGCCGCCCGAAGTTTTTCAAGACCCCCTGGCTTTAATGAATACACAATCCGGTTAATGACATCACCGCCATATTTCACCTGGGCATTCCCCATGGATGCCTTTGCCACAATTTCATTGCTGTCCATATCCACCAGACAGGCAGAAACAGAGGTGGTTCCAATGTCTAAGGCAATGCCGTAGAGCTGTCGTGCATCGGTAAAAGGGACGGCTACATCCAGTATTTCCGCAGTTTCCCCATTATTGAGATACACCACCTTGACCTTGAAGTCCTCAACTCTGAGAATATCCGGCAGCTTACGCATGACGGAAAGGCTCATGTGGATATCTGCAAATCCCAGGGTCTGGGAAAAATAACGCCACAGGCGTGTTTTGTCGTCTACATTGTCGTCTAAATCCGGCTTTGGAAGGGTGATGATCTCACAACACAGCCGGTTATCGTCCGTCATCCCCATTTGAATGAGCTTTTTTCGGACGTATCGAATATTTTTATTTTCACTGGCCGATAAATCGGTAATTTGCATTTTATTTTGGAAGGAGGATGCCAAATCGGGCACCTCGATAACCAAATCCGATAAAGCATGGCACTGGCAAGCCAGTACATAGCCATCTGCCACAGCCTCTTCCTCCAGGCGTTCACTGGAATTTCCCCCAACCTCGCCAGACAGGATACGCACCTTGCATTTTCCACAGGTTCCATTGCCATTACAAGGTGAATCAATCATCACACCGGCCTGTCGGGCCGCATCTATGATGAGCTCACCATCTCCAGCAATGTATTCCACCCTGCGTTTTCCCTTGATTTCAAATGCGATGTGATGCATCGGTCTACTCAATTCCCAGGGAATCTAAGACACTGATAATTTTCGCTTTAGCTGGATTGTCCTCTGGCAATTCCACCAAAGGCTTGCCATAAGCATCGAATTCGAAAACATCGGTATCCATCGGAATAACACCAGCCAAATCCAGCCCTAATCGTTTTATTTCCTCTGCTGTCCCAGCATTTAATTCTCCACCTGGCGCACGATTGACAATCAACTTAATCACGGGAATCTTGAGGCCTAATTCTTCGGCTAAATCCCGAATACGTGCCACGGCCTGAATCCCACGGCGGGAGCTATCGGACACCAAAAGCAGCATATCCATCCGACCCATGGTTCCTCGGCTGATATGCTCCATTCCTGCTTCATTATCCATAATGACATAGTCGTAATTTTTTGATAAGTCATCGACCTGGGCCTTGAGCATCCCATTAACATAGCAATAACAGCCCTCACCCTGTCCACGTCCCATAACGAGAAGATCAAATCCTTTACCTTCCACAATCGCCTGGTTAAGACGTAACTTCAAAAAATCCGCCTTGGTAATCCCTGCAGGCAGTGGCTGCCCATCCATGGTAGCATGATTGATTTCTTCCTTAACATGGCCAATGGTAATGGGTTCTTCCAGACCCAATACCTCATTCAAATTCGCGTTGGAATCGGCATCCACTGCTAAAACAGGGCCCTTGCCTTTCCCAGCCATATACGTGACCAACATTCCGGTGAGTGTTGTTTTTCCGACGCCGCCTTTTCCTGCAATCGCAATGTTAAAAGCCATAGTAATATCCCTTCATTGAAATTCATTTTCAACCCCATCCCCGCTTCAGCAAAGGATTTTGTTGTCTGTTCTGCTTAGGATCATTTTAAGTATACAACTTGTGTACACATGTATAACTAGATTATAAACGCTATGAAAAGGGCTGTCAACAGTAGATTATAGTAAAATTATGTTTTTCTTTTATCAAGGAATAAAAAGGGACCAAGAAATTCCAATCCTTTCTCGGATCGTCTTTCCCTGGCCCTGTTCAAATGCCTGTATTTCCAATTATATGGTGGTTTCAGCCTCCAGCTCATAATAATTGCGATTGATATAATATTCGTTATAACTCACTGGTGAATTATCTTTAAGGGAGACAATTCTCTGGGATATGCGAAAACAGCAATCCCCTGGTGGAATGTCCAAAAGCTCACAAATTTCCATCGGAGGAACCACAATTTCTAACCGCAGCTTCTTCCGAATCTGAAATTGTAAATCATCCTCCTTAATATAACCATCATAATTGGCAAAATTAATAACGCTCTCAACAATGGGGTTTCCCTTTTCGTAAGGAACGTTGACGATGGAAACCATGATAATCTTCTCATCCTCCATGGCCACTTTTTCAATTTTAACCACATACTCATAGGGTCTGACTCCCAGCTCACGGATGAGCTTTCGGCTTGGGGGAACCGAGCGTACGCTATGGAGCTTAACCTCCTCAATCTCCACCTTTAAGCTATCAATTTCATCAAAATAAAATTGGTAGTGGCTATTGGCAGGTTCACAGACAAAATGCCCCTTCCCCTGAATCGTGTAGATATAATCCTCATTGACTAAAAGTGCCAATCCTTTCCTGAGAGTTGTGCGGCTGACACCATACAGCTCTGTCATCTCATTTTCAGAGGGCAGCATGTCCCCGGGGCGTAGAACACCTTTTTCAATTTTACTCTTAATATCATTGACAATATCAAGATATAGAATCCGTGCCATCAGTCCTCCACCTTTTGTACCTTCATCCAGGCAATGCACTGGCTGAGCCCTTCGACTGCATCCATGGTACTGGCATCACAGCCGATGGCCGCCACACAATCTGGTGTCGCTACTGCACCGCCTAAGATGACCTTTACCCGTTCCCTCAGCCCCTGGGCCTCCAGGGCATCCACCAAAACCTTTACATTGTCTAAGGTTGTGGAAAGGACAGCGGATACCCCCAGAATATCGGGGTTTTCCCGCTCGATAGCCTGAATGAATTTTCCAACGGGAACATCAATACCCAAATCTACCACAGTAAACCCGGCACTTCTCGCCAGACTGCAAAAAATATTTTTACCAACATCGTGGATATCATCAAAGATAGTCCCAATGACCAGCTTCCCTGAGGGAATGACGTCGGCATCCGTCGGCTTGACCAGCTGATAGAACGCGGCAATGACTTCCCCCATCATGATGAGGTCGGCAATGAAATATTCCCCTTCCTCATATTTTTTAAGCATCTTCGCAATGGCATCCTTTAAATATCCGGCAACCTCTTCCGGCAGCATCCCTGTAGCCAAGGCATCCCGAATTAAGGTTTGTCCCCTACCTTTATCAATGGCCTCGATGGAGGCATTTAATTCATCAGCAAACATCAGCCTTCTCCTTTATCCTGATTTCCCGAACACCCCAGGATGCGACCATCCCGCCAGGCCCGATTATAATCCAATCCCCGGTGGTCGACATCCATTAACACCGCCGCAGCAAATCGGGCATTGGTGATCGCCTGATCACAGGGGTCCACCAGCATTGCCTCTGCTCCGGCCTGGATGGCCATGGTCATGCAAGCCGCATTGATGACGCTCCGTTCGGGCATATTGTAAGAAATATTAGAAATTGCGCCTAAAACCATGGCCTCTGGAGCCAAGCTTCGAATGGCCGCCACATCTGCCATGTAGGTTTTCATTACTCCCGGTACAGCCACAAGGGCCATGATACAGGGATCAAAGATAAGCTGATCCATGGCAACACCGTAGTGATCAGCCTGCTCAAGGAGTCGTTTCACAATTTCCACCTTATCTGCTGTGGTTTTGGGTACCCCCCGATCATCACAAGTCAAAACAATGGCTTTCCATGGGGTTCCGGCAATCATTGGAAAAAGGATTCCCCCCTTTTTTCCGGCACCGCTAATCGAGTTGATAATCCCCGGCCGATGGAAGTCCACGGATTCAACGAGGCGCTTCAGCAGCCTGGGATCACCGCTGTCAATACATAATGGCGTCTCCACCCTATCCTGCACCACTTTGATAAGCCATTTCATAACCTGGTATGGATCTTTGGTCCTTCCCGCCATGCAGTCCAAATAATCTGCGCCACACTGTGTCTGGTGCTGGGCCAGGTCTTCTATATAAGGGGCATCCCTTTTCTCAATGGCCTCTTTTACTCCAGAGGCAATCGCATTAATCCGTTCACCGATTATGATCATTATTTAAGATTCCTTTCGGTATTTCTATAGCATTATCATACCATGGCTTCAGCAGTTTTCAAAGATGTAAATCATGGCTTTTCCCTTGTCAAATAATAAACATAATATCTTTTTGTATGGAGAAATGGTATACTTCTAAGAAGCATTCATTCGGAAGTGGATACTTTTCAGAATGGAATTTTTTTTATGAAGGAGAGTTGTCAATGGAATCAAAATTAAGCGTTACCCTTATTCAACACACCCCAGAACCTGAAAAAACAATTGCTGCTGCTGCAAAGCTCTGTTATTCCCACTCCGGAGCAAAGGACATTATGGCCGATCTCACCCCAGAGGCAGTGGAGAAATTCTTGAATCGCCTGGTGTCCATGGGCCATGCTTCCCCAGTGGAGCATGCTACCTTTACCTTTGCCATTGAGGGGGTTAGCCGTTCCCTCACCCACCAGCTGGTTCGCCATCGTATGGCCAGCTTTAGCCAGCAGTCCCAACGGTATGTTTCGGAAAAATCCAGCTTCGATTATGTCGTCCCGCCGGAAATTGCCGAAATCCCAGCTGCAAAGGAAGAATACCTCCGGGCCATGGAAAATGCCCAGGCTTCCTACGATATCCTGGCTGATCTGCTCATTGAAAAGCACAAGGCCGGACTCCTTGCCAAGGGAATGAACGAAAAACAGGCCGCCTCTGCTGCTGAAAAAATGGGAATTGAGGATGCCCGTTACGTTCTCCCCAATGGCTGTGAAACTAAAATCGTGGTCACGATGAATGTCCGGGAGCTCCTCCATTTCTTCAATGTCCGATGCTGCAGCCGCGCCCAATGGGAAATCCGGGAATGCGCCACCCAGATGCTTGCAGAATGCAAAAAAATAGCGCCCATCCTTTTCTCCCATGCCGGTCCCAATTGTGTGGAAGGCCCATGTCCCGAGGGGATCATGACCTGTGGCAAAGCAGAAGAAGTCCGGGCGAAATTTAAAGCACTGTAATCTGAATTCTCAATCTTTTTGATGCCGATAGGCCGTTCGTACCTTCCCGATCATATAAAGTGATCCCACGAAGGCATTAACGGCTTTTTTTTGTGTCCAATCAATACTGGCTAAGGCGTCCTCTGGAGTATCCCACACCTTTGCCTCCCTTCCATAGGCACTCTTTATAAACTCTGACATGGCTTCCCCGGGAAGGGCGCGCTCATTGTCTGGGGTCAGGGTGCCGATGGTCGTCGCCAGGGGAATGAGCAAATCCAGGGACTTTTGGATATCCTTATCCGCCAGCATCCCAAAAAACAGATTGATGGGGCGATCCGGGAAATAAGCCTGAATATTCTTTGCAAAACTGCCAATGCCATCGGGATTATGGGCACCATCGATTAAAATAACCGGCTCCTGGTTTAAGAACTCAAATCGCCCTGGAAACACCATACTGGAAAGTCCCTCTTCAATATCTGTGGGCTGAATCTGAAACCCCTGATCCAAAAGAAGGGCAATTACCGTCAGCACCGTGGCACAATTAGCCTGTTGGTGTTCCCCCAAAAGCTTAAGGGTGAAGGTCTTCAGTCCAGGAATGCCCCTCTTCCTTTGATAGGCAAAGCGCTGGCCCCACTGACTTTGGTCCAAAGGCTTTAAATCATCCACCGCCACATGGACCACCGGAGCCTCTACCGCCTCTGCCCTCTGGGCGATGGATTCCCAGGCTTCCGGCTTTTGGGGATAAACCACCACTGTTGATCCCGCCTTGATGATGGCGGCTTTTTCTGCAGCGATTTTCCCAACGGTATCCCCTAAATAATCGGCATGATCAATATCAATTCCCATAATGACGGCTACCAGAGGTGCGGGGATAACATTGGTTGCATCCAGGCGACCGCCCATTCCTACCTCCATAATGCAGATATCCGCCTGTTTTTCATAAAAATACAAAATAGCCATGGCCGTTTCAATTTCGAAGCCAGTGGGATGCTCACTCCCCCGGGCGACCAAGGTATCACAAGCCCTTCGTACCCGGCTGGCCATCTCAGATAGGGTTTGATCGTCAATACAAGTGTCATTCAAACAAATTCGTTCATTGAAGGATTCCAACGCAGGGGAGGTATACATTCCGGTAATATAACCCGCCTTGGTCAAAATTGCAGAAAGCATATGACACACAGAGCCCTTTCCATTGGTCCCTGCCACATGGATGAATTTTAAATTATCCTGGGGATTCCCCAGTTCTTCAAGAAGTGCCGCTATTTTTTCCAGGCCCAGCTTAATTCCAAACTTTCCGTTTTCTTCAATATAGCACAGTGATTCTTCCAAATTCATGCTTCGTCCATCTCTCTTTCTACGTCCTTCTGCCACCAGCTTCTTTAAATCGTGTGTTCTTAATGTATTCCTTGGTAAATTCAGGATCTGTTGCTAATTCGATATGGGTGGTGATTTTCGGAATACGGGTACAACGTTGGGTTTCTTCTAAAGAAAGCAAGCAACGCTTAACACCGATTCCTGCGGCGTTTCCCACTGTACAAGCGGGCACACCCTTAAAATCCGGGAATAAACCAATCCGTTGGGCATTGTGAAAATTCACATAGCTTCCAAAGGCTCCTGCCACCACAATTTCTTCCAGTTCCTCCCCGGAAATGCCAAAGGCCTTTACCAGAAGCTCACAGCCCGTATAAATTGCAGCCTTTGCCAGCTGAACGGAGCGAATATCCCATTGGGTTAGAATAATGGGCAAGCCTCCGGCATTCTCTTTTTCTGTCATAAATGTAAAATACCGCCCCTCCCCTTCCACATACCCAAATCGGTGGGACCAGGGGGTATTCTCGGTCTCTTCCTTTGGAATGAATTGACCACGCGTGTTGATCAAACCTTCCTCCAACAGAAATGCCACAGCATCCACAATCCCTGAACCACAAAACCCCAGGGCCTGTCCACCGCCAATAATTTTACAAAGAATCTGCCCATCCTCCAAGCTAATACCCTCAATGGCACCGGTTGATCCCCGCATGCCCATGGTGATACCTGCCCCTTCCAGTGCCGGTCCACAGGCAGTGGATGCCACCAGATAGCGTCCCTGGCTCCCCAGGGCAATTTCACCATTGGTTCCTAAATCAATGATCAGCCGGACCTTATCATCCTGGGGTAAACTGAGGAGTGCTGCCGTGGTATCCGCTCCAACATACCCCCCCAGAAGCGGCAAAAACAAGACCTCTCCCAGGGTATTCATCCCGATGGATAAATCGCCTCCCCGGGCTCGGACCATTTCCCCAAAGATTCCCACAAAGGGAGACCGCCCTAAACGCGTAGGGTTAAGTCCCCAGAAAAAATGGCTCATACAGCTATTGCCGCAAAATACAGCCTTGTAAATGCAGCTACTGTCAATCCCCGCATTCTGACAAAGCTCAGCCACCAGCTGGGATACTGTATTGAAAATCTCTTGTTTCAGCCGTTGTCGATTCTCAGGACATTCCCCGGCAAATCGAATCCGGGAAATCACATCTGCACCGCAAAAAATCTGATTATTAATTCCAGAAGCCGTCCCCAAGGCCGTGCCATCCTCCAGATCGTAGAGATATCCTACCACTGTTGTTGTCCCTAAATCAAAGGCAATGCCGTAGGCATGGGGACTTTTTTCACCGATCACGGGGATTAAATCCAGAATACGCTGTCCCTGGATAACAACTGCAATCTCCGGTACTTCCTCCATGTTCATCAGTTCCCCAAAGGCGATCATCACAGCGGTGTCAGCAAATTCCAGTTCCGGGAGGGCCAATACCTGGCGCATCTCATCGAAATCAAAGATATATTCCCCGGAAGATATCTGATTTTTTTTTAAGACCCGGATTAAGATATCCGGCTGAAAATGAACCCTGTCCCCACATCCTGATTCTAAGATTTGTGTTTGAATTCGCTTGGCAGATAAGAAAACAGCCGTGTCCGTCTCGATTTGGTACCGGCAGCCCTGGACCATTTTCCTTATCCCCTTTTCCTCTATGATCACATCGCATTTTCCACAGGTTCCGGTTCCGCCACAAATGACATTAAGGGGATGCCCCACAGAAGCACAGACCGCTGCGAGGGTTTCCCCCTTATTCGCCTTAATTTCCGGTATACCCAACGTTGGAAAAGAAATGGTTAATTGCCTCTCCACGTGCATCCCTCCCGTCAAATTTGATGCCACCTTGCCAATTCCCAACTATTTTCCATCAGGACTTCCTGGGGAATGCCTAAATCCATCAAGTACTTCCATTCATCCAAGGTGCCCTGTCCATGGGGAACGTAAGCCGCCCCTGCATCACTTCCCACGGCAATGGAGACCCCCAGCGCCCAGGCTTTTTTCACCGCTATTTGATGGCCCTCAAAATAGTACCGCGCCGTTTTTGCCAGGGTGTTTTCCTCTGCCTTTGCAAAATTCCCAAAGGGTGACAGGGTCGGTACCCAGACACAACCGGTTTCCAAAAGGGCGGTAATGCAGTCATCATCAATAGCATAGCCATGCTCGATACTATCTGCGCCAGCCTCTAAAGCTTCCATGATATACTGCGCATCGTTGACGTGAACCATGGTTTTATAACCAGCATCATGGGATTTTTTAATGATATCTCCCAGCTCTCTGGACGTAAAGGATGCTCCACCAACCAGCCCGGGGGATTTCAGCCCCATAATACCGGTTTGGATAATTTTAATAAAATCCGGCTTACGACGAAAAAGGGCATCCAACCCTGTTGTGATGGATGCCCCTTCGGCCAATGCTGGTCCTAAAAAATCGCCATAACACCCCGCTTTTCGGACTGCAAAGATTGGTGTCGTAAAGGTGATACCGGCATCTTCTGCCATAGCTTTAAAGAAAGAACCCGCACCGTACCGATCGCCGCCGTCGCGCAATGCTTTTATTTTTAATTCCCCATAGCGTTCAATGGTCTTTAAAAATAAATGGCGGCGCATCGTCGTATCGCTTGCCGTCCATCCCCGGGGCGCATGGTGCCCCGAGGCGATGTGGACATGGCAATCGACAAATTCCTGCATCATTTTTTACTCAGCAATCGCTGCTTCATAAGCAGCGGCATCGCCCAAATCATCAAATACAGACGGATCCTCTACCTTTGCTTTTACAATCCAGGCAGCATAAGCATCTTCATTGATTTTTTCCGGCTCGTCATCCAATTCTTCATTGGATTCAATAATGGTAATGCCAAAGGGAATTTCGATGGCCGTTGCCTTTTTCCCGGATTCCACTTCTGTGAATTCTTCACCTTCAGCGAATTCGTCATCACTTTCAGGCAGATCAACGAAGAGGATATCACCCAGCTGATCCTGGGCAAAATCGGTGATGCCGATAGCAACCGTATCACCGTCAATATCAAACCATAGGTGCTGTTCAACGTCATATTTTAAATTTGCAGGTATGTTCATATTTTATCGCTCCTTAATAATGATTGTAATGACCACAATTCCACCCCATTTCTTCATCCCTTTTAGGATGAAATGGGCTGGAATTGCGAACCATCGGGTATCGCAGGCATTCGTTTACGCTCATATAGTGCCTGCTGTGCTTTTGCTTTGACGCTACGCGTCTTTGCAAAAGCAACCGCTTCACAATGATCACAATTCCACCCCATTTCTTCATCCCTTTTAGGATGAAATGGGGCAGAATTGCGAACCATCGGGTATCGCAGGCATTCGCTTACGCTCATATAGTGCCTGCTATGCTTTTGCTTTGACGCTACGCGTCTTTGCAAAAGCAACCGCGATGGCTACTTATGCACTGATTTTCCGTGGACGTCGTGGAGGGCCTCCATGAGGGCTTCGGACAGGGAGGGATGGGGATGGATGACATCGCCCACCTGGGCGGCAGTTAACCGGCAATGGACAGCCAGGCTCAGCTCCGCCAACAGATCTGTAGCATGTGGGCCGACCACTGCGGCTCCGATAATCACGTCATCATCATTGGTGATGATTTTGACAAAGCCCTGGATTTTTCCAATGGCCTGGGCTTTCCCCAACATGCGAAAATCAAAAGTCCCGATGTGAGTTGAGATCCCCTTGTCGGCACATTCCGCTTCTGTCAAGCCTACACTGGCAACCTCAGGATCGGTATATACACAGCCGGGAACGGCACGATAATCCACTGTTTTATCGGCACCACAGGCATTTTCAGCGGCTACGATCCCTTCCTTTGAAGCAACATGGGCCAGTTGTGCTGTGGCAAGAATATCCCCTATGGCATAGATGCCGGGGACCGAGGTTTCCATTTTATCGTTGACCACGATCCGGCCCCGTTCGTCCATTTCTACCCCAGCGGCAGCGACGTTTAAGGCATCGGTGTAGGAGCGGCGGCCAATGGAGACCAGCATTTTTTCAGCTTCAAATACCTTGCCGTTGGCCAGAGTTGCCTTGACACCAGCATCGCTTACCTCGACCTCTTGGACGCCAACACCAGTGACCATCTTGACCTTTTCTTTTTTCAACTGACGGGCCAGCTGCTTGGAAACATCCTTGTCCATATTGGGCAGGATCTGGGATAAGGCTTCCACAATGGTAACCTCCACCCCAAGACGACGGAGGAACTGGCCTATTTCACAGCCGATAACCCCGCCACCAACGATGATAATGGATGCTGGAAGCGCCTCCAAATCCAGTATTTCATCGGAGGTAATGACCGTCTTACCATCGTATTTAAACATACCGGGACACACCGGTGCCGAACCCGTGGCTAAAATAATTTTATCCGTTTCAATTTCCTGGGTGCCTTCTGCGCCTTCTACCACGACAGTGTGGGCATCCTTTAGGGTTGCAACCCCATGAATCAGGGTCACTTTATTTTGTTTAAAGAGGGCTTCAATGCCTTTGATCAGCCCATCTTTAACCTTATTTTTCCGGGCTAGAATCTGGCTGTAATCCACCGAATATTCCCCAGTAGTAATCCCAAATTCTCCGGCATTTTCCACTGCATCGAGAACATCAGTCGCTGCTAAAAAAGCTTTTGTCGGGATACATCCCCGATTCAAGCACGTTCCGCCGACCTGATCCTTTTCAACAACCGTCACCTCAGCGCCACATTTAGCTGCCATAATAGCTGCTTCGTAGCCTCCGGGACCGGCCCCAATGACTGTTACTTTCATTTACAGCCCTGCCTTATCCATAATCTTTACAACATTTTCTTCTGCACCAATGGCCATAATATGAGCCCCATCGCAAAGACCTTCTTCTTTGAGCTGGGCAATGAATTCACCCGCAATGGTGATGCCTTCAGCTACCTTGTCTTCTGCGCCGGTCAGACGTTCGATGAGAGCATCAGGAACGGCAATACCCGGGACGCAGCGGTTCATGAATTTTGCCATACCTGCAGATTTGAGGGGAATGATCCCGGCGAGAATCTTACAATCCATATCCTTGGTTTCTTCTTTAAAGGTCCGCATGACGTCAATATCAAATACACCCTGGGTTTGGAAGAATTTTGCGCCCGCTTTAATCTTCTTACGCATTTTAATGAGCTGAACTTCAACGGGATCATAAACCGGGGTGACACAGGCACCCAGATAGAAATCCGGTGCTCCAGCCAGCTCATTACCAGCAAGATCCTGTCCACTCATCAGAATTTCCGCAGTCTGAAGGATGGATACCGAGTCCAGTTCAAAGACAGGCATGGCTTCAGGATTATCCCCGGTGGTGGTGTGGTCCCCAGTGAGGGCCAGGAGGTTTTTAATGCCAAAATGTCCGGCGGAGAGCATTTCACCCTGAATGGCAATGCGGTTGCGGTCACGGCCGGTCATCTGTAATACAGGTTCTAAGCCCTTTTGTGCCAGCTCTACACACATAGCCAGTGAGGAGGCCTTGACAGCGGCAGATTGGAAATCTGTGACGTTCACAGCAGCAACCCGGCCAATCATAGAATCGGCAATATCCAGAATATGGCTAAAATCGGTCCCCTTTGGTGGGGCCATTTCGGCAGTAATGGCGAATTCGCCAGCTTCAAGGGTACGTTGTAATAATGAGCTCATCTTATTCACCTGCCTTTTCTGCTGCAGCCTGTTCTTTCAGGTTAATGGTCCGGGGATATGCTTTGGCTTTATAACCGCGGATGGGATCAATTTCTTCCATTAATTCGAGCTTCCCTTGATCCTTCATCTTTTTGTAAATTTCAATCCATGCACAATCATTTTCAGGGATCACTTCGCATTTACCGTCTCTTGCGCCCCCGCAGGCTCCGTTAAGCAGGGATTTCCCACAGCGGGTAATGGGGCAGATCGCTGCCGTCCGTCCGAGGACGCATTCCCCACAGGTCTTGCACATTTCTTCGAAAATGCCATTTCGCACCGTTTCTCCGACAAACATTGTGTCATTGGCAGGATAGGTTTCCATCTTGGATACCTTAGCCACAGTCTGAACGCCGTCTCCACAGGCCATACATAAAATAGCATCAGCCTCTGCCATTTCTTCTTTAATGGCTTTCAGCTCTTTTTTGTTTAAAAGAACGTTACAGGAGGTGGTCAGCACCGTGGTCGCCAGGACTTCCTTTCCTTCTGCTTCCAAGGCAGCCTTCATGGCTTCCAGTTCTTCTTCCCCGCCGGTATGGCAGACCGTCGCACATTCGGAACAGCCGGTAAGAACAACTTTCTTGGCATCCTTCAGGTAATCTAAAACCTCTTCATAAGGCTTCTTTTGTGAAATAATCATTTTTTTATCCCTCTCACTCGTTTATGCGTTTTGCTGTTTACAGGCTTTGATAACATGCTGGGCTAAAAGCGCTGTGGTAATCGGGCCAGTTCCACCACCGCAGCCAGGGGTAGCCGAGGTAATCTGAGCCACTTTTTCCAGGCAATCCACATGGGCATCACCTGCACGCACCTTTTTCCCGTCTTCATTCAAGACGAATTCACCCTTGTCGTCCTTCATCTGGGACATGGCAACATCAATGAGAATACAATCTTCAGAAAGCATATCCGGTTTAACCAAGCCGTAAATTCCAGCAGCTGTTACGACGATATCAGCCTTCTTTGTATAGGATGGGGTATCCTTAGTGAAAACGTGGCACATGGTCACTGTGGCAAATTCATTGGTGAGCATGATGGCCAGGGGTTTCCCTAGAACATTCGAGTTATTGATAATGACCACATCCTTGCCCTTAACTGGGATATCATAATGGGCTAAAAGCTCCATAACCCCCTCTGCGGTACAGGGGAAGAATCCGGCGTCATCAGCAATCATTAGCTTCCCTAGGTTAGTCGGATTCAGAGCATCCGGATCTTTCTCAGGGCTTAAGATATATTTGATTTCTTCTTCATCCAGCTGTTCTGGTAAAGGTTTGAAAATAAGGATTGAGTGGATATCGGCATCGTCATTTAAGGTTTTGAGCTTAGCGACGAAATCGGCATGGGATACAGTTTCCGGAAATTCGACGGATTCAACTTCAATATTAGACTTTGCCATCCGCTTGATAATGCTCTTTTCATAGGAAATCGATCCTGGATCCGCCCCAACACGCATGATAGCGAGCTTTGGCTGAATTCCCTTGGCAATCAGTGCATTGGCATCTTCCAATACTTTGGCTAACATTGATTCGCTGACTTCTTTACCGCTTAATAATTGTGCTGACATTTTGTTCTCTCTTTCATCTTTTTCCAACTTATAGGTCCTCAAATACTGGAGCACCCCTATGATAACCGCGCCTGTACCTCGGATGAGACCCGCTCGCTGATGGCGATACCATCGGCAATAAGAGGCTTGAGCTCCCCTTCAATGGCCATCGCACGATCCCTGTCCTGCAGGGTTTTGATATTGATTTGAACGTTCATCCAACCGCTAACCATGGCGGCCCGAAGACATTCGACACCAACGCCAACGTCTGACAGGGCCAAAACGGAGCCTTTACCCAGAAGCTCCTCATGTAGCTTGATGGCTTTATGGCAGGTTTTAACAATCTCAATGGGCACAGAACAGGCAGTGATGGTACATTTTTCCATAACAGCTGCTTTTTCAGCCTTTTCTTCCGGCGTATCTGAAGGCATACTGTAGGCCTTAGCCAAAGGGGAAAAATTCTCGGCATCCTGATCAATCATATCAAGCAAATCATCCTGAATATCCTGGGCCTGGACTAAAATCCGCTGAATATCCTCTTCGTATTCAGCGTATTTTTTCTTACCCGTAGTTAAATTGGCAACCATTCCCGCCAAAGCGGTTCCCAGGGCAGCGGTGAGGGCAGCGGCGCCGCCCCCTCCGGGGACGGCAGCCTTGCTGTAAAGCACCTCTGTAAATTCTCGACAGGTTTTATCAACTAATTTCATCTTAGAACAATCCTGCAATGACGCCATTTTCGTCCACGTCGATACGGTTTGCAGCTGGTTCCTTGGGTAATCCAGGCATCTTCATGATTTCACCAGTCAGGGCAACGATAAAGCCAGCGCCTGCAGAAATGGTGACCTGACGCACGGTGATGGTAAAGCCTTCAGGACGGCCAAGTTGGGTCTGGTCATCCGTTAAGGAATACTGGGTTTTTGCCATGCAGATGGGCAGCTTATCGTAACCCAGCTTCGTCAGACGGGCAATTTCATCAGCGGCTTCCTTGGTAAAGGCCACATCCTTGGCACCATAAACTTTCTGGGCAATCTGTCTGATTTTTTCATCAATGGGCAAGTCCAACTCATAAGCGAAGGTAAAATCGTTATCCCCGGATTCTGCCAGACGAATAACTTCTTCAGCCAGCTCAATACCACCGTCGCCACCTTTGGCCCAAACTTCGGACAAGGCAACATTAACACCTAGCTTTTCACATTCTTCCCGGACCAGGGCCAGTTCTGCTTCGGTATCCAGAGGGAAGCGATTAATAGCCACTACGGCGGGTAGCTTATAAACCTGTGTAATGTTTTCAACGTGCTTGAGCAGGTTGGGAAGCCCTGCCTTCAGGGCTTCCAGATTTTCTTCGTTGAGGTCATCTTTGGCCACTCCACCATTGTATTTAAGGGCACGGACCGTTGCAACAATAATGACAGCATCTGGGGTTAAACCCGCCATCCGACATTTGATATCCAGGAATTTCTCTGCACCAAGATCAGCACCAAATCCAGCTTCCGTGACCACATAATCTTCTGCAAAATGCATGGCCATCTTTGTAGCAATAACAGAGTTACAGCCATGGGCGATATTGGCAAAAGGACCACCGTGGACAAAGGCCGGAGTCCCTTCTAAAGTCTGAACCAAATTGGGCTTCAAAGCATCCTTCAGAAGGGCTGCCATGGCGCCATTGGCCTTTAATTCCGCCGCGGTAACCGGCTTATCATCATAGGTATAACCCACGATGATTTTACCCATACGATCTTTTAAATCAGAGATATCGCTGGCTAGGCAGAAGGCTGCCATAATTTCGGAGGCGACGGTGATATCAAAACCATCCTGACGGGTGGCGCCATCACCTTTTTTACCCAGGCCGTCCACAATATTACGGAGCTGGCGGTCATTCATATCCACACAGCGTCTCCAGGTAATCTTCTTGGGATCGATGTTAAGTTCATTTCCCTGATGGATATGGTTATCCAGCATGGCAGCCAGCAGGTTATTGGCCGCACCAATGGCATGGAAGTCACCGGTGAAATGGAGATTGATGTCTTCCATGGGCAATACCTGGGCGTATCCGCCACCAGCAGCACCGCCCTTAACACCAAAAACAGGTCCTAAGGAAGGTTCACGAAGGGCAACCAAGGTATTTTTCCCCAATTTAGAGAGAGCATCTGCCACACCGATGGTCGTCGTGGTCTTCCCTTCACCAGCTGGAGTCGGATTGATGGCCGTGGTCAGGATCAGCTTCGCCTTCTTGCCGGTATCCTTTTTCAGCAGATTGTAATCAACCTTTGCTTTATACTTCCCGTATAAATCCAAATCCTCTTCCGTCAGTCCCAATTTTTCCGCAATCTTGCGAACATCCTGGGGAGTTGCCTGTTGTGCAATTTCAATATCCGATAAAAATGCCATGTGTTCTCTCCTTTGTTAAAATTATTTATTGACTCAGCTTCATGCTGAAGTACGCTATTTAAGCTTCATGCTAAAAAATCGCTTCACGCCGAAATACTTTTTCGTAGGAATGAATAATAATAAACACAAGGTACGATTACTGCACCACCTATGATGTTGCCAATGGTTACAGGTATTAGATTCCCCATAAAAAGCTGTCCCCAGCTAACCTCTGCACCGAGAAAAATTCCAAGGGGAATATATGTCATATTGGCAACACTATGCTCAAATCCAGAGAAAACGAACAGCATAATGGGGAACCAAATCCCCCAGATTTTACCGATCATATCCTTTGAACCGGCCTGCAGCCAACATGCAAGGACCACTAATATATTACAAAATATACCACGGATTACTGCATTTGAAAAGGAAATTGTTACTTTTTTAACAGCAATAGATGTCGCTGTCGCCATGACAGCTTCTGTATAAAGTCCGCTCTTTGCGAGCAAAAACGCCAAGAAAATGGAACCCACCAGATTTCCGATATACACCACCAGCCAGTTAATCAGCAGCTGCTTCACAGTGATTTTTTTGTCCATCCAGGCCAGGGTCAGCAGATTATTCCCGGTAAAAAGTTCTCCCCCGCAAAGGATCACTAACATCAGTCCAACAGGGAATACCGAAGCCCCGATGAGTTTGGCCACCAAAGCATCCGTCCCACCGCTTACAGCAGCCGTGGCCAGGATGAAGCCATGGGCTCCAAAACCGATGAATATTCCTGCAAAGATGCCCAGCAAAAACATCTTGAGAATTGGAAGATTGGCTTTCTTCACACCATTGCCAATCCACACCTCACCAATTTCTGCCGGGGTTAAAAAACTACTCAAATGTTGCCTCTCTTCTCTCCGGTCACGCCGAAGTGTAACCTTTACACAACCGTCATGAAAAAAGGTGCCAGGGCACCTCATATTTCATTTCGTGTTACTCAGAAGGGATACCATCCGTTTACCCGTCGCCACATAGGTCAACGCTACCTGTACCGGCAGCATGATTGCGCATTTAATAATGCGTGGGATGAGCAAGGCGATATACCCCTGACCAGTCATCATATACAACCACAGTGTATCCAAACCCAGATTCAATATTAAGCAGATTATTGCATTGGCAATAATAATCCGTTTCCATCCGATTTCCTTGTTATAGAAGGCCACACCATAAACAACACCGGTAAGAAATGCCGTCAGTGTAAAGCCTGGGAAAAAACCTGCCGTCGGGAAAAGTGCCAAACCGATTACATCAGCGATGGCAGCGCCACCACCGGCCCACCATGGTCCGTAAAGCATCGCGGAGACCGCAATCGGCAAAAAGGTAAAGCCGACCCGTACAATAGGTGTTTGAATCGAAATAAATCGAGTGAGGATAATATTGATGGCAATGAGTACTGCCATCGTTGTGAGCCGTTTCAGATTACTGTTCATGGTTCTCCTTTATGTGCCACTCAAGGGCATATGGAATGTTGCCACAAAAGGGAAAACCCATGTGGCAGCGGAAGCGGGTATGGCACCACTGACAACGTCATTCGTCCAAAGGCGACTTCCCATCCTTTGGCACTTAAGCGCACCATCCCTACTCTGCAAACAGGACAATTATTATATTTTAGGCTACATCATAGGCATTTCCTCCCCGATATTATATTTGGTATTCTCCAATCTCATCTTTAGCCCTATCCAATGGATGGATCTATGATTATCGCTAAATTATATCAGATATGGACAATAAAAGCCATGTAGAGATTGTCAGAATCCAATGATATCCTATTGTGGTGCCCCATATGGGCGATACAACTATACCTGTCTATAGACTTGTATACCCCTTTGGTCAAAAAACTTATTATGCTCACATTATAGACCTATTTTAGAAAAAAATCCATAGCTTAAAGAAATAAAGTTAAAAAAGTAACGAAGATAAGCGGTTGTACCGTATTATTGGATCAACTATAATGAACAATAGTCAAAAAAACAGTCCAATTTCTTAAGGAGATCCCATGAAAATTCACTTTCCCGTTTACGAACAAACAATCCAGATTGAAATGAATTCAACGGTCGCTGATGCTTGCCGCCAATCCGGGCATCCCCTGAACCAATCCTGTAGTGGCAGGGGCTGCTGTAAAAAATGCACGATTCGAATAAGGGAAAAAGGATTGCTTATGGATGTGCTGGCCTGTCAGTATCCCCTGAGTGACGAAATGGAGATTTTCATTTCCCCCAAGGGTTCGGCTGTGTCGATCCGACCTTTTACTATCCCTGCCGTTATTCCTGCTCCCAGGATTTGTAACTACCCTGTCCTCACCGATGCTCTTAGAGATATTCCGGCAGACTGCCTTTCAAAAACACTCAACCATCTTCTCCCCCGAAATGTGATGCCCCTCTCCCCTACAGTCCTAACCAAAGCTGCAGCTTTGATGACCATTGAGGGGGATTCCATTCTCAACGTCATTATGGCCGGTGATATGGTGATCGATCTGACTTCATCCCCGGAGCCCTTAGAGATTTTTGGCATTGCCTTGGCTCAACAAGGCTCGTCCATTCAGGGTATTCTCTTTAACCTTTCAGAAGGTATTTTTATTGATTCAACCACTCTGTCCGGCCATTTTGAATCCCATTTAGAGAAGAACCCGGCCAAATTGATCCATCAGCTCTGCACCAGGAATAATATTTTAGAAAGCCAGATTTACAATCTATTATGCAGTAGCACGGGATTTTTGAAAAGCGAACACTTTCTATCTTTACCAATCAATATCAACCCTCAGGCTGATATTGGCTTTTTACCCAGTATTGGTAAAGGTGGCGATAGTACTCTAATCGCCAGTCTTTCCTGTATCCCTGACGATAGCGGTCTTCGGCTGCTCCTTCGACACCACCGGAATAGCTTTGACCTTGCCCTTGGGGAAAATTCCTCCTATTTGATTCAGCCGGGCTTCTGTTCCAGGACGTCCATAGATAGCCTTCTCCCCCAGTGCCTACAGCTTTTCAAAAAAACAAACACCTGCCCAGAGGATCTAAAATCGATCATCCTGACAGGTGTGTCTGAAATTTCTGAAACTGATGAAGTTTATCGCGCCGTTGGAGGAGCCTTAAGAAAGCTTCCAGCTTTTTCAGAAATGTGCTTTGAATTGGCAATGGATTTAGAGATTATCGGTTTACAGCGAGCACTCCTTTCCCTGGAAACACTTTTTCGCTGCGCCGATATCGCTGAAAACTCCCGGATTTTATAATCCTATTACGCTTGATTCTTTGTCATTTTACAATGAAAAAAGCTATCGCACCCATCCATCGTGAGATCTGTGTAACCCATAGTGCCCGGTTCCATCTGCATCTCCGGATGGTTGGATAGAAACATCTCGATCTGATGCTCATTTTCATCGGGATTTACCGAGCAGGTTGAGTAGACCAGCACCCCACCGTCCTTTAACATGGTGGCTGCATGATCCAACATGACCCCCTGGATCTGACGAATGGCCTTTCGCTCCTTTTTATCCCCCCGGTGCCGAATTTCTGGTTTTCGCCGAATAATGCCCGTCCCTGTACAGGGCGCATCCAAAAGGATTCGGTCAAACACCTTGATATCGATGGGGTTTAACCGGGTTCCGTCTGCCTTCTCGGTTTTGATACAGCTAATTCCCAATCGACGGGCTGCCCCATCAATGAGGGCCAATCGATGGGCATGGATATCCCGGGCGATGATTTCCCCCTGATTTTCCATAAGCTGGGCAATGTGAGTGGTCTTCCCTCCGGGTGCCGCACACATATCCAGAATTTGTTCCCCGGGCTGAGGATCCAGTAGATGACTTAACCCCATAGCCCCCTGATCCTGGATGGTGTAAAAACCCGAAGAAAAGAGCCTTTCCTTGTTAATATCCGATCCCATTCCGGCAGTCCCCAGAAGGTGGATGGCCTCTGGATACAGGGTTCCCGCTTCTGGCACCATTCCCAGGGCCGACAATTCTGTCATGAGCGCCTCCCTGGTAATCTTAAGGGTGTTCGTCCGAAGGGTAAAGGGCGGGGTATCATTCATCTTCGGAAGAATGGTCATTGCCTTTTCCTCTCCAAAAACCTCAAAATACTTATGGACAATCCACTGGGGAATGGAGTATCGAATGGATAATCCTTCCTTCTCATTGGGCCAGTCCTCCAGGTGGAAATCCGCCAATGCCGCCTTTTGGCGCAGGATGTTTCGCAAAACACCATTGACAAAGCCCCGGGCCTTCGGCACTTTTTTCCCGGTGAGGGTAACGGCCTCATCCACAATGGCGTAATCCGGAATCCGGTCTAAAAAGAAAATCTGATAAGCCGCCACCTCTAGAATAATACGGACACTCCCATCCAAGCGTTTCAGAGGCTTGTCCAGAACCTGGCACAGCAGGTAGTCAAGATACATCTGGTTTTGAAGAGTCCCGTATACCAGGGTGATATACAGGCCCTTATCTTCCCCAGAAAGTGAAACACGGGAAAGAGCCTCTCGTGTTTCCAGGTTAGAGAAGGCTCCCTCCCGTAAAATATGCTGCAGTGAATCCACTGCCAGTCCCCGTGGATCCATCTAGTTTCTCCCACGGATGGCCAGCATCCGGAAAAGATTCAAGAAGGCCATGAGGGTGCTGGCGACATAGGTCATGGCTGCCGCCCCAAGGACCTTTTTCACCCCGCTAATTTCACCCGCCTCGACAATATGGTACTCCTCCAAAGCTAAAACCGCACGATGGCTGGCATTAAACTCCACTGGAAGCGTGACAATATAGAACACCAGAGCCAGACAGAACAATAGAATCCCAACGTCCATGAGGATTAACCCAAAGCTGGAACGGTTCCCCCCTAGAACCAGGCCGATGAAAAAAAGAGGCCAGGCCGCGTTGGAGGTAAAACTACAAACCGGTACAATAGCATTCCGGAATTTTAAAGGCACATAACCCTGGGCATGCTGGATAGCATGTCCCGTTTCGTGGGCGGCAATGCCTACGGAAGCAATGCTGGCCTTATCTGCCACGTCACTTGAAAGACGCATGACCTGGAGCCGGGGATCATAATGATCTGTCATCTTACCGGATACCCGTTCAATGCGGATATGGGACAGGCCATTATCGTCCAAAAGGCGACGTGCCGCCTGGGCACCAGTAAGCCCGGTATGGGTTGGGACCCGGCTGTAGGTATTGTAAGCCTTACTGACTCTTGCCTGGGCGATGGCGGCGATAATCAGACCTGGGATGAGTATGAGCATGCTGCTGTAAAATCCAAACATCATTTTCCTCTTTTCTTTTACTTTTCAGGGAACAAGTATACGTTCTATTCCTGTAAATGGACTTAAGCCTTTCCCAAAATCCGTCCGATTTCCAGGGTGTTTCCTCGTAAATAATCCTTTGTCTCCATCCGCTTTTTCCCCGGCATTTGGATCTCACCAATGGTCAGAGAACCATCGGCGGTTTTTACCACCAAGCCAGAGTGAATATCAGCTTTAAGGATTTGTCCCGGATGTCCTGGGGTTTCATTCCCCTGGATTTTTGGCGAAAAGCACTTGATTTTCAGACCATCGAGGGTGGTGTAAGCCCCTGGAAAAGGGTCCGTTCCATTAATCTTTCGCAGCACCTCATGGGTCGTTCTGGACCAATTAATTCGTCCCGTATCCCGATCCACTTTATCCGCATAGGTAGCCTTGGCCTCCTCCTGCTTTTCTGGAACAATGGACCCTTCCACCATTTCCTGGAGGGTCATCAGAAGCAAATCCGCTCCCAATTCGGCCAGGGCATCGTGGAGCTGTCCCACCGTAGTTTCCTCAGTAATGGGAACCCGGGCCTTGGAAAGCATATCCCCGGTATCCATTCCGATATCCATTTTCATGATGGTGACACCGGATTCATCCTTCCCGTCCAGAATAGCGTGGTGAACCGGCGCAGCTCCCCGGTATTCCGGCAAAAGGGAACCGTGGATATTCACCGAACCCATGGGGGGCATATAGAGAATTTCCTCAGATAAAATTTGGCCGTAAGCAGCAACCACGAAGATATCCGCTTCTAAAGCCTTCAAATGGGCTACAGCCTCTGGAGTTTTGATCCGCTCGGGCTGAAACACAGGGATGCCCAGGGCCAAAGCCCGTTTTTTCACCGGCAAAAAACAAATCTTATTCCCCCGTTTATTGGGACGATCGGGCTGGCAAACCACAGAAAGCACCTGATGCCCCGCTTCTACCAGACGATCCAGGGCAGGAACGGCAAAATCCGTCGTCCCCATTAAGACAACCTTCAGCGGTTTCATTGTGGGATAACCCGATCTAAGAAAACCACCCCATCCAAATGATCCAATTCGTGGCAGATGGCCCGGGCCATCAGCTCATGGCCCTCAATTTCACAGAGATTCCCTTCCAGGTCCGTATAACGGGCTACAGCGCATTCTGGTCGCTCCACGGGTCCAGATTGATCCGGGAAGCTCAGGCAGGCTTCATCCTCAACAATGCTGCCCTCCGTCGATACAATCTCCGGATTAATCATCACTACAGGGCCTTCTCCAACATCGATGACCACGATGCGCTTTAAAATCCCAACCTGGGGTCCAGCTAAGCCAACACCCTCCTGGTCGTACATGGTATCTAACATATCCTGGGCCAGCTCCCGGATTCGGTCGTTAACCTCCGGGATTTCCCTGGCCTTTTTGTGCAGAATCGGATCGTCATTTACTCTCATATTTCGAATTGCCATCAGTTCCTCCTTTAATTCTAAATGGTCACCGGGGGATCAATTTCAATGGATATCCGGGCGCTCAGACGCTCGATGCCGCCATTCTGAATGATTCCCCGCATCATACCCTGGAAATGCTCCAGAGTCCTTAACTTAAGTAACAGCTTATATTTGATTTCTCCACTGCCAGGCTGACGCCCGGCCAGAGTTGGTTCAAACAGGGTGTACCCTTGGGTTTCCTGGTCCCCCAGGGCCTCCTTAAGGGTCTTTCCCAGGGTCAGGGCATCTGCCCTGGCCATCCGGTCATCCGGTGCCATCACCCCAAAGACAGCCAGATGTCCTGCGGGTGGATATCCCAGGGCCTTGCGATAGCTAAGCTCACTGCGATAAAACACCTGGGGATTTCCGCTGGCCAAGGCCGCCACGGTTTCATTCTCTGGCTCATAGGTCTGAGCCAGGGCCATCCCCTGGGATAAGCTGAAAAACCGTGCGTAAAGCTGATAGGCATTTTCCCCTGAGGTATAGTCCCCAAAGTTCATATCGTTATCCATCAACAGGGCCGCGGCTAAATCCACAGAGCCAAAGGCAAAGCCCTTGATTAACAGGCGGGTTCCAAGGACCACATCCCACTCCCCTTTAGACAACGTCTCATTCATGGCCTTGTAGGCCTCATAATCCGGCACCGTCCCTCCATCAATTTTAAGAATCCGCCAATGGGGATAACGCTTTCTTAAAACTGCCTCAGCCTGATCCAGTCCCAGCCCCATGGTCCGGTATCGACGGGAACCGCACCGGGGACAGCTGGCGGATTTAACCTGGGTCTTTCCACAATAGGGACAGCGCAGGGTGCCATCCTGATAGTACTTTAGGGTCACACCACAGCCTTCGCATTTTGGAATATACCCACAGTCCCGACAGAAGGTATAGGAAGCATAACCCCGGCGGTTCAGTAACAGCAGGCTTTTTTTACCAGAGGCGCTATTTTCTACCAAGGCTTTTTCCAGGGGATGGCTAATAAAATCTAAATTCCCCTGGCGTATTTCTGCCTGCATATCCACCACCATTGGCGGTTTTGCCGTCATTGATAAATCTCCAATAAACTGCCAGCGACGAGAAGCCACTGATGCATAGGCCTGTACGGATGGCAGTGCATCTCCCGCGACAAGCTGTGCTCCGGTAATTCGGGCATATTCCTCGGCTACCCTCAGCGTGTGGAACCGCGGCATGGAGGCTGCATAATAGGAACTGTCCATCTCTTCGTCAATAATAATCAACCCCAGCTGTCTATAGGGCAAAAACAATGCCGCCCGGGAGCCCATCACCACCTGGATAGACTCACCGCGTACCGCTTCGTACAATAAGTAACGCTCCTGTTTTTTAAGCCGGCCATGGCATATCGCACCACGGTTTCCAAAGAATTGGTAAAAATCCCTTTGATTCTCAAGGGAAAGGCCCACCTCGGGATAGAGGAGCACGGCCTGTTTCCCTGTCTTAAGACAATCCGCAATGAGCTTCGTATAAAGGGCAAACCGGGATTTTTTATTTTTTAAGCAAAAAAACACCGGTTTTTCCGGGGTTTCCATCGCTCTGTATTTCAAATAGCAGGCCTTTGCCCGGCCGACCAGCCCCTCTGGGGGGGCCATCGTTTTTTCAACTCCTATATCCTCTATATCGACACAGCGCTCCCTGGCAATCACCCACCCCTTTTGGATCAGAGTCCGCCGGCTGGAAGCAATATCCCCGAGGATCTCCCGCATTTCTGACGCTGTATAGTCCCGAAACCGCAGCAAATCCATCACCCGGTTCATGTGACGGCCAGTGGTGTGTCCCTGACGTCCTGCCTCGGTGAGATGATACACTGTTTCGGTAACGGTGTAAGCCTGGTAGCCCTCCTCTACCCGCCCCTCCAACATCCGATGCTCCACCGGCACCGGCGAGACAAAGAAAGCAAGGGCTTCATAGTACAGGGAACAATAGTAGTCCCGCATCCATTGGCATAACACCAGCTGGGACGCTGTAAGCACCGGTACCTCATCAATGACCCAGCGTATGGACTTAAGGGCTCCACCGTAATGGGAGTGGTCCTTTATGGCGACGACAAAGCCCTCCAGAACCCGATCTCCATTCCCAAATCCGACGACAACCCGAACACCAGGGACTACCCCTTCAGCCAGATTCTCCGGAATGTCATAGTCATAACAGGCATCCAGACGTTTGTTTTTCTGCCGGAGGTAAACCGCTGCTACAGCCACGTGTTTTAGAGGCCTTCAGCCAAATCTGCCGTCGTGGGTGCACTGGCTCCGTCGTCTTCCGGGAAGACCAAGTCTACTTCAACCGCTTCGACTTCTTCAAGCTTGGTAATTTTAACCAGGTCCTCAGCGATTTCCGCCGTTGCGATGGATACAGGATTGTCGATTTGGATTTTCACCAGGGGTTCATCCCCATCAATGATTTCTCTGGCACGTTTGGCCGTTGCCAGCACCAATTCATATTTATTATCCGCCTTTGCAATTAAATCGTTAATCGCAGGGTAACGCAATCCCTTTTTCTCTTTATTTTTATATGCCATCTGTTACCTCCCTAAAATTTCTACTACTTTATTCTTCAGACGCTCCGTCCGGCATTTTTCTGCCGTAATAATCGCCTCTACCTGTTTCGCCGCCACATCCTTATCCTGGTTAATGACGATGTAGCTGTAGTCGTCGGCATTACTCATTTCATCGTGGGCACATTGCAGGCGAAGGGCCATCTGCTCTTCGCTCTCTGTCCCCCGCATCTCAATCCGTCGCCGCAGCTCCTTCATGGATGGTGGTGCAATAAAGATATAAATGCCTTCCTTATTGTTCTGGCGGACCTTGGCCGCCCCCTGGATGTCAATCTCTAATATAACATCATAACCCGAATTGAGTAGATTTTCAACAAATTCTTTGGGGGTCCCATAGTAATTTCCATAAACCTGGGCGTATTCCAGATATTTCCCCTCCCGGATGCCTGTTTCAAAGCTTGCCTTATCAACAAAGAAGTAATCCACACCGTCCTTTTCATAATTTCGGGGTTCCCGGGTGGTTTCTGAAATTGACATACGGATATCGGGCTGGTCATCCCTTACAATGCGACATACCGTTCCCTTCCCTGCACAGGACGGTCCGGAAATGACGATTAAAATTCCCCGTTCCTTTTCAAAAAAATCCATTTCATCTTTTTGGGTCATCAACACTTGTCTCCTATCATTTGAACTTAAACCTACAGCCTTTATTCGATATTTTGTACCTGCTCACGAATTTTTTCAATCTCACTTTTAATGTCCACCACCATGCCCGCAATATCCACATCGTTTACCTTCGAGCCGATGGTGTTAATCTCACGGTTAATTTCCTGGATTAGGAAATCCAACTTCCGGCCGATGGGCTCCTGGGTTTCTTCCAGAATAACGGACAGACGTTCCATATGGGTGTGGAGCCGTGTCAGCTCCTCATCGATGGCCAATCGATCGGCCATGATAGCCACTTCAGATAATAGGCGCTGCTCGTCTGGCTCAACACTCTGGGTGTAGTCTGCCACCCGCTGATGGAGATTTTCGGCATAAGCGGCCAGCATCTGGGGTGCCTTTTCCTGGATGGCTTCAATCCGTTGGTTGATGGTCACGCATCGCCCCTGGATATCGGTCTTCATGGCAGCTCCCTCCCGGAGCCGGCTGGCATCCACCTGGCTCAGTGCCCCCTGGAGAACCGGCTTCAGGCCAAGCCATTTTTCATGGTCATCCCCGGGTGTTTCTTCAAGCTCGATCACATCCGGAAATTTTGCAACCAAAGCCAGGTCAATTTCATCACTGATCATGGAATCCAGATTTTTAATGGCATTTAACACCTGAATATAACCCATGGCCAGCTCCCGATTAAAAACGATACGCTTATTTTGGGCATCCAGCTCTTTATATTTAATGAACACCTCAATCCGTCCCCGGGCAATGGTTTCACTAATGGTCTCCCGAATATTCGCCTCATTCCCCCCTAACATCCGGGGAATCTTTAGAAAAAAGTCCCGATAACGGTGATTCACCGTTTTGATCTCTACCGAAATTTCCACTGATTCATCACGATAATCCTGTCGGCCGAAGCCCGTCATACTTTTCATAGTGATTCTCCCAACTTTCAAATCTCGATTTCGCCTGTAAATACCGTTGTTGCCGGGCCCCTCATGGTCACCCGGCCATCCTCTACAGCAATGGTGAGCCGACCTCCGGATAAGGTGGCCTCCACCACATCCTCCACCAGCCCCAGGCGGCCCAGAACCGCCACGGCGGAGCAGGTTCCTGTCCCACAGGCCAGGGTCCGTCCAGCACCACGCTCCCAGGTATCCATTCGAATGTGCCTTCCATCAATGACCTGGGCAAAGCTGATATTACATTTTTCCGGAAACATTTCGTGGTTTTCAAAATATGCCCCCAATTCCTCCAGAGGACATTGGCTAAGATTCTCCACCAATACGGTCATATGGGGATTTCCCATGGAGGCACAGCCGTAGGTATAGCATACATCGCCGTAGCTTATTTGCTCCCCAAGGACCTCCTTGGTTTTGGCAATAACCGGGATATGCGCCGCTTTAAAATCCACCCTTCCCATATCCACCCGAACCTGGGAAGCCCCTTTGTCTCCGGGCTCTACCTCTACCACAATTTTACCTGCCCGGGTTTCCACCGCAATGGGACCACCGTGGGCCACAATGCCCTGGTCGACCACATACTTGGCCAGACAACGAACCCCGTTGCCGCACATTTCAGCTGTTGAGCCGTCACTATTGTAATAATTCATAAATACTTCCTGGGTGGCCGAGGATTCCACCAAAATCAAGCCATCTGCACCAATTCCAAAATGCCGATCGCACAGCCCGGCGATTTCATCCGGGGTCAGATGAAGCATCCCCTCCGTATTATCAATCATTACAAAATCATTGCCCGTACCCTGCATCTTTGTAAATTCCATTTTAAAGCCTAACTTCCCAATTTAAATTTATATTTAATCATATCGAAAATGCGTTGAAATTTCAAGAAGAAATGCTAGAATTAAATTATTATTGATTAGAAAGGACCAAACATGGCATTTGACGGTATTACAACCCACCATTTAATAAAGGAACTGCGCAGCGACATTGTCGATGGACGCATCCGAAAAATCTATCAGCCCGAGGCCGATGAAATTCGGCTCACCATTAATAAAGGCCGGGACAATTACAACCTTCTGCTCTCAGCCAATGCCAATAATCCCCGGGTCTACCTCACAGAAAAGCCAAAGGGCAACCCCAATACCCCTCCGGGATTCTGTATGGTGCTCCGTAAATACATTTTAAACGGAATGATTCTGGACATCCGCCAGCACCAAAGCGATCGGGTGATGGAATTTCACATCGCCTGTAAAAACGAATTTGGAGACACGGTGGTTCGCTGCCTCTTGGTGGAAATCATGGGACGCAACAGCAATATCATCCTTACCGATGGCCCTGCCGATGGTTTGGAAACACCCCCGACCATTATGGACTCACTGAAAAAAGTCGGCTCCTCCTCCAACCGTTACCGCCAGATTTTACCTGGCCGTCCCTACATCTTCCCCCCGGAAAGTGGCCGGCGAAATTTCTTCACCCTAACCGAAGAAGCTTATGTCCAAATGACGGCGGATGAAGGGGCGGTCCCCCTTAGCAAGCTCTTTGTCCAGGGGTTTTTAGGCGTCAGCCCCATTCTGGCAAGGGAAATCTGCTTTCGGGCCGGTGTACCGGATACCGCTTCTTTTTCGGATTTAAGCACGAAACAGATAAAATTCCTGTGGCAGTCCTTCTCCGATATCCGGGGGGAGATCCAAACCGGCCCCCTCCCCACTTTGTACACCTTCCATCGGGATATCCTGGATTTTTCTACGGTGAATCTCCATCATTTAGTAGACACCGATGAGGCGCACTACCCCAAGGTATCCGCCATGCTGGAAGATTTTTATTATCTAAAGGATAAAAAAATCCGTTTTACAGCCCGCAGTGCCAATTTAAAGCATCAGCTGGGAACCCTTTATAAAAAGAGTGCCAAGAAATTACAAAACCTCAGGCAGGATATGCAGCGCTCCCATAGCGATGAAAAAAGCAAACTTTTCGGAGATTTAGTGACCGCCAATATCTATCAGATAGAGCGGGGCATGAAAAGCATCACCGTGCCTGACTACAATGACCCCGAAATGGGGGAAGTTACCATTCCTCTAAAGGTAAATGAAACTCCTTCCCAAAATGCCCAGCGGTTCTATAAAAAATACAATAAGGCCAAACGAGCTCAAATCCAGCTGGCAGATCAAATCGCCATCACCGAGGAACAAACCTATTATCTGGACAGTCTCCTCAATGCTCTGGAGCAATGCACAGAGCTAGCGGAGTTGGATGAAATCCGCCACGAATTTGCTCAATCGGAATTTGCTAAGAAAAACCCCAATCAAAAAAAGGCCGCCAAGCGGCCGGAAGCCTCCAAACCCATGCATTATCTTTCCTCCGAGGGCTTCCACATCTATGTGGGTAAAAATAATTATCAAAACGACTATATCTCCACCCGTCTGGGTGTGGATGAGGACTGCTGGCTCCATGTCAAGGATATCCCCGGTTCCCATGTGTTAGTCGTCGCCGACGGACGCTTTATTACCGAAGTCACCCTCCTGGAAGCCGGCATGCTGGCTGCCTGGTACAGCAAAGCCCGGAATTCCGAGAATGTCCCCGTGGACTACCTGGAATTCAAATTCCTTAAAAAGCCCAATAAATCCAAACCCGGCATGGTCATCTTCACAGACCAGAACACCATGTATGTCACCCCGAAGCGGGAAGCAATCCTAAGCCTCACCATCATCGACTAACTACGGGGCGACATCCAGCCCCTTCAAAATCTTCTCAAAATACTCCGGTAGAGGGGCCCGAAATTCCATGTATTCCCCGGTCCGGGGATGGGTAAAGCCCAACAGCTCCGCATGGAGACATTGACCCTGGGTTTTAAAGGGATTCCCCTTATCCCCCCTGTACAGGGTGTCCCCGGCGATGGGGTGACCAATGGCCTGCATATGCACCCGAATCTGATGGGTTCGTCCCGTTTCCAGGCGGAAGGTCATTAAGGTATAATTTTTAGCCGGGAAGCGTGCCATCACCTCAAAATGGGTAATGGCCTCCTTCCCCTTATCCCTTTCCTTTACCACAGCCATCCGCACCCGATCCACAGGGTGCCTGGCGATGGGCATATCCACCGTTCCCCGTTCCTCCTTGATGATTCCCTTGACCAAGGCCCGGTACTGTCTCGTGATGGTATGGTCCTTTAGCTGGGCAGACAGGCTTCTATGGGCCAAATCATTCTTTGCTACCATAAGGAGTCCCGAGGTATCCTTATCGATGCGGTGGATGATCCCCGGACGGTTGACGCCGTTAATCCCCGATAAATCCGTGGTATGGTACATCAAAGCGTTCACCAGGGTTCCGGTATAATTTCCCGGTGCCGGATGGACCACCATTCCCTTAGGCTTGTTTACCACCAGGACATCCCTATCCTCATAGACGATATCCAGGGGAATATCCTCTGCTTCCACGGTATAGGCCACAGGCTCCGGAATCTTTACACGAAGGACCTCCCCCCCCTTGATTTTATAGCTTGGCTTTCGCACCGCACCGTCTACCGTCACGCCGCCTTCTCCGATGATTTTTTTAATATATTCCCGGGATCTCTCTGGGAGGGCCGCTGCACAGGCTGCATCCAAACGCAGCCCAATGTGCTCCTCTGTCATACACAAGCTATACTCTTCCATGGTTCGCTCCTCTAAATATATTTTTCAATCACCAGACGGGTGTTCCCTTTTTTAGTCATTCCACCGATTTCGGCAATTCGGGCCTTCCCCTTTCCCCGCAGGGCAAGGATATCCCCCACCTTGATTTGAAAATCATTCTTTGTGGTTTCTTCGTAGTTGACCCGTAGCCGCCGCTGCTTAATATAGGTGAGGGCATCCTGTCTGGAGAATCCCCAAATCTTACCGATGATTCCATCCACCCGAAGGGAAGAAACCACTAAATCCAAGGATTTAAACTGAAGGGCATAGGAACGGATTTCCTCTGGTCCCCGGTATTTAACCATTATGGTGCGTCCCTTCATTTTATTGAGGTTTTGCTCAAAAAAGGGCTTCATCCGTGCGGCAAAGATAATCTGTACCTCATCCTCCCCCACATGGATATCCCCCAGGCATTCCCGGGTGATCCCCATAGCCATCAGCTCTCCCAGGACATTTCGATGATCCATGGGGAAATTTTTCTGGAAAGCGGCGGCCATTAAAGGCCATTCCAGGGCCTCCCCATCACAATATTCGGGATAAATGCAAAGCATCTGACGCGCTGCATCTTCCATCCCTCCCCAAAAGGCGTAGGGCTCTCCCCTCCCCTTGAGCAACCGCCCAATTTTCGACTGCATGGCTTCATCACAAAAATCGAAAAAACGAGGCTCATAATTGCGCTCGCAGGCATCCGCTACCCGGGCTAAGAATATTTCCTCTTTTTTATCCTTCACACGTTCCTCCACTGACGCAAAAAACCCATCCGAAGGATGGGCAATGTTTTATTCGGTTAAACCACGCTTCTTAAAAAATCAACGTCACCACCCAGGAATACACCGGGTAGATGATAAACTCAATCAACAAAATAGCAGCTAAACCGGAAAAATCCATGCCGCCAAAGGTCGTAAATCGGCGGAGTGGTGCCATGATGGGCTCGGTTAAGCCATAAATCACCCGCACAATGGGGTTCTCCGGATTCGGTCTAAACCAGCTAAGCAGGCAGTTGATGCAAATCAGCGCCGTGATGATGTTGAATAAGTAGCTTCCAGCAATAAGCAGTATTGTTCCTGCACTGGTCATCATATCCTATTCTGCATCCCAATCCAAAATCGGGGTAATGAATTCATCGTCTTCCTTTTCCATTTCGGTGGAGACAGAAACCTGACGGGGTGCCAGAATAAAGACATTATCTGCAATTTTATTGATGGAGCCCTCCAGTGCAAAAACAGCACCGTTGAGGAAATCAAAGATTTTACGTCCATCCTCATATTCTGTATTTTTAAGATTAACGACAACCGTCTTATTTTCTTTTATTTTATTAACAATACCTGGGGCATCATCAAAGAATTCCGGGTCTAAAACCAGGACTTCCGGACCTCCAGCCAAACCGCCAACAGCACTTCGGGCTGGCGCACGGCGAGGGGTTCCTGCTGCGGCTTCGTGGGTTTCTTCCACACCAGCGGCATCATCCTCTTCGTAGTAATCTTCTTCGTAGGTGCCGTCTTCATCCATGTCCATTCCAAAAACCTTGATAATCTTATCCTTAAATGTTTTATCGTTTGCCATGCTCTCTCTCCTAACGTTTAAATATTTTCCTTCCGATTCTTACGATGGACGAACCTTCTTCAATCGCAATAGGATAGTCATCGGTCATCCCCATGGACAGGCTATCGATGTCATTCTCACCACCATGGTATTCTTTTAACATTGTATCATACATTCTTTTTAATTGCTTGAAAATTTTTCGGATTTCCTCAGTATTTTCAGTCATAGGCCCCATGGCCATGAGACCCCGGACCCGAACATTCCTGCAGGCTTCCGCCTCCCGGCAGGCCGCCTCAAATTCCCCGGCTTTAAAGCCCGACTTAGTGGCTTCCTCCGCCAAATTGAACTGGAGGAGGACATCGGTGACCACCCCCTGCTTGGCGCTTTCACGGTCCACGGTGTGGAGCAGCTTGAGGGAGTGGATAGAGTGAATAAGATGAACCTTTCCAATGAGGTACTTGACCTTATTGCTTTGAAGATGTCCGATGAAATGCCACCGCACCTCTCCAGTAATCTGGTCCATCTTATCCAACAAATCCTGAACCCGGTTTTCCCCAAGATCATGAACGCCAGCATCGACCACCGCCTGGGTTTCAGCCACATCATGGTATTTTGTAACGCCCACCAAGGTAACTCCCTCTGGAATAGTCTGTCGTATTTCTGCTATATTTTTTGCAATCATGGTATCCATGCACTACCCTTCTTCCTTTTACGGATACACCTTATACGATATTCCCACGGATAAAGCCGCATTGTCATCGACAGGCATAATCGCCTTACCACCATCGTACCGGGCAACAGTGACTTCCACCGGTTCAGCAAAATAGCCTCGCTCCATGGTGGTTAAATAGGTTTTTCCTTCTTTTTCAGTGATGGCACTTCTTGGCACCGTGTAAGCTTCGTATCCCTGGACATTGATGTCCGTGGTGATAATATTATCGTTGGCAAAGACATTAACGTAATCCTTAAGCATCACGATGGCGATTTTGTTCTCCCCGGAAGTGACCTCGTCCACCAGATATACCTTGTAGGATTTGCCTTCCTTTTCAAGGGTAATCTCTGGGTACTCCCTCAAAAGGTCTACCCTTTTGACTAAAAGCTTATAGTACGCCGCATTCTTCTCGTTCCCGGTGGTTCCGATATTTTGCTGCTTCAACTTAAGCATACTTTTCTCACCCTGGATTTCTGTCTCCTTTGGAACGACAAAGGCACCGTAAATATGATCCCCATTAATCACCTTTAAGGCAGTGGTGTCCTGCTGATCCACCTTACTGGCAATGCCAAGCATCTCCTCATCCACATAGGGGAGGACGCTTTCGGAAATAACCATTTCCATAGAGTTCACCGCCGCATAAACATAGCCCGTGGAATCCATGGAAAGGCCACTGAGGGTAATCTGTCTGGACTGACCGTCATTTAAAGACTCCAGCTGTTTTTTCTGGGTATCCAGCTCAGCTGCGGACATCCCCATATATCGGGTGGCACTGAGTAAGAAACTTTTTCGATTCCTGGCATCCCCACTGAACTGACTATTAATTTTTGCCATTCCAACAAAATTCTTACCAATTTCATCCACAATGACATTCCATGTATCGTAATATTTATCCGCCACAATCTGGTCGATGGTGCTAATCTGTTCCTTTAAATAGGATTGATTCACAACCTTGGGCGTAGTGGTCAGGCTGGTGTAGCCATTTACCTTACTTCCCTCTTCCACCGTCAGGTCCGACGCCTTAAAATCATCAAGCTGGATATAATCCATATTTTTGAAAAGATAAAGGTCGGTGCGATAGGTATCCCTGTATTCCGTCTTTTCTACCAGGGCCTGTTTATTTCCCCGGTAGTTGTAGGCGAAGATTGTGACGATAATTAAAAAAAAACGACGCCAACGATCACCTGTCTGCGGCGTTTGACTCGTCTTTTCATTTCCCGTTTTGTTTGACTCATATTATTCACCTGAATTATTGTTTTATTCGTAAAATTTAAAAAAGAATAAAAAAATGGTCTGAGTGAGAGGAATCGAACCTCCGGCCTCGTGAACCCCATTCACGCGCGCTACCAAACTGCGCCACACCCAGACAACGTAGACTATTATAACTTTTCTTTACAGGCTACGCAAGTACTTTTTCAAATTTTTTACAGATTTTCCACTTTTTATTTCAGCCCTGGTGTTGCATTCATCCCCAGGGCTGAAAATTCACCCTTAAATTTGACCATAAAGGAGACTTAAAAGATCCACAGCGTTATCCATACTCATTCGTCCGCTATCCAGTGCCAAATGATAGTTTTCAAAAGATCCCCATTTTAAATCGGTATAGTAGGAATAGTAAAGCCGGCGCTGCTTATCGATCTTTTTAATGATGCTCTGGGCTTCTTTGCTGCCGACACCGTCCCGTTCACACACAGTCTGAATGCGTTTATCCATTGGAGCATAGATGTAAACATGCCGTGCCTCCGGGTGACTCCTCAATACAAAATCGGCACACCGCCCTACAATAACACAATCCTCTTTTTGGGCCAGTCCCCGGATCACCTCGGACTGTGCCTGGAACAGCACATCGTTAATGGGAGCCGTGGTGGAATAGCCCGCACCAATTTTATAATCCACGGATGCATAGAGCAGTGGATTCGTCTTTTTCTCATCCACCTCCACCAGGGATTCCACTGGAAGCTCACTTTTTTCCGCAGCCAACCCAATGAGCTGTTTATCGTAAAAAGCGATACCGAGATGATCAGCCAGATTTTTTGCGATGGCCCGACCATTACTGCCAAATTGTCTGCCGATGGTAATTATTTTCGCCATAACCTTTCGCCTCCTGACATTTTATACAATCATAGTATACCACAAATGCAAACCTTTTTCATGGATTTAAGCAGCTTTTATTCTCCCAGCCGAAGAACAAATAGCTCCACCCCCAGCTCTGGTTCCACCACCCCTGTTTTCATTTGTACATCCAGCTGTGCGGCCGCCGCCATTATTCCCATTAATCGCTCCTGGGGGAAACGTCCTGCCGCTCCCTGCATCTTCTTAACCACAAAGGGTGGGCGGCCCACCTCCTTGGCGATGGTCGCCTGAGTACTCCGGTTATCCGTTAGAATACGGACCTGGAGCATGGTTCGCAGCTGGCTTAAGAGCAAACCAAACACCCCAAAGGGCGATTCTCCGCTGAGATAAAAATTTTCCAGCATCATCAAGGCCTCCCCCATATTTCCCCCCATGGCAAAATCCACCATTCGGAAAATATTTTCATCAACAGATTTTGGCAGGGTTGCCTCTAAATCATTCAGAGTGATCGCCTCAGCATCCCCCACGTAATCCATGAGCTTCCCCAGCTCATTATCCACCCGCTCCATATTCTGATCTTCATTTTGCAGATAAAGGGTATCCCCAATAAAGCGTTCAACCACCCTCCGGGTGGTTCGCTTTCCCCCAAGCTTTAAGCGTCTGGCAATCCACTTTTCCAGCTCCATTTGGGTGAGTTTATGATACTCCACCACTGCAGCATACTTCACAAGCTGCTTATACACCTTTTTCCGCTTATCGGGCTTGCTGCTGTAAATTAAAAGGACGGTTGATGGCTCTGGCTTCTGAATATAGCTCAGCAATTCCTCCGCAGCATCGGTGTTTTGGAGAATCCCCGTTTCTTCCCTTAGAATGACCACCCGATGATCACTCATCATGGGCAGTTGTCTGCAAATGGCCACCACTGAGCCCACATCGGTCTCCTTTTCCGAAAAAGACATGACATTCAGCTGGACTAAGGATTCTGGAACTGCCTTTTCCACCAGGCGTTTCTCCATCATTGCCGCAATATACTGTTCTGGACCAGTAAACAAATAGACGGGGTGAAAGTTCCCCTGATTGATTTCCTTGGTCAAATCCTGATAGCGCATCCCTCGTTACTCCTTTTCTAGCATCGTCTTAATTTCCAAATTCTGTCCATTTGTTTCGACCACCACCGCTCCCTGCTCATCCGTTCGATAGCATCTGGCACCAGTGGCTTCAATATTAGTGAGCACCGTGCCATCCGGGTGTCCAAAGGTATTATAACGCCCCACAGATACCACGGCGGCTGCCGGCGATACCTGTTCTAAAAATCCAGTGTCCGAAGCGGTGGCACTGCCATGATGTCCAATTTTGATGACATCACTATCCACTGCTCCTAACTGGGCTTCCACCCCGAGGCCCGCATCTCCCATTAAGAGGATAGAGCGGGCACCATAGGTCAGACGCAGCACCAGGGACGCATCATTTTGTTCCCCCTCCTCCAGGGCTTCAACCTTGCCATCAGGCCACAATACCTGCACCCCAACGCCATCCCTGGTCCTTAAAATAGCCCCGCGGCTTAGCTGTGAAATGGGAATTTTATCCTGGTTCAATAAAGCTACATCATTATATTTAGTGGATACATAAATGTGTTCCACGGGAAGTAGCCCTAAAAGCTCCTCGATGCCCTGGGCATGATCCTCGTGATGATGGGTAATAAAGACACCATCCAGCCGGGTGATGCCATAGGCATACAGTCCTGGCAGCAGAACCTTTTCAGAAATGGCCTGGCGGGTATGATCCGCCTTATCCCCATAAACAGGGTACCCGCCTCCATCGATGAGGTAGGCCCCACCCTCCGGGGTTTGTACCAGAGCACTGTCCCCCTGGCCCACGTCCAAAAAAGTGACCCGCAGGGGTCCGGGCAATAGGCTAAGGGCAATAACGCTCAAAAATAAAGCCGGTAAAGCCGTACACACCCATAAACGCTCCCGCCGATGCCGAAAATTAAAGTAACCAGCCACCGTAAAGGCCGCCATCGCCAGCAGCACAATATCCAAAAGCCCCATAGGGCCGCCGTTAAACCGCAAATCCATGGTCCCTGAAAAAAAGGTCGTTAGCTTTAAAATCCAATGGGCCAAAAAACCTGGCACACTGGCAAAAACGGGGGTCAACCCCGGCAGCACCAGCATAAGCACCACCATGGGCAGCCCGATTGTAAACAAAAGGCCCGCCAGGGGAACAAGGAGTAAATTACTAACCAAAGCCACCAGATTTAATGTGTGGAAATGATATAGCGTCGCCGGCAGGGTTCCAATGGTCGCACAAAGGGTCAGCACCAAGGTATTCACTATATTGCCCTGGAGACCCGTCCCTTTCATGATGCTGTAGCAAAGGGGTTTTGCAAAAAGCAAAATCCCACAAACCGCCCCAAAGCTCATCTGAAACCCCGCAGCAAAAAGCTGGGCGGGGCTTACCACCAGGATCAGGATAGCCGCTAAGCAAAGGCCGCTGAGTCCATCATAATGGGTTTTAATAACCTGCCCTCCCACTAAGACCAAAAGCATAATAGCCGCCCGGAGGACCGATGGGGAAAACCCCGTGAGGGCAGAATAAAAAGCCAGACAGGGCAGCAGCAGGAAAAGCCGACCCCGCTCCTTGAGTCCCAAGAGTGCTGCCACACCGAGAACCAGGGTGTATAAAAAACCCACATGGAGCCCCGAAACCGCCAGGAGATGGCTGATGCCCGCATTGGAGAACTGGGTCTTTAAATCCGCCGCCATGGATTTGTCCCCAAGGAGCAGCCCCTTCATCACCTCAGCCTGCTCCTCTGGAAAAGCCTGGGTAATGACCCCAAGAACCTGTTCCCGAAAGCGCTCCACCGAATAACCCAGGGCGTTATCCTGTCCATTGATGATGGGTGAGGACCCATTCTTCCCATAAAAAAGCCCCTGAATTCCCTGACCCTTAAGATACAAGCCATAGTCGAAGCCACCAGGATTTCGACTGCCCTCCGGAAGACTGAGCTCCCCATCCAGGGTGATGAGATCCCCAGGCTCAGGCAGCTTTGTCATAGGACTGTCATAATGGGCCAGTGTTGCCTGGAGCCGGATCGATCTATGCTGGTCCGATATGGTTTGGGTTTTTAAACGCAGGGTTGTCTTATCCCTATCATTACCAGAAAGAGCCTCCACCACTGCGGTTACACGCTGATCACCCTGAAGAGCGGCTAAATCTGTTTCTGGCATAAAAGCCAGCCCAGCAGAAACCCATCCGACACCATAGCAAACCAGGCTAAACACAACAAAGCCCCTGGGGATCGCCTCCCAAACCAGGGGAAGGGCCCCGATCATAGCCGCGATCACAAGCACCATCCAAAGGGGCATCTGCCAAAAGCTCAACAAAATCCCAGCAATGATGGCCACCAGGCCCATCAGTAACGGCCGATTCATCGAAACGCCCCCATGGTTATTTTACAAATTGAACTTGGCTGAAATTTCTGCTTTAGATGCCCGGCCAATAAAACGGTCATTGGCCTCCCGATAATAATCCTGGAGACGCTTTGTGGGGTCGAAATGGGTCATAATGAGATGGCGCACCCCCGCCCCATTGGCCACCTCAATGGCTTCTCCCAGGGAGAGGTGCTTATCCGAATGCCCATCCCCCAGGAAGGTACAGTCGCACAGCAGAACATGAACTCCCTGGGCAAAGGCCACAAAGGCATCACATAGACAGGTATCCCCGGTGTACATAAATACCCACTTTCCATCCGTTGCTTTTACAGCAAAATCCGGATAGGGATGGCTCATCTCTGAAAAAGTTAAGTGAAGGCCGCCCATGTCCAATGCCATTCCCTCGGTGATGGGGGTAACCTCAAAACCAGCACAATCCGAAAGCTGGTTAAAGACTTCCTCTGGATTAGGGGGAAGATAGATGGGCAGGCTCAATCCCTTCATTTCCAGGGCGTACCGAAGGACGAATAAATCTGAAATATGATCGGAGTGCAGATGGGTGCAAATAATGGCTGTTACTTTTTCTAAATCGCAATGGGTCAGCAAATTGGCCAGGGTTCCCGCTCCCATATCCAGGACGATTTTCACATCCCCTTCCTCTAGAAGATAACCAGAACAAGCCCCTCCTGGACGGGGATATCCCCCGGAATTTCCCAATACTGTTAATTTCATAATCTAAACCTCCACTTTAATTGGTAAAACACAACCGTGGTTTCTTTCCTTTTTTCTATTATAGCGATAATGGCGTGTCTTTCCAATAAAATTCTGTTATAATAGGGCTATCATTTCAGGAGGTCTACCCAATGCTCAAACTCGATCGACACCAATTTGAAGCTACAGACGGAAAGTCCGTCTTTTATTACACCACCCCCCGCAACCCGTCCACCCGGGCCATGCTGATTCTGGTCCATGGAATGGCCGAATATGCAGAGCGATATCGTGAATTTGCTGATTTCCTTTACCGGGGGGACATTATCGTCTATGCCATCGATCAGCGGGGGCACGGCGCCACCGGCCTTTCAGGTTCTGCCATGGGTCATTTTGACGATGCCGACGGCTGGCAGCGGGTCGTGGATGATGTCCAGGAACTAACCGGCCTGGCCAAGGCGGAAAATCCAGATTTACCGGTCCTGATCTTTGGGCATAGCATGGGTTCTGTGGTGGTCCGCACCTGCCTCATTGAATTTGGCACCCTGTACGACGGAGCCGTTATCTGTGGGACAACCATGGGGACTAATGCCGCCGTCCGTGCCTTCGGCAAAGCCATCGCCGATACTGAAATCCACAAATATGGCCCAACCCACCCCTCCACTGCTTTGGCCGAGCTTTCCTTTGGAGGCTATAATAAAAAATTCGCCCCCAACCGCACCGCCTACGATTGGCTTTCGGTTAATGAGGCCAATGTGGATGCCTATATTGCAGATCCCCTTTGTGGTTTCTTTTGTACTGCTGCTTTTTACCGAGACCTTTTCAGCGGCTTAGACTTTGCCAATAATGCCAGCAACATGGCGGAGATGCCAGAAAGCCTCCCCATTCTCTTAATCGCCGGGGCGGAGGACCCCGTGGGTAATATGGGTAAGGAGGTAAAGCTCATTTACCACCGGATGAAGGTGGCCGGCATGACCGATGTCACCCTTCGGCTGATTCCAGGAAAACGTCACGAAATCCTCAACGAAGACAACCGTGTCCAAACCTTCGGCATCATCCTTGAGTTTCTAAAAAGGGCCCTCCACAGCGCTAAGCACCAGGAATCCATTTAAAAAAAGAGGGAACCTCCCCTCTTTTTTTACTCCTTCTGATCCGCCACGGGCATCCAAACCAGGGCCTTAAACAAATCGCCATCGATGGCAATTTCAAAATGGCCACCCTGGAGCTCCGTTAAATCCCGGGTGATGGCCAGTCCCAGGCCACTGCCCTCGGTGTGACGGGCACCGTCTCCCCGTTTGAAGCGCTCCATCAGCTCCTCTGCTGGGATGCCCAGGGCCTGGGCACTGATATTCTTAACCTCTAAAATCCCCTCATGATTCTCCCGGCGAATGTCAATATACACCCGGGATCCCTTCAAGGCGTATTTAACCACGTTGGTCAGCAGATTCTCAATCACCCGCCAGAACTGACGGCCATCGGCCTGAACCAGTATTTTTTCCTCGGGCCGGGTCATAATAATCTGAAGCTCAGCAGCCTTGAGCTTTTCCTCAAATTCCCCCAACGCCTGATCCACCAGGGCTTCAGGATTCACTACATCTAACTGAATATCAATATTCCCTGTAGACGCCTTCGCCGCCTCGAATAAATCATCCGTTAAGTTTTTTAATCGATTGGCCTTTTCATCTAAAATACAAATGTATTTTTGACGATCCTCCTCTGGAATATTAGGACTCTTTAAAATATCCACATAGGCAATGATGGAGGTCAGGGGCGTCCGGATATCATGGGAAACATTGGTAATCAGTTCTGTTTTGAGCCGCTCACTTTTAAGCTCCTTTTCCACCGCCGCATCAATTTCACCCAGGAGATTCTCCCGCAGGGTATTGATTTGCCGACCAAAATCCTCCACAGCACCCTGACCTTCTACCTTGATGATAAAAGTTTTATCTCCGTCATTCATCTGCTTTACCCCCTGACGTATGTCAGAAAGCACCCGCACTTTTTTACTTAAAACATAGATCACGACCAGGCTCAATGGAATACCCAAAAAAGGAGCCCACTCGGTGAAAAGCGTTAAAAGGATCACACCAAACACCATGGCAAAATAAAGGCCAACCAGGGAGCTGTCCTTAACCACTTCAAAATAATATTCTTTAATCGCATGGCCAATCTGAAGGACACCTCGCCACAATATTCTCAGAATATACAAAATGAGTAAATGGGAAATAACTGAATGGGCCTTGGCCAAACGGACCCAGCTCATGGCAAAAGCATAAAGCACCAGGATCGAACCCAGGACACAAATCAAGGAAATGTAGACCGGCAAATAAATCGTAGCCAGCGCACCAGAAAACAACATCCCCCATAGGGTGAGGGTAATCATTAAATTGACATCCCAATAAGCATCGACTGGATAAAGGGTGATTCCAGGACGATCTTTTCCATGCCCTGCATTAAAACATCCCAGAACAAAACAAATTCCTCCCCCCAGATAGCACAAAAAAACGATTTGGAACATGATTGACATCGTTCCTCGCGCTTTTTGGTACTGGTCTTCCGCCTCGGAAACCGTCGTTTGGCCCGAATCACTCAGACCGAAGGCGATCTTCCCATCAATCCCCGTTCGGTTTCCCAAACCATATTGTGCCCATTGATTGGTGGCATCCACTGCACCCTGATTATCAATAAAATAAATGGGATATTTTTTAATCTCAGGAATGGTGAGATCCGGCTCACTGGCAATGACCTTTCCCTTGGATTCCACGAACCATTTCAAGCCAATCTCCTTCTCCATGGCTCCAAGGTAATTCTTAGCATTCGCCACATCCTGAATATCCTCGGGATCTGTCGATGCGGAATTCTGTAAGATTATTCCACATTGCCGATAAATATCCTCCATCCGACTTTCCACCACAGCACTGTCCCCATAACGTTCTGTATCCATCAAAATACTAAAATCAAATTTTGAAAGATTGTTATCCGAAGACATCATTATACTAAAATATGTTCCGCTGGTTAAAAAGATAATCGCTAAAATAGAGACAATAATTTGCAGGCGACTACTGTACAGGATATTTTTCAATTTTGTAACCAATGCCCCACACCACCTTTAAATATTTTGGTTCCTTTGGATTAATCTCTATTTTTTCACGAATACGGCGGATATGGACAGCTACCGTATTTTCCGAATTGTAGGATGGCTCCTCCCAGACATTTTCGTAAATTTGCTCGATGGAGAACACCCGCCCCATTCCCTCCATTAAAAAGAGAAGAATTTTATATTCCACCGGGGTAAGATGAACCTCTTCACCGTCCACCTGTACTTTTTTAGCCCCATCATCCAACAATAAGCCCCCGGTTCCATGGACATCCTGGCCAATCTTACAGCTTCCCAGCTGGGTATAGCGCCGGAGCTGGGATTTCACCCGGGCAATGACCTCCAGGGGGTTAAAGGGCTTCGTAATATAATCGTCCGCACCAACCGTAAGACCCATAATTTTATCATGGTCCTCGCCCTTGGCCGTCAAAAAGATAATGGGAACATTCGAAGTCTCTCTGATTTTCACGGCAGTCTGCATGCCATCCATTCCCGGCATCATAATGTCAAGGAGGATCAGGTGGACCTCCGACTCCCCAAGAATCTCAAGGGCTTCCTCACCCGAATAGGCTTTATAAATGGTGTAGCCCTCATTTTTTAAATAAATCTCCAGCACGTCCACGATTTCGCGCTCATCATCACATATGAGTAAATTCATGTCTTTGCCTCACTTTCTTATTGTCATTAATGATAACACAGAGTTATGACGGTTCGCCTAATGAATTTCTTAAAACTTTATGAAGGATAAATGTCATAAAACATTAAGAATTCCAATCGCCTGTTCGTCATTTTTATTGGGTACACTATAAAAAAAACAAGCGGAGGATTTTATGAATAATCAATCAACAACCCCCATGGATAAAAAAAAGAAAATCATCATCGGCTGCGCCATCGGCCTGGGCCTTGTCATCTTAGGATGGATCGGTTATACCGCTCTTTTCTCTGGCCCCAGTGAGACCCCAGTCAAAACCCTAACCCTTGGAAAGGCCGACCTGCAGCGAACGGTATCCGCCGATGGGCAAGTCATCAGTACCTTTACTGAGCAAATCAGCAATACCAGCAATATCCCCGTCTGGAGCGTTGATGTCTCTGTAGGAAACTACGTCAATAAAGGGGACCGGCTATGCCGGCTGTACAATAAGGAAGCCGATGAATGGCAAAATGTTAATTCCACAGCCAGTGGCACCATTACCGCCGTTAACGCCGTCAACGGTGCCCCGGCCAATGGGGTCTTATTCACCATCCAAAACACTGGAGACCTCCAGGTCAATATGAAAATTAAAGAAAGTGATATCGATAAGGTTGCTTCTGGAATGAAAGTCAATATCAAAACGGATGCTACGGGTAACCGGGTGTATACGGGTACCGTCGGCCGTATTGCCCCCACCGCTTCAAATATGGCTGGTGGAAATGCGGCTGTCCAGGGAAACACGAATACTAGCGGCACCACCTCAGCCAAAGCTGAATTTGAAGCCATCGTCCCCATTGACAGCCCGGCTGACGGTCTCTTCATCGGGATGAAAACCAAGCAGGAAGTCGTTGTCGAAGAACGACCCGGGGTTTTCAATGTGCCCTTTGATGCCGTCGCCAAGGATGAAAAGGGAAATACCCAGGTCTTTGCTGTGAATACCGATGAAAAAGGGAAAATGACCGTAGAAGCCATCCCTGTATCTCTTGGAATTCAGACTGATTTTGCGGTGGAAATTGCTGGTGAAAAATTAAAGGAAGGTATGATCCTGGTATCCAATCCCAGCGGCTTGACCCCTGGTCAAGCCGTGGTTCTTGAGAATGAGTCAAATGCGGCTCCAAAGGAAGGAGAGACACAAAATGCCCCAGCGTAAAATGATTGAGATGGAGGGAATCGTTAAGCAATATTATATTGGAACCCCCAATGAGCTGGAGGTTCTCCACGGTATCGATTTAACCATTGCGGAAGGAGAATTCCTCTCCATCGTGGGGGCCTCTGGCTCTGGGAAATCCACCCTGATGAATATCATCGGCGCCTTGGACCGTCCAACTTCGGGAAGCTATACCCTGGATGGTGAGGCCATTGAGCGCATCCCGGATAAGCATCTCTCCTTTATTCGAAATCAGAAAATAGGCTTTGTTTTCCAATCCTTCAACCTCATTCCAAGATCCACAGCCTTGAGCAATGTGGAATTGCCCATGCTCTACGGGAAGCTCTCCCCCAAGGTTCGCCATGAACGGGCCATGGCATTACTCCAGATGGTCGAGATGGAAACCCGGGCTAAACATCACCCCAACGAGCTTTCCGGCGGGCAGAACCAGCGAGTCGCCATCGCCCGGGCCATGGCCAACGATCCCGCCATCATCCTGGCAGATGAGCCCACAGGAGCCCTGGATAGTACCACCGGTCGTTTGGTCATGGATTTATTTCATCGCCTCCACCAGGAGCAAGGGAAAACCATTATCCTCATCACCCATAATGATGAGCTGGCAGAGGAAACGGAGCGCATTATCACCCTGAGGGACGGCCATATTACGGGTAACCGTCAGGGATCCATTAATCGGGAGGTCCATTATGAATCTGCGTGAAAACATCATTCTGGCCATCGAAGGGCTCACCCATAACAAAATGCGTGCACTGCTGACCATGTTGGGCATTATCATCGGCATTGCCTCGGTCATCGCCATTGCTTCCATGGGAGACGCCATGAGCCGCTCCTTTTCTGAATCCCTTAATAAGGTTGGGGGTAAAATCATCATGGCCTACGTGGGTCAGAAAGACCCGGAAGCCATGGTCTCCACCACCAACAGTGATCTCATTACCGATGATATGATTGCCAATTTTAAAGCCCACTTCCCCAATGATATTAAGTCCGTTGGTGTTTCTGTTCCTGTGGGCAGTGGGACCCTGGATGATTTAAAGCATACCGAGGTTAAACTGACGGGTGTCAATGATGATTATCTATCCACCCAAAATTTAAAAATCCAATCCGGGCGTACCCTTTCTGCCGAGGATAACACCGGTGGAAGGCGGGTTACCCTGATTTCCAATACGCTAGCCCAAACCTTCTTTGGCCGGGAGGATGCCCTGGGAGAATCCCTGACGGTCCGAACCAAAAACGGCAACGAAAGCTTTCGTGTCATTGGGATTTATACCGACCCTAAAAGTGAAGACTCTGGCTCTCTGATGAGTGTCAGCTTTGGGAACAGCAGCGTCCCTGAACTATTTATCCCCACTAGCCTGGCGGAAAATTTATCCGGCAGTAACAATACCGGCTACAGCACCCTGAATATCATCGCTTACCCCAGTGCCGATTCCAATGCCCTCAGCCAGAGTATCAGCACCTGGTTTGGTACTAAATACTACGCCAGTAATCCCGATTTTACGGTTAAAACCGAAAATATTGATAAATACGCCAACGAGTCAAAACAAATGCTGGGAAGCCTGTCCACCGCCATCGGCGTTATTGCTGGTATTTCCCTTTTGGTGGGAGGCATTGGCGTCATGAACATCATGCTGGTCTCCGTAACCGAACGGACCCGGGAAATCGGTATCCGAAAAGCTCTGGGTGCCAGCAATACTGATATCCGCATTCAGTTCATTGTGGAATCCATCATCATCTGTATTATCGGTGGGGCCATTGGTGTCTTGGTAGGCAGTGGCTTGGGGGCCATCGGCGGCATTTTTATCAAGGCAGCCGTTACACCAACGCTGTCATCCATTCTCATCGCCGTCGGCTTTTCCATGGGAATTGGCGTATTCTTTGGCTATTACCCGGCAGGTAAGGCTGCTAAACTCAACCCCATTGATGCCCTGCGGTATGAGTAAATCTCATGAAAGGAGATCGTCATGGAAAAATCGGGTGCACTCATTCTTATTCTGTTGATCTGCGTCCCATTTTTAAGCGGATGCATCCAGGCCAAAACCACCTTAGTGAATAGCTACCAAAGTACCCTGGCTCCCTCCCGCGAAATTCGTATTGAGGATGCCCAAACCGCAGAGGTTTATCAGCAGATCACCGATCCCCAGGGGATTAGTAACTTCCTCGATCAGCTCAAGTTGGATGAATGGGTGCTCGCCACCCTCCCCAGTGATCAGAAGGCCCGAATCCGCTGCCGCTTCTTCCAGGAAGGGGAGGCCGGGCCCAACGAAACCACCCTGACCCAATTTGCCACCCTCCTCCTCTACGAGGAAGGGCCCTATGCCGCCATGCAGGTCCAGGGCACCTCCGTTGTCTTTGAAATGCCCAAGGCGGGATGTGATGCCCTCACAAGGCATTAATTTTCGGGGTCTTTAAGGCCTGACGCCTCATAAAGGCGCTTTGCGGTCTCCACGTCCTCCTCCTGGGTATTTCGAATCCCCTTGATTCGAGCCAGGGTCGTTTTGGGTCTTTGGGCCAAGGACCGAACACCCCGTACTACCCAGCCCACTGGCATTAAAAACCGTTTCCCCTGAACCCAGGGGCAGGCCTGACACAGGTAATCATATTCCGGAAAGAGGGTCCTTACGAAAAATCGACGTTTGGTTTTTCCAAAGGACTCTTTTTTTGTATAAGCCTGGGCAAAATTTTTTCGGTCCATATTTAAAAATGATCCATAGGTCCCGTTACCAAAAATATAATCCTCAATATTCCGGGTATCAATGGAGGATTTTGCACCGCTAAACCACACCTCGGACAACGCAACCAAGGTCTGGGAAAAGCCATACATCCCCATCCTGGACAGCACCTCATCCACATAGGCCCAATGGACGGCGTCCTTTTTCCGATGGCGATACACCCATAAGTCCATGATGGAGCGGATACCGCTGCCGGCTCCACTATAGTGCTTCATCAAATGGGCCACCATGTATAAATAAAAATCCTCGGGGGTCATCTCGTAGATATAATGGCAGCCATCCTTTAACCGGGCCTGATCAAAAATAGCATCAAAATACCCATCCCCATTAAAACGCTCCGGTAGCAGCTGGTGATGGATTTCCACATTCATATAAGGCTCCCGATAAAAAGCATCGTGGTTCCCCATCCCCTCACATTTACAATAAAACCCCTCTTCTAAAAGGATTTCCTTTACCTGGGAGATATTTTCCTTATCCACCAGGATATCCACATCCGCCATCTGGCGCATATCCATCCTGGGATAACACCGCTTAAGCACCGTGCCCTTAAGGGGCAGTGCCCGAATCCCCCGGGCCTCAAACATATCCAGCAGCTTTGCCACCGTGGCCTCCTGGGTGGCTGTCCTGGCCATTTCCACCATGGCAGGCTGGACAAAGTCCCGGGTGTGATCCACCCGGACCCCGGCAGGCAGTCTCTGGAGGCCCTCGGCCACCATCACCATGACCGAATGCCGCCGGGCAATAGTTAATACCTTCTCCCAATCCACATCATCCACAGATACTTGGGGGATGCGCTCATTTAAAACCGCCGCCAACAGCTCCACCACCACTGCATTTTCATCCATCCTTACCATTATCAATCTCCTTCATCTCAATCCGACCGCCCTCTATGGTCACCACCGCATCACAAACCGACAGTGCTGCCGTCTTATGGGTTACGATGATACAGGTACGGTCCATCATCGATTGGATATTTTTAAGCACCTGCCGCTCCGTCTCCCCATCCAGGGCAGAGGTTACCTCATCCAACAGCATAATGGGTGCCCCACCCAGAATGGCCCGGGCAATGGCCAGACGCTGCACCTGGCCCTCGGACAATCCCAGGCCCTTTTCCCCGATGTGGGTCTCAAAGCCAAGGGGAAGCGCATTAATAAAATCCAGGGCACAGCTAAGGCGTGCCGCCTCTGCCACCGCATAATCCGAAGCCTCGGGACGGATAAAGGCGATATTCTCCCGGATAGTACCCGAAAGCAGGTAATTGCCCTGGGGAACATAGGCAAAAAGGGGGCGGGTATAGCGATCCAACGCCACCAGCTCCCCATCTTTTTTAAGAAGTCCCACCTCCCCGGAATCCGGTATGAACACCCCCATCAGGAGCTTGAGGAGCGTACTCTTCCCAATCCCCGATATCCCCCCGATGACGATGCACTGCCCCTTTTTAAGGGTGACCGATGCTCCATCAAAGATCAGATCCCGATTGTAGGAAAAATACACCTCCCGCAGGACAATGCCCTCAAGGGATGCGTACAGCCCTTCCACCTCGCAGGGTGCCCCATTGATCCGGTGCTCATCCGCCATTCCCTCGATCTCCATCATCCGCTCTGCGGAAGCCAGGGCGCCATAGTACTGGGGCAGCATCCCGGAAAGGCCAACAAAGGGGGCCTGGACCTGGTTCACCAGCTGGAGCACCGCAGTGAGCATCCCAAAGCTCACCGCCCCTGAGATAAGCCCCTGGCAGCTCCAGATGAGGGCGTACAGATAGCCCAGGTTGAAAATAAACTGGATGCCTGTATTCGCCCCCACGCTGATGGTATTTTTCTTAATCTTCTCCCGGTAGTTGTCCTCCTGCAGATCAATGCCCTGCTGTACCATCGCCTTCTCCACCCCGAAGGTCCGGACCACTAAAAAGCTCTCAAATATTTCCTGTAAAAAGGACCGCACCAGGCCATCACTTTCCTGTACCCGCTTATGCAGTCTCTTTAAACGCTGCCTAAAAAACCAGGTCACCACAAACATGGCTGTCCCGGCCACGGCAAAGATAAGGGAAAATCGCCAATCCAACACACACAGCACTCCAAAGGCCGATATAATTTTGGTCACCAGGGAGGAAAAGGTGGGGAGCAGTGAGGTCAGCCCTGTGGTAATGGCCTGGACATCACTGGTGGCCCGGTTCAGCAGGTCCCCACTGTGGTAATGCATCATCTCGGAATAATCCTTTTCCAGCACACTTTCAAGAAAGGCTGATTTAAAGCGGATCTCCAACCGCCCCTGGATGACCGCCTGGCGATGGCGGCAGTAGGCCTGGAGCACTCCCTGGGCTGCGATAATCCCCAGGAAGATAAGGCTGCGCTCCCACAAAAGGGAAAGCCCGCCAGAGGTTGCCCCGTCAATCACCCCTTTAGATGCCAGAGCAAAGGCCACCCCCATACACGCCAAAAGGATATTGGCCAGGATTAAAAGGAAGCAGGAAAAAAGCTCTGGCCGGGCACGGTTGTAAATCCACCGGTAAGCAGCATGGGCGTTCGCATCCTTCTTCATTGGCTCATGGCTCCATAGGCCACCTGAACCGCCTCATCAGAAATCGTACATTTCAGGCCATAGCAGGGGATGGACTCAATAAAGCGCCCCAATAAATCCATATAATTTTCCATGGCCACCGCATCCTTTGGAAAAACCCCCTGACTGATCATGCCTTTGATGCACGCCTGTACGGGTACAGGGCGGATCCTATTCTCCCCCCGCTCTAAAAAACACAGGGCCTTAACAGGGACACCCATGGCCTCTCCCAGCCCCTCCTTCCCCCGCCAGGGTGTGCCAAAGGCGTAGAACACCCCGTCCATCAGGCGGATTAACGGCTTATCCCCATTCACAATCACCGCTCGCTCTCCAAAATGCTCAAGCCACAGCTGGATATGGGTGGATTTTCCCGTGCCGCTGGCCGCTGAAAAGGCATAGCCCTGACCATCCACCGCCACCACAGCTGCATGGAGATAAAAACAATCGTAAGCCAGCATCTCAAGGCAGATCTTACGGTACAGGCACGCGCTCTCGCAAACCCCCAGGGAATAAAGCATATCGGATTTAATCTGCTCCTCCGCAATTTCCTCCACTGTCGCTGAGACAGTAAAATCCACGAGGCACTGGGCGAGGTAATCCCGACATTGCTTTTCGATATAATTATAGGTATTCTGGATGCCGATGGTCACACCGGCAAGTTCGATACTGAACATTTTTCCTTCCCATCTATGAATTCTTGTTTGTTTTTTTCATCAGTCGCCCCATATGTCCCCTCGCCCTCAGGACGACGTAACGAAGGGGGTAGAAAAGCCACCAGATCCGGCAGTACAGGCGGTACCAGGGGTTTTGACATGATATATAGTGACCGCCGCGCCAGAAGCCCTTAACCACGCCGATGATCTGGTCCTGTCGTATCCCTGGCTCACTGAAGTATTGATGGTCCCCACGAAGAACATAGGTGCCGTCAATACTAACCTTCACCACCCGGTGGAGGACATACTGTCCACTATCCCGGATATAGAGGGGCATATCATACTTGCTCAGACAGTCAGGCGCACCTACGATACAAGCCCGATCCACTCGGTCTCGAAGCGTTGGCATCATGCTCCTGCCCGCTACCGTAAAAATCACCTGACCCTGTGCGTCCAGCTTTTCCACCATATAGGGGAGCATCTCCGCCAACTGGATCCGTTTAGTCCGCATCCAACAGGTTTTCCTGGGCCATTTTACTAATAAAAGCCTCCACATCCCTGGCCGCCGTGGTTCTATCGACCTCATATTCTTCGACTAGAGCCTCCATCAGCTCGGTGAGGGTACAGCCCTGGGCGAGTTGTTGCCATAGGAAAGCCCCAGTATCGTTGAGGGTAATCATCCCCTGGAAATTGAGGACCGCATCCCCAAAGGGGACCACTACCGATTCCCCGGCAATCTTACGCAGCATATAGTTTTCTTTAATTTTCATTTGATTAACCTCTAAGTCGTCATTTTGCAGGCCAGCGTCGCCACTCTTTGACTTACAGTGGCTATAAAAAAAGCCGCCGTCCCGTAAGCGGATGGTCGGCTTTTCTCTCTTTTACATTAAAATTTTTGGCATAGGAAGAATAATGATACCACTCTTGCTACCTCCCTTGGCTAATTAAAATCGAAATCGCCTTCACCTTCATTATTACCTGAAGACATGATATCTTCAATTTCAAATTCCTGGATTTCCATTTCTGGTTTTTCATATTTTTGTTTTTCCATTGTATTTCACCTCTTCTGATTAAAACTAGCAGGGTACCATGCCCCCTGCCAGGGCAAAATCATTAATCCGCCGGATTAGCTTTTACGGTTCCTTTTATCATATCCGTATAAATAGTAAAGGTTTCACCATTTTTCATATAGGTAAGGTAACCTTTTACTGAAACAGTCATACCATCACTCAAACTTCCAAAGTTTGCAGTATAAGTATATTGGTTTGCAATATTGGTATTACCTCCTGAAATTACACCTGATACGCCTAAAACCAAATCCTCTGAATTCGTGACCGCTTCTTTCTTTGCAACAATCCCACATTTTATTGGTGTGTAATCTCCATCAGCTGGTACCTCTGAACGGATGACGAACCGCAGTTTATACACACCATTTCCTGCATCAATCTGGACAGGATTTGGGTCAATGGAAACGGTTGGCTGTGTTTCAACTGGTTGTTCTGCGTAGGTCGCCACAATGCTGGTATCTGCTTTTACTGTAAATGTATACGCTGCATCATAGCTGATGACGGATGTTCCACCTGCATAAACCCAACCGGCAAATACCTTGCCCGGTTCCGGATCATCTGCAATAACCGTTACCCGGCTATTTGCAGCAACTTCTTTACTCGTATCTCCGTCAATGGTACCCTTTGAAACACTCACCATATACTTAATTTCCTTTAATGTATAACGTGCTTCATACGTCGTATCCTTTTGGATATTCTTAATTTGGCCATTTTCGACCGTTGCTTTCTCAGTGCCATCATACCAGCCAGCAAATTCTCTGTCTGCATAAACCAGCGCTGCCGGAACGGTCACTGCCTCACCTTTTACAACCGTTTGTTGTTCAAGAACCGCACCTGTTACTGAATTCGTAAAGTTAACGGTCACTTTATCTTCCGCTATTTTTTCAAAATGAGCAAGATATTGTAATGCACTGTTTTCTGTATAAATTGTAAATATATCTTCAACCGATACCGCAGTGTTCATATCCTGTATGGTTGTCCATTTTACAAATTTATAACCAGTTTTAGGTGTTGCCACTAATTTCGCAGATGCACCAACATTAATGGTTGCCGTGACGATATTCGACGGTTCAGAATTATTGATACTAACTGTTCCTGCACTGGAGTCCAAGGTTAACGCCGTTACTGCAACGGTTGGCTTCCGCTTGAAGTTCGCTGTGATTGTTCCGACATCCTCTTTCGTTCGGACAGTATAGCTACATGTCATATTCGTTCCGATGACTTCACCCTTTGCATTTGTCCAGGATAAGAAATCATAGTCCGAATCAACAATCGTTGCTTCCAATACAGCTGTATCCTTAGCGTAATATTCCCCTTCTGGTGTTACTGTAGCCTTCCCAATCGTAGAATCATAAGCCACATCAATGGTTCCAAGTGGTTCAATGGTTGTCGTTTGACCCGCTGTTAATACAAATGGATAGGCCGATGCTGCTGGTTCTGCGGAATAATCCCAAACGCCTGCTGTAGCATTATTTAAGGCTTTGGCAAAGCGGGCTTTCTGCATATCTTCTTTGGCGATAGCCGTCCCCGCCTGGCCTTCTATATCAGCATCACTGCAATAATAGGCATTTTCAACAACAATCGATGCTGTCGTTGTACTCGAATCACGTGTCGTAATGATACTGCTGCCGGTGGTGTAACTGCTCCGTAAAGCACCACCCGTTAAATGTCCGATGATGGGCTTACCATCGCTACTTCCGTTCCCAAGGGTAAAGCAATTTTCAACCGTTCCGCTGCTGACTGCCACCAGATTATCGGTGAAGCCTTCAAAGTGCAGGTTTTTAATGCTCGCCCCAGATGAAAGTTCTGTGATAAAGCTGTTCCCACTGGTCGCCGTAATGGTGTGTCCATCGGCATCCAAATGGCCATCGAATTTAGCCAACGCCGTCCAACTTGCAACGGTGATATCATTGGTCAGGACGAAATACTTATCCTTTGTCAGTTCCTGCTGTTCTTCCATCTTCTTGAGGATATTCAGCTGATCTGGTGTATTGATCTGCCATGGTTTTTCCTGGGTACCTTCTCCACCATTGAACTGATCACTGGGGTTGACGAAGGTCCAGGTATTCACGTCACCACTGGCAAAGTTCAAGGTTCCGCTTTCTGTCATAAATGCCGTTTGCTTCACCGTGCTGGCCGCTTGTATTTGTGTGGGTTCCGCGGCATTGAAGCCATCCACTGCAACCTTTGCGATATTACTCACGTTGGCACCTATAAAGTCCACGGTGATGCCATTGGACAGAATCAGGTCTACTAAGGTGCTGCCGCTGAAGGTTCCTGTAAAGATAGTATTCCCCTTTAGCTTCAGATTGACAGGTTTTGCATTCATATTGACATCATTGAGGGTTACGGTATTCACCCCAGGATCCGCCGGTTGATTGACGGTGATAGTATCCCCTGCGTCCACTGCCTCGTATGCCTTTGCGATATCCCCGTAGTAGGTGATATCACCCGCATGATTTAACTCGATGGGAGCGTAGAGTGTTTTCATGGTGCTGTCTATATAGTACTGGTAGATATTCAAGTTTCCTGCTACTAACGCTGCAAAATCAGGAGTTGTGCTTCCCCAGTAGTTTTTAGCGATATCCATTAAATCACTATAGTTATTTTGGACCTTAGCGGAGAACGCATTGCCTTCAACTTTTAGTGTTCCTAAATTATAGGTTTTGCTATCCACTAATCCATCTTTTTGGGGTTCACCCAGCATGAGGTCACAGGTATTGCCTGTAAAAGTGTTGCCCGTAATGGTAACATTTTTCAAAGCAGCGGCTGGATCTGTATAATTTCCATCATTTCTTGCTTTTACCGCTAAAGCTGCACCATATCCGGATTGTCCTTCCTGCGATGGTGTTCCAGGTGTTCCCTGGATATTTGTGAATGTACATCCCTTAATTGTAACGCTGTCGTAGGTATTGTACTTTTCATTGATATCCAACGCTACACGGGTCGGCCAATAGGCGGTACCCGTACTGGCATCGCCAGCAAAGGTGCTTTGACTGATTGCAATTTTATCTGCATTTTCAACGTAGACGGCCTTATGCAGATTGTTGATGAAATTCGCATTTTCGATCGTCAAAGTACCAACTTTTTTATCCTTTGATTCCGGGCGATTGACAGCTACCAGAACGCCAAAATACATATCTTTGATCGTTGCATTTTTGTAAACCAGGCTTCCGGTGACTGCTTTCTCACTCACATTAATTCCCTTTGGCGACTCGTTACCTGTGGGAGCCGCCTGAGTTGTGATGTTGACACCATCGAAGATTAAATCTCCTGTGGTATCCTGAGTGACTGTAAAGGCATCTTGATTCAGTGGAGATTTAACCCAAATCCCACTTTCAAGGTTCCCTTTAATCGTCAATGCTTTGTCTATTGTGATGGGAGCTGTCAGAACATAGGCTTCTGCATTTAATTTAATGGTGTCTCCTGCCGTTGCGCCATTAACAGCTTCCTGAATATCGCCATACATTCCACGGACCTTGTCTGTCGTTCCTTCATAAACAATCGCCGGTGCTTCTTTTACACTGGTCATTTCTGCATTGCTGTAATAGGGATAGGGATTGATATCGCCTGAGATGACGCTGTTGTTTTTCCCGTCCTTTTTAAATACTGGCATTTCTGCTCCCCAGTAGTTTAAGCTGGCCTCCACAGGAGATGAGTCAGTTGCTTTAATGATCTGCGGTACATCCTCCGGATTCTTTTCCGAATCACCAGGAATCATTGCATTCCCCGTAATCTGGATAGAGCCCTTAAGGCCGTCCAGTCGAATGGCACGATTCGTCCAATTGGTAATGGTGTTACCCGTGATGTCAACTTTTGAAGTCTGTGAGCTTCCGCCGCTAATGGTATAGGCATTTCCGGCTGTACCATCTACCACGTTATCGTTAACGAGGAGATTGCCAGTGAATGCATTAACAAAAAATGCAGCAGTCTCTTTCCCTTCAGCGGTTGATGTTATACCACTGAACCGATTGTTTTCCACCGTGATGTTGTTCACGGCCTGTGACGGAGCGCAGTTCAAATGGATGGCTGCGGTATCCCCACCGCCATTCACCGTATCCAAATTTTCAAAGATATTGTTCTTAATCACAACATTCGAGAGCTTTGGTTTCACTAATGAACTACCATCCCAGTAAACGGCTTGAATATATGAATTACCTGTGAAAGTAAATCCATCAATGGTCGTGTTTCGAATGGTCTTTGTGCTATCGAAGGTGATGCTCCCCTTTAAGACCGTTTCACCACCTGTACGCTTTTCAGCATCATTGGCACTGATACCTGCCTGGGCACCCGTCAGCTTGATGGCCTTGGTAAGGGTGATGTTTTCTGAATAGGTTCCTGCCGGAATGACAATTTCATCATTGGCATAGGCATGATCGATGGCCTGTTGGATGGAGAGGTATTTTTGTCCATCACTCATATTTTCGATGGTTGCTTCTTTTAAAGCAACTTTTCCATCTGTATAGGTAAATACGTTATCGACGGCATAGAATTTGGCAGCCTTTAACGGTGTAATATCTGTGACCGAACCTTCCCCTTGTGTAACCAAAGTCGGAGCGAAGATCTGAGCGCCATCTTTAACGGTCAGTGCTGCTGCACCGCTTGTTGCATAAGTGGAATTAAAGGCTAAGCCTGTCTTTAAGGCGAATACCCTCGCATTAGCCCCCAGTGTGATACTAATGGGTCCGTCTGCCACTCCATCAATACCACAATATTGTGACTGAACGATACCTTCATCCGCAAAGATAGTCCCGTCCAGGGTAAGACTGGCTTTTCCGGCTTTTCCACCCCAATAATAGCCATCGTCTTTACTGGATGAAATATAAACGCCGGCGCGATTAGGGGCAATCAGCACACTGTTTTTATCCACCGTGGTTGTTGCTCCCCGGGAGAGATAAATGGCACTTGCGTTATTATATCCCCATGGCATTTCATCAGAAACTTTTGTTGTGATGGTACTGCCGACAATCTTTAATACTGGCGTATTGGTTGATAACTCAATTGCGCTCTGAGTATCCGCCGTGACAGTACTGTTTTCAATGGTCAAGGCCATATTATCACTGGCATTTTGAGCTATGATACCGATGCCCGTACTGCTAATTTCAGAGTCCTGAATAGTCGTCACTGAATTTTTTGAACTTAGGTAAGAAATGGCCCGGCAATTACCGCCCGATGCACTGGCCACAATTTTCGATGCATTGATGATCTTCATGGTCTGATATTGGCCTTGATACATATCGACGGCTACACCACCGTAGAAAATCCCACCGCCTGCCGATTCACAGCTCCCGGTGCTCTCAATGGTGCTGTGATCAATGGTCACTTTGTTGCCCGTAGCCAAATCGGTTGAACCGGTATTCATACCAATACCAACACCAGAAGTTTTCATTGTTGAATCTTTAATATTGTATGTTGAGTTCTTACTTACAGTTATTAAACCGTGTTGAAATTGGCTTAAATCGTTGCCTTCAACGGTAGTCCCTGTAATATTTATAGTGCTATCATTGCTATCATTTCGTATCAGAGCCATACGTGCTCCATTCTCCGCTGGAGCTGTTGTTTTTCCTGTGATAACAGAGTTGTTTATTGTTAACGTGCTTCCGGCTGCCCCGGATTCGATTCTAACGTTTGATGCCCAGTATCCAGGACCACATCCTGTACTCAAATTAACGGCACATTGATTCAAAGTTACCGCTGCTTTTGCAGAGTCATTATCTATTGTACCCACCTGAATGGCAACAAGATGACTCTTACTTGTATCCACTGCAGTGTTCGGTACATCCACCTTTAAATCATTAAAGTTTACTTTAACATTTCCCTTAACCACGAAACGATCAATAATGGTTGTCTTATCCTGTCCATTCCCTTGAATGGTGATATTTTTATCAATTGTCAGGGCTTTTCCAGTACCAAAACTGCCCATTCCTACGTGGAGGGTTTCTCCGGATTCTGCGGCAGTGATGGCCGCTTCAACGCTGGGATAATAGTTTTCCTTTCCATTCTTCTCAATATAAATCCCATTATCCATGGTGCCTGTTGACCAGACGAAGGCTTCATCGCCGGTATTGTAGCGCTTGAATTCCCGGGGCAGGCTGACCTGGATATCGTAGGCTGTATTTCTCCCATGATCGGCATAGATTTGGGTGCTGTCGCTGATTTCAGACTGATCGTCCATCTCAAAGTAAACCGAACCCACTGGATTTCCATCCGCATCTTTATGCTGATCCAGATTGATGCCGTACCAACCATTTCCACTGGTTTTTAAGCCATCGACATAAACCTCGGAGCTGTTGATCACCACACCTGCAGCGGCGTTGTCTTTGGAGGTCACATTCTTTAAGGTGACGTTGGCTGCATCATAGATGTTGATGCCGTGGCCGTTGGCCTTGTCCACCTTTTGGGCTCCGGTGACGGTGAAGTCTTCAAGGGTTACATCTTTTCCTGTGATATTAATGAGTGATGCATCTCCACCATTGGTTGTGCTTTGGGGCGTCCATTTTACACCACGGGTAATGGTGGTGGCATCTTGACCGGCCCCTTTTATGGTAACGGCTTTGTTAACAGCGATGGTTTGGGCCACTGGGATCATTCCTGCCGGCAGGGTAATTGTTCCACCCTCTGCTGCCTTTGTAATGGCTTCCTCCAGGGTATTGACCGTCTCATTTCCCACCTGGATTTGTGCTAGTGAAACCTTATAGTTCCCCGCATTATCGGTGGTATACAGACTTCCTTCAGCCACCCACTGAGATACATCGGTTGTAAAGGTCCCGTTTTTAATGGCAATGCTATTCTTTTCTGCGAAATCTGCATCTGTTGCCGTCTTATCTTTTGTTCGTTCGATTTTTCCGGTGATTGTTCCGGTGGTATTAATGGTGACGAACACGCCCTCTGTATAGCCATTACTTGGCCAATAATACGCATCAATGGCGAAATTATTTCCCTTGGCTGTAATATTCGTTTCTCCAGTGATATTAACCGCACCACAATTATTGGATAAGACATATTCTGTGACAGAACCGCCTAAAAGATTCATGTCCCTCAACGTCAAATTCGCATAGTTCTGAATCAATAGTTTCGCTTTATCACTTTTAATGGTACCATTTTTAAACTCTATAGATGCGTTTTTTAATAGTTGGAATCCACTGGTTTCAGTCCCTGTTGAACCGACGGTTGCCCCATCGATGGTGAAGGTGTGTCCCTGAAAATCAAGGGTAAAGGCTTTGTCACTTCCAACTTTAACACCATTTCCGGAAATATCGGCTGTGATTGTGATGGTTTCACCCTCTTGGACGGCATTGACAGCTGCCTGAAGGTTTTTAAAAAACCGCTCCCCAATCTTCACCGTCGTGCCTTCGTTGGCCACGGTACAGGAACCGTCCTCATTATAGACCAAGACCTTACCGTTATACCAGGCACTGTCTAGTGCGGTATTGAAGGACCCCCCTGTAATCACAATTTTATCCGAAGGATAGTTTAAATTCTTTCCGACGGCTTTATACCCTGTGGTATCCGCTGTTTTAAAGGTCCCACCAGTAATGGTCAAATCGCCAACGGAAAAGGCGTTATACTTACCATTAATAATACAGTTTTTATTTCCCTGGAAGGTTCCACCCTCAATCTTTGCCTTATGCCAGTTTAAGACAACTGATGTTCCTACTGCATCTGTCGCATTGGTAAAGGACCCATCCTTAATGACTAGATTCCCAAGCTCATCATTTTTAATGGTCGCCATGCCACCGCTAAAGGTTCCGCCTTCAATGGTAAGCGTTGCCTCTGACTTTGTTTCATCACCTCCATTATAGCCATTTTCAATTAGGCTTGAATAAGATGATGTTGTCGTTCCTTGCTTTACAACGACATCCTTTTGAATGGTTAGAGCCCCTTCATTTTGAATGGTGTAATAGGAATTCCGCCCGGTGGCATTGGGTTGCTCCGCACTACGGTCAAAGGTTCCGCTGGTCAAGGTTACCGTTCCCGTTGAGGTGTTATATAATGCCGCTTTCCCATTCGTGACATTATCAACCCTGCCGGTCTTTTCCTCAGATCCGTCTCTGATTTCAAGCTGACCGCTGTTCTGAATCGTATCGCCACTCTTATTGGTTAAGGTAAATCCATTTAAATCAATAATAATGTCTTTACCTTGCCCTATGACTATATCTTCTTCAACAGCTGATGTCATTGTTATGACCGCTTGTGCACCGACTGCTTCTATTGCCGCTGCAAAGGAAGAATAAGACTGATCTCCTATTTTTACAACATTGCTTTCTTCTGTTGGCTGAGATGTTTCCTGCACTGTCAGCAGTGCCTCTTCCTGGTTTGGTGTTGTTGTCGGCACTGCTTCCGTCGACTCCGGCTCCGCAAACACAGAAAAATTCATCATCATCAGCATCGTGAGTACTGCAAAAAGTATCGTAATGCTATGTTTTGCTTGAGTTTTCCTCATTTTTTCACCTCATGTATGAATCCTTATTGCCGTCAATCCCTTTTTATTCTGCTGCTTTTTTCACCTGCCCTTTCCTAAAATAATAATATTGAGCCGTACACGATGTACAATTCAGATGATATTGAGATTTATGGTGTATCATAATAAATTGGTATTTTGTTGTTTAATGGGGATTTGTTGTCAATCGTTATGGTACTTTATTTCGGCGTCCCTTAAAAATCGTGAAATAATAACATTTCACGATTTTTAAAGGATTTTCCCTATTTTTTAACTTTTTCTTCAATAATGACCCAAATAAGACCCAAATTAAGAGAGCTTATTTATTCTTAATCAGACAGCTTTCCCATTTCAATCCAGTCCTGCTCGAGATGGGGATGTACATATAGTTTTAAGGTCGTCCCAATATTAGCATGTCCTAAAATTCGGCTTAAGACAGATATTTGCATATCTTTTTCTGCCGCTACGGTGGCGAAGGTATGGCGTAGAGAATGGAAATTAATATACGTCACTTCCGCTCTTTTAAGGATTTTTTTTAAATACATCTGGTATGCCCGGGGATCGATAAAGGATCCCTTTGTATCCGAAAATACGAAACCACCATCTTTTTTTTGTTTTTCCGAAATTTTCTGATGCCGCTTCAGGATTTTTTCGATTTCTTGATTCATGGGTATTAATCGGGCAGAGCTGTTCGATTTTGGACCTTCAAAGATGATCTCTGTTTTCGATTCCTTATTTGTCTCAGTCTTTACTCGATGCAGCGCATCCCGGACCCGGATGGCCTTCTTGTTAAAATCGATGGCATCCCACTGCAGTGCCGCCAATTCTCCCAAACGCAGCCCTGTTTTTAAGGTCAACAAAATCGCTGCTGACCGTGGGTTTTCAAAGGTCTCATATAAAGACTGCTCCAATCGCCTGTATTCATCGGTACTTAACACCCGAACCTCTTTTCGTCTTATGACTGGAACAACGACATTTGTACATGGGTTACTTTTGATTTTTTCTTCTTTCAATGCCTGTTTGAGTGCTGAAGATAAAACGGAAAGATGACGCCGAACCGTTGCTGGTGCCAATCCCCGTCCTTCTGGTGTCATCATTTCTTTAACATATTCCTGAATCAATTGACTATTTAAACGTCCAAGGGGAATATGACCAAGCTTTGGGATGAGATAGAGATGGATCACACTATGATATTGGGTGTAGGATGAGCGTTTAAGGACCCCCTTTTTATGGCTAAGCCAATACAAAAGCCAAGACTTCAAACCCATGTTTTCCGCCATGGAGTGGCTCCCCTCCTCTTTTAGAAAAAGCCAAAATTGGCTGTCCTTTTGGTTTTTATGCTTTCGCATCATCCGTTGAAGTGCCACCCTCTCAGCACAGGCAGCTTCTGCTTCTTCTAATTTTTTTACAACCTCATGATAGCTTCTGGCGTATACAGAGCGATAGATGGCTTTTCCATCGATATCTTTGTATCCAGAAATATAACGGCCCTCATAACGCCCGTCACTGCGTTTGCGTACATTTTTGCGATGCTTTCCCATGAATAATAGATTCCTTCCTAATATAAAAATGACCCTAAATTTGACCATATAACACGTGATGAAAATCATCACTTCAGAGATGTAATAGATTGTTTTCTTAATAAAATTAAAAATACTACGTGCACTTTGCTTAAATTGGTGCTACAATAAAGAAAATAAAGAAATTTCCATTAGATTGACATCCAGATTGACACAATTTCATCATAGATTAAGTAAATACGCACATAAAACCAGACGTGAAATGTTATTATTTCATGTCTATTTTTATTTGACTTCATCTTTGAAAGGTGCTATAAATGATTTATGGATTTCATTTTATAGTTTATTATGAAAGGATTTGTGATGCAACGGTTGACGTTAAAGGAAATGTTTGCAAAGAATCGGAGGATAATGATCATCCTGCTTTTACTTTTGATGGGTCTTATTGTTTTGGGTGTTTTCCTGTATACCACCCCCAGGGGCGGCACAGGCAGTGCCACTACCGCCCCGACGGCGGAGCTCTCTCCGACGGTTACGGTTTCGGATTCAGATGCCACTCCCCAGAGTCCGGAAGAAAAATCTCAGACCAATACAGTGGCGCCAGAAGAAGAATCCCAAACCAATATGGCGGCTCCAGAAGTGACCCCCACCCCGTCTCCACAGAGTCCCAGTGCAGAGGAAAACCAGAGTATACACAGTGGTGGTGCAACGAATTAAAGACTAACACAAAGAAACCCATGCCAGGATCATAGCATCCGTGCATGGGTTTCTTGATGGGGTAGTAACTTAACGGAACATGGTTTTTGCTGCCAGGGCCAAAACCTTGGGATCTCTGTTATAATGGGTCACCGGACAAATTTTCTTGTCGGTGTAGTCCATAAGGGTATAGACAGCGATACGGGCGGCCCGGACCGAGTACTCTTCGGTGAAGACCATATCCTCTGGGATTTCCACAAACTGGCTGATCATGGCAAAATTAGTCGAACCCTTGGGCACGACAGCTGGACGATCGCTCATTTTCCGGGGCTGGAATTGGGAATCGATGTAGGGCATCATGCAGGGGATAACATCCACCACATCTGCCATGAGTTCTTCCATCTGATCTTCCAGGTGCATCTGGCAGATGAATTCAGTGAGGATTTCTTCCCCGGTACATTCCCGCATGGGCTTTTTCACATAATCCCCGATGCGGTTGGTGTAAAGGCCATAGCCCCAGAAGATAGTTTCATCCATGGGCTGTGCCTTGAAGTGGGGCTGGGCTGCCACGACGATACTCATGAGCCAATTGGAATCTTTAAAGGTCATCAGTGCACCACTGCCGGGAATATTACCCGAAAAATCTTCGATGAGCTTTAACAATTTATTCCCTTTGCAGGTTACGGTAAAGCTTTCCCAATTGCTCTCCTCTGGGTTTCCAAAGAAGGGCTCTGGATCTCCCAATCCATTTTTCTTGGCAGCCACCTTTTCCCATAAATCCCCGGAAATGGGATTTTCGGGTTTAAAGGCTGGTGCCGTGTGCCGATCGCCTAGGGTAAAGCTGTCGGTCATGCAGCCATTGGTCATGATGCACAGGTCCTCTCCTCCGACGGGAATGGTGGATGCCTCTCCATTTTTTTCCAAATGGATGGCCTTTACGGTGATGTCATTGGTGGGGGCAAAGTCCAAATCAGTGACGATGGTTTCCGTTTCGAAACACACCCCATTTTCCTTAAGATATGCTTCTAATGGCAGAATGACGGATTCATATTGGTTGTAGGGGGTCCGGGTGACGCCTTCTAAGGTGTTGATCCGGGAGAATTCCAAAATCATCCGGTTCATATAGCGGCGGAATTCGAACAGACTAGACCATTTCTGAAAAGCAAAGGTGGTCTGCCACATATACCAGAAGTTGGTTTCAAAGAAATGGGGTGAATCCGCAAACCAATCTTCAATGGTGAGATCATCCAAACGATCCTCGGGGGTAGCAAGCAGCTTCATTAACAGCTTCCGGTCTCCGTTATCAAAGCCCATGGAGGTGACATCCAGAATGTTCCCGTTCCCATCCACCAAACGGGCCTGGGCATGGGTTGGGTGGAGATGATCGAAGTTCAGGATTTCATCGGTCACATTCCTTCCCTCAACCTCCAATGATGGAATACTCCGGAAGAGTTCCCAGAAGTTTTCATAGGTTTCTTCATTGAGCATCCGGCCCCCCCGACAGAGGAAACCCTGGGTCGAATTTCCGGAGCCATCGTTACTGCCCCCCAGGATATCCAGCCCTTCATAAATGGTAATATGATCTCCGGGCATGCCGCAGTCCCGTACCAGGTATGCTGCTCCGGCCATGGAGGCAATGCCCCCACCGATAAAATAGGCCCGGCGATCACTGGGTAAAATGACTCCTGCAGCTTCGTCCGGCAATTCCTTTATTTTTTGTTTTTTAAGGGAGTTTGCCACAAGGGCAGCCACGCCAATACTCGTAATGACAGTGCCAACCACGGCACTTCCAACTAGGGCTTTTTTCGAATTCTTGGTTTGTTCTTCCCTTATTTCCTCGCCCTGGCTAGCCTTTTCCCCCAATTGTTCGACAATTTCACCACCTTTTTCTTTTAAGGCGATTCCTTTATCGACGATGTCATCTTTTAAGGCTTCACTTTTTTGGGCTAATTTAGCGCCCGCTTCTGCCATTTGGACCTTGAATGCTTCCAGTTGTCCTTCACGTTCCTTCATTTTCTCTTTGTTCATCATCCGTGTCATCCTTTCGTAAGATCTGCCCTTATTATATGTTCGCCTTCTTTAGTGAACCATAGTCAAAGGGATGAAATTGTCGAAAGTTAAGGATTGTCTCAGGCTTATGACCCAGCATCGTACTCTGTAACTTTGAGTCATCCTTCAACCACAACTTGAAAATAAAAAAAAATGGGCAAAAGCTACTGGAGAAAAGTAAACTTTTCCCCGTAGACTCCGTCCATTTTTCTGCACTTTTTACTACATCTCAAATTTCTTATGAATATGCACCATAGCTTCCTTAGCCCGTTCTTTATCGATCAGGCAGGAAATTTTAATTTCTGAGGTGCTGATGGTTTGGATATTAATGCCGAGCTCGTAGAGGGCTTCGAAGAATTTCGAGGCGATTTCAGCATTGGCGACAATACCGGTTCCAACGATGGAGAGCTTCGCAACACCCTGGTCAAAGCTGACCTTCTGGGCTCCCACTTCAAAGGCAAATTTCTGGGAAACCTCCACGGCCTCCTGGAGCTCATCGGCATTGACCGTAAAAGAAATATCGTTAACTGCCGTCCGGTTGACGTTTTGGACGATCATATCCAGGTGGATATTGGCAGCCGATAATGCACTCATGAGCTGGAAGGCGATTCCCGGCTTATCCGGCACTTCCAAAATTGAAATCTTCCCAATATTTTCATCCAGGGCAATCCCCCGTACTAATACCTTTTCCATGCTTACTTCCTCCTTAATGATGGTTCCTTCGTTATGATTATAGCTGGAACGGACGACCAGCGGTAATTTGAATTTTTCTGCCAGCTCCACTGAACGGGGGTGGAGCACCCCAGCCCCCAGGCTCGCCATTTCCAAAACCTCCTGATAGGAGACTTCATCCATTTTCGTGGCCATGGGAACGATCCGGGGATCGGCATTATACACCCCATCTACATCGGTATAGATTTCACAGGCTTCAGCTTTAAGGGCAGCGGCCAAGGCCACGGCACTGGTGTCCGATCCGCCACGGCCCAGGGTAGTGATATCCCGATTCTTATCCACCCCCTGGAAGCCTGCGACAATGACGATCTTGCCATCTCCCAGCTCCCGTTCAATCCGTTCGGTATCAATCCCGGAAATCCGGGCCCGTTTATGGACATCCGATGTCTGGATGCCGCATTGGGCTCCGGTAAGGGACACGACGCTGTAGCCAATGGTCTCAATGGCCATGGCAAGTAATGAGATACTCACCTGCTCGCCGGTGGCTAACAGCACATCCATTTCCCGGCTGGGAGGATTGGGATTAATGGCATAGGCCAGATTAACCAACTCATCGGTGGTCTTCCCCATGGCTGATACCACGACGACCATGCGCTTGCCCTTTTGGGCCTCACCCACAATGCGCCGGGCCACCCGTTTGATCTTCTCCACGGTACCCACACTGGTCCCGCCGAATTTTTGTACAATTAAATTATCCATAGGCTGGCCTTACTCGTATATTCTGGCGTAGAATAAATTGGGCTGACGAGCCGTCAGCTTCTTAGCCAAATCGTCAAACACCTCGGCGGAGACACTGCCTGTGGTGATAAATAAATGGGTCCGGCTCAGGACGATATTCAGTCCATCACATACGGCATCCACCGCTTTCAGGATGAAATCCAGGGTCTCATTATCCCCAATATCCGCCCTCAGGTAATACCGCCCCTCAAAGGCTTTGGTTCCCTGTTTATTCAGAACCGTTTCAAAGGTCTCGGGTGCTGGGAATGTCTTGTTCTCAATACATTTGAGAATGGCCAGGGCATCCCCCACTACGGCATTGGCCGTGGCATCCTTTCCGGCACCCTTTCCATAAAACTGCAGCTCTCCAATGACATCCCCCACAATGGAGACGATGTTGAACTCTGAGCTGACGTTACTCATCATGGAGACTTCGGGGAAAAGAACAGGCTCAACCGTAGTATAAACCCGGTCTCCCTCCTGTTTGGAATGACCGAGATATTTTACGACATAGCCATTATCCCCACAAAATTCAATATCCACCGCCCGCACATCTGAGAGGGGCCGCTTGCGCACATCCTCATCCCGGATGATGCCGCCATAGGCCAGGGATGATAAAATTGACAGCTTACGGGATACATCGTTGCCTTCAATATCGGCACTGGGATCAGCTTCTGCAAAACCGATTTCCTGGGCCACTTTGAGGGTATCGGCGAAATCCGCACCCTCTGCGGTCATCTTCGATAAGATGAAATTGGTGGTTCCATTGAAGATTCCCTTTATTTCACTGATGTGGTTGAGCTTTAATTGGTCCTTTAAAGAAGAAATAATGGGGATGCCGCCACCGACAGAGGCTTCATAACGAAGCATCACCCCATTTTCCTTAGCTAATTCCACCAGTTCTTCAAAATATTCAGAAATAACGGCTTTATTGGCCGTTACCACATGCTTGCCACTGTTAAGGGCCCGCTTGATCATGCTGTATTCAAAATCCATTCCACCACAAAGGGCGATGACGATCCCGATATCGGGATCCTTCATAATTGCGTCGGGGTCGGTGACCACCGTGGCGTGTTTGTCGCTGGGGTCGACCTGCTTATTCGGGTCTTTATCCAAAATTTTGGTAATGACGACCGGCTCCTCCATATTTTCCGGGAAACGGCTTTTGCCTTGCAGATTGATCAGCTCGTAAACGCCGGTACCAATGGTGCCGAAACCTAATAATCCTATGTTCAAATTGATCTTCCTCTCTTGTCAAATTTTCGTCGCTGACTTCTGTAAATGCATTCATGAAAAAAACACTTGTTTTTATTCGAGAAACATCTTATCATAAACATATGGGTTATTCAAGTAAGAAATTTGGAGGAAATATGAAAGAACATTTTTTAAGCACCCGCGGAGGAGAATCGAATATCTCCGCATCAGAAGGAATCATCAAGGGACTGGCCGCAGATGGCGGACTCTTTGTCCCATCTTTCATCCACGACATCACCATTGATTTTGATGCACTGAAAAACAAGAACTACGGCGAAATGGCCAAGGCCCTTTTCTCCCTGTTCTTAGATGATTTTAGCGAGGAGCAGATTGAAGCCTGTATCCATAATGCCTATTATACCGGAAAATTTGAGGATGCGGAACCCGTCCGGGTTAAAAAAGTGGGGGATCGATTCTTTTTAGAATTATTCCACGGCCCCACCTGCGCCTTTAAAGACATGGCGTTGACCATCCTTCCCCACCTGATGACCACCTCCATGGAAAATGTCCAGGTGGACAAGGATATCCTGATTCTAACAGCGACCTCTGGGGATACGGGCAAGGCGGCCTTAGCTGGCTTCGCCGATGTCCCCCGGATCAATATCCTGGTCTACTACCCCCAGGACGGCGTCAGCACCATCCAGGAAAAGCAGATGCTGACCCAGAAGGGGGACAATACCTGTGTGGTGGGGGTTTCCGGGAACTTTGACGATACCCAAACCGGTGTCAAAAAAATATTTGCCGATGACGCCCTGGTGGCTGAACTGGATGCCGCCGGCTTCGATTTCAGCTCGGCCAACTCCATTAACATCGGCCGGCTCCTCCCCCAGGTGGTGTATTATTTCTACAGCTATTTTGAGTTGGTTAAGGCTGGGGAAATCGCCCAGGGAGATCCCGTGAACTTTGTGGTTCCCACGGGGAACTTTGGAAATATTTTAGCGGGCTATTATGCCAAGCTTTTGGGACTGCCGGTGAACCGCTTTATCTGTGCGTCCAACAGCAACAACATTCTAACCGACTTCTTTGCCACTGGAGATTATAACCGCAATCGGGATTTTTATAAAACCATCTCCCCGTCCATGGATATTTTAATTTCCAGTAACCTCGAGCGGCTACTTTTTGATTTATCTGGTGGGGACACCACCTTTGTTGCAAAGCTCATGTCTGATTTAAACACCAAGGGAGATTATACCATCCCTGCCGATCTTTTAGAAAAAGCCCGGGGGCTTTTCTCAGCCGGCTATGCGGATGAAGAGGCGACTCAAATGGCCATCCACGACCAATTTGTGGATCAAGGTTATCTCATGGACCCCCACACCGCCGTGGCCAGCCGGGTGTACGATGATTATGTGGCACAAACCGGGGACACCACCCCCACCATTATTTTATCCACCGCCAGCCCTTATAAGTTTGGGCACAGCGTGTACGAAAGCATCTTTGGCGAAATCCCTGCAGGCATGGATGACTATCAGGTGTTAGATGCTCTGGCCGAAAAAACAGGGACCACTATTCCAGCGCCCCTTAAAAACCTGGATGCAAAGCCCAATTGCCACAGCAAAACCTGTACCGCCAATACCATGGCGGACTGCGTCAGAGCCTTTGTCAAAGAACGTGGGGCTGCCCGATGATCACCGTACGGGTACCCGCCACCAGCGCCAACCTCGGGCCCGGTTTCGATGCCTTTGGTATGGCCTTTAAACTCTATAACACCTTCAGCTTTAAAGAAAAAAGGGATGGGAAGCTCACCATCCGCGGCGTGAGTCGCCGTTATCAGGGTAGAACGAACATGGTGTATCGTGCCATGGAACGGGTTTTTGATCGGGTGGGCTACTCCCCCCGGGGCCTTTATATCCACTCCGATGTTCAGGTCCCCTTTAGCCGGGGGCTTGGCAGCTCAGCCACCTGCATCGTAGCAGGTATTTTAGGAGCCAATGCACTATGCGGCTCTCCCCTGGATGAACAGGCCCTCTTTGATCTGGCCGTGGAGATGGAAGGGCATCCCGACAATATTGCCCCGGCACTCTTTGGGGGCCTGGTGGTCTCTATGATGGCCGATGGGAGCAACCCCTATATTAAAAACACGGTGGCAGAGGATTGCTTTGCCTTCCATGCCATTATCCCGGATTTTACTTTATCCACGGTAAAAGCCCGGAAGGTGCTTCCCCGTAAAATTGATCATAGGGACGGCGTATTTAATATCTCCAGGGCCACCCTCACCTATTTAGCACTCACCGAGGGCCGCCCGGATATTCTCACCCACAGCATGGCAGATCGGCTGCATCAGCCCTATCGAAAGGACCTCATACACCATTTCGATACTGTATGTCACCAGGCCCATGCCCAGGGTGCCCTGGGCACCTGCATCAGTGGGGCAGGTCCCAGTATTTTGGCCATCACCCCAGAGGCTGAAAGCTTTTGGTTCCACGATGCCATGGCCTGCTATCTTGAGGAAAACCATCCCGGCTGGCAGTTATTAACCCTTCCACCCGATGATATTGGCGCCGTCATCACCGAAAGCGAAGAATAGAGGTAACCCCATGATTCGAGATTATTTAATTGTCAATAAAAAGATTCTGCCTGATTATTTTGATAAAGTCCTGGAGGCCCGAATGCTGTTGGAATCCGCCCAGTGCAAATCCATCAGCGATGCCGTCAAGCAGGTGGGCATCAGCCGGAGTACCTATTATAAATATAAGGACCATATTTTTAGACCCTCCGAGGATTTTGGCCGAAAATTCACTTTGTCCCTCTCCCTGGCCGATAACCAAGGAATTCTGGCCCAGGTTTTAGGCATCCTTCGAGAACGGGAGACCAGCGTCGTCACCATCCATCAGGATATCCCCATTAACCATGCCGCCTTCGTCATCATCACCCTCGACGGCCAAAACCTCACCTGCACCATTGATGCCCTCATCGGGGAGCTCAGCGCCATTGACGGCATCCACGAAGTAAACCTAGTGGCCATGGAATGACGCCTGCTCCAATTCTACGGAGTAGAATTGGTAGTGAGCCATCTTGTGAGCGTTAGCGAACGGCGAACGATAAGCAGGCTAATACAAAATTTCATAAAATATTCCAAATTCTAATCTTTATTTTATGAAATTTTGTAGACGCCCCCCCAGTCACACACATATCAAAGTAAGCAACTAGTGAGCCATCTTGTGGCGTTAGCGAACGGCGAACGATAAGCAGGCTAATACAAAATTTCATAAAATATTCCAAATTCTAATCTTTATTTTATGAAATTTTGTAGACGCTCCCCGTGAGCGTTAGCAAATAGCGAAAGGAGGTTCCCCCATGGAAATCCTGCAAACCATCCTCGACACCGCCGTGGAATACGGCATTTACTTTT
>NZ_FNOU01000008.1 GCF_900107125.1 Eubacterium barkeri
GGAAGAGCATCTCCTATAATGGATGTAAACACAGATTCTTGTGTAAATTCATTAAGGAGGTCGATAACCATGATTGATTATCGAGAAATTCTCAGGCTTAAAAACCTGGGCTTCAGCAACGTGGATGTTGCAAACAGCATCCATAGTTCACGTAACAAGGTCTCTGAAGTAATAAAACTTGCTGAGGAACATGAACTGGAATGGCCAATCCCAGAGGCGCTCACCAACAGGGATCTTGAGAAGCTGTTCTATCCGGAGCGAGCTACCAATGAAGGCAGAAAACTTCCGGACTTTGAGTGCGTTTACCGTGAGCTCGCCAAGCCAGGCGTCACACTTTCGCTTCTGTGGGCCGAATACTGTGTAAAATGCGAACAGGAGCATACGATTCCGTATCAGCACTCGCAGTTTAATGAGAAGTATCATGCATACGCTGCTTCAAAGAAGGCAACCCTTCGCATTAAACGTAAGCCGGGTGAGGTCATGGAAGTAGACTGGGTTGGTGATAAAATAAAAATATACGATGTAGCTGCAGGTGTTGATTTGAACGCATATGTTTTTGTTGCTTGTCTCCCTTGTAGCATGTACGTTTATGCTGAAGCATTCCCTGACATGAAGTCTAATCACTGGATTGAAGCACACATACATGCCTATGCATTCCTTGGAGGTGTTACACGAATTCTGATTCCGGATAACCTGAAGACCGGCGTGATTAAAAACACACGCACCGAGCTAGTTTTAAACCGTTCTTATCATGAGATGGCTGAGCATTATGGCACTGCCATTATCCCTGCAAGGCCGGTAAAGCCAAAGGATAAGCCAGCAGCGGAAGGTACGGTCAAGGTCATTGAAACCTGGATATTGGCAGCACTTCGTAATCGGAAATTCTTTTCGTTTGAGGAACTGAACGCAGCAATCCGCGAAAAGCTGATGGAACTCAATGAAAAACCCTTTCAAAAACGAAAAGGAAGCCGGTACTCTGCATTTGTTGAAGAAGAAAAAGAATTCCTCATGCCATTACCGGCTACCCCGTATGAAACGGCTGTCTGGTCAACTGCCACCATACAACCTGATTATCTCATAAATGTCGGAGAATGCAAGTACTCTGTACCCTATGAATTTATTGGAAAGGTAGTTGACATTCGAGTGACTGAAAAATGCATCGAAGTCTTTTACCATAACAATCGAATCGCATCCCATGTAAGAAGAGACCACTCTTTGAAACCGGTCTACTTGCCGGAGCATATGCCAGAAGCTCACAGAAAATATCTGGCATACAATACGGAGTCATTTCTGGAATGGGGATCCAGCGTTGGAGAATTCACTCTCATGGTTGTTAAAAACTTTTTATACATGCACAAGGTTGAACAGCAAGGCTATAAGCTATGTGCATCTTTGATGAAGTTGGCGGATAACTACTCTACAGAGCGTTTGGAAAAGGCATGTGAGAAAGCACTCAGTTATACGCCAAGCCCATGTTTGAAGAATATATCTACAATCCTTAAGAATGGGCAGGATCGGGTAGCACCAGCAGTAAAATCAAAACCCTCTGATAAGAGTAGCGCCTATGGTATCGCACGTGGAGCGTCCTACTTCAAAGGAGGTAATTGCTAATGTTGAAACAGGCTACCATTGATAAGCTGCATAATATGAGGCTATCGGCAATGGCTGATGCGTTTGAAAATCAGTGCAGGGATTACAAAACATTTGACGGCTTATCCTTCGATGATCGATTCAGTATGTTGGTCGATCGAGAATGGGACAAACGGAAAAGTAACAAACTGCAAAAATTGATTCGAGATGCAGGATTTCGCTATCCGAATGCCTGCATCGAAGATATTGAGTATCATGCCGACCGGAAGCTGGACAAATCCCAAATCACCGCTTTAGCATCCGGCAAGTATATCGCTGAGGATCATCACATCATTCTCAAAGGAGCGTCTGGAAATGGTAAAACTTACATTGCCTGTGCCTTGGGTGTTGCTGCTTGCAAGAATTATATAAAAGTTCGTTACATCAGGCTTCCTGATTTGTTAAATGAGCTTGCTGTCGCTCATGGTGAAGGAACTTTTGCAAAAGTGATGAAGTTCTACCAGAAAGTCAATCTTTTAATCCTGGATGAGTTTCTTCTTAGCCCATTGGCAAGCGATCAGGCACGAGAGTTACTTGAAATCTGTGAAGCCAGAAGCGTTGGTGGATCAACTATCTTTTGCACGCAGTTCGAACCGGAAGGATGGTATACGCGTATCGGAAACGAAGGTGATATCATGATTTGTGAAGCAATTATTGATCGTGTAGTACATAACTCTTATGAAATCATGATTGAGGGGCGTGTCTCAATGCGTGAGCGCCATGGGCTTAAGGCCAGTCTGAAAGGTGGCGCTAATGACTAACTACCAAAGATAAAAATGCATCAAATGGCAGGATTATGATACTATTCACCAGGAAGCTGATGAATTCTGTCATGAAGACTGTATAGAGATTCAGCATCTACGCAACTACATCGCTATCCTGTAGGAACTCTTGCAGGATAGCGAAATCGAGGTTCTACCAGAGTACTAAAAGCAACTGCACGACCTCCGGAAAAGCATGCTCTGTTTTTCCGGAAAGGGGTGCTCTGAATTATCGGAAAGGATGCACTATTGGGTTGGAATACTCAAGAAATACACATTTCAAATAAAGATACCAGATAAGGAACTGTTTGCCCATGTGAAAAAGACTATTTTTAACAATCGAGACAAAATTATTGTTGTTTCAGGTGAGTGGAGCACTGGAGCATCGTATGATTGTTTTACAAGTGAATTGAAGAGCAAAAAGCAATTTACAGTAATTTGATTTTCTAAAAGCAAAGTATAAGAATAAATGGGAGTATCACTATTTCTAGGTATGCAGGTGGGATAGAACAAGATACTTCATTGTTGGCTTTGCGATGTAATTATTCTATTGCTTTTGCATTAAAGAAATTAACTCATTAGGAGAAAGATATATGGATTACATGATTAGAGAAATGAGAAAAGATGAAATACATTTGCTTGATGACTTTCTTTATGAAGCCATTTTTATTCCGGATTGGTACACAAAAGAAGTGCCGAGAGATATCATTTATTCTAATCCTCGGATGTATGCAGCAATCAAGGATTTTGGAACCCATCCGGATGACTATTGCTATGTGGCTGAAGTTGACAACAAAGTAATCGGAGCAGTTTGGGTTGGAATTGCAGACGAATATGGGCATATGGATGATGAAACTCCATCATTCTCCATTTCCCTTTATCGAGAATATAGGAACAAAGGAATTGGCACGGCCTTGATGAGAAAGATGCTTCAGCTACTGAAAGAAAAGGGATACAAGAGGGCATCACTTGGGGTGAATAAGGAAAATTATGCTGTACGTATGTATAAAAATGTAGGATTTGAGATCATCGGAGATGGCGCTGATGAAACGGAATATCTGATGGTTTGCAAATTAACTTAAACAAAGGAGAGCCGATATGATACACAAAAATAATGGGCATTTGCCAATGCATTACTATATCTCAGATACTCGATGTGAACAAGCGGCAGTATTTATCCATGCGGCGTTTGCTGATCATACGTAGTTTGATACACAGATAGAATCGTTTTCTAAATATTTCACAGTTATAACTGTTGATTTAATTGGTCATGGACGTTCACTGCAAACAACAAAAGGTAATTCAATAGATAAAACCGCCGAATACCTGAAGGAGATTTTGTCAGAAGAGGGAATATATAAGGCACATCTCGTTGGTGTGTCCATTGGGGCGGTACTTGTTCAGGATTTTGCAAATAAATACCCCGATATGGTGATATCGCTTTCATGCTTTGGCGGCTATGATATAAACAATTTTGATTCTACCCTGCAAAAAGAGAACAGCAAAGCACAAGGCCTTATGATGCTGAAAGCAATGTTCTCTGTCAAATGGTTTGCCGAAAGTAACAAACTGATTTCCGCTTATACGAAAGAAGCGCAGGAAGCATTCTACCAGATGAATATCCGATTTCCAAAGAGGTCATTTATGTACCTTGCGGGTCTGAATAAACTGGTTAATAAAAGACAGACAGGGATACGTTGCTATCCGCTGATGATTGGTTGTGGTGATAAGGACATTCCGATGGAGCTGACAGCTATTGAAATGTGGCACAAAGAAGAACCTGACAGTAAAGTAGTCATTTTTAAAGATGCTGGACATCTCGTAAATATGGATGTTCCTGATACATTTAACGAAATCGTTTTAGATTTTATGCTTCATGCACATTGAACGTGATTAAGTGAGCCGTATATGTTGGGCTATAATGTAGTGGATATATACCCTCAAAATATGCTCCGGTGGATATGTTTGGTGGGAGATGTTGGACATGTTTCCACAAACGACCGAATGCAAAAGAAATTCATGCTATCCTGTCGAGCCATGTGGAGACGGTAGTACTGCTTTCCAAACCTAAGACTAAAAAAAGACTAAAAAACATGTCAACATAGAATTAAATGCTGATGAATTAGGTTTGAATTCTTCAGAATGTAAAGCTACTTACAACAACATAAAACAGTATGTTTTTAATAAGTATGGATTTAAAGTTTCAAATTTATATATAGCACAAGTAAAAGAAAAGTGTGGAATTAAAGAAAGAGAAAACTATAACAAACCTAAAAATGACGATTCAAAACAACCAATTTGTCCAATGGAAAAAGAAGAAGCAATCAAAGATGCGTTTAGGCATTTTCAGATGATTTAATGTATGTCCATCTGAAATATAGTTGTTTATTTAAGAAAGGTTAGAGATAGTTATGGATGCAAATGATGTTTTAAGAGTAAAATACTATTCTGTAAATGATTTAAGTGTAGGATTTTATGTAAAGAGAATAGAAGATATTATTTGTAACTTTGTGATGGAAGCAAAAATAACAGATATTAATGAAATTATTGAATTATATAATATACAACATTTTTTTCAAAATGAAATCTATCCTAGATACTGGACTAAACAACAACTGAATGATTATAGTAGAATTGTAAAAAGCTTTTCAAAAGTAATGGGTATATTTTTTTCAGATATTAATATAGATGAACTGGAAAGCATGTTTAATACTATTAATTGCGATTACAGAGATGATTTTTGGAAACTTATAGAAAAATATAAGGTTTATGAGAGAATTCCAGTTGAGATATTTAGGGATATAATTCTGAACAAACATTTTATTTTAAATGATGTTTTGAAATGTAAAAATCTATCGAAAAATTTTTCAAAAGAAATAGTTGCATATATGGAAATAAATCCGATTTGTGCAGAAATATTGTTAAGTTATTACTTGGAAAAGCATGATAGAGATGTAGAAACTTTATATTTCCCATCCGAACTATCAAGTGATGAAAAAATAATAATATTAGATAATTATATATCAAGTAACTCGCCGAATAGTAATTATCTAAAAATTATTTTTGAATCTAATAGTATAAATAATTTATGTTTGCCAGATCGATTAAGATTAAAAGCGAAACGAAAATATAATGAACAAATGGAAATTTTATTCAAAGATAGAACTGGATTTGAATATGGTGTACAAGTTGCTTTTTCTGATAAGCAGGATGAAGAAATAAAATGTGAAATGGGAAATAATAGAATTCTATCATTTTCGTATAGTTCAAAATGGATAAAAGAAAATTTGGATTATCCAACATTATTGAATAATTTTATATATTTATTTGGATATACAGATTTGCAATTTAGATCTCTTCATGTTTCTAGAGAGACTCAAATGGGTATTTTAGAGAAAACTTTAGGAATTAAAGGCAGAAAAGCATATCATACTGGAATTGCATTTCAACAAATTCAGATATTGGCACAACTTCAAATGATTGGATATTGTAATGAATTAGAAAAATATAATATTTATTTAGAGGACATTATTAATTGGTTCTTTTGCATTTATTTAAAAGAGGAATTCAATGCAAAAGGTTTTAATTTCAATAAATCTTCACGAACAGCGTCATATCTTGAAAAATGCAGGAATATTGCTGCTGAAATTGATAGTGTTTTAAAGAGATTTAAAATTTATTGCGAAGATGGAGAAATCGACGATGAACTATTACATATGTCAACAGAGCATATGTTTATTAAAGATATACCAAGCATGTTAAGTGATAAATATATTTATCCATGTGGGGATGATTATCAAATGATCAGTCATTTATTATTTTCGGATCAATCAATAATTCATTACCTCCCTAAATTATCAAAAACTTACAATTCGTTTTATGATTTACTAGAGAAAGAAAATGTTTATTACGATATGTTTCAGGATTATCAAACATCTAGTATTGATTGGTTAATTGATCATAACATTATAAAAATTGATGACGAAAAAAGAATAACGCCATATAGGGAAAAGATAAAGATACTAAATGAGTTGTATGAACACAATGTAGTGTGTTTTAATTATTTGAAAAAGTATCAATTGATTATTATAGAATTAAAGAAATTAGGAATGGTGCAGTTTTCATCATCGCTGTTTTCGAAACCAGAACAGGATTATTATAATTATTTATTTAACAAGTCCGAATTTGACAACGGACTAGATATTCGTAATAGCTACCTTCATGGTACGCAAAGAGTAAATGAAAATCAAAATATGCAGGATTATTTTATTTTTCTTCAAAACATGATTCTTATAGTTATAAAGATAAACGAAGAATTTTGCTTAAAATGCTCTAAAAGATAGAATGTTAATTATGGTCATTGATTGTAACTTAATAGAAAGGTATTTTGGGATATGATTAGTTTTTAACATTTCGAATCGTTACTTATAGTCTTGATTAATGAAAAATAAAAACTATATTGATTTTCGAATTTGTTAATAAAATTGAATGTAAATAAATTTTATAGACCGGTGTACATATAAGTTTGGACAATGATACACAAGTAGAAACGGTCATATTGATGTCACGAAACAAGTAGAAAAAGGGGTTGTTGCAGAGATTGCAACAACCAGTTGGTATGGTGTAATGGATGATGACCCCCTGAAAGAACTGGGTGGTGGCGGATGCGGAAAAAGATTTTATGGGTTTGATGACTTTTACGGGAGACCAGCCAACACTCCGTGAAGCAAAGGTAGCAAAGAATTATCTGAAAGAATTATCTGGATGAAAAAGAACTGCGCGCAGTGGGCCAGCTTGTTTCAGGATATCTTGACTTTGCAGAAAGACAAGCAGAACGAGAAGTGCCTATGACAATGGGAGATTGGGCAAAGCACCTCGATGGAATTTTAACATCAACGGGTGAAAATCTTCCTACTGGGATTTCCGAATAATTCAAGGCAGAACGTGCACATGAATCCTGAAGAAAAACTTTATGATTGACGATGGTAAATTTGGAGTTTTGAAGGAGGAAAAAATGCTAACATCCGAGCCAACATCAGAAATGATTGCAGAATGGAAACGAATTTTTGAAATATATTATTGCGAAATGAAGCCAAACCGAAAAACGGGATATGAAGTAGACAAATATTTCAAAGAGAATTATCTGTATCAGATATTTGACAATGCAAGGTTTCAAGAAATAGTGGCGCTCAATATTACAGAAAATGAATGTTATTCCAATAAGTTGCCAAAAGGTGTACTTCCCGATATTCAAAGTTACAAGACGGCAAATGTACTTGTCGGCATTGATTTATGTTCTGGAGAATTTCATGTTGAAAGTGAAAATATAGAAAAAGTAGTGCCAATACACGATGATTTATTTGCCTTTCGTGGATTGGATGAGGAAGCTTTGAAAAATTACTTTTTAGTTGCAGAGTACATAAAGCTTACAAAGACCGATTTTCAAGTGTAGAACAGAAAACAGTATGAAAATGCCCTGAATTACCCTTGACCTATTTACTAAAATACGAGGATTTTCTAAGGATTTTGCCTTTGACGTGCTTATGCAAAACCAGTAGTATTTTTGGACGGATTACCACAAGAAATAAGGATATAGGCTCTGATTATGCTATCAAAAGCACCCGCTCGTGCCATGTGGAGTGTGTTTGTTTGATTACAAAGCAGAAGGGTTAATTTTATTGGTGTTGTGAGTGACAACAGAACTAACTACTCAACCTTAATGGCGGTTTTGGGTGTGTGAGAACATATCAATACAATAAATGTAAGATGAATGACGGGTAGATAAGATGGATGAAAGGATACAGAAGGACGGATATGGCTAAAAAACCAATAAAGGAAACGATTCATGCAAATGGTTTTGATATAGGTATTTATACCAATGATTTTGAAAATGAATTTATTTCATTGACAGATATTGCAAAGTATCGAAATGAAGCGGATCCACGATTTGTGATTCAAAACTGGATGCGTAATAGAAATACAGTTGAGTTTCTTGCTGTATGGGAAGAATTACATAATTCTGATTTTAACCGTGTGCAATTCGAGGCGGTTAGAAATGAAGCTGGTCTAAATCGTTTTGTTATGACACCAACAAAATGGATCGAACAAACAGGAGCAATCGGAATTGTGTCAAAAGCCGGGCGCTATGGTGGAACTTATGCACATAGCGATATTGCCATGTCTTTTGCCACATGGTTATCTCCTGAATTCCAACTCTACATTATGAAAGATTACAGACGGTTAAAAACAGATGAAAACAGTCGGTTGTCTTTAAACTGGAATCTGAATAGAGAAATATCAAAATTAAATTATCGTATTCATACAGATGCAATTAAAGAGAATCTGATTCCACCGGAATTATCAAAAGAGCAGATTGCTTATACATATGCTAACGAAGCGGATATGCTGAATGTTGCTTTGTTTGGAGTAACTGCAAAGCAATGGCGAGAAATAAATCCTGATAGAAAAGGGAATATGCGTGATGATGCAAATCTTAATCAGCTGCTGGTATTGTCAAACATGGAAAGTTATAATTCTGTTTTGATTGAACAAGGAAAAACACAATCAGAGCGATTGGTATTGTTGCGCGATTTGGCAGTTAAACAGATGAAAACTATGGAATCTTTAACGATGACGGGATTGAATATGCTTACAAAAAAGGAAGATGAATAACCATGCTGATTCAGAATAAAAATAGACTAATCAAAATGACGCTGACTGAGTTGATTAGATTGTTGGGAAATCCTTTAAAGCTAGGAGATATTTGCAGATTTTGCAGAAGTGTAGAAAAGCCTAACAATCACATGTTGAGACAATCGCATTGAGGTCACGAAACCAGTAGAGCAAGGGGGTGTTGCAGAGATTGCAACAACCAGTCAGTATGGTGTAATGGACGATGACCCCATGAACTGCGAGCGATGGGGCAGCTTGTTTCCGGATATCTTGATTTTGCAGAAAGACAAGCAGAACGAGAAGTGCCTATGACAATGGAAGATTGGGCAAAGCACCTCGATGGAATATTGGCATCAACGGGTGAAAATCTATTGACTGGGAATGGTTCAGTTAGTCATCTTCAGGCGATGGAGAAGGCTCAGAATGAATACAGAAATACAGGGGAAAAACTCTTAGCAGCGTAGAACAGGACTATTTGAAAAGTATAAAGCTGTTAGAGCATAATTGGGGACAAAGAGTTGTTCGTTTTTATGATCCGGACTATCATATTATTGAGGTTGCTGAGGATATTTCAATGGTTGTAAAACGGTTCTTTAATAATGGAATGACGGAGGAACAGGTTTCTGAGAGGATGGATGTTCCTGCGGATTATGTCAAGAGGTGTTTGAAAAGCTAACTTTTCCTTTGTCAGGAGGTCGAAACTTTGAAAGGGGTAATAGTCTATGAAAATGCCGAAAGAAAATATGGATACTATGATGTTCGCTCCGTGTGGAATGAACTGCAAGGTTTGCTATAAACATTGCGATCATAAAAGGCCATGTGCCGGATGCTTGAACAGTGATAAAGGCAAGCCGGAACATTGTCGTAAGTGCAAGATAAAAGACTGCATCAAAGACAAAGGATTATCCTATTGCTTCGAGTGTTCTGATTATCCATGCAAGCTGATAAAGAATCTTGAAAAAAGTTATAATAAAAGATATCAAGCAAGCCTTATGAAAAATAGTGAGTTTGTTCGTCAATATGGGTTGGAAGCATTTATGGAACAACAGAAAGAAAAATATACCTGTTTAAAATGTGGCGGTATTATTTCAATTCATGACAGGGAATGCAGCGAGTGTCAAGAAAAGATGGATGATGAAACGTCTGATTTATAGGATTTGAAGTTGTGAGGAAGAATTATGAAAAGATATATTGCTTTATTAAGAGGTATTAATATAAGTGGGAAAAACAAAATTCCTATGGCAGAATTGAAATCATGTTTTATAGAACTTGGCCACATAGATGTTTTTACATATCTCAATAGTGGAAATGTTGTTTTTTCGACTGACGAACAAAGTGAAAATGTTCTTGCAGATAAAATTAAGGTAATGATACAAGAACGCTTTGAATTGGATATTCCAGTCTTTGTTATTTCACAAGAAGAATTGAGGGACTTATTAAGTGAAGCCCCTGTTTGGTGGGGAGATGAGAACAAAGCAATATATGATAACCTGATTTTTGTCATGTTTCCTGCTGTCGCTGAAATAATAGCTGAGAAAATAGGTAAGCCAACAAAAGAGCTGGAACAGATATGCATCTGTAAGAATGTTATTTTCTGGTCTTTTGATAGAAAGAATTATGCGAAAGCAAACTGGTGGAAAAAAACAGCAAGCACAGGAATTGGTGAGATGATTACCATTAGAACGGCGAATACGCTTAAAAAAATAGTTGGAATGTGATTTTTAAGGGCATCCAATTTATCGAGATATTTATGGGAATAAAACTCATTGCCTGTTCCCCTATAAACAGACCTTTTTTGAAAATACCGTTGACCGATTACCAAGCGAAGAACAGAAAACAGTATGAAAATGCCCTGAATTGCCCTTGACTGATTTACTGAAATATGAGGATTTTCTAAAATTTTGTCTTTGACATGCTTATGCAAAACCAGTAGAGAAAGGGGGAGAGATTGCAACAACCAGTTAGTATGGTGTAATGGACGATGCCCCCCGAAAGAATTAGGCGGTGGCGGATACTGAAAAAAATTTTATGGGTTTGATGACTTTTTCAGGAGACCAGCCAACACTCCGTGAAGCAAAGGGTGCAAAGCATTATCTGGATGAAAAAGAGCTTCGTGCAATGGGACAGCTCGTTTCCGGATATCTTGATTTTGCAGAGAGACAGGCAGAAAGGAAAGTGCCTATGACAATGGAAGATTGGGCAAAGCACTTCGATGGCATTTTGACCTCCACGGGAGAAAATCTTCTCACTGGGAATGGTTCAGTCAGCCACTTACAGGCGATGGAGAAGGCGCAGACGGAGTATAGAAAATACAAAGCGAAAGCATTAAGCAGTGTTGAGCAGGATTATTTGGATAGTATAAAGCTGTTGGAGAAAAAAGGCAAAAAGAAATAGTATTTCAGTTGTTCGGGAATTCCGAACAACTGTATGGTTGAAAATGATAAATTTGAAGTTGTCAATCAAGATTATCGGTATTAGGCTCAAGGAGGTTAACTATAAATGTTTAATGAGATTTGTATATATGAAGCCAAGATTGAAAAACAAGATGAAATCGAACAGTTAATGAAAGAAGTTGCTGATTTTTATATGGCTCAAGATGGGGTTGTTGAAGTGAAATATATAAAGAGAACACATCGGCAAGCAGATTTTAACGCGGTAAAAGAAGGTGAATTGCCTATTCGTTTAACCCGTAATATAGGGAAAGTAACTTATGTCCTACACTGGACGTTACGAGATGAGGAAACTCATGCGTGTGTTTCCAAACTTGGTTTGGAGATGTTTTACAAACGTTGGAATAGATGTTTAACCACTATGCCAAAGATAATATTAGGTGAAAATATCGTGTGACAAAATGAACATAACTGGCACACGACCAAATCCCGATTTACAGTGATGACCGTTATTACAATAAATGGCATCGCCTGTTCCCCTATAAACAGACCTTTTTTTGAAAATGCCGTTGACCGATTACCAAGCGAAGAACAGAAAACAGTATGAAAATGCCCTGAATTACCCTTGACCGATTTACTGAAATATGAGGATTTTCTAAAAATTTTGTCTTTGACATGTTTATGCAAAACTAGTAGAGAAAGGGGGGAGAGATTGCAACAACCAGTCAGTATGGTGTAATGGACGATGCCCCTTGAAATAGTAATTGTTCCAACGGAAAATTATATATTTGAAGCTTACGGAGTGAAGATATGACTGAAAAAGAAAAAATGCTTGCAGGGTTAGAATATGATTGTGGCGATAAAGAATTACTGGCAATGTGGCATAATGCTAAAGATTTGGTAAGAGAATATAATCGCTTACCTTCTGAAAATTTAGAGGATAAAGAGGCATTATTGAGAAACTTATTAGGTGGGTTTGGGAAAAATCTTTGGATTACACCACCCTATTATGTCGATTATGGAAAGAATATATTTTTTGGTGATAATTGCGAAGTAAATATGAATTGTACTTTTTTAGATGATAATCGTATTAAAATAGGAAACAATGCTCTCATTGCCCCAAATGTCCAGATATACACAGCTTTTCATCCCCAAAATGCAATCGCAAGATTTGGAGAGCCTAAGGAAGATGGTTCCTTTGCATTTTGTAAAACAATCACTGCTCCTGTAGTCATTGGTGATAATGTTTGGATAGGTGGTGGCGTGGTTATTTTACCTGGAGTTAGAATCGGAAACAATGTTGTAATCGGAGCAGGAAGTGTCGTTACAAAGGATATTCCAGATAATGTGGTAGCTGTTGGAAATCCATGTAGAATAATTCAAGCAAATGTCTAACTTCAGATTGGCAACAACAACTCATCTAAGGAATATATGGTCTTTGCCTGTTCCGCTATGAACAGAACCCTGTTTTTAAAACCTGGTTTACACGGTTGGAACAAAAAAGAAAACAAAGGAATCGAAAGGATAAATATGAATGTATGGAGGAAAGGATCTATGAAAATTGTAATGATACATGGACAAAATCATAAAGGCAGTACCTATCATATGGGAAGAATTCTTGCCGAAAAGCTGACGGATAACACAAACATCACAGAATTTTTCCTCCCGCGTGATATGCCACACTTCTGCATTGGTTGCTACTCCTGTATTGAGGATGAAACAAAATGTCCGTATTGGAAAAAGAAAATAGTTATGCTTGAAGCGATGGAAGAAGCGGACTTGTTCATCTTCACGTCACCGAATTATTGCCTTGGGCCATCAGGGGCAATGAAGTCATTTCTTGATTTACTGTTTGATTGTTGGATGGTTCACCGTCCAAAGGAGTGGATGTTCAGTAAACGTGCGGTTGTACTGACAGCATCAGCGGGTGCATCCTGCAAGAAGGCGATTCGGCCGATTAAGGATTCACTGTTCTATTGGGGGGTGCCGTATATAAAAACCTACGGTCTTGCCATACAGGCAGCAAATTGGGGGATGGTGAAACCGGAAAGAAAAGTGAAAATCGAAGATGATTTATCCCGCCTTGCCGGAAAAATTGATTGTTCGAAACCGCCTCGTGTCAGCCTCAGGACAAAATTTATGTTTAACATCATGAAAATGACCCATGAAAAGGGTTGGGATTCCTCTCCCCGGGAAAAGGAATATTGGGAGGAACGCGGCTGGCTCAGAAAGAAAAGACCATGGCATAAATGAAAAATCCCCCCATGGTATTTGAATGCTAAAACGAATTGGTTAGAACATGATGCGGTGCAGGAAGATACGAGGAGAATTTGTTATGGATAATCATGACGAAATTTTGTAGTCTTGATGGTGTTACCGCTATTGGATACGGTTAAAGGAAAAATTCCTATGGAATATAAAAAAATTTAAGCGTGAGGTTGATGAGGAATATTTCTTTGAAGCACTGACAAGCGAAGGAAAACGTAAAGCACTACCCGAAGCCCTTGATTATTTTGGAAAATTGACTATATTGACAATAGTCATTCCAACGTAATCAAAGGTGAATGGCATTTTTTATGGGTTCTTGAGGGAATGGCGATACAGGATGTTACAGTAAAGGATGACGGGAAGTGGGCGGTTAATTTTGATTTATATGCCGAGCGCATCGGATGTGCGTAGTGGGGTTTTTTGCTGGATATTTCAGATAAATAATGGTATGGTGTAGGGAGATGAAGGCGGTGAGAAAAAAATGAAGAAAGCCCTTGAATTTGATGCGATTCTCTTGAAAAAACCAGAGATGGATGCAGCATATGTCGAAGTACCCTTTGATATTAAAGCAATCTTTGGGAAATCCCGGCTATTGGTACACGCAACCTTTGACGGAGAGCCCTACGATGGGCAAGTGGTGAAGATGGGGACACCCAGCCATCTTATCGGGGTCCGAAAGGATATCCGCTTAAAGATTGGCAAGCAGCCTGGGGACTCGATCCATGTGACCCTGGAAGAGCGTGAGAAACCAAAGCCCGCCTTCACCTCGGTGGAGGAATATATCGCAAGCTACAGCGGGGATATCAAAAAGCGGATGGAAATACTGCGACAGATTATTTTAGAGTGCTCTCCGGAAATTACCGAGAAAATTTCCTGGGGAATGGCAACCTTTGTCCTCAACGGAAATCTGGTACATTTTTCCGGTCAAAAAAGACACTTGGGTTTTTACCCGACCCCCAGCGCCATTGACGCCTTTAAAGATCGCCTGGAGGATTATAACTATTCCAAGGGGGCCATACAACTGCCCTATAATAAGCCCATGCCCTATGAATTACTCCGTCAGATCACACAGTTCAGGGTACAGGAGCAAAAACGGAAATAATACACTAAAAGATATCCCCTTTTTTCTACCCCTGGGCCGTAGAAGTGTAAAAGCCATGGATAAAGGATAGAATAGTGATAAAATCCAGTGAATAAAAGGGGATGACAGGCACGATGTCATTAAAATATGCGATGCAAGTGTTGCTTTCTTGTCATTTTTTTAAAAATCCTGTAATGTTGGATCAACAAGAAAAAGGTGGAATCAATGAAGTTTAGTGAACAAATCAGACGGATTCGAACAGAAAATGAGTTGACACAGGAACAACTTGCGGAACAGTTAGGTGTTTCCAGACAAGCGATTTCGAATTGGGAAAACAATCGAAACCTGCCCGATATCGAGATTCTAATTTCGATTACTAAAATTTTCCACCTTTCCCTTGATTATCTAATTTTAGGAGATGATGGTATGGGAAATATGGCAAAAAAGCTAGTAAAAGATGGCAGCGAAAATCGCCGGGCAAAGATGAATTTAATCAGTATCAGTATCGGTGCTGCATTATTATTTTTAGGCATTGCCTGTATTGGGATTAAGGCGGTATCCGTTGAGTATGTTGATGCGGCTGGTGTTTTACATGAGAATTTCTTTTTATTGCCAATGGGGTTTTTATTCCTTTTCAGTGGTTTTATCGTATTTTTGGTTACAGGAATACGAAATATCGTTTCAGGATTTTCGGATTCATCGAAATCCACTGGCGGTCAGCGCTTCTTTTACATAGGGCTTTGTTTGGGGGTGGTCCTGTTATGTACAGGAGGCTTCTTAATTCTTTTGGCAGTCAATGCTGAAACTTCAACGGGAATACTTGGGATTGCCGTTATACTCGGTGGAGGCGGGTGTTTTATTGCAGCTTTACGTTCCTGGCGCCATTAGCTGCTTGAGGGGCGATGCAGTTGGATATCTATGGAGAACATGTCTTTATGTGGGTGTCAATGATCCAATCCAGGGGTATACACGCAAGTGCCTTAAACTTAAATATGTATGCTACGATTATAGCAATCAAATGGTTCTGTATGGATATCGGATTTTGATAATGGCTGGTTTAACGGCAGCCATGAAATTTCACCATAAAAAATCATTCAAATCCCCATTACCAATGTGCTTGAAACACAGGTATGGGGATTTGTTTTTGTGCTATAATGAAAAAAACTAAAAATTGATGGGGAGGGATATGCGGTGAAATTTAAATTACCCTTATTAGCGGTACAGAATGTTGACGTATCCAAAAAATTCTATCAGAGGTTCTTTGACCAGGATGTCGTCATGGATTTGGGGAAGAATGTCACCTTTAGCGGGGGCTTTGCCATTCAGGAGGATTTCCCGTGGCTGACGGATATTGATCCGGCGTCGGTGGTGTCAAAATCCCATAATATGGAATTGTATTTTGAGGTTGAGGATTTCGATGCATTTTTAAAACGCTTAGAAGGGCAGGAGTCCATCGTCTATGTCCATCCCCCTAAAAAACACGAATGGCAGCAGCGGGTCCTTCGGATTTATGATCCGGATGGCCATATGATTGAGATTGGGGAGTCCATGGCGGTCATAGCCAGGCGCTATCTGGACCAGGGGCTTTCCGTTGAAGCGGTCTCTGAAATCATTCAGCACCCGGTCAGTTTTGTGGAGGGGTGTGCCAGGGATGATGGTGTAGCTATAGAATGATGGCATTCAAAATATATACGATGATCTGAAAAAGAAATTCAATACTAGTAAGAAAGGGATCACCACATTGTATTGGAGGAAATAGCAACGCATGATACTTTTTGATAATGTAGTATATGATCATTTTTTTAAACCGCTTTGCTGTAAGAATAAAAGAATAAACTACGAATGTATTTCGAAGCTCATTGAAAAATCAAGGACAGTTCCACTACTATATGAAGCGGATGCTCGGGATGCTTTGATTCTTTATTTTAAAAATTGTGCCTATGCCCTGAAGGATGAGGATAATTTCAGCGGTCCCGATGAGAATATTAGCAGTAAAAAGTCTGAAATTGAGAATGCAAGTGCGATTCTAAGGTACTTTAGGCGCTGTGGATGGATTTCTGAAAAAGAGATTGGTCGAAATGGGGATAATATTGCTACCGTTATGCCTTATTGTAGAAAAATGATTGATGCCATTGAACGGATCTTTAATCGTGATAATAGTTCGGCACTAACAAATCATATCTTTTCTATTTACGATGTGCTGAATTCTGCCTTCATTGTGGATCATGGCAGAACACACAGGCCATATTCAAATATTCTTCGGCCAGTTGTGGACAGTGTATCGGATTTAAAGAATGAAATTCTTATCTTAAAGGACAGTATTCAATCAATTATGCGTATCATTATTAAGATGACAGAGACCAATGAATTGGGACAGTTTCTGGTTCGGGATGAGATGTTGGAATCATTCTTTAATGATTATTTTTTTATAAGAAAGGGAGGATTGATTCCAGGATATATAGAGGAAATTGAGAGAATGCTCAGGAGAATTAAGGATACAGAAGTATATGAAAATATGATTAAGGAGTATCATAGCCTCAAAGCTGTCGATGAAATACAAGCTCGAGAAATGGTGGATGGCCAGTTGGCGGAAATAAAAAGTTTTATCAGCTACCATTATATTAAAGAGATGGACTATATCGATAAAAAAATAAATAATTACTATAATCTTTATTCGGTGCGAATTCTGATGGTCTTAAGCAACAATGTTAATATACAAACCTATTTAAATGACTTGCTCATATTGATTAAAAATTTCGATGAAGATGAGAGGTGGACAATACTCCAGTCAATCTCAAACTGTTTTGAAGTACAATCATATAAGTACATTGGTAAAAAATCCATTGAACGCCGAAAAAAACGAAGGCCAAATGCAAAAAGTGCTGGAATTATCGTTAGTGGATTATCTGATGAAGATAAGGCACGTCTTACGAGAGAACTTTTGTACGAATATCCCGATCGGTATGGGATAAAACAGGCAACAAATTACTTTGAAAAGGCGCTTGCTAACAAGGAAAGTTTAATACCCGATGGAATGATAATCAGAACCAGGGATGATGCTATGATGGTAGCGGCCAGTATTATCTATTCAGGAAGCTGTGAGTTTCCCTTTGACGTGGAGTTTTTAGAAGGAACCATTGAGACGGAAATTGCAACGATTAGCAATATAAGAATAAAAAGGAAGAGATAGATGAGCGACATCACATTAAACATTTCTATAAAAGAAGAAAACAGCATATTGTTTAAACGCTGTATTCGTAAGCTATTGGACACGACCTTCATTGTGGGTGATAAGGATGAACGGCTTTATGCCTTTATTTCGAGAGAATCAAATCGGCAGGATATTTCAGATTATCTACGAATAATGGGGTTCGATGTATTTGTTGATACAAATGTGAAAATTGCAATGTTAAAATCCCATGAATTGGATGAGGAAACGGTGGGATTAAAGCGTGCGAATGTACTCTCCTTTACTACTGAGCAGTATCATCTTCTTTTGGTACTCTGGGAGGTCTATTTGGAGAATCTTGGATTTAGAGAAGAGAATGTCGTCATGCGAGGGGATCTGATTGACAAGATTAAGGCTTACGAGGTTGCTGTGGATAAGGCAAAATTATTCACAGCTATGAAGCTGTTTAAAAAATACGATCTGATTGACTATGATCCCAAGGAGGAAACCGAGGATGCCATTATTACACTGTATCCATCTCTACAATTTGGCTGGGATATTGCACAATTACAGACGGTAACAGCAGAGTATCTGAAGAGTGATTCGATGGGGGATGATTTAGAAGCTTTTGTGGAAACTGATGGTGAAGGGGAAAGTGTGGAATGATCAAACTGAAAAGAATCCGGTTGGTCAACTGGTACGGCTATAATCAGGTGACAGTTCCCATTGGGAACTTTACTTTGATTGCCGGGAAAAATAGAAATGGTAAATCCGTTCTTTTGGATGCCATTAAATATGCTCTGTATGGAGATACTGTATTCAATAAATCCACAGAAAAATCCGGAGAAAGAACGGTTTTATCCTATACCAGAGGATTGCTTGATGCGACGGCCAATACATATATGAGGCCTGCGGATAAGGTGCCCAATGTCTATTCCCATATCGTTCTCGAAATGGAAGAGGTTGATTTAGGGAAAAATTTTATCCTGGGAACGGTCATTAATACGGATTCAGGCAATAATTGTACGCCCCGTCGATATGTTATCGAGAATCAAATTTTAGAGGGGATGAATCACACATATCAAGAAAATGGTTTGCTTATTCCATACAATTCAGAGGGATTGCAGAAAATCTATGGCCTTAAAATGATGGATGTCAACGAGGGGCTCTTAAAGTTTATGCAGCGAACGGGACTCCGACTGAGCAAACAGCAGTTGGTGGCCTTTAGACGAAAACTTCGCAGTATTATGTCCTACAATCCAAGTGCAAAGATCGACCAATTCATTCGAGAAAGTGTTCTGGAAAAAAAGATCGTAGATTTTTCAAAGCTTGTTGAAGCAAAGCACAACATCGATCGACTTAAAGAAAATTTTGAGAATATTGATACTGAAATTAATGAGCTTGAAAAGATTATCAAATTATTTGAAGAACACCAGAGAGCGCAGAGAACCATTTTTGCAGATGAGGTAAAGCAGGCATATCAACGATCTTTAAGTTGTGCGGAAACCATTGAAAAAACAAAATGTGCAATGGAAGTGGCAAAAAAACAGATAAAGGATGACGAAAGCAAAATTGAGACCATTGAAAGGCGTAATAAAATATTAGGAAAAAAAATTAATGAAGCAAAAGATGCTCGGGATGCACTGGATTGTGCGAAGGCGATTTTAGCGGCAAAGGAAGCCTTGGAAAATGCAAGGGAAGATAAAGAACGTTTAGAAAAAGAAAAGGATGCCCTTATCCTCTTTGAAACCCAGACTAGTGAGCTGATGGCCTGGTTTTGTAATGAAGATCAGGTGGTGTTGGAGCAAAGTGTTTTAGCATCATTGACAACAGATCAATTTACAAAAATTCAAAAGGAAAGTAGTATTGTTGCATTTTCAAAAAGAATAGAGGCATATCGAGATGGAATTACCGGTACAATTACAAGGATTCAAGATTCATTAGAAGAAAATCAAAGGGGGCAAACCCGCTACCAGAAAATTATTGATGATTGTGACGCAAAAAAAACGACGTTTTCTCAAATACCGGATTATGTGGCGCTAAAGGATGAAATCAATAGAGAGTTTCAAAGGCAAAAGATACAATCTGAGGCAAGATTTGCCTGTGAATATGTCATAGGCCTCCATGATGAAACTTGGCGGGATGCTATTGAAAGCTACCTTGGAAGACGACGGTATACTATCCTTGTAGACCCCGAATTTTATAATATCGCAGATGATGTATTGAATCGTTCTAAAAATAGATATGCCCACTTATTCAATACGAAATTGTTGATGAAGAAGAAGATTACTTTGAAAGAGGACTCGGTCGTTCAGTTCATTAAGACAAAAAATCCGGTGGCTAAACAGTATTTTGATTATCAGTTGGGCAGAATTCATGCAACCACAAAGGATCAGGTGAGAAATTATGAAAATGCCATGTCCAAGGAGGGCCGGGTATCGGTTGCAATGGATAGTTTTTTCTTACACTTTGACACGATCAGATTCTACTGCTTAGGTCAGGAAACCATTGAGTTAAATCGAATAAAAGCGGTTAAAGCCCTTGAAAAACTAAACACAGAATATGAAGAATACCAGGAAAACTTAGCTCGGGAGAAATCTAAGCAAGAATACCTTGGAAGTTCCATTGAACTATTTGATGTACATCGCTATAATTTCGATGCTTGCCAGGAGTATACGAATGCACAAAAAATATATTCTGCGAGGAAGGCCGAACTCAATGCTTTGGAAGAGGCCCAAAAGAACAACATGGAATACATGGAGCTTTCCCAGAGGGTTGGAGACCTTGAGAAAGAACAGGCTGCATTAGATAGTGAACGTGCCAATGTTTATGATGATAAATCAAAGATGGACACAATGTATGAGACCAACCGGAAGGAAAATGACAAAGCATCCGAAGACATTAATATTTACAAAGAAAAATTAAAAAAGCTTAAAATCCAAAATAATGTTGAGTATATGAAGGCTACTGATGACTACGATCGTTATGTCGCCAATGGAAAAAAAGGAACCGGCGGCCCTTTAAAGGACCGAAATCGTGCAGAGCGTACGTTAAAAGAAGCGACGAATAATCTGACAAGCGGACAGGCATCATATAATGCATCTAGAACAGTGGAGAATCAATTGCCGATAACGGAGCATTCAATCGGGGACTATCAGGCTAGAAAATCACGGATTTGGATGGACGACAGGCAAGAAATACAAACAAAATTGAAGAAACAGACCGACCGATATGAGGCGATTTTTAAGAATGAATTTGTACTCACCGTCTTGAAGTCCTGTGAGTCAGCCAGAGATGATTTAAAACGAATTAATGTAGAATTAGCGAATCTTGCATTTGAATCAAGCTATTCTTTTGAAGTAAAATATGTAAGAGATGGTTCAGATTATGAGAAGATCTTAGAGTATGCCAAATATTTAAAAACACGTGAAAAACTTGGCATCACATCTGAACAAATAATCGGAGGGATAAACGCATCTAATCCTGAAGATAGGGATGAGGTGTTGGAAAAAGAGATTAAAGGGATTATTAATCGAATTGTGGAAAGTAACGATGAGGAATGGATTAAACGGTATGCTGACTATCGTAATTATATGATGTATGAAATTCTCCTGACCAATGATGTCCTTACACGTGCGAAGCTCTCTAAACAATCTGGATATAACTCAGGAGCAGAGGTTCAAATTCCATACATGCTTATATTGTTATCGGCATTACTCATGATTTATAATGAAAAAAACAGTTCGACGCGACTTGTGTTTATTGATGAACCCTTCGCAAAGATGGATCCAACCAATGTTAAAATCATGCTCAAATTTATGAAAGAACAAAATCTCCAGATGATTTTCTGTGCTCCGGATAAAACGGAGCTTATAGGGAATGAATGTGAAGTAGTATTACCTGTATTAAGAACGCAGCCGGATCTTATGGAAATAGGGATTATCGAAATACATAAAGAGGTGTAGGGTGTGGAATACGAAGAAAAATTACTTAAATGCTTGGTAGAGAATTACCGTAAAAGCAAGAAAGATACGGGTGATAATAGAATCAATAAAAGAACACAGATCAATCCCGAAAAAATCTACAATAAGTACAATGCCAATGATGGTGATTTTGAAAAAATAACAAAACTTAACCATACTGTGGAAGGCTTGTCTAAGAAAGGTTTTGTTACTAGCGAAATAGAGCGCTTTGGAACACAAATTAAGTGTATCTATTTAGTGGATGCTAAGATTACAGTCATTGAGCAATACCTGTATGATCAATACGGATATATATCGAAGGATATGCAGCTTCAGAAAATGAAATCCATTGTAAAACAATATCAAAATGTATCACTAATATGCAAAAAAGAGTGTAGAATTTTATCGAAGTCTATTGAAAATCGAAAGATAGCAAAAAATATTGATGAACTTGATAATATATTAAAAGCAATAGCTTTCATTGAGAAAAATAAGGAAATGCTGTACATAAGGGAAGTCTCCATGAAGGTTTATGGAGACTCAAAGTTTCTTGAAAATAAGACATTGAAATCCGTATGTACAATTCTCAAAAAATATGCCAATGAAAGTTGTTGTGATACAGAATTGATGGATGAAATATTGTTGGATTATCATATTTTAAAAGAGCCACAGAAGTTATGTGTTAAGGGTAATATGATAATGACAGTCTTGGGTAAAACCGTCGATATAAGTGGATTTTCCAACGGAATTGAAATGACGGTTTCTGATTTTTCCAATATCGAGTCGGTTAAAATTAGAGCAAATCGGTTTATGACCATCGAGAATCGTACGGCGTATCTTAGATATAACGATAAAGATACTGTCATATTTTATCTTGGTGGGTATGCAAATCGATATCAAAGGGATTTTATAAAATTGATACATCAAACAAATCAAGATATTGATTACATACACTTTGGGGATATTGATGCAGGAGGTTTGTGGATCCACCATAACTTGTGTGAGATTACGGGTATCGTATTTCAATTATTTAGTATGTCCGCTGGGGAATTGCGAAATGAGAAATATAAATTCTGTTTGCAAAGTTTGACAGAGAATGACAAAAACCGACTCAAAGAACTAAAAAATATGAATATGTATATGAATGTTGTGAATTACATGCTGGAAAACAATGTGAAGTTGGAGCAGGAAATCGTAAGTTTGTCATTAATGAAGAGCGATGAAGTTGATTTTGCTTTTTGACGAGTGATATATCTGCAATTAGCATAGAATATTCAGGAAAGATGGGAGGTTCGACCAATGACAGCAGAAGAAATCTTTGCTGGAGAATCTGATAATGTGGAATTTAAAGAAGATCTTCCGGTCAAAAGCGAAAAGTATATGAAAACAGTTGTGGCCTTTGCCAATGGTAAGGGTGGCAAGCTAATCTTTGGTGTGGAGAATAACACTTGGAAGATCACGGGTTTTACCAGAGAAGAAATTTTTCAGAAGATGGATGCCATTACCAATGCGATCTTTGACAGTTGTGAGCCGAAAATCACCCCCAGTGTTGGTGTCCAGGAGGTGGAGGGCAAGGCAATTATTGAGGTGGAAATCTTGCCCGGTATGCCACGTCCTTACTATATCAAGAGCCAAGGCATTCTGGATGGGACATATATCCGTGTGAGTGGTACCACACGTCATGCAGAACGCTATCAGGTACAGGAATTGATTCTCGAAGGACAGAATCGGTATTATGACTGCGAGCCTGTGGAAGGTCTGACCGTAACTGAGAAAGATATTGCGAAACTATGTGACAATATGAAGACAATGGCTATTCGTAATACTGTAGCTGAGTCCGAGAAGACCAAAGTTCGGGATGTCACTAAGAACATACTCCTTTCATGGGGTGTTCTGGCAGAAAAAGAGGGCGTTATTGTTCCTACCAATGCTTATGCACTTCTCACTGGGATAGCACAAGCACAGCCTGTCGTGCAGTGTGGTATTTTCAAAGGTAAGGATCGGACTTATTTTGTAGACCGGCGTGAGTTTGGAGATTCTGTACAAGACCAGATGGAGGCGGCCTTCCAGTATGTATTAGAGAAAATCAATCGTGGAATGATAATACGGGGCGTTCAACGGCAGGATGTGTACGAGCTTCCTCTGGATAGTGTGCGTGAGCTGATTGCTAATTCCATTGCCCATCGCAGCTACTTGGAACCAGGCAATATCCAGATTGCACTGTTTGATGACCGATTGGAGGTCACTTCCCCCGGTATGCTCTTGAACGGGGTCTCTATCGCCAAGATGATGGAGGGCTATTCTAAAATACGTAACCGCGCCGTTGCAAATGCCTTTTCTTACATGAAAATTATTGAAAAATGGGGGAGCGGTATTCCCCGTATTATTCAGGAATGTAGAGAATATGGTCTGCCGGAACCAGAGTTTCTTGATTATGACGGGGATTTTCGGGTAAAAATGTTCCGAAGAATCGAAACAGGGACCGTCAATGGTGCCAGTGACACCATTCCTGGCACCATTGACACCAATCAAACCGATGAGGAAAAGGTGCTGGCGCTCATCCGGTACAACCCTAGGATTACACAGAACCAAATCAAAGAACAGACAGGTCTGTCATTGCGCACAGTGAAGCGAATAATGGCAGAATTACAGAGCCGTGGATGTGTCATTCGTATCGGTAATAACCGTTCCGGAAAATGGCAGGTGAATGAATTATGATTAAAATACTCTTCGTTTGCCACGGCAATATCTGCCGTTCCCCAATGGCCGAGTTCGTCTTAAAGGATATGGTGGATCGGCTGGGAATGTCGGATCGTGTCTTGATCCAATCGGCAGCGACCAGCTCGGAAGAAATCTGGAATGGGGTGGGCAACCCGGTGTATCCAAATGCCCGGGAGGTTCTTAAGAAACATGGGATAGATTGTCGGGGGAAACGGGCGGTTCAGCTGAGGGCATCGGATTATGCCGCCTACGATTATTTAATCGGGATGGATGATGCCAATATCCGAAATATCCAACGGATCACCGGCCACACCGGGGGAAAGATTTACAAATTATTATCCTTCGCCGAAAGGGATGCCTCTATTTCGGACCCCTGGTACAGTGGCCGCTTTGATGAAACCTATGGGGATATTGTAACGGGATGCAGGGCATTTTTGGACAAGCTTCAGGCGGTGCTGGCGGGACTTGATTGCTTAGAGGGAAAGGATAATACCACGGCTTATCGAGCACTTCAAACCCTGGAGCAGCTTTCGGATGCATCTGGGATGCTCTATCCCTTCACCGAAAGATTCGCCGCTATGGTACAGGACCAACGCACCTATTTACGGGTACGGGGTTTTCGGCTGCTCTGCAAGCAGGGGAAATGGGACCAGGATGGATTGTTGGATAAATATCTCCCGTCAGCATTGTCCATCCTCCTGGATGAAAAGCCCACAGTGGTGCGTCAGGCCTTAGGGGCCCTTAAGGATGTGGTGCGCTACCAGCCTAAACTGGGGCAGATGGTAGGCCAGGCCATCGAAGATATTGACGGAACACGGTATCCGGAGACGATGCAGCCCCTGATCGCTAAGGATGTTAGAGTGCTGTTGGAGCAGATTCAGGGATAATGAAAATCGGGATGAGGGAAATCGATAAAGGAGGATCCACCCATGACCTTTGATTTTAAAAAGGAATTCAAAGAATTTTATATGGCAAAAAAGAAACCAGAAATCTTGACCCTGCCACCCATGCATTACATTGCGGTCCGGGGCGCAGGGGACCCCAATGTGGAAGGGGGTGAGTACCAGCGGGCCATGGAAATTCTCTATCCCTTAGCCTATACCTTAAAAATGAGCTACAAAAGTGATTATCACATTGAGGGATTCTTTGAATACGTGGTGCCGCCCCTGGAGGGATTCTGGTGGCAGAACGGCGTGGCTGGTGTGGATTACGGGGACAAATCGACCTTCCAATGGATTTCCATGATTCGCTTGCCGGATTTCGTGACCCCTAAGGATTTTGACTGGGCGGTGCAGTCTGTCCAGCAGAAGAAAAAGCTGGATTGCTCCAGGGCAGAGTACCTGGGAGTGGAGGAAGGGCTCTGCGCCCAGATTCTCCACGTTGGTCCTTACGATGATGAGCCGGCCACCGTCGCCATTATGGATGCTTATGTGGCGGAGCAGGGGTATGTGAGTGACTTTTCAGAAACGCGCCGTCACCATGAAATATACCTTTCCGATGCCCGGCGGGTTGCCCCGGAAAAATGGCGTACTGTGATTCGTCATCCCATTACTGGGGCAGTCAAGGGCTGAGGATATTATTTTCATTGAGGGGAAGGGAGAAAATAAATGATGACAGATGGGAAAAAATTTGGTTTTGGCTGCATGCGATTGCCATTGCTGAAAAAAGAGGATCAAACTTCCTTTGATTTTAAAAAGATAGACGTGTTATTCGACCGCTTCCTGGAAAAGGGCTTCACTTATTTTGATACAGCCTATACCTATCATAACCATCAGGCGGAGGCGGCGGTTCGGAAAGCATTGGTGGAAAGACATCCCAGGGAATCTTATGAGTTAGCCACAAAGCTGCCCCTCAGAGACTTTAAGGACGAGGAAGATCTTTCCAGGATTTTCCAGGGGCAGCTTTCCAGCTGTGGTGTAGACTACTTTGATTATTACCTCATTCACAACATGGGAAGTAATGTTTATGCCAAAAGTGAGCGATACCATGTCTTTGATTTTGTAAAAGCGCAGAAGGATGCCGGGCTGATTAAATATATTGGAATGTCCTTTCATGATCAACCAGAATTACTCGATACTGTCTTGGCCAAATATGGAAAAATCATTGATTTTGTACAATTGCAGATTAATTACATCGATTGGGAGGACCCCACCATTCAATCGCGAAATTGCCTGGCGATTTCCCGGAAATATCATAAACCTGTTATGGTCATGGAGCCATGTAAAGGGGGGACCCTGGTCAATATTCCAGAGGCAGCACAACAGCGGATGCGAGCGTATGCACCAGAGGCCTCCATTGCGAGCTGGGCCCTGCGTTTTGCAGCTGGACAAGAAGGTGTGATCCGGGTATTGAGCGGAATGAACAGAATGGAGCAGGTAGAAGAAAATACTGAAACCTTCCTGGATTTTAAACCGCTTAATTCAGAAGAACAGAAAATTATTCAAGAGGTAGTGGAGATCATTCGCCAAAATACGGCGATTGGCTGTACCACCTGTGGATATTGCACTTCCGGATGCCCGAAGAATATTATGATTCCCTCATATTTTGCATTGTACAATAGTCTGGAGAGGACTACGGGGAGCTCTTCTTCCCAGGTGTTGTACTATCACAATATTTCTATTGCTGCCGGGAGTAATCCGAAAGACTGTATTGCCTGCGGTCAATGTGAAAAGAGCTGCCCACAGCATTTGCCCGTGCGACAATACCTAAAGGAAGTTGCCCAAAAATTTGAATCCAGTGATCTTTTCCCGAAGATGCCTTCTAAGTGAAAGAGGGGAACAAGCCAATGAAACTGACCATTTTGGTGGATAACCATACCTTAATTGATGAATATTACCTCGGGGAGCCAGGGGTCAGCTACTATATCGAGGATGGGGAAAACCGTGTGCTCTTCGATACCGGCTATTCGGAGGTTTTGCTTTCAAATGCCCGGCGGGCAGGCATTCATTTGGAGGACCTGACCCATATTGTCCTATCCCATGGGCATAATGATCATACCAATGGGCTTCGGTTTTTGCAGGAAAATATTGATCTCTCCGGGGTGATGCTGTGTGCCCATCCCCATTGCTTCTTACCCAAATATGACGGGGAAGAATTTATAGGGGCACCCTATAATTCCGCGGAGATCGAAAGGATCACCCGGTATACTCCGACATCCGGGGTGCGTCATCTCTCAGAAAGGCTGATCTTTTTAGGGGAGATTCCCCGGGAGAATGACTTTGAAGCCTGTCCGACCATTGGAAGGACGATTGTGGATGGATGTGTGGCAGCTGATACCCTTCGGGACGACAGTGCTCTGGTCTACCAGAACGGGGAGGGGATTTTTATCATGACGGGCTGCTCCCACAGTGGAATTTGCAATATCGTGGATTACGCTCAAAAAGTGTGTGGGGAGGAGCGTATTCTTGGTGTTCTCGGCGGCTTCCATCTTTTGGAAGATTCACCTCAGCTGGATGGGACCATTGCCCATTTGAAGGCGAACCGCATCGATGCAGTGTATCCCTGCCATTGTGTTTCCCTTCTGGCCAAGACTAAGATGATGGCGGCATTGCCGGTACAGGAGGTTGGTGTGGGCATGGTGATTGAAATCGATCCTTAAAAGAAATTCTTGACGGAGAAAGGGTTTGGGTTACAATAGAATTGCAAAGATAAAAACGCAACGTACCATCAGGTACCAGAGCCGGTAGGTAGCCCGGCCGTACCATCCCTTGGGATGGTGTCAGTAACCTTCCCCTCCGGGTCGTCCATTCTTTGTTCATTACATATCCAAGGAGGGAATTGTCATGGACAAAGTAACGGGAAGCTTAACGGTTTTTTTTGAAGCACCCTTTTGGGTTGGTGTTTTTGAACGCACTGAAAATGGGGAATTATCGGTATCCAAGGTTGTCTTTGGAGCAGAACCCAGTGACAGTGAAATTTATGCCTTCATTTTATCCCAATATGAGGGCCTGGATTTTAGTCCAGCGGTGACCGTCCCGGTCAGAGAAAAAAGAAAGAATCCCAAACGCATTCAACGAGAGGTGAAGAGGCAGTTACAGACCCTGGGGATCGGCACCAAATCCCAGCAGGCCTTACAAAGGCAGCGGGAACGGTCCAAGGGAGAGCAGAAGCAGAAGCGACGGCAGCGTCAGGAGGCAGAGAACCAGCGGAAATTTGAATTAAAGCAGCAAAAAAAGAAGGCCAAGCATCGGGGACGATGATTAAGAAATAATTAAAAATAAAGTCGATGCAAAGCAATCCGGTTTCATAACGTATAATATGGAAAACATGAACGGAGACCTGCTATGCAAGCCTACATTATTGATTGGATTGACCAATTTGGTTACCTTGGGATTTTTTTGTTGATCTTTGTAGAAAATATCTTTCCGCCCATTCCATCGGAGGTGGTCCTGCTCTTTGGCGGTGCGGCGACGGCTCATACGGGTCTTTCTGTTCCCTTTGTCATTTTAGTGGCGACCCTGGGGTCTTTGGCTGGAGCTGCGGTACTTTATGGTCTGGGGCATGTGCTCCAGGCTGAGCGTCTGCGGCGCCTTTTTGCCGGTCGCTTTGGCCGGGTACTGCATCTGAAACCCGAGGCGGTGGATCAGGCTGAGCATTGGTTTGCCCGTTACGAGGGGAGAGCGGTCCTGATCTGTCGCTGCATTCCCGTTGTGCGAAGCCTGATTTCCATCCCTGCGGGATTTGCAAAAATGGGGCTGCCCTGGTTCTTTTTCCTTACCCTGATGGGAAGCCTGGTGTGGAATACGGTTCTGGTGGTGATTGGGGCCAGTCTGGGCAATGCCTGGGAAAGCGTCATCCCCTATTTTGAGCAATATACGATGGTGGTGCTGGTGGTTATCCTTATTCTGGTACTTGTGGGGGTAGGGTGGTTTATCCATAAAGAAAGAAAAAACAAGGGAAGTCAAGATAAAGGGGATTTTACTTAAGGATATAGAGATGGTCCATTAAAAATGAAAATAACCCGTTGACTCTGACATGGTGTGAGGCATTATGATAATGGTGAGCTCAACAAAACACACGTGTGGAGGAATCGAATGTTAAAAATTGGTGATTTTTCAAAAATATCCAGGGTCAGCATTCGGATGCTGCGCTACTACGATGATAATGGACTGCTAAAGCCTGCGATGACCGATACCTTTACGGGATATCGGTATTACAGTGAGTCTCAGCTCCCCACTATTGGGCGTATCGTGGCACTTCGGGACATGGGGTTTGGATTAGCGGCCATCCACGAGATATTGGGCTGTTACGAAAACCGCTCCCAGCTTGAAAAATGTCTGTACATTAAGCGGGCGGAGCTGTCCGTGCTGCAAGAAGAAACAGACAAGCGTTTGCGACTCCTGGATACAGCCATTAAAAGGCTGAGAAAGGACGAAAAAATGGACTATAATGTCAGTATTAAAACCCTGCCCGAGCGTCAGGTTGCCAGTGTGCATCGGCTGATTCCCAGTTACGACCAGGAGGGAATGTTGTGGGAGATCATGATGAAGGAAACAGCCGGGATGAATGTAATCCCCGGCGATCCCTGCTATTGCAGTGTCATCTTTTATGATGGAGAGTATAAGGAATCCGATGTGGATGTAGAGGCCCAAAAGACGGTGCGGGGTGAGTACCCCGATACCGACAATGTACGCTTTAAGAAAATGCCGGCAGTCACCTTTGCCAGTGCAACGTATAAGGGGCCCTATGATTTGATTAATGAGGTCAATACCGCCGTGGCGGCATGGGTAGAGGCCAACGGCTATGCCTATGATGGTCCGGCCTTTAATATCTACCATGTCAGTCCCCACGAAACACAGAACCCCGAAGAATATGTTACCGAGGTGTGTTATCCGGTGAAAAAACAATAAATAAAAAAATTGGTTATCAAAAGCTCTGCGATCGATGATGGGATGGCAGAGCTTTTGGTTATGTTGAGGTAGAAACATTGGGCTAGTGGCGCCAGTACCGAAGGGTGAATAGGGCAGAAGCGCCTAAAAGGACACTGCCAGCAATGATGGCTCCCAGAAGGCTGAAGCTGCCACTGGCCGGGAGGGCAAAGCCGGGATAGTTTTTAATGGTCATGGGGAGAATCGCCGAGGTGCTGGATCCATCATTTGCCAGGGAAGCGGTTCGACCATCGACCGTAGCCTGGACCTTCCCCGTTGAGCCATCTACGGTGGTGATGACGAGGAGGACGGGCCGTTTAAGCAGCTGATACCCTGGGAGGGTATGGGTTTCGGTTAAATAATAGGTGCCGGGTCCAATACCCCGAAGGGTGATTTTTCCCTGGGCATTGGTTTCCAGTACTGGGCTTCCTCCCGTTTGGGGGATCATGCTGCCGGTATAGGCCCCGCTGACAATGGGTTTGAATTCGAGGACGGTGCCATCGGCCCGGGTGAGGGTAAAGCGAACCCCCGCCAGTTGGGTACTGCTTAAAAGGGCGGCGCCTTCACCTAATTTTTCAATGGTGAGCCCGTAGGTGTAAAGCACACAGGGTGGGGCTTTAATGGTGCTGGTTAATCCATCCCCGGCATGATAATTTAACGCAGCTGTATTTTGATTTCCCTGTTGACCAAGGAGGGCATCCGCCGTGGGGACCATGGTGTAATGAATATAGAAATTGGGATTCCATGGTGTTGTCTGAGCCAAAAAGTCACTTGAAAAGTGAATGGTTAATGTCCCTTTATCAAGGCTTTGGGTATAATCGACACCTTGGGTAAGGCGTGTGCCCTGGGCGTTGGTGCCGCTATAGATGGCCAGGGTATTGGGCAGGAGGCTTAGCCCGGCATCCGCCGTGTCGGTGATGTCAAGGGCCGTCAGTCCGGCACTGGGACGCTCCATGGTCAGGGCGAGGCTGACACCCACAGGTTTTCCAATATCGGTGCTGAGGCGGGTGCCTCCTTCAGTGGTACTGCCGTCTAAGCGTTTTTGAAGGCTCATGGCCAAAGGGCGATAAACAGCATAATATTTAGCATCGCTGTTTTGAATGGTTTGCTCCGGTGCGTAGGGGGTTCCGGTTCCATCGGCTTTGGTGTTCCACTCTTTAAATTCCAGATAGTTGCCCTGGGCATTCACCGTAGCACCGGGATTTTGAGCCGGGGCAGCACCGACGGAATTACCGGACAGAATCCCTGAATTGATGCTGACATAAGGATTCTGGGGTGTGGCTCGAATGGGATCGATGAAGAAGGTGTTGTATACCCGTGCGACGGTAATTTGCAGCTTGGCATCCTCTGCCAAATCCTTATAGGAAAGGACTTCCCCGTTGTCCAAAGGCTGGGTTGCGTTACAGTTCAGGGTGAGGACCTTGGTTCCACCGGATAGGGTCGCCAACAGATAATCCCGGAGGATACTTCCCTTTTCAACCACATACCCCGAGCCATCGGGGCTCTTAAAGAGATCGTAAGCGGCTTTGGTCAGTTGGTAATGGGTCCCATCAGGAGATTCAACAGGGCTGGCTGTCGTCCATCCGGTGGTGGTGCTGCCCGAGGATAGGCTAAGGTTCGTCACGGCATAGCGGGGCAGACCATCGCTTCCTGGCACAAGCCGATAGGACAGGTACACGGGGGTGCCGTCGTTAAAGGTAGCCTGAGTATTGGAGAATGGCGTAGAACTCAGGCTGGATCCTGTGGCCGAGGCGCCGATAAGGGCAGCTTCTGCATTGGGAGTGCCATCAGTATTGACTACGGTAATGGAGACCTGATGGGTATTGTCCTTTAAAGAAATAATTTTACCGTTTCGAATGAAACGGCCATCAGAAAGCTCCCAGACATAATCCATATAATAATAGCCGTCCTCCCCCTTGACAAATGGGGTCTGGGCTGTCCATTTTTTATCCAGGGCCAGATAACTGCCATTATCCACAGGGTTTTGAATCCAGCCCTGGAGGGTACTGGATGTGATGACTGTTCCAGCCGTCAGGGTATCTGGTGCGAGTTTAGCCAGCAGGGCATGAATCCGATGACTGGTAAGGGGGGAGGCTCCGTCGGCATAGTTCAGGCGGGTGCTGGAATTGGTGGCCTTGTTGTAGGTGTTATCAAAGGTATACACCGCTTTGGCAGGATCAAATTCCCCAGTATTGGGGTCCATGGCGCCATTAGTGTCCAGAATGGGGGCGGTGCTGTAGGTGAGCACTGGCGTAGTTATTGAAGGAACACCCCGGTGGTCATAGGTGGAACCAATGGATTGAACGACATCGGCACCGGGAGACAGGGTACAGGTGGGAACCAGACGAATTTCCCGCCGGGCAGTTTGATCCCCTTGGGTGACCAGGGCATTGACCCATTCCACCCCTGGCGCCGAATCGACAACGTAGTTTTTTCCACCCAGTTGTCCCAGCGTGACAACGGAAAGGGTACGCTTAAAGGCTGCACCGGCACCGCTGCCAATGATGGTTTGGGCCGGGCGATAGCCCAGGGAACCGTCGCTTAGGCGGGTGTAGACCCCTAAAGCCCAGGTGAGGTTATCCATGGTCGCCATGGGAAAACGGACCGTAATATCCCGGACGGTGTCGTACACAGTGGTGGGGAGCGTTCGGTTGTTGTACCCGCTGTTCCAGGTATCAAGATAGACAGTGGTGACCGAGGCCAGGGAGTTGGCCTGAACCAGATCGGCATCCTCACCCCAAAGGGATGAATCCCCATCAGAGAAGGCCGTCAGTTGAGGGTAGGAACCCGAGCGATAACGCCAGCCTGAGTTATTGCTTGAAAAGCCTTTAAATCCAGCGGTACCTGGGGCTTCCGTCAAACCGGTTTGTCCATCGGCCCCTGTGGTCAGGATACCGGCCAGGGTTGTTGTGGGTTGGGTGGATTGGGTGTAGCTGTTCCCCCCAAAACCTTTTTCCCGCATGGCGGAGGTTTGTTTATCGTAATAACAGTTGGTGAAAACTAAGCCGCTTTTATAATCTCCGGAAAAACCACCCTGGGTTCCGGTTTGACTGGGCAAGGTTTTTAAGGAACCCACCTCCCCAGCGGCGTAGCAATCGGCAAAGCGATAGGTTGAATTGGTTGTGTTGCCAATGAAGCCACCGAGATTGGCACCGGCGGTAAGGACACCGACCTGAGCGGTGGTATAACAACGGGTAAAGTTGACGGTACCGCTGCCATCTGCACCGGCGTAAAAACCGCCGACATCCTGGGTACCCTCACACCGTCCGGTGGTAAAGCAATCGGTGAAGGTGAGATTGCCCGTTGTTTTATAGCCAAAGAAAGTCCCGGCTTTATCGGCAGAGCAATATACTTTGATATTGGCAAAACAGTTTGAAAAGGTCGCTGAAATAGCGTTGGCATTGCCATAACAGCTGGCAAACCCCCCGGAGTGCCCCCCAGTAATGACATAACCATTGACAACCCCGGTGTTACTGATGGTTTGACCAGTCGTACTGGTTTGGAGGGAAACGGTAGTTCCATGGTTTTTAGCCAGGACATAAGCATTGGTTAAAAAACATCGATCAATTTGGTACCCGCCAAAGGTTAAGATCGAGGCATAGGTATTATTCACGGTCATGGCATTATCAATTCGGATATTGCTTAAAACCTGATTGCGAAGGTTGGCGGCATCATGGGAGCCAAAGAGGCTGAGGGGGCGGGTGCCGATGCCAGCGTTGGCGGCGGTGGAAGCCAATACGACATTCTTAAATTTCAGATTTTTAATGGTCGTACTATTTCCGGTTGCCCGGATAAAACCGGTATCGGAATAGAAATTATAGAGGGTATAGCCCTGGCCGTCAAACTGGATGCTGGTGGCAGCGAAATTGTTGGCACTGGTGGCATTGGCCAGTGCCGTAAAACGATAACCATTAAAGTCTAAATCGGCTGTTAAACGAATCCCCTTGTTATTTAAAGTAGCAGCAGGCAGGTTGAAAACCGCCTGAAGTTCACCTGGAGTGGCGATATTGTACCACAGGCGGGTACCATCGGAAACGGGTGTGGGGACGGTGCCAGCTTGGCCATTCCAGGGGGTAATGCCCGAAATGGATTGGGGAAAAGCGCCCTGGGTATTGTCCAGAAATTCCTGCTGGGCCAGGGTCCATTCATCATTATACTTGGTATAGAGGGGATCACCACTACTGACGTTTATATAACTCATGGCAAATAAATCAGAGGGTGCCGCGGCGGTTAATCGTCCATTGGCATCCACACCGGCGTTTACTGAACCGGGAAAAAGGCAGAAAATCGCCATGAGTATTAAGATCGTTACGCTTGTGTGGACAGAAAGTAAAATAGAAGATTCCAGTGATTTCATGGCTTTTTCCTTATCTGTTCAGGGGTCACCCTGGAATATACTACTTGCGCCGAAAAAGAAGGATTCCACATCCAATGGATACAATCGTTCCAAGGATGAGAACCATGGAGTAAAGCTGCCAAAAGGTGAGGGTGAAGGACTCTTTCTGAGCTTCTGGCATCCTTTGGCTTTCGGAAAGGCGGCTGCCTTGGACCAGGAGACGCTGGGAGTTGATACCCGGCGGGGTACAGGTCACCAGGGTCACTAAATCTTCTCCGGGCTGGATACGGAGATCCCCAAGGTCTTGGGGATCGACAACTTTCTTTTGGCGAACCTGATAGATGAGGTGTTCACCGATGATATCCAGGTAAAAAACATCCCCGATTTCCAGACTATCAAGGTCCGTAAAAATCCTGGCTCCGGGAAGTCCGGCGTGACCAGAAATGACGGCATGGGTATCCCTCCCTCCCACGGGGAGGGAGGTGTTTTCTAAATGACCGACGCCCGTTGACAGCACGGAATCAGAGGTGCCATGATAGATGGCTTCCGATACGGAGATTGATGGAATGGATAGGATTCCCATAATACTGTTACCCTTGGGATTGAGCAAATCACGATAGGGCGTTTCCAGAGTGCGCAGGACATCAGGATCGAAGGGGTCAGTCAGAACGGCACTATCGGCCAGGGTGCTGTTGTAGGTTCGGGCATCGGAAAGGACAGCCTGCCGTTCTGCTTCAGAAAGTGCTGCTACGGCCAAGTCGTATTGCCCCCATACCTGGTCCTGCTGTCTGTCTCTCAGTGCGTTGCTAATGGCGGGATAAGCCAAGAGGGTCAGCCCTGAGAGCAGGCAGATGAACAGGAGTGCTGGAACAAGTTTTTTCTTCATAGCAAGTATCCTTCGGCCGACTCAGCGGCAATGGGTTAAACTTGCTTTTTCTTCCAGATAATCAGTAAGATCGTGGCTCCGGCGACTAAGGTAATCCCCAGGAGGACCATGGTAATGGTCCCTGCGCTGCCAGTAGCAGGCATATTGAAACCACGATTATTCTGAATAGTCAGAGGGACCAGAGCGGTGGTGTTGTCACCACCTTCGTCCAGCATGGTAACGGCTTTATCGGAAACTTTAGCCGTGACGGCACCGCTTAGACTGTTTTCTACAGGAATAATTTCAACTTTAACAGGATTTTTTAAAAGTTGATATCCGGTATTGGTTTTAGTTTCTGTCAGATAGTAGGTACCTGGGGCCAGACCACGGATATTGATTTGTCCGTTTGCGTTGGTGGACAGGCTTTCCTGGGCACCGGCGGCGGTAGATGGGGAGTAAGCACCCGATAAATTATGGTAAAAGGTCATTGTTGGCTGACCATCCCGGTGGCAGGTGAACGTGACATCTTGAAGCTTGGCTCCATTATCTCCCAGTTTTGATAGCTGGATACCATAGGTATAAACCTTAGGAGAAGGATGGGCATCATCCAAATTGACGGTTGTAACCTTTGTGGGAGGATCTCCCTTTTTGACATAATCAAAGGCGACAGTATTGGTATGTCCCTTTTGCCCCATAACGGCCTGGTCATTTAGAACACCCGTATACGTTACGGTATAATCCTGGGTACCTGCGGTTAACGTGTTGAGATGGGTGGATTTTAAATCGATGGCGAGCTTACCGCCATCGGAAGTAACACTATAGTCGGTATCTCGGGTGAGTTCGGTTTTACCATCGCCATGGCCACGATACACTTTAACCGATTGGGGATCTAAATTTAACGCCATATCGGGTGTATCCCGGATGGTCAGACTGATTAGTCCCTCGGCAGGTACAATCGCGGTAAAGGGGACTTCATAGTTGATGGTGTCTCCGATGGAGACCGCATAATTCTTCGTTATCCCATGATCGGTAAGAATTCGTTTATCGAGTTCTGTTAAAGCCGTGGTGTTTTTCGGATAGAGACTAATTTGATAAAGCCAGCCGTCTCCATTTTGATTGGACATCGGAAGAGAGATTAAGACGGGAAGAGCATTTTGGGTGACATTACTGGGATAGTCTGTTTCAACGACGATGTACAAGCCAAAATCTAAATTTGAAAAAGCGGTTTGTCCATTGGCATTGGTGGGTTCGGAATCAATGTGTCCGGTCCAGTTGGAAATATCTTGCAAATCCCCGGCTTTTTTGCCATTGATTAAAGCCTGGAGTGTGGCACTGGGGTAGACCTCACCAACGGTGATGCCTGCTCCAGCCCAATTGGCAAAATCTGAGGAGGTTACCTTGTATTGGAGGGCGTTATCTTCCTGGACTAAATCTGCAACTTTTTGGGTGGTGAAAATGACATTGGCAAGAGGGTCTCCCCCTGTGGGGGCATCTGCGGTGGTGCCAGTTAAGGTGCCGGGCGCTGCATTGGAGGGCGTGTAGCCATCACCGCCATATTTAGTAATGGTCATACTGCAACGGCCTTTCATCGAATCGTCAATGGTGCTTGGTGGACTTGCCGCTGCCCCTAAAACAGGGAGATACGACAGTAAAATAAGAATGAAAAAAGTAATCGCAACAGGGATAATGGTAAAACGAAATTTCCTTTCCATAATGGACCTCTCAAAATACTTAGAATCTTGCCCGATAGCAACGCGTCAAAATATCGGGAGCCAAAGGAATAGAAAGCAAACCGCTTTTTCTAGAAAAAATCGGATCTTTCAATGGAATCCCATCAGTCTGGCCAGAGAGGATGGTTCTGTTTAGAGACAATCATCTGATTGATTAGGGCCCATTATAAAACCTTTTGCAATCGAGGACAATCTTTATTAATGAATTTAATATGACATTAAGGGAATGTTGTTGGAGGGATACAGATAAAACACAGGTTATTCTTAAAAAAAGAGATTGACAATAAGACCATGAAGTATGAAAATGATTTTAATCAGGACACCAAAGAAAAAGATTGAAAGTGAGGATTGGATGAGTAACCTGGTTACTACCCGGGACCTGTTAACAGGGCTGTTGGATTGATCTGGATTTTGATACTCTGTTGAGAACCGGCTGAAAGCAAATAATGGGACTCAATATACGATTGTTTATAGGAATATTCGTAATCTTAAAGGAATTAATGAAATCAGAGGGACTCAGGTTGGGGATAAGGTTTTAATTGACTTCGCAGAAAAATTTTTCAGTTACTCTCCTTTGGAAGCAGCTCGAATGGATTTTCATAATTACCAGAGGGGATCAGCTTATGCTAAAGACTCAAGAAAAACGGGGTATAATGGCCAGAAAAACACATTGAAGAGGAGGATAGAATGGAAGCACAATTTAAAAAACATCGGAGATTGAAAGGCCTGGGATTAGGACTTGCCATTTTTTTAGCCCTGTGTATTCTGGGATTTTATGCGTACACCTCAGACTACTACCATGCTGATGCCACCGCCCGGGCAGTGATGACTACGGATTCAACCATTGAGGTGGCGGATGATTTAACCATCCTGCATCCGGAGCATCCCAACGGAACGGGTCTGATCTTTTACCCCGGAGCCAAGGTTGAGGCAAAGGCCTATCTGCCCCTTTTGGAAAAGCTAAAGGACCAGGGCATTACCTGTGTGCTGGTGAAAATGCCTTATAATATGGCCATTTTCAATCCCAATGCGGCGGATGGGGTCTATGCGGCGGTTCCGGAAATCAGCCGGTGGTATATTGGTGGACACTCCATGGGCGGGGCCATGGCCAGCAGCTATGCGGCAGGGCATCCCCAGGATGTTGAGGGGCTGATTCTCTTAGGGGCCTATATTTATGGCGATTACCCGCCGGAAAAAACCCTGACGGTTTATGGCTCCTTTAATGCTAACCTGGAAAAAAATATTAACTACACGGAAAATATTGTGGTTATTGAGGGTGGAAACCATGCTCAATTTGGCAATTATGGTGCCCAGAAGGGGGATCCTCCGGCCACCATTAGCCCAGAGGAACAGCAAAATGCAGCGGTGGCGGCCATGGTGGACTTTATGAAAGAGAAATGAGGATAGGATGATTGATCTCCACACCCATTTTCTTCCCGGTGCGGATGGCTGTGTGGCCACCGCCAACGAAAGCCTGTCTATTTTCAAACGTGCTGCAGCCCTGGGCTTTACGGATATTGTGCTGTCGGTATGCTATCTGCCCCATTTGGGGTATACCCAAAGCGTGGCAGAAAATGCAGCGGTTCAAAGAACATTGCAGGAGATGGTGAATGCCGCTGGACTGCACCTGAAACTTCACCCGGGAAATGAAATATTATTTGATAATGCCCTCCTTCATCGCATTGGGGATGGTTCCTTCTGCCCTCTGGGGAAGGGAAAGGTTTTTCTAACGGAGCTGCCCAGGGATGATGCTGTGCTGATGGCACTTTTGGACCGTGGCTATACCCCGCTACTGGCCAATCCAGAGCGTTATGAAACCATCCAGTGCACCCCGGAAAAGCTGGCTCATTATCGCCGCCTGGGAATGATGGCCCAGGGGAGCCTGTTAAGTTTAGCAGACCATTATGGGAGTGCCGCCCGAAAGACCCTGACCCGGCTCCTAAGGGCGGGTGAGATTGACTGCCTGGCCACGGGTGCCCGGGATGAAGGGGCCTATGCCCAATTTGATGAGCTGGCGCAACACGCCCGGAGCATTGTGGGAGATCAGGGATTTGAGGCGTTGATGACGACTGTTCCGGGAAGACTGCTCGGAGGAAACCCCATTAGCTAAAGGGATGGTATCCACAGTTCGGCCTGAAGCCGCCCTGCTTCCGGTGAGGTAAAGACCAGCCGCCCCTTATGGACCGCCGCGATGCGGCGGACCAGGGTGAGGCCGGTGCCGTGGGGGGCCAGGCCATCGGTGCTTTTCCCCTGGGCTGGTGGGGCAGTACCCAGCTGTGCCAGCTGGGAAGGGGTGAGGTCGGGCCAGGCGTTGGTCACGGTGAAGATCACCTGGCGGCTATGGATGGTAAGGCCCAGGGTCAGGGTGTTTTCTGCCCCGTGCCGAAGGGCGTTTTGGATCAGGTTGAGCAGTGCCCGGCGGAGGAGTGAGGGGTCTGCCCGGAGGATGCGCTTCTCGGCTTCATTGGCGATGTTGATTTCCAGGGAGGAAGCCAGGCCGCTATTGAGGACCTCCGCACCCAGGGCACGTAAAAGGGGGGCTGGCGCCACAGATTCAAGACCCAAAGGTTCCATGGCATAATCCAGGCGCATGGTCAGGTTCAGGTCGGAGACCAGGTCCCGGAGATTTTGGCTGGCAGTCAGGATGGCATTGGCCTCCTGGGCGGCGGAGCCCTGGAGCCTGGGATTTAAAAAGAGGGATTCGGCATTGCCCATAATGATGGCCAGGGGGGTGCGAATATCATGGCTGATGCCGTCAATCCATTCAGATCGTGCGCGGTCTCTTTTTTTTTGCCCGTAATGGAGAATGAGGATGACCAGAAGGATGACTGCGATGAGCAGGGTGAAGAAAAAGATTGGAATTCCCCGTATTAACAGATCCATAATGGCAATGGAAATGGTGAAATTATATTTCCACTGCATCCCCGGGGGACTACCGGCTACGAGAAGGCCGTCCCCCCGATTCCACACTGTCACGGGGTAATCCCCCAGATACCAATGGGTAAAACTGGCGACGTCCGATAGGGTGTAGTGGCTGGGGATATCCCCGGGCTTGTTCTGGGACCAGATAATCTCCCCCTCATCGTTGATCAGAATGGCCCAGGCAGCGTATTCTAAAAGCAGGTCCTGGCCCTCCGGGGACAGGGCATAGCCACTGGTCTCATCGGTGGTGAGTCCCTGGGACAAAAGACGGATGGGGACTGCGGCATCCCCCATTCCCTGACGGGCGAGATAGCCGGCGTAGCCTGCCAAACTGAGGAAGGCCACCATTAAGAGGCCCAGGGACAGGATGACAGCACCAGAAAAGATACCCATTCCCCGGAGGAGGTGCTTAATCATGACAATCCTCCACGACGAGCTTATAGCCCAGCCCCCGGACGGTTAAGAGCCGGGTGGGGTGGGAAGGGTCTGCCTCAATTTTTTTGCGCAGGCGCCTTATGTGGACCATCAGGGTATTTTCATAGCCGATGAGCGCGCCATCCCAAAGGGTTGCGCAGAGGGCGTCGATGGTGACGATTTTGCCGCTGTTCTCCCACAGTTTTTTCAAAAGGGCATACTCCTTGGCAGTGAGGCTTTCCCCACGGCCATCTTCATGGGTGACGGTAGCGCTGTCAAAATTCACCAGGATATCCCCCAGTCTCAGGTGATGGTCAGTATCAGCCCCGTACACCCGGCGGAAGACAGCGGCAATGCGCAGCTCCAGCTCCTTTAAGAGAAAGGGTTTGGTAATGTAGTCGTCAGCCCCCAGACCCAGGCCCTTTAGCCGGGCGGCGTCCTCGTCCCGGGCGGAGAGGAAGAGCACCGGCAGGTCTGGCCGCCCACGGCGCAGTGCACCGAAGAGGGAAAAACCATCGCCATCGGGGAGCATGATGTCTAAGAGGACGGCATCCGGGGAGGATGCGTTAAAAAGATCCAGGGCCTGGGCACAGCAGGTGGCAGTGGCCACCTCATAACCGGCCTGGACAAGGTGCTTGGCCACCATCTGCCCCAGGGCGGGTTCATCATCTACCAATAATATTTTTCGTCCCATTTACCGTTCCTCCAATTTGTTAGCATAAATCTATTATAATCCATAGATCCCTTTGGACCAAGGTATCAGGGCCGTTTTTAATGTAAATGTCAGGATGCCGTCATGGGAGTGTAAGCCGGAGGTGGTAAAATCGAAGAAACGAAAAAAGAAAGAGGTATGCCGATGGATATTGTACAAACCCAGGATTTACGCAAACGCTACGGTAAGGTGGACCGGGTGTGTGACTTAAGCCTCCATGTCCCGGAGAAAAAGGTCTATGGATTTTTGGGACCCAATGGTGCGGGAAAGACAACTACCCTTAAAATGATATTGGGGCTCATCCACCCCAGCGATGGCGGGGTGACCCTTTTTGGGCAGCCTATGGATGGGAAAAACAGACTGTCCCTTCTCCGGGATGTGGGCAGCTTAATTGAAAGTCCCAGCTATTATGGTCATTTAACGGGCCTTGAGAATATGGTGGTGGCCGCCCGGATGCGGGGGCTGGGAATGGCAGAAATCCATGAAGCTTTGGGGGCCGTGCGCCTGTCCGAGGCTAAGGATCGTCGGGTGCGGGAATACAGCCTGGGCATGAAGCAGCGTCTGGGCCTGGCCATCGCCCTGTTGGGGCGGCCCCGGCTGATGATTTTAGACGAGCCCACCAATGGTTTAGACCCCGCCGGCATCCAGGAAATCCGGGAACTGATTATCAGTTTGCCGGCGCGCTACGGGATGACGGTGCTGATTTCCAGCCACTTGCTGTCGGAAATCGATCAAATGGCCGATGTAGTGGGGGTCATTAACGAGGGACAGCTCATTTTTGAGGACAAGCTCTCTGTCCTCCATGCCCTTAGCCAAGGGGCCCTGGCCATTCGCACCACGGACAACCCTGGTGCGGAAGAGATTCTGACAGCGGCGAAGGTGGATTGGCACCGGTCTGAGGATTATCTGCTGCTCAATCTTCTAAAGGACGACAATGTGGCCCGACTGAGTCAGACCCTGGTTAGCAAGGGGATTGGCCTTTTGCGCATGGAGGAACGCCAGAGTAGTTTGGAAGATATCTTCCTGCGCATTACCGGAGGGGCGGTGAGCTTGTGATGCTGTTCACCCTGGAATTTTATAAAAGCCGGCGGCGTCATCTTTTTCTGGTGGAGGGATGTTTTCTTTTGGCCATTCTTCTTTACTTTGGTTTTGATATGGCACGAATGGACCCCATTAATGGCTGGATGGATGTGATCTACACCGTTCCTATTCTCGATGCCATGTTCCTACCCCTAACCCTGGCCCTGGTGGCCAGCCGTCTGTGTGAGGCAGAGCACAAGGGACAGACCTTTAAATGGCTGGAGACCACTGCAAAGCCTGGAGCTATCTACGATGCTAAGTGGCTGTGTGGTGTGGTGCACGTATTGATTGTGGTTCTCCTGCAAACCCTGTTCCTTTTGGTGATGGGCCTGGTTTTAGGCTTTCCCCGGCCAGTACCCCTTGGCCCCTTGTTTGGCTACAGTGCATCGGTTCTGGCGGTAAGCCTGACCATATACAGCCTGCAATACGGCCTATCCATGGTTTTTCCCAACCAGATGATTCCCCTGGCAGTGGGGGTGGTGGGCAGTTTCATCGGCCTTTTCTCCCTGTATTTTCCCCAGGTTATCCAAAAGATCTTGCCCTGGGGGTATTACGGTGTGCTGGCTGTGGTGGGAATGGATTGGAACCCGGCAACCCGGGTGATCCACTATTATTGGGCGAGTTACGATTATCTGGGCCTGGCCCTGCTGGGATTGTGGTTTATTGCTATCTTTGGTGGATTCCGGGCAATCTTTGTCCGAAGGGAGGTTTAAAAATGGAATTTAAACAGGCTTTTATGGCTGAAGGTGTTAAGTTTCGGCGCAGTCCGGTGTGGCTGGCCTTCGTGGTGATGTTGGGACTTTCAGCGTTTATGGGGACCTTTAACTACCAAGCAAATACGGGTGTCCTCACCCAGGGGTGGGTGAGTCTGTGGACCCAGCACACCCTTTTTTCCTGTGCGGTGTTTCTCCCGGCGGCCCTGGGGGTACTGTGTGCCTGGCAGTGGCGGTTAGAGCATACCGATCATAGCTGGAACCAGATTATGGCAGCACCCCTGGGACTGGGGGCCATCTGGTGGGCGAAGCTGTGCTGGGCAGGAGTGATTGCCCTGGGAACGGCGGTTACAGCAGGGATTTTTTATATTGCCGGTGGTGTCCTCATCGGTCTGCCCCTGGGGGATTTACCCCCGGAGCTGCCGGGCTGGCTGTTTTTCGGATTTCTAGGCATGATGGCCATCTGTGCCTGGGAGGAGCTGATGGCCATGGTTATCCGCATCTTTGCAGTACCAGTGGCCCTGGGTCTCTTTGGGGGGATTGTGGGGCTGTACATCACAGCCAAGGGCTTTGGCTTGTACTGGCCCTGGGCCTTACTCTGTCTGGGGATGCGGGCCAATAATCCCAATCTGGAACTGGCGGTGGTCCCCTTTGTCCTGCTGTGCCTGGTCTTTACCCTGATTCCAGGGGCCATTGCCCTGGGCTTCGCCAGGGTACAGGATGTGCGGTCGGAGTAAGTAAATCCTCGATGGATTTATGGAGGAAAAGAAGGGGAAAGGGGGGGATTGCGGCATCATGCGCTATGGGGATAGACTTCTCCTTTAATCATGACAGTGACGATGTTTAAATCCTGGTCCAGGAGAACCACATTGGCCAGACATCCTGGTGCCAGCTTCCCAAGCTGGGTCTCACCGATTCGGCGGGCAGGGTTTAAAGTCGCTGCCTGGACGGCCCGTTCCAGGGGAATGCCAAAGGAAACAGCCTGGCGGAGGCAATCCATGAGGTTGGTGGTGGAGCCGGCAATGGTACCGTTCGAAAGGGTTGCCCGTCCACGGACAACCTTGACTGGCTGTCCCCCCAGGCTGTAATCTCCATCGGCCAGCCCGGCAGCCCGCATGGTGTCGCTAATGAGGATAACCCGATCTGGGCCGAAAAGCTTAAAGGCCGCCCGAACCATGGCGGGATTGACGTGAATACCGTCGGAGATCAGCTCCACCGTGGCATCCAGATGGTCAAAGGCAGCTCCAACTACACCGGGTTCCCGATGGCCAAAGGGGGGCATGGCATTGAAGAGATGGGTCACGTGACAGGCGCCCACCTCGAAGGCCGTCCGGGCCATGTCGTAATCCGCCGTGGTGTGGCCAAGGGCCAGGACGGTTTGACCTGCCGTGTGATGAATGAAATCCATGGCCCCTGGCAGCTCCGGGGCGATGGTCATTAAACGGATGCTCCGGCCAGATGCTGCCATGAGGCGGTTGTACATTTCCCAGTTAGGCATTTGGAGATAATCGGCGTTTTGGGCGCCCTTTTTTTCCTGGGAGAGAAAGGGTCCCTCCATATTGATGCCCAGGAGCATGGCGCCGGATTGGGGTTTGTGGTCCCTGGCGTTGGAGAAGATATTCGTGAGCTGGGCTTCGGGCAGGGTCATGGATGCCGGAGTAAAGGCGGTGATGCCGTTTTGGGCTTCATACTGGGCAATGGTCGCTAAGGATTCTGGGGTACCATCACAAAAATCCGCATCCATGGCCCCATGAAGGTGAAGGTCAATGAGTCCTGGGATGGCATAAAGTCCCTGGGCATCCAGCACGCGATGGGATGCTGTCCCCGGGCCAGCGGCAATGATGGGTCCGTCAATAACCAGATCCTGTTGCTTAAAGCAATTATCCGGGGTAAAGACCGCTGCGTTTTTAATGATCATGGTGGACTCTGTCAATAACGGCCATGGCGGCTTCATCGGCCACAACCATCAAGCCGGAATGAAGCTGGAGGATGGAAGCCGGGACCTGGGGGGTGATGGGGCCGTACAAGCATTGATACAAGGCCTCAGCCTTGGACCCGCCGCTGACCACCAGCAGGATGCGCTTGGCCTGCATAATCGCTTTGATTCCAAGGGTGAAGGCGTATTTTGGCATATCCTCCATGGTGTCAAAATACCGGGCATTGGCGGCGATGGTACTTTGGGTTAAAGCCACACAATGGGTTTCCCGCTCAAAGGATTCACCGGGTTCATTAAAACCGATGTGGCCATTCTGTCCTAAGCCAAGGATTTGTAAATCGATCCCCTCGGATTCGTGGAGAAGGGCGTTATACCGACGGCATTCCGCAGCATCATCAGTGGCCATGCCATTGGGCAGCTGGGTATTGGCCTTGTCAATATTAATATGATTAAATAAATGGGTGTCCATAAAATAGCGGTAACTTTGGGGATGATCCCCCTTTAGGCCCTTATATTCATCCAAATTGATGGACTTTACCCTGGAAAAATCCAAATCGCCCTTCTTATACCACTCCACCAGATGCTCGTAGAGACCGATGGGAGTAGATCCTGTGGCCAGACCGAGGATACAGTTCGGTTTCATAATGACCTGGGCGGATACAATATTAGCAGCCTTGCGGCTGAGGGTTTTATAATTTTCTGCACGATAAAATTCCATAATGGCTCCCTTCATGGATAACAGTTTCCTATAGCATAGCGAAGAAGATGTGGCTTTTCAATTGTTTTAGCAATACAGAAAGAACTTTCAGATTGGGCTAAGAAAAAAGGTGAAAGACGGGAGAAAATTTGTTATGATGGAACCAGGATTCATGGATTGAGGTGTGCACATGAAGGATTATAAAAAAACAGTGGTTCCGGTGATTGAAAAGGCCTATGGGGAGATGACGGCGGTGGAACGCAATATTGCGGATTTCTTCATCCATAATAATGAAGAAATGGATTTTTCAGCCAAGAATATTGCGGCCCATCTCTTTGTTTCAGAGGCATCCCTGTCGCGTTTTGCTAAAAAATGTGGTTTTAAAGGGTATCGGGAATTTTTATACCACTACGACAGTACCTTTACAAAAAATGAGAAGACCATTGACGATCTCACCAAGGGGGTTCTCAATACGTACCAGGAGCTTCTGAATAAAAGCTATGCCCTGGTGGATGAAAACCAGATGCGCCGCATCGCCCTGCGCTTAAGCAAAAGCCCCCGGGTCTTTGTTTATGGCATGGGGAGCTCAGGCTTAGCAGCCCAGGAGCTGAAAATGCGTTTTATGCGTCTTGGCCTGGATGTGGAGGCCATCGTTGACTCTCATATTATGAGAATGAATTCTGTTCTGGTGAATGAGCGGACGCTGGTCATCGGAATCAGTATCAAAGGAAAAACCCAGGAGGTGTTAAGCTCTTTAAAGGAAGCCAAAGCCCATGGTGCCAAAACCGTATTGATTACAGGGAATGCCGCTCCAGGACAGCATCAGTACTGCGATGAGCTTTTACCCATTGCCCTCACTAAAAATTTAGAAGGAGGAAGCATTATTTCTCCCCAGTTTCCCATCCAAATCATGGTTGATATTTTCTATGCCTTTTTTTTGAATACCGATTTTACAAACAAAACCGCCCTACACACAGAGACCGTCGGGGCTTTGAAGAAATTGGCAGATTAAAGTAAACAGAATTGAAAGTCAGTGCAGATGCGCTGGCTTTTTTGTATGCCGGGTTTTCTTAACTGGTCTGAAAGTTCTTTCTGTAATAGGCCAAAGCATTGAAATTAAAAACAAACTTCGCTATACTGAGTGCAACAGAAATCAAACAGAGATGGAGAACATTGAAATGAGTCAAGAAGACCGTTTAAACATAAAGGGACATTTGATTGTCTCCTGTCAGGCGTTACCCAATGAGCCGCTGCATTCTTCTTTTATTATGGGAAGGATGGCCCTGGCGGCTGCAGAAGGCGGGGCTTATGGTATTCGGGCAAATACACCCGAGGATATCGAAGAAATTAAAAAAAATGTGGCACTGCCCATTATTGGGATTGTCAAAAAAGATTACCCGGATAGTCCGGTATATATTACCCCAACCATGACCGAGGTGGATGCCTTGGTATCCGCCGGGGCGGAAATTATCGCCATGGATGCCACGGCGGCCAGGCGACCGGGTGGATTGGATTTGGAAACATTTTTTAAAGAAGTGAAGCAGCGCTACCCCAATCAGCTTTTTATGGCCGATTGTGCCACGGTAGAGGAAGCGGTCTTTGCCGATGGTTTAGGTTTCGATTTTATCGGGACAACCCTGGTAGGGTATACCGCCCAAAGTATTGGGAATCGCATTGAGGCGGATGATTTTAAGATTATTCGGGAAATCTTAGAACGTGTCACCCACCCGGTGATTGCCGAGGGGAATATTGATACCACAGATAAAGCTGTGCGGGTCCTCGATTTAGGGTGCTATAGTGTGGTGGTGGGGTCCATCATTACCCGGCCTCAGCTTATTACAAAGCGGTTTTCAGAACGCATTGAAAACCGGGACTGAGACTATTTTTTCGTTTTTTAAGCCAACTGTGGCTTTGAGTAATAAAGAAATATAGGAGAGTTTTATTATGAAAGGTATTTATTCTGCATTATTAGCTTCTTTTGATGAACAGGGCAAGATTAACGCCCAGGGGATCCGGGAAATCGTTCGGCACAATATTGATGTGATGAAAATCGATGGCCTGTACGTCGGGGGGAGCACGGGTGAAAACTTTATGCTTTCAACCGAAGAAAAGAAAGAAATTTTCGATATTGCCAAGGATGAAGCCGGGGATCAGGTCAAGCTCATCGCCCAGGTAGGGTCCATCAATGTTTATGAATCCATGGAGCTGGCAAAGTATGCCACCAAGCTGGGGTACGATGCCATCTCAGCGGTTACCCCCTTCTACTATAAGTTTAGCTTTGCGGAAATCAAGGAATATTACAACATGATTATGGAAGGGGTGGACAATGAGCTGATTATCTATTCCATTCCTTTCCTGACTGGTGTGGACATGAGTGTGGAACAATTTGCAGAGCTTTTTGAGAACCCCAAGATTATTGGTGTGAAATTTACCGCCGCCGATTTCTTCCTGTTGGAACGGATGCGGAAGGCCTTCCCGGATAAGCTGATCTTTGCTGGATTTGATGAGATGATGCTGTCCGCTGCGGTTCTGGATGTGGATGGTGCCATTGGCTCCACCTTCAATATTAATGGGATTCGGGCAAGACAGATCTTTGAGCTGGCTAAGGCGGGTAAGATTGATGAAGCCCGTGCCATTCAGCATGTGACCAATGACCTCATTGCCGCTGTTCTGGACAATGGTCTGTACCCCACCATTAAGTGCATCCTGGAAGAACAGGGTGTCCATGCGGGGTATTGCAGAAGACCAATGGCCAGTGCCACTGAGGAAACCCGGGCCAAAGCGGTGGAAATTTATAACACCTATATTAAATAGGGGAAAGTGGGGGAATTATTATGCAAGGTTTTACAATGATCGATTTGATCATTCTCATTGTGTATTTAGCGGCGGTGCTCATTATCGGGCTGGCCTTTGCCAAGAAGGATATGGAGGGGAAGGAGTTCTTCAGAGGGGATGGCACCATCCCCTGGTGGGTCACCTCGGTTTCCATTTTTGCCACCCTTTTAAGTCCCATTTCCTTCCTTTCCCTGGTGGGGAATTCCTATGCAGGGACCTGGATTTTGTGGTTTGCCCAATTAGGGATGCTCATTGCCATTCCGGTGACCATTCGCTTCTTCCTGCCCATGTATAGCCGTTTGGATATCGATACGGCCTATGAGTATTTGCAGCTTCGGTTTAATAGTAAGGGGCTGCGGATCCTCGGGGCGATTATGTTTATTATTTACCAGGTGGGTCGGATGTCCATTATTATGTACCTGCCCTCCATGGTACTGGCGAATTTAATTCATGTGGATGTTAACATCTTGATTGTACTCATGGGGGTTGTCGCCATTATTTACTCCTACGCTGGCGGGATTAAATCCGTGTTATGGACTGACTTTATCCAGGGATGTGTGCTGATCGTAGGGGTAGTTTTTTCACTCGTTTACCTGGTTGCCAGTATTGATGGCGGGATGGGTGCCATTACCGCTACTTTGGCCAACGGGAAATTCCTATCGGATACCCAGTCCCTCATCGATCCTCAGATTTGGAAGGACAGCATTTTGATTATCTTAATTGGTGCGGGTTTCAATACCTTCTCATCCTATGTGTCCAGCCAGGATATCGTCCAGCGGTTTACAACGACTACGGATGTGAAAAAACTCAATAAGATGATGCTGACCAATGGGGCACTGTCTATCTTTATTGCCACAGTATTTTACTTAATTGGAACCGGTCTTTATGTTTTCTATGGTCAAAATCCAAGCTTGGCTCAAACGGCCCAGCAGGATCAGATCTTTGGCTCCTTTATTGCCTATCAGCTGCCGGTGGGGATTACCGGGATTTTGTTGGCTGCTATTTATGCGGCATCCCAGTCCACATTGTCAACGGGGCTGAACTCCGTGGCCACCAGCTGGACTCTGGATATCCAGACCATGGTTTCCAAAAAATCCCTGAGCTTTAAAACCCAGACGCGCATTGCTCAATTTATCACTTTAGGAGTGGGGATTCTCTCCATTGTTGTGGCGATTATCCTGGCCAACGGGGAAATTAAATCGGCCTACGAATGGTTCAATGGCTTTATGGGACTGGTATTAGGGGTTCTGGGCGGCACCTTTGTCCTTGGTGCGTTTACCAAAAAAGCCACCAATGTGGGGGCTTATGTTGCCTTTGCGGTTTCTGCCATCCTGGTGGTGTTCCTAAAATACAGCGGAGCAGGCGTATCCATCTGGTCTTACTCCATTATCTCCATTTTGGTATCCCTTATCGTGGGTTATGTGGCAAGCTTGGTTCACCGTAAATTGGTTCCTGAACAACAAATCTGCGATGTCCGAACCACTATTTTTTATCACAAGGGAAAGGATGTTGCCCTTGATCAGGAAAGGGCAGGTGAATAGTGATGATCTTTGGACAAATTGACGGGGCTCATCAGTATGACTTTTTAGACAAAGCCATTCAGAGATGTTTTGATTATTGCCGGGACACAGATTTAAAGGCCTTGGCCTTAGGCTCCTACCCCATTGAGGATCCGGATATCTTTGTCAATATTGTCTCCTATGAAACGGGCGCATCCCAGGAACGCAGTTGGGAGGCCCACCGGAAGTATCTGGATATCCATGTGATGCTGGATGGGACAGAAACCATTGAAATAGCTTTTATTTCAAAAATGGAACAGGGGACTTTCGACCCCGATGCTGATAATCTCCCTCTGACAGGGACGGTACAATGTGGCATCAGAATGATGCATGGAGATTTTCTGATTTGTTATCCAGAGGACGGGCATAAGCCTGGGGTCTGCGTATCCGAGCCCCAGGTCATTAAGAAAGCGATTTTCAAGGTACGGATATGAAGCCTTATCTCTGTATTGATATTGGGGGGACAGCCATTAAGCACGGGCTGTTCTCCGAGGATTTTAAATGCATTGCGAAAAAGAAGGTGCCGACCCATAGTGCGGCAGCGCCAGAGCCTGGTGTGTTAGAGCAGGTTTTCACCATTATAAAGGATTGGCGGGCCCAAACAGAAATTGAGGGTGTTGCCATTTCCACAGCGGGGATCGTCGATCCTAAGGCCGGAGAGATTATTTATGCCTCAGAGGTCATGCCGGGTTACACCGGGACAAAGATGAAGACACCGGTGGAGAACGCCTTCCACCTACCCTGTATTGTAGAAAATGATGTGAATTGTATGGGATTGGCTGAGGCTAAAATTGGAGCGGGGCAAAAGGCCCGAAGCTGCCTGTGCATCACTGTTGGAACGGGCATTGGGGGATCTTTCATCTGTGGTGGTGAGATCTTTCATGGTTTTAGCAACAGTGCCTGCGAGGTTGGTTATCTCCGGGTACCTGGCGGTGTTTATCAGGACTTAGCCTCCACCATTCAGCTGGTTAAAAAGATTGCCGCAGGCCGGGGGATTTCACCATCGGCTATCAACGGCTTTCAGATTTTCGAAGAGGCCAGGGCAGGGGCCAAGGATTGCATCACCGCCATTGATGAAATGGTGGATATCCTGGCAGATGGTTTGGCCAATATGGTTTATCTGTTCAATCCAGAGATGGTCATCCTTGGCGGCGGCATCATGGAGCAGCAGGAGTATATGGAACCCCGGATTCAGTTAGCTTTATCCAAACGAATCATCCCGGTGGTATTCAATGAAACACAGATCGCCCTGGCCCAGCACGGCAATGATGCGGGTATGTTGGGGGCGCTGGTGCTGCTTCAGGATCATTGTGCCCAAACTTAAATTGAAGTAAAATGAGGGAAAGGAAAGGAAAAAAATGAATCTAAAAGCAAAATCGTCGGTAGTGTTTGAGAAAGCTCAGCAATTTGGAAAATCCTTTATGCTGCCCATCGCGGTTTTACCGGCAGCCGGGCTATTACTGGGTATCGGTGGGGCACTGTCCAACCCCAATACGGTAATGGCTTATCCCATACTCAACGTGGCATGGCTTCAAATAATTTTTACCATCATGAGCGCAGCGGGAAGCATTGTCTTTTCCAACTTGCCCATTCTCTTTGCCGCAGGTGTGGCGGTTGGGCTGGCCAAGTCGGACAAGGGAACTGCCGCCATTGCAGCACTACTGGGGTATTTGGTTATGAATGCCACCATGAACGCCATCCTGGGAATCACCGGAGAGCTGGCATCTGCTGAGGGAATGGCGGCTGCTGGTCAAGGAATGGCCCTGGGAATCCAAACCCTGGAATCCGGTGTGTTTGGTGGAATCATAGTGGGACTCATGGTTTCTGTCCTGCATAACCGCTTTCACAATATTGAGGTTCCTCAGTTTTTAGGGTTCTTTGGAGGCTCTCGTTTTGTGCCCATCATTACTGCCTTTGCCGCCATCTTTCTGGGGGTGGCAATGTACTTTGTCTGGCCCTTTTTCCAAAGTCTGATTATGGGCATGGGAAATATTGTCAACGCTACGGGGTACGTGGGAACCTTTTTCTACGGCTTTATTTTAAGGATGCTTGGACCCTTCGGCCTGCATCATATTTTCTACCTGCCCTTCTGGCAGACCGCCTTGGGTGGCACTTTAGAGGTCGCTGGCAAGGTGTATAATGGCACCCAGAATATTTTCTTTGCCCAGTTGGCTGATCCTGGCACCGTTAAATTCTTCGAAGGGACCTCTCGCTTTATGTCCGGTCGTTTTATTACCATGATGTTTGGTTTAATGGGCGCTGCCTTTGCCATCTACCGCTGTGCCAAACCGGAAAATAAAAAAATTGTCGGGGGTCTGATGCTGACGGCTGCTCTGACCTCCTTTATGACAGGGATCACTGAGCCCTTAGAATTTTCCTTTCTTTTCGTGGCACCGGTCCTTTATGTGGCACACGCCATTTTGGATGGACTGGCCTTTATGCTGGCTCATATTTTTTCCATTACCATTGGGCAAACCTTTAGCGGCGGCTTCATCGATTATATTCTCTTTGGGGTTCTCCAGGGCCAGGCCAAGACCAACTTCCTATACGTCTTACTCATTGGGATTCCCTGGAGTCTGGTGTACTATGCTGTCTTTACCTTCCTCATTAAAAAGTTCAACTTAAAGACACCAGGCCGAGAAGGAAAACTCACCGAGGAACCCGGCATAAAGGGCCTGAAAGCCAGCGCGCGAGCTACCCGCATCGTTATGGCTCTGGGTGGTCGAAACAATTTGGAAACCGTGGATTGCTGCGCCACCCGTCTGCGGGTAACGGTGAAAGACGCCAGTAAGGTTAGGGATACGGATTTTGCCGCCACTGGCAGTAAGGGCATCATCCATAAGGGTAACGGCGTCCAGGTGGTTTATGGTCCCCAGGTCACCGTCATCAAAAACGAAATTGAAGAGTTATTGTTAACGGCACCAAAGGATGACTGGCCAACTGAAAAGGGTACTCAGATCAAGGCTCCGGGGTCCGGGTGCATTCTGCCCCTCGAAAAGGTGCCGGATGAGGTATTTTCCAAAGGAATTATGGGACCTGGGGTAGCCATTGACTTAAAGGGCAACACCGTGGTGGCTCCCTGCGATGGAACCGTAGTGCTAGTGGCAGAAACCAAGCATGCCATCGCCCTGTCAACCGAGGATAACGAAGAAATACTAATCCATGTTGGACTAGACACCGTGGCGCTCGGCGGCGAAGGCTTTAGCCCGATGGTCAAAAAGGGCGATCAGGTGAAGGCTGGGGATTGCCTCATGACCATCGATCGAGATTTTCTTGTGGAAAAGGGCGTCTGCCTGATTACCCCGGTCATTTTGTGCAATGCCGAGGAACACCCCCTTACCCTCACCGGGGCAACGGGTGAGGCAGAAGCCGGAAAAACGGAGTTGTTTACACTGTAAATTAAAAGCCTGCATCTGAGGGAGTTATTCCCAGGGATGTAGGCTTTTTGCTATAAGCGGTTTTGCATTGCGAACAATGGATACAGCCTGCTTTTTATTGTTGAGAGTGGTTGCGGGGGCGGCTCCAGTGTAGCGAATCCAACTATTCCTGGGCTCCCCCGTTCTGGGTTTGCTCCACAATGCTTTTCATCATATCCATGGTCAGGGCACTGCTGACATAGCCGTAGATATTCCCCTGGGTATCAATCATATAGGTGGTGGGGTAAGCGCTGATGCCATAGGGGATGGCGGCGGCGGTCCCCCCTTCGTCCATGACCACGGGGAAGGTATAATCATTATCCGAGAGGAAAGATTTGATGTCCTCCGCGCTGCCCTCCTGGCCCACATTGGGAGAGGCGACCCCCAGGACGATGAGGTCCCCCTGGTTTTTGCCATGGGCCTCATAGAGCTTTTGGATATCCGGCATTTCGCCCCGGCAGGGGGGACACCAGGTCGCCCAGAAATTCAGGAAAACCGTTTTGCCCTTATAATCCGAAAGACGGTGGGAGACGCCATTTTGATCGGTCAGGGTAAAATCCGGGGCGGGGGTTAAGGCCTTGGTGCTGGGACTGGGTGCAGGGGTGGTCTGTGGGGATGGGGTAGTGGCCCCTTGCTCCTGGGTGGTGGAGTTGGTGGTGCCCACATTGGAGAGATAGCCGGTCAGCCCATTCATAAAGCCCGTTAGGGTCATCAGTCCCATGAGGATGAGGAGAATGGCGCCAGCCTTTACCGTATAGCGGACAATGTTTTTATGCTTTTTAAAGAAAGCCAGGACCTGGGCGGTAAAAAGTCCCACGGCGAGGAAGGGCAAAATAAAGCCAAGGGTGTACACACCGATGAGGAGAAAGCCATCCGCCATTGTACCTGCAGACCCGGCCATCAGAAGGACGCTGCCTAGAATGGGCCCCACACAGGGGGTCCAGGCGAAGCTAAAGGCAAATCCCAGGATAAAGGCACCCAGAGGACCCATGGCCAGCTGATCCAGCTTAAAGGGCAGGCGCCACTCACGCTCACTGTTTTTACTGTGGAAAAGCCCGAATTGGTAGAGGCCGAAGAGAATCATTACGATTCCGCTGATGCGGACAAACCATAGGCGATTATTGTTAAAGAACTGCCCCAAGGCGGTAAATCCAAAGCCCAGGATAAAGAAGGTCGCACTGATACCCAGCACAAAAAACAGGGTATTGACAAAGACCTTTTTCCGGGGATACTGGGGGTTGCCATTAGCATCCATCGTCGAGGCACCGCCAGCAAAATAGCCGATGTATAATGGAATCAGGGGGAGAACGCAGGGAGAGAAAAAGCTAAGGAGCCCCTGGGCAAAGACGGTGAGCACCGGGACACTTAAATCGAGAGAAAACATAGTCGTCAGACCTCCTAAATGTATTTTATAAAATTACAGTTATAGGTAATTTATAACACGCTCAGTTACAGTTGTCAAGAAAAAGGCAGGGGACTAAAGGAATCCCCAGAATTTGACAAAGGCTGCTTGCCCATCCTATAATGAAGGTATTACATCACATTTGAAGGAGTTTCCATGGCACGATCTAAGCAGCAAGCCAGTCGGCGCGCCCGCCTGCGCAAGACTTTTCTGAGTGAGGAAAACCAGGCCGCACTCAAGGCGCTCAATGAAGCCCGATACCCCACCCGGGAAGAAGCGGCTCATACCGCCATTACCTTTTACAGCAACCGCTTCAAGCATGAGCGGCTGTATCAGTTTAGTGGCAACCGGCGGGGAGGGAAGAAGGAAATCACCAGTACCTTTGAGTACGATTTATCGGAATTTGTGGAAAAACATCCGGAAATGGGGGCCATGCGCTATTTTAGGCGGCCCCCGGACAATGAGGGCGAGAAGCTCCTCAGGGGTATTTTTTATAATGATAACCCGAAGCTTCGGGGGATTGAATCCGTTGTAAAAGAAAGTGGCCGGGTAGAAACCGTGGACAGGATGATTGCCAGACGGCTCAACCGTATTTGGCAAAGCGTTCTGGCCCAGGAGGTCGCAGATTATTTTACCAAGGATGTCATCTTCGACTGTGTGGAGGATAACGGCTATTATCCCTTCACCACGAAGCGCAAGGAGGCCCGGGAGGCCATGCTCAAGGAAATTCCCGGGAGTATGCCGGAGCTGTTTCCAGCAGCCAGAAAGCTGACCCGGCACTTTATCCTCCATGTGGGGCCCACTAACTCCGGAAAGACCCACGATGCCGTGGAGGACTGCGCCGCCGCCAAGCGGGGAATCTACTTAGCGCCACTGCGGCTTTTAGCCATGGAAATTGCGGAACGTCTCAATAAGGAGGGCGTTCCCTGCAGCATGATTACCGGGGAGGAGGAACAGATCCTGCCCGGAGCTCAGCACGTGGCGGCCACGGTGGAAATGATGGATTTTTCCTGGTATGATGTGGCCGTCATTGACGAATGCCAGATGGTGGGAGAGCGGGAACGGGGCTGGGCCTGGACCCAGGCGATCTTAGGGGTAACGGCGGGGACCGTCCACGCCTGTATGGCCCCGGAGGCGGAGGCCCTGATCATTGCGCTTATTGAAGAGTGTGGGGATACCTGGGAAGTGGTTCGCCACCGCCGGGCGACGCCCCTGCGCATGGACGATGAAGAATTCATGTTCCCTGAGGATGTTCGGGATGGGGATGCCTTGGTGGTGTTTTCCCGGCGCAGCGTTCTCCAGGCGGCCTCCCTCTTAGAGGATGCCGGCCGGCAGGTCAGCGTGATTTACGGTGCCCTGCCCTATCAGGCCCGCCGGGCGGAAACCGAGAAATTTGCCCGGGGTGAAACCAAGGTGGTCGTGGCTACCGATGCCATTGGTATGGGGATGAACCTTCCTGTGAAGCGCATTATCTTTTTGGAAACCCAGAAATTTGACGGTCAGAAAAAGCGGGATTTGGAGCCGGCAGAGATTAAGCAGGTGGCAGGCCGTGCCGGAAGGCGGGGCTACGAGGAGCTGGGTTTGGTGAATGCCTGCTTTGATAAAAGCAGCGTTAAATGGAAGTTAAAGGCTAAAAATCCTCCCATCGAGGCAGCCCGGACCACCATGCCAGGGTTCTTAGTTAATATGGACCGTTCCCTTTCCCAAACCATGCGGGACTGGCAGAGTCTGACGGATCATGCTCCCTATAAAAAGGCCAGCATGACCCGGGCCATTGATTTATGTGAGTGGATGGAAACCCATTGCCCCCTGCCCAAGGACGAAATGTACCGGGGAATTACCATCCCCTTTGATGAAACCAATTACGATATCCTCTCCCGATGGAAGGAAGCCATGCACAATCGCTTAAAAGGCAGGCCAATTCTGGATGGGCTAACCATTGTCATCGCCCAGGATGGGGATTCCCTGGAAACCCTGGAGGGTAAGTACAAGATTCTGGATTTACTCTATTCCATCCTGCGGAGCTTCAGCTCCGATGAGGAAGAGGCAGAAGCCCAGAAGGCTTATATTCTAGAGTGTAAGTTGGAACTCTCCGGGGCCATCATTGCGAAGCTTAAGCAGAATAAGAACACCTATAAAAAATGTAAAATCTGCGGGGATCGGCTGCCCTGGAATTATCCCTATGGCATTTGCAGTGCCTGCCATGCCCTGGAGATGGTAAGGTCGGATTACTAAGCGCCACCAAAAGTGCATTGCTTATTATTTTCCGGTAGATCAATCTGATTGTTTAGCACTTTTTTCTGCCCTGGCCAAAAAGCTGATAACTCCTTCAAAGATCATATCAATCCCCAGAAGGAGGACATGATGTTCCACACTGTTAAAGGGATTAAAGATCACGGCCATGGAAAGGGAAAATTCTACCAGGCCCTTGAAAAGATCCCAAAAGAACTTTTCCTTCCGGGCCATTTTAAACAGGGCTGTATTGAGGCAGCCCGTTGCCTGGGTTAGGCCCGTCAGCCCCCAGAAAATGGCGATAATAAAAAGGGCATCCTCCTGGGCGAAGAAGATACCAATGCCCACGGCAATGGCAGAAAAGGATTTGACCAGGTCAGTTTGTTCTAAAATCCTGTAATCCCGATTAATGATTCCTTTGTAAAATTGTAGTCCACCCTTGATGACCAGGATACCACCGCAAAAGGTGGGAAGGAGATGGGTCACATTCCTGGCGAAAATTAGACAGAGAATTCCGTTGAGTAAAATGAGGAGTGCATCGGTTCTTTTATAAGTTTCTTGTTTCATCAGAGTCCTTCTTTCATTGAAATAGAGAATATTAATTTTATTATAGCATGTGTACATTCCTGTGACATTTCTGATTTAGTTTAAAATAATTATAAAAAACAATTGACAGGCTGAACTAACATTGCTATAATTTAGTCAAGTTAGTAAGAGCTAACACAATTGTTTATCCCGTATCTCATAGAATTTTTTTAGACATAGGAGGAAATTAACATGTCATTAATTAAAAAGCAAGTCAGCGATTTTGCAGTACAGGCCTACGTTGGTGGTGAATTTAAGGAAGTTAAAAAAGAAGATATCCTCGGACGTTGGTCCATCTTTTTCTTCTATCCTGCAGATTTTACCTTTGTGTGTCCCACAGAGTTGGAAGATTTAGCCAATAAATATGATGAATTCCAGAAAATTGGCTGCGATATCTACTCCGTTTCCTGTGATTCCCACTTTGTCCATAAAGCATGGCATGATGCCTCTGACACCATCAAGAAGATTCAGTACACTATGCTGGCAGACCCCACTGGTGTCCTCGCCCGGGATTTCGATGTGATGATTGAAGCCGATGGGATGGCAGAACGTGGGACCTTCATTGTTAATCCTGAAGGGGAAATCGTTGCTTACGAAGTTATCGCCGGGAACGTTGGCCGAAATGCAGATGAGCTGCTTCGTCGGGTTCAGGCATCCCAATTTGTGGCTGAACACGGTGATGAAGTTTGCCCCGCCAAATGGCAGCCTGGTGCCGAAACCTTAAAGCCTAGCTTAGATTTAGTGGGCCTTATCTAGTCCCATGTCGAACCAGTATGATGTCATTATCGTCGGCGGAGGCCCTGCGGGGCTCTCCGCCGCGATTTATATGGCCCGGGCACAATACAAGACCCTGGTGGTGGAAAAGGAACACTTTGGCGGACAGATTACCATCACCTCGGAAGTGGTGAATTACCCGGGAGTACGAAAGACCAGCGGTACGGAGCTTACTGAGGATATGCGCAAGCAGGCAGAATCCTTCGGGGCAGAATTTTTACTGGCAGAGGTTTCAGAGCTGACACTGGAAGCAGATATTAAAAAGGTTAAAACGGATAAGGGTACCTATGAAGCCTTTGGGGTGATCTTGGCCACTGGCGCCTCTCCCCGAATGATTGGCTTCCAGGGAGAAGCGGATTTCCGGGGCCGGGGTGTGGCCTACTGTGCCACCTGTGACGGCGAATTCTTCACCGGGAAGGATGTCTTTGTGGTGGGTGCTGGCTTTGCTGCTGCTGAGGAAGCGGTATTTTTGACGAAGTATGCCCGTCAGGTCACCATCCTGGCCAGAGAACCAGACTTTACCTGTGCCGCCGCTGTGGCCGATGAAGCCAAAAATCATGAGAAGATTACCATCCATTACAATACCCAGGTGGTCGAGGTGGATGGGGATACCAAGCTGCGTCATATTATTTATAAAAATGATGTTACCGGGGAAATCACCCGTTACGACGCTCCGGCTGGGGACACCTTTGGTGTTTTCGTCTTTGCAGGATATGCACCAGCCAATAGCTTGTTTAAAGGCCAGGTTGAGCTGGATGCCCAAGGCTATCTGGTGACGGATTTAAACCAAAAGACCTCGATTGATGGCGTCTATGGTGCCGGGGATATCTGTATTAAAAATCTGCGTCAGGTGGTTACTGCCGTGTCCGATGGGGCAAAGGCAGCCACCTCCCTGGAACACCATGTCTCCACTCTCCATGAAAAGCTGGGTATTCCGGCCTTTGAGGTGAAGGGGATGAAGCAGCCTGAGGAAGCCTCCCCGGCGGATGCTGGTGCAGATGGCGGCTTTATTACCGCAGAAATCCGTGCTCAGCTGGCGGGTGTCTTTGCCCGCTTTGAACGCCCCGTGGTTTTAAAGGCACACGTTGACGGAACCGCCATCTCCGAGGAAGTCTCCGGCTTCGTCCAGGAGGTAGCGGCACTATCCGACCTGCTGAGTGCTGAAATCATCCAGGGTGGGGAAGAGTGCCCTGCCATTGAAATCTGTGATGGTGCCGGAGTCCCCTTAGGCTTTGCCTTCCATGGCGTCCCTGGAGGCCATGAGTTCAACTCCTTCGTGGTGACCTTGTACAACGCCGCTGGCCCAGGACAGCCCCTGGGAGAGGAACAATTCGCCGCCATCAAGGCGATTTCCGGATCCCATCACCTTCAGATTGCCATCTCCCTCTCCTGCACCCAGTGCCCGGATTTGGTCATGGCCGCCGCCCGAATGGGCTTAGAAAACCCCGACATCACCGTGGATGTTTACGACCTCAACCACTTTGAAGACCTAAAGAACAAGTATGACATCATGAGCGTCCCCTGTATGGTGGTGGATGGCCAGGACGTCCAGTTTGGCAAGAAGAATCTGGATCAGTTGATTGGATTGCTTTCCTAGGTTCAGACCGCTTTTAAAATACCCATTCCTGTTTATTAGGGAATGGGTATTTTTATCCGCTTAGAAATTTAGCCTATTGCTGGGCTTTTTCTTTTAATGCCGCCAACACACGACCAGGTGTTAAGGGGAATTCGTGGAAGCGGATCCCGATGGCATCCTCCACCGCATTGCCAATGGCCGCCAGGGTCGGGTTCACCCCACATTCACCGATACCGATAATACCATAAACCCCAGAGGGATCTGGATTTTCCACTAGTATGGATTCGATCTCAGGGCGATCATCCCCGGTGGGAAGCATGTAGCTGTGGAAGCTTTTATTATAAAAGCCCTTATTTTCCACGTAGGTCATTTCTTCCCGCAGGGCATAACCAACACCCTGGAGAACGCCGCCTTCGATTTGTCCCTTACACAGCTTGGGGCTGACGGCTTTTCCCACATCGTGGGCAGCTGCAATCTTCAGGACTTTAATCATACCGGTTTCTGTATCCACCTCAACCTCTGCCGCCTGGGCATAGAAGGGGAGGCAATTAGGGGGGGCCTGGCTGGCCGAAGCCACAAATTGATGTCCATCTAAATGTGCCTTCATGGCGGCTTCCGCCAGGGTGGTGACGGGCTTGCCTTTGCTGGTGATGATGCCTTCTTCCATGTCGAGGGCATCGCTGGCCACATCGAATTTTTGACTGACATATTCAAAAATATCGATGCGTAGTTTTTGGGCGGCTGTCGTCAGGACGTGGCTGACCGTGTACAGGGTCCTTGTGGCGTGGCTTCCAATATCGAAGGGGGCGGCATCGGTATCCCCGAATTTCATCACTGAATCTTTAAAGGGGGCACCAATAAGGTCACAGGCCACCTGGAGGCACGCGGTGGTGGAACCCGGCCCGATTTCAGGGATCGAACTATTGACAAATAGTGTGCCGTCCCCTTCAATCCGTACCATGACCGTATTATAATCCACGCAGAAGGGGGCGGCATTACTCACGTGGGTGCCGCCGGAAATCCCGACGCCCCGTCGGGTGCGGCCAGTTTGGGCATCAGCCCGGCCCCGCTTTTCGGCCCAGTCAATGGCTGTAGCCGCCTTGTCGAGACATTCATTCATCCCACAGCTTCCTGGTGGGAAGGGGAACCAATTCTTAGAATCCTCACGGGTAGCGTTTTTCTTCCGCAGCTCGATGGCATCCATCTTAAGCTCTTTGGCTAAAAGGTCCATGGCGCTTTCTACCACGGTATTCCCTTGGGGGCTTCCGAAGCCACGCATGGCACCAGAATTGACCTGATTGGTATACACCGGCCAGCCCGTATAATGGAAGTTGGGAATGCTGTAGGCACCGGCGGTACCGCAGGCCCCACATACCCCGACGAGGTCGGTGCCGAAGGTGGCATAGGCACCGGTATTAAGCCAGGCTTCTGTATTGATGGCAATGAGGGTTCCATCTTTCGTCGCCCCCAGACGACACTTCAAATAGCCGCCGTGGCGGGTATCCGTACAAGTAAAGTCTTCTTCCCGGCTGTAGATTAGCTTAACGGGGCGGTGGCACTGCATGGCCAGGGCGGCGGCTAAAATTTCAGCCTTACCGGATAAGCCGATTCGTACCCCGAAGCCACCGCCCACATAGGGCGGATTTTTAACCGTGACCTTGCTGGTTGGTAAATCCAGGGCTTCGGCTAAGATCATCTTAGTGACATAGGGGGCCTGGGTGGTGGATGTGATTTCCAGGCGGCCATCGTGGGAAAATTCTGCAATGGCGCCGCAGGGCTCCATTTGGGCCTGTTTGACACGGGGGAGGGTAACATCGTAATCCACCACTACATCACAGGTTTCAAAGGCCTTTTTAGGATCTCCTCCAAAATCCAGCTCAATGGGGCCGCCGCAGATATTATTAAACTGGGGATTGGCGAATTCTGGCTGTACCTTTGGGGCATCGGGCTTGACGGCCTCCAGAGGATCGTAAACAGCCGGCAGTTCTTCCCATTCGATGTTAATCAGCTTAAGGGCCTGGGCGGCAATGGCTTCGGTATCCGCTGCCACGGCGGCTACCTCATCCCCAATATACCGAGGTTCATCCGTAAAGATCTTCTGGTCCAGCACGGGAACGTGGGGAAGGGGGGTGATGAACATGGGTGCGGCACCGTTCCAATATTTTGGAGTGGTGTTTTTAAAGGTACAGACGGCACGGACCCCGGGCAGGGCTTCGGCCTGGGAGGTATCGATGGTGCGTACCTTGGCATGGGCATAGGGACTGCGAAGTATCTTTGCATAGGTCATCCGTGGCAGGATGACATCACTGGTAAACCTTCCCTGTCCGGTTACTTTATCAATTCCATCATTACGTGGAATATCTTGTCCAATGTATTTCATAGCGGCCTTACTCCTCTCCCTTTAAACGAACCGCCGCCTTTTCAATGGCGCGTTCGATATTGACATAGCCGGTGCATCGGCAAATATTGCCCCCCAATGCCTCTTTGATTTCTGAGGAATCAGGTTCGGGGGTTTTATCCAGCAGGGCCTTTGCCGACATAATCATCCCAGGGGTACAGAAACCGCATTGTACGGCCCCCTCAAGGATGAATTCTTCTTGGAGGGGATGCATTTTGCCGCTTTGGTTTAAGCCTTCAATGGTCTCGATGACAGCGCCTTCAGCCCGCAGAACGGGAATAATGCAAGAGGTCACTGCCTTACCGTCCATAATGATGGTGCAGGCACCACATTCGCCTTGACCACAGCCGATTTTGGTTCCGGTCAGGTAAAGATTGTTTCGCAGGAATTCCGCCAAAGAAAGGCTGGGATCAACCTCTGCCACAATCCGTTCTCCGTTTATTATTGTATGTAATTCTGCCATTGTAACCCTACCTCTTTCCTTCTATTCCCTGTAATTGCGCCCAACACGCTTCCAAAGCCCGGCAAATGATGATGGGCAGGACATCCATACGATACTCCCTACTTCCCCGCAGGGGGTTGCTCCTGGGATTGGCATCTTCCAGGGCGAGTTGTCCGGCCTCCTGGGCTAGCGCAGTGCTAAAGGTTTTACCCACCAGGTAATCTTCTGCCACTTTTGCCTGAACGGGGCCTACCCCTACAGGTCCCATCCGCAGCCGGGCCCACGTAATCACATCCCCTTCGCAGTGGAGCATTGCAGAGCAATTGAGCATGGGCAGGGAAAGGGATTTTCGCAGTTCCAAACGGATGAAGGATGCCGCTTCCCGCTCCTTGGGCATAGGGATCATGATTTTAGTAATGAGTTCCCGGGAAGGATCAATGGCGCTTTTACCAAAGCCAGCGTACATCTCGTCCATGGTCAGCCGACGTTCCCCATCCTCTGATAAAACGACGAATATGGGTGCTAAAGCGGCAAGGGCCATGGCCCCGTCCCCTGCAGGCTGTGCACTGACCACATTGCCGGTGAGGGTTGCGGAGTTGCGAATTTGCAGGGACCCTACGCTGCCACAGCCCTGGGCCAGGGATGGAAGGCACCTGCGCACAAGGGGTGAGCAGGCAATGTCTGTCAATGTCGTTGCTGCACCAATCCTGAGATAATCCTCTTCTTCTGAAATTCCGATTAAATCCGGCGCCTTTGTAATATCGATCAGGGCACTGGGGTTTATTTTTTCGGCTTTGATATCGACCATGACATCGCTCCCACCAGCAAGAATGATTCCCTTGCCCTGGGCCTCGGTCAATAATTTTAAAGCCTCTTGCCCTGATAATGCTTGAAAATACACCATATATTGCCTCCTGTTTTTATTTCAATAAAAAATTTCTGTCGTTTCTATCATGTCTGCACCCTTTTATATTTGAGTGAATGAATAATGTAATGGTTATCTGATAACGATATTATTATATCATTTTTACAAATGTGCAACAACTTTTTTTAAAATATAAGTCTCTTTGGGATAATCATCGGGATGACCCCGTTACCCCATTCGGAAGGAGGAGATTAAGGCTTAGCGGATCGAAGCGGGGGGAAATCGAGCACCTCATCGCTGAACGGAAGAAAACCAACTCCTATGTGGAAAACAATATCTTTCATCCTCGGTGTTTTTCATGAGATGCTCGATGTGATAATAAAATATCATATATCAATAAAAAATTATTGAAACGAAAACCATTCCTTGTTATAATAAAAAAATAGCGTCCGATTTTATCAATTGGAAAGAAAAAGATTAGGGGGATTTTAATGGAAAACTACCAGGGAATGGATGGCGATATCGTCTCGGTAACAGCTTTGGGGAAGGCAGAGGTGCCGGCAAAGTCGGAGCTTGCAGAGAATCTATTGGCAGGCCTGCAACATGTGCTTACGATGTGTCCGGGAGCCATTGCCGTCCCGATGATTTTAGGTAATGGCATGGGACTCGACCATCAGACCATTGCCTTTTTAATAGCAGCAAATTTTTTTGCAGCGGCTTTGGCTACCTTATTGCAGGTGGTGGGTGTGGGTAAATTTGTGGGGTCGAAGCTGCCCATTGCCCTGGGCTAGGCCTTTGCACCCCTGGGACCGATGATTATTATCGGACAGGCCCATGGTCTGCCGGCGGTCTTCGGTGGGGTTATTGCGTCTGGGGCTATCCTCTTTGTGGTGTGTATGGGGATCAACCGGATTTTGAAATTTTTCCCGCCCATCGTGCTGGGGGCCTTTTTAACCATGGTGGGCGTAACGCTGATTCCTACGGCCTTTGAAAATTTAGCCGGTGGTGCCGGTGCGGTGAATTTCGGCAGCCCCATTAATCTGGTTCTGGGTTTTGGAGTACTGCTTCTCATCGTTCTGCTCAACCAATTCGGAAACACCCTTCTTCGGTCCACCGCTCTGCTCATTGGCCTGGGAACCGGGACGCTTTTGGCCATTCCCTTTGGTTTGGTGGATTTATCTCCGGTGGCTGGGGCGGCTCTTTTTGATTTCAACCTGCCCTTTCATTTTGGAATACCGGAGTTTCGCCTGGATGCCATCCTTATAATGACCCTCTTTAGCGTCATCAATATGGTGCAGTGCATTGGGGTATTTGCTTTCTTGGACAATGTCCGGGGAACGACAACGGATGAGGTCACCATCACCCGGGGAATGCGGGCCCAGTCCCTATCCCAGATGATGGCAGGCGTCTTTAATTCTTTTCCCTCGGCGATGTTCAATGAAAATGTCAGCGTGGTAAAGCTTTCCGGGAACGATAGCCGCCAATCCGTTGCCTTTGCGGCGGTGATGCTGTTAATCCTTAGTCTGTGTCCTAAGCTGTCCACCTTTATTACCTGTATTCCCACTCCGGTCATTGGTGGGGCGATGGTGGCCCTCTTCGGAACCATCGCTGCGGCAGGGGTTTCTATACTGGCGAAGGTGGATTTGTCCGATAATAAAAACACCCTGATTCTTGGGGCAGGTCTGGCCGCCGGGGTGGGAGCACATTTTACCACCGATGCCTTTAGCGGTTTGCCGGAGGTGGCGGCGATGCTCTTTAGCAATGGCCTGTTCATGGTCGCTTTGGTAACCGTGGTGCTCAATGTTGTTTTCAATTGGAAAAGCTTTTGGGAAAAAGGGCAGAGCCTGCCCCCTTGTGAAGGGGTGGCAGGACAATTGGCAGAATAAAAGTGTGTGGGGCAATATTCATTTTTTAGAGTCTCTTGACAAGGGGAAAGGGACGTGGTATCATCCATACATACTAATGGTATGTATGGTAGGAGGAAGAAGAATGGCACGCAATAAATACCCCGAGGAGACAGTGGAAAAAATTTTGGAGGTGGCCCTGCGCCTGTTCCTTGAGAAAGGTTATGACAAAACCTCCATCCAGGATATTATCGATGGTCTGGGAGGATTGAGCAAGGGGGCCATCTACCATCATTTTAAGTCCAAGGAGGCCATTCTTTTGGCAGTAACTGATCGGGTAGGGATGGAGTCGGCCCGGGAGATGGATCGCCTTCTCCACGATTCATCGTTGAATGGTGCTGAAAAATTGCAGAAAATGTTTTTATCCTCATGGAAGAACACCCCCCAGCGGGACTTTATTGCCTCCATGCCCAACCTCCTTCAGAATCCGCAGCTTCTCTCCATTCACATGGCGAACACCATGGAGGATGTGGTTCCCCATTATATTCTGCCTGTCATCAAGGAAGGGATTGCCGATGGATCGATCCAATGTGATTACCCCCAGGAGATGGCAGATGTGCTGATGCTCCTGACCAATGTGTGGATGAATCCTCTGATTTATCCGGGAGACGGCGAGGCGGTGGATCGAAAAATAGATTTTTTTAATCTCCTTCTGAATAAACTGGGATTTCCATCCTTGGAGGAGGGCATGGCAGAGCATATGCATCAAATGAAAGAGAAAAGAAAGGTGTAGGTTATTTAAATCCCTTCGGGGATTTAAATTTTACAATAATACATACCAACGGTTGGTATTAAAGGAGGAATGTGATGAATACTCAATTATTTCAGCGGGAGTTTACACTGGTGGTGGTGGGACAGATTATTTCCTTATTTGGAAATAATATTTTAAGGTACGCCCTGCCCTTGTATTTACTTAACCAAACGGGTTCCCCCACCCTTTACGGGATGGTGCTGGGCTTATCCTTTATCCCCATGCTTTTGCTTTCCCCGGTGGGTGGGATTATTGCCGATCGGGTGAATAAGCGCAATGTAATGGTGTTTTTAGATTTCTTTACAGCGGTGCTGGTGGGATTTTATGCCTTGAGCTATCTTCGGTTGGAGCTGGTTCCGCTGCTGGTGGTGGTGCTGATGCTGCTCTATGGTATCCAGGGCGCCTATCAGCCAGCGGTGCAGGCATCCCTTCCGGTGCTTTTGCACTCGGACCATTTGATGGCAGGGAATGCGGTTATTAACGGGGTTAACTCACTGGCGGGCATTCTTGGGCCGGTGCTGGGGGGACTGATGTATGGGCTGTACGGCCTGGAACCCATATTATACCTAAGTGTTCTGTGCTTTCTGTTTTCGGCCATGATGGAGATCTTTATCCATATTCCCTTTCAGAGACGTGGGGAGAACCAGGGAATTCTGGCCATGGCAAAGCTGGATTTATTAGAAAGCTGGCAATTTATTCGCCACACCCGTCCAGAAATTGGGCAGGTCGGGGTGCTGCTGATGGTGATTAACCTGGTGTTCTCTGCTCTGATCATCATCGGACTGCCAGTGGTTATTACAAGACACCTTGGCTTTCCAGAGGGGGTGGGGAACACCCTGTACGGCTACGCCCAGGGGGCCCTGGCGGCAGGAGGACTGTTTGGGGCCTTGCTTTCCGGGAGCCTGGGGCAGCGGCTGGATATCCGACAGTCCCATCGCCTTTTGTTCCTGTGTGCCCTGGCCTTGGTTCCCGTGGGCTTGGTCCTATGGCTTAAGGCAGGCTCCTGGGTTATCTACGGCGTCATCACCCTAACCGGTGGGTTGATGATGGTGTTCTCCACCTTGATCAGCATTCAGATGCTGACCTATGTCCAACGGGTAACGCCGGAGGCGCTCATTGGCAAGGTGATGGCTTTGATTACCTGTTTGGTGCTTTGTGCGACACCCCTGGGACAGGCCGTGTACGGGGTACTTTTTGAAGAATTAGCCGATCATCTGCCGATGATTTATTGTGGCGCCTTTCTCCTATCCGTCCTCATCTGTCGGTTCTCCAAAGGGATATTTGGAAAGCTTGGGGATGTCCGTTGTTCCGATGCAGGTTAAATGGTATGATGGTATTCGAAAATTCTAAACAGATGAAAACACGGAAAGGATTGGAGAATCCATGACCAATAAAAGTGAAACAACCATTACCCTGGGGGAACTTGAAGCATTATCCCCAGAGGAATATATCCTCATCGATATTCGGGATGAGGCCGCCTACACTCTGGGGCACATCCCCGGGGCCATCCGTATGGATGAGGGAAAGCTGTTGGCAGAGGGCTGTGAGCTGCCCCGGGATAAACGCATCATCCCCTATTGTATCCAGGGTCTGTTGAGTGAGGCGACCGTTGAAGCCCTGGTGGACCGGGGCTATCGGGCGGCGAATCTGATGGGGGGCTATCGGGAATGGCTCCTTGGGGCGTTGAAGAAGGATTTGGAAAAGGCGGATCGGAAGCAGACCATCGAAAAAAGCCTCCAAAAGAAATATCACAAGAAGCTTTTGGGACGTTTTACCAAGGCCGTAGTGGAGTACGAACTCATTGCGCCGGGGGATAAAATTGCCGTGTGCATCTCCGGGGGGAAGGACTCTATGCTCATGGCGAAGCTCTTTCAGGAGCTGAAGCGTCATAATAAGATTCCCTTTGAGCTGGTGTTTTTGGTGATGGACCCGGGGTATAGCCCGGCCAACCGCCAGGTCATTGAGGGGAACGCCCGACTGATGGGCATCCCCATCGAAATCTTTGACAGTCAGATCTTTGATGCAGTGGTGAACATTGAAAAATCCCCCTGCTACCTCTGTGCCCGGATGCGCCGGGGCCATCTGTACAATGCCGCCAGGGAGCGGGGCTGCAATAAAATCGCCCTGGGTCATCATTTTGACGATGTGATTGAGACCATCCTCATGGGGATGCTCTACGGCGGCCAGGTCCAGACCATGATGCCCAAGCTCCACAGCACGAATTTTGAGGGAATGGAGCTTATTCGCCCCCTTTACCTCATTCGGGAGGAGGATATCAAGGCTTGGCGGGATGACAATGACCTCCATTTCATCCAGTGCGCCTGCCATTTTACAGACACCTGCTCCCTGGAGGGGAAAAGCATGGGGGATGGCGGATCGAAGCGGGTGGAAATCAAGCACCTCATCGCCGAGCTGAAGAAAACCAACCCCCATGTGGAAAACAATATCTTTAAAAGTGTGGAAAATGTCTGCCTGGACGCCGTCATTGGCTATAAACAGGGTGGGGTCCGGCATCGTTTTTTGGAAGGGTATGCAGGGGAATAGCCCTTATTCCCCCTGTGGCACATCCACAAAGCACCGATCCAGCACCGCGTAGTCAAACCGGTCATTGGTGGCATCCCGAATCAGACGGATAAAGTCCTCAGTTTCGGCAACGGGGAGGTAAAAATCCAGGGTAACCTTTTCCCCAAAGTCCTCGGAGATGGGGGTGTAGCCCCACTCTGTCAGTTTGTTGAGGAGCCCGCCGTATTGGGGATAGTCAATTTCCAGGGAAAGGCAGTCGGAGTATTGCTTTTTAATGATGGGGGACTGGGCGATGACCTCGGCGGCACAGCCGGAGTAAGCTCGAATGAGTCCCCCGGCGCCCAGCTTAATGCCTCCAAAGTAGCGGATGACGAGGACGAGGATGTTTTTTAGCGCCCGCTTATGGATGACCTCCAGGATGGGTCGGCCTGCGGTACCCGAGGGCTCGCCATCGTCATTGGCCTTCTGGCGCTCCGGGAGGGTGTGGAGGACGTAGGCAGAGCACACATGGGTGGCCTTGTAATGCTCCTTCTTCACCCGGGAAATAATTTCTTCCACCGCGGCTTCATCCGTCACAGGGTACACCCGGCCAATAAACCGGGATTTTTTTATTTCTATTTCACATTCGGTTTCAGCAAGAATGGTCCGGTAATCCTGTTCCATGGTCCTCCTCTGTTATTTCATAGGCTTCAAAACGGTGGCTGGGGAAATCCTTGTCGGTGATGGCCGTAACCTGGGTACCCATCTCCACATAATCCATCTGGGTGACCTCTGCCTTTTCATGGAGGGCAGCCAGCGCCTTGCTGTGGGTGTAGGGAATAAGGAATTGACGTGTGCAGGTACCGCCTCCAAGATGGGCGGAGATGGCAGCGGTGAGGGTGTGGGTGCCCTCACCCTCCCGGGCAGAGATGCACACCGCTCCTTCCCGTTCAGCCCGGTTTTGTAAGGCCAGGGCGCTTGCTTCATCCAGGAGATCAATTTTATTGTACACCACTAAAATATCCTGGTGTCCGGCACCGATACTCCCCAGGACCTCGTCCACCACAGCCATTTGGGCCTGGGCGTGGGGCCCGGCGGCATCCACCACATGGAGGAGTAAATCGGCATCATCCACCTCCTTTAAGGTGGTTCGAAAGGCAGTGACCAGGTCATGGGGGAGCTTTTCAATAAAACCGACAGTATCTGAGAGCAGGTAATTGCCGTATTCCGGGTTGATTTGACGCATGGTGGAATCCAGGGTGATGAAGAGCCCGTCCTGCATGACCACATCACTGTCGGTGAGACGGTTGAACAGGGTGCTTTTACCGGAATTGGTGTAGCCCACCAGGGCAACGGTGCGGATCTGGTTCCGGGTTCGTTGTTTGGCGCCCAGGGCATTGCTCTTATCAATGCGTTCCAGACGGCTCAGAAGCTCGTCAATCTGACGGCGGATATGGCGGCGGTCGGGTTCCAGTTTTTTCTCACCAGGGCCCCGGGTGCCAATGCCCCCACCGGTCCGGGAGAGGACGATGCCCAGGCCCTTGAGGTGGCTCATGCGATATTTTTGTTGGGCCAGCTCCACCTGGAGCTTCCCCTCTCTCGTCTTGGCGTGACGGGCGAAGATGTCCAGGATGATGGTGGTGCGGTCGATGGTTTTACACCCGGTAAGGGATTCAATACAGGCAATCTGGTTGGAATTGAGCTCGTCATTGGCCACGATGAGGTTGGCATCGGCATTTTGGACGAGGCGTACAATCTCCCGAAGCTTGCCCTTCCCCAGATAAAAGACGGGATCAATTTGGCTGCGGCTTTGGGTGACCACATCCACCACCCGGCCATCGGCGGTTTCCACCAGGCGGCGCAACTCCTCCATGGAGGAGGCCAGATCAATGCCGATGCCCCGGGTGCCTAAATCTACCCCCAGGAGTAAGGCTCGTTCCTCGGTATCCACGGTGTCGAAGCCCGCCCCCGGAAGGCGGCGCAGTTCCCTGGAAGCCAAGGCAGCGTAGCCCGCCACATCCAGAGCGTTTAAACGCCTTAGGGAATCCACCAGGGCGTAGCGGTACACCAGGGATTCATCCTCTACCATGGGCAGGCCGATACCGAAGCGGTTGGTTCCATCCGGGGCGACGCCCACGGCCACCATGCATTGCAGACGCTGGCGGACCGCCGCAGAAAGGTCCTCATCGGAGAGGTGGGGATTGCCCCCGGGATGGGTGTGAATAACCCGGATGCGGTTCAGCCCGATGGCGGTGGTCTCCATCTTGGCATCTCCAAAGGCCACCGTGTTCACATCCCCCAGGGCTACGTTATGGATGACATTGTGGTCGTCCAGCATGAGGAGGACCTCCCGGTTCAGTTTGAGGGTGGTATCGGTAAGGAGCTTTAAGACGGTTTCATCCAGCAGACGCCCCTCCTCCATGGCGGTGCCTTTTAGGTTATTTAATTCGTTGAGGATGCTTTTACGGACACCCTCGGCTTTTAATTCGCTCATGATTTATCCTTTATTAAAATGGCTTAAGCCATTATCAGAATGTAGAAAAAGTGCCATATCGCGGTTGGGGAGCGGATAAAAAAGATTCACCCCGGACCCCAGGCGCTGACGAATGAAGAATACCCCCTCACTCGCCAAGGCGCAAAACCTACGGTTTTGATCGAGTTGTAGGCGGGTTTGCTTTCTTAACTTGACACAAACCGAGAACTCCAACCCGCAAGGGCACCGGGGTTCTCGTATTTTTATCAACTCCCCTCCCTAGGTTTGCCGACAGTCTAAAAATGGCTTAAGCCATTATTCATTTAATTTTATTATAGCATGGTAGGCTTATAATAGAACCCAAAAAAGAGAATTCAAGGAGGACTCCTATGGACACCAATCAATTAACACTGGCGATGATGGAATATTACAACGGTGACCCCAAGCGCATCCAGCATTTTTTAAAGGTACACAGCCTGGCTTCCCTCATTGGGCAGATGGAGAAAATCGATCCTGGGGATCAGGTCGTTTTGGAGGTAGCTGCCCTGGTCCACGATATCGGCATAAAGGCAGGGGAAGAAAAATACGGCCGATGTGACGGTAAAATTCAGGAAGAAATGGGACCAGCTGAAGCCGAGGCGCTGCTTGACCGATTGGGTTACGACGATGTTATCATTACCCGGGTGAGCAATTTGGTAGCCAACCACCACAGCTATACCGATATCCAGGGAAAGGACCATCAGATCCTGGTGGAGGCCGATTTCCTGGTGAACCTGTATGAGGATGGGGCTGAGAAAAAGAGTGTGATGGCTGCCTACCATAATATCTTTAAAACCCATTCCGGTAAGAAGCTTTGCCGCATGATGTTTGGGCTGGGAGAATAGATAATCGCATTTTTATACCATTTTAATACCAATCCCCAAACCCTAACACCATCTTTATACGGATGGTGTTAAAATTTTGTCATCAAATAGAAAGAGGTGCATGAAAATGACCGTTGTCATACCGATTATCGGGGCAGTTGCCCTGGGGTTGCTTGTTTATTATTGTGTCATACTGATTCGAGGTGACAAACGATGAGTGCTTTAATTCTGGAATACGCATTAATCTTAATAGTCCTGGTGGCCTTAGCCATCCCCCTGGGAATTTATATCAATAAGGTGATGTCCGGGGAACGGGTGTTTTTATCCAAGGTGTTAAAGCCCTGTGAAAACCTGATCTACAGGATGCTGCGTATCAATCCCGATGAGCAGATGGGCTGGAAGCAATATCTGCTGGCTGTACTGGTTTTTAACCTGTTTGGATTGGTATTTTTATGGGGGCTTTTGATGCTCCAGGGCATCCTCCCCGGCAATCCCATGGAAGTTCCGGGGATGCCCTGGGATCTGGCCCTGAACACGGCTATCAGCTTTGTGACCAATACCAATTGGCAGGCTTATAGTGGGGAGTTCCAGCTGAGCTACTTGTCCCAGGCCTTGGGTCTAACGGTCCAGAATTTTGTTTCAGCGGCCACGGGCATTGCGGTGCTTTTTGCCCTGATTCGTGGTTTTATGAAGGTTCAAAAGAAGGGCCTGGGCAATTTCTGGACGGATCTGACCCGGGGAACTCTGTATATCCTGTTGCCCCTGTCTATTATTTTAACGGTGGGCATTGCCTCCCAGGGTGTGGTCCAGACCTTTCAGTCGGGCCAGAGTGTTAAGCTGGTGGAACCGGTGGCTGTGGACGCCCAGGGAACACTGATTACTGGCGGGGTCATTAAAGATGGTGTGGTGACAGTGGATGGAGCACCCGTGCCAGGAGCGACCGTGATCAATGAAGAAACCATCCCCTTAGGACCAGGGGCCAGCCAGATCGCCATTAAGCAGCTAGGGACCAACGGTGGGGGATTCTACGGCGTCAATTCTGCCCATCCCTTGGAAAACCCCACACCTTTTTCAAACTTTCTTGAGGTAATCTCTATTTTGCTGATTCCGGTGGCCCTGTGCTTCAGCTTTGGCCGGGCAGTGAAGGATAAGAAGCAGGGACGGGCTATTTTTGCTGCGATGTTCATTCTTTTGATGGTGGCTTTGGCCAGCATTGCTGTGAGTGAACAGATGGCCACCCCTCAGCTGTCAGCGGGAGGTGCGGTGAATCTGACCGTAGCCGACCAGGCTGGGGGCAATATGGAAGGAAAGGAAGCCCGCTTCGGCATTGCGTCTTCTGCTACCTGGGCAGCCTTTACAACGGCAGCCTCCAATGGTTCGGTCAATTCCATGCATGACAGCTACACCCCCTTGGGTGGCATGGTCACTATGCTCCTGATGCAGCTGGGTGAGGTGGTCTTCGGCGGTGTGGGCTGCGGCCTCTACGGGATGCTGGCCTTTGCCATTCTCACGGTGTTTATTGCCGGGCTGATGGTGGGGCGAACTCCGGAATATCTGGGGAAAAAGATTGAGCCCTATGAGATGAAGATGGCGGTACTGGTTTGCCTGGCAACACCGGTAGCCATTTTGATCGGCAGTGGGATTGCAGCCCTGCTCCCGGACACCATGGCGAGCTTAAATAACAGCGGTCCCCATGGTCTGTCGGAAATGCTCTACGCCTATTCCTCCGCAGGGGGCAATAATGGCTCAGCCTTTGCCGGATTTAAAGCCGATACCCTCTTCTTCAATCTGAGCCTGGGCGTCATTATGCTGGGCGTCCGCTTTGTGCCGATTTTTGGAATTCTGGGCATTGCCGGCAGTCTGGCAGCAAAGAAAAAGGTGGCCGTCACGGCAGGGACCCTGTCGACCACGGGGCCAATCTTTGTTTTCCTGCTCATTGTTGTGGTGCTGCTCATCGGGGCATTAAGCTTCTTCCCGGCATTGTCCCTGGGACCCCTGGCTGAATTCTTCAGTCTGTCCGTATAAAGGTGAATATGATGAAAACTCAAGAAAAAAGTGTTCTGGCGGATCGCCAGATGGTTCTGGGAGCGGTGAAGGATGCCTTTGCAAAGCTGGCACCCCGCACCCAGGCCAAAAACCCAGTGATGCTGCTGGTTTATATTTCAGCCATTCTCACGACAGGGCTTTTTATCCTCTCGTTGTTTGGCATTTCAGATGCCCCCAGTAGCTATACCCTGGCCATTGCCATAATCCTCTGGCTGACGGTGCTCTTTGCCAATTTTGCCGAAGCCATTGCCGAAGGGCGGGGAAAGGCCCAGGCCGAGTCCCTTCGGGCGGCCAGGCAGAATGTCATGGCCCATCGCATAATGGATGTGGCTCACCGGGAAAAATGGGAAGAAGTGATTTCAACCCAGCTTAAAAAGGGTGATTTGGTGGTCGTGGCCGCCGGAGAACAGATCCCCGCCGATGGCGATGTCATCGATGGGGCGGCTTCAGTGGATGAATCCGCCATTACCGGGGAATCGGCTCCGGTTATCCGGGAAAGCGGCGGGGACCGCAGCGCAGTAACCGGCGGGACCACCGTGCTGTCGGATTGGCTGGTCATCCAGGTGACCAGTGAAAACGGCAAAAGCTTTTTGGATAAGATGATTGCCATGGTAGAAGGGGCCTCCCGGAAAAAGACCCCCAATGAAATGGCCTTGGAAATCTTTCTGGTGGCCCTGTCCATTATCTTTATTTTAGTCACCATGGCCTTATATGCGTACTCCGCATTTTCAGCTCAGCTCATCGGGGTGCATAATCCCACCTCAGTCACCACCTTGGTGGCACTGCTGGTCTGTTTGGCACCCACCACCATTGGGGCTTTGCTGTCGGCCATTGGGATTGCAGGGATGAGCCGGCTGAATCAGGCCAATGTCCTGGCCATGAGCGGCCGGGCCATTGAAGCCGCCGGGGATGTGGATACCCTGATGCTTGATAAAACCGGAACCATCACCCTGGGGAACCGTCAGGCCTGCGCCTTTATTCCCGTGGATGGCGCCAGTGAAGCCGAGCTGGCCGATGCAGCCCAGCTCTCCAGCCTAGCCGATGAAACCCCCGAGGGCCGGAGCGTGGTGATCCTGGCCAAGGAAAAATATGGTCTCCGGGGACGGATTGTCGGGGATGGGATGACCTTCATTGGCTTTACGGCAAAAACCCGGATGAGCGGGGTTGACCACGATGGTATCGAAATCCGCAAGGGAGCGGCAGAGGCCGTCCGGGATTATGCAGTAGAGGCCGGTGGGCGTTATAGCGATGCGTGCGACCGGGTAGTTAAGGATATCGCCGGACAGGGGGGAACCCCCCTGGTGGTAGCCAAGGATCATCGCATCCTGGGCGTTATCCACTTAAAGGATATTGTGAAGGATGGGGTGAAGGAAAAATTCTCAGACCTGCGCAAGATGGGGATACGGACCATTATGATCACCGGGGATAACCCCATGACCGCAGCTGCCATTGCCGGGGAAGCCGGCGTGGATGATTTTCTGGCAGAAGCAACCCCCGAGGGCAAGCTCGAAATGATCCGGGATCTCCAGGCCAAGGGCCATCTGGTGGCCATGACCGGGGACGGAACCAACGATGCCCCGGCTCTGGCCCAGGCCGATGTGGCCGTGGCCATGAACACCGGGACCCAGGCGGCTAAAGAGGCGGGGAATATGGTGGATTTGGATTCATCCCCCACCAAGCTCATTGATATTGTGCGCATTGGCAAGCAGCTTCTCATGACCCGGGGAAGCCTGACCACCTTTAGCATCGCCAATGATGTGGCCAAGTATTTTGCCATCATTCCGGCGTTGTTTATGGTTCTGTATCCGGGGCTGGCCGCCCTCAACATTATGGGACTTCATTCCCCCATGACCGCGGTGCTCTCCGCCATTATCTACAATGCCCTTGTTATTGTGGCGTTGATTCCCCTGGCTCTACGGGGTGTGGCATACCGGGAGGTTCCTGCAGGGGAGCTGCTTTCCCGGAATCTGCTCATCTACGGTTTGGGCGGAATCATTACCCCGTTTATCTGTATTAAATTGATCGATATGATCTTAGTGCTGTTGGGTGTGGCATAAGCCAGACCCCAGGACATTGGAGGAAATGATGAATACAAGTTTAAAAGGGACAGGGCTCCGGGCATTGGGGCTTCTGGCCATCATGATAATCATCTGTGGCGTATTGTACACCGGAGTCATGACGGGCTTAACCCGTCTGCTTTTCCCCAGCCAAACCACGGGCAGCGTTATAACCGTGGATGGGGTGACCTATGGCAGTGCCTTGATCGGACAGCCCTTTACCGCCAGTAACCATTTATGGGGACGGCCCGAGGCCTGGACCGCCATCCAGGGAGATGACGGCACCCTAAAGCTGTACGGCGCACCCACTAACATCAGCCCCGGGGATGATGCCTATGGCGCAGAAATTAAGGAACGGGTGGCAAGGATCGCCGCTGCCCACCCGGACCAGGGAAGTAACCCGGTACCTGTGGATTTGGTCACAGGCTCAGGCAGCGGTCTGGATCCTGAAATCTCGGTGGCCGCAGCCCGTTATCAGGTGGGCCGACTGAACCAGACCACGGGAAAAAGTGCCGCGGAAATTAATGAGATGATTGATAAATGCACCCGGGGAAAATTCCTGGGGATCTTTGGGGAAAAGACTGTGAATGTCCTGAAGGTCAATCTCATGCTGGATGGGATTCTTAAATAAAAGTAAGGAAATTGTGCTATACTGAAAAAATACTGGGATATCCGGGAGGGAAGAGGTGTGGGTATGGATGATGGACGGGCAGCCCCCGAAACCTTTTTAAAACAAATTGAAGCCAAGGAAGCCATGGAGAACCGTGGCCGCCTGAAGATATTTCTGGGCTATGCCGCTGGTGTGGGGAAAACCTATGCCATGCTCCAGGCGGCCCATCAGGCCATGGCAGAGGGAATCGACGTGGTGGCAGGGTACATTGAGCCCCACGATCGGGCGGAGACCAAGTCTTTAATGGCGGGACTGGTTATCCTGCCGCCCCTGGAGGATGAGCACCACGGGGTTGGTATCCGGGAATTTGATCTGGATGCGGCCCTGGCAAGAAAACCCGAACTGATCCTGGTGGATGAGCTGGCCCATACCAATGGAGAAGGTTGCCGTCATGCCAAGCGGTATCAGGACATTGCAGAGCTCCTAAAGGCGGGCATCAATGTGTACACCACGGTGAACATTCAGCATGTGGAGAGTCTCAACGATATTGTGGCGGGGATAACCGGGGTAATGGTCCGGGAGCGGATCCCCGATCGAATCTTTGATTCCGCAGATAGTGTTACCCTGGTTGACATCGATCCCGGGGAGCTCATCGATCGTTTGAAGGCGGGAAAAATCTACAATAAGATTCAGGCGGAACGGGCAGTGGTTAATTTCTTTACCATCGATAATCTGATGGCCCTTCGGGAAATTGCCCTACGGAGGATGGCTGAGCGGGAGACCAATCGCTCAGCTTTTTTGGCGACGGGGGGAGGACGCTTTAGTGGGGAGCATATCCTGGTCTGCGTTTCTTCAGCACCCTCCTCTGCGCGAATCATCCGGGCGGCGGCCCGCCTGGCCAAAGCCTTTCAGGCCAACCTCACGGCCCTCTTTGTGGAGACCACGGATTTTCCCCAACTCTCGGCAGGGGATAAAAACCGGCTTCGGGAAAATTTCAAATTAGCAGAGCAGCTGGATGCCCATCTGGATTTAGTTTACGGGGATGAGGTGCCTGAGGAAATCATGACCTATGCACAATCCGCCGGGATTACCAAGATCGTACTGGGAAAATCCAATATGAAAAGCGGACTTTTCGGCAGCCGTCGAACCTTGGTGGAAAAGCTGTCGGAGATGGACGCCAATCTGGATATCTATATTATTCCAGATCGGGAGGGGAAAACCAGCCGTCGGGAGAAATGGTGCCCCTGGAAAAGCCGGTTTCCGGATCTGACCCTGAAAGACAGCGCGAAAACAGCCGCCATTTTTGTTTTAGCGGTCTTGCTGAGTACCACTTTTCGGGCCCTGGCCTTTAATGATGCCGATGTGGTGACCGTTTTTCTGCTGGCGGTTTTAGTCACCGCCGTGTTTACTCGAGAGCGTATTTATAGTGTGACCATGGCCATTATGGGAGTGGTGGTCTTCAATTTTCTTTTTGTGGATCCCCTTTTCACATTGGCTACCCAGGAACGGGGCTTTGTTGTGACCTATGTGGTGATGTTCATTGCGGCATTGGTGAGCGGTCATCTGGCGACCAGCATCAAAAAACAAGCGGAGGCATCGGCCCAAACCGCCCAGCGGACAGGGGTGCTGTTGGAAACCAACCAGCTTCTCCAACAGGCGGCGGATAGTGCCGCCATTTTAGAAACGACTGCGAAGCAGCTGATGAAGCTTTCGGGGCGACCGGTGGTGGTTTATGGGATAGCGGATGGGGAACTGGCGGAGCCCCACTATTACGCAGCAGATGGGTCCATTGATGGTAATCCCTATTTAGTTGAGCATGAACGCCTGGTGGCCCATTGGGTATATGTCAATAACCAGCACGCCGGAGTGGGAACGAAAACCTTCTCTGGGGCGAAATGCCTGTACCTGGCTATTCGCAATGGCCATCAGGTCTTTGGGGTAGTGGGCATTGCGGTCTCCTCTGCGTTAGAGGTATTGGAGAACAATCTGATTCTCTCGATTCTAGGGGAATCGGCCCTGGCCCTGGAAAAAGATTTGTACAATCAAAAACAGCAGGCCACAGAGCTAAAGGCCCAGCAGGAAAAGCTGCGGGGAACCCTGCTTCGCGCCATTTCCCACGATTTGCGCACCCCCCTCACCAGCATTAGTGGAAATGCCCGGATGCTCATGACCCGCGGCCCTCAAATGGAGGATGAACGCCGAAACCAGCTTGTTGTGGATATTTATGACGACTCCCTCTGGCTCATCAACCTGGTTGAAAACCTGCTCTCCATTACACGGCTGGAGGAAAATAGTCTGCCCATTAAAATGGAGGCTGAATTGGTGGAGGATATTGTGAAAGAAGCGCTGCAGCACACCAGCCGTTTGGCCGTGGAGCACCATATTGAGGTCAAGCCCATGGACCCCCTGCTCATGGCCCAGATGGATGCCCGGCTGATTATACAGGTGATTATCAACTTGGTGGACAATGCCATTAAGTACACCGCTCCTGGATCGACGATTCTCATCGGGGCCCAGTCCGAGGGAAAGGGCACCATCGGGATTGAAATTTCTGACGATGGCCCGGGAATGGATCCGGAAATGATGGATCAGGTTTTTGAAATGTTTTACACAGCGGGCCGAGGCTCAGGGGATAGCCGCCGGGGCCTTGGATTGGGCTTGCCCCTGTGCAAAAATATTATTGAAGCCCATGGCGGGGAATTGACGGTTCGGGCCAATAAGCCCATGGGGACAGTCTTTCATTTCACCCTGAAGGAGGTTAAAATTGAAGCATGATTATTCCATACTGGTGGTAGAGGACGATCCGGCTCTCCAGCATTTGATGTCGGCAGCCCTGGAGACCAGTGGATATTTCCATCAAATGGCACAAACAGTGGCTGAGGGCATAGGCTTAGCGGCCCAAATGGAGCCAGGGGTTATATTGCTGGATTTGGGTTTGCCCGATGGTGATGGTCTGGAAGTCATCAAACGGGTTCGCACCTGGAGCGAGGTCCCCATCATTGTCATTAGTGCCCGGGGAGAGGATGGGGATAAAATTACCGCCCTGGATGCCGGTGCGGATGATTACCTGACGAAGCCCTTTTCGGTGGAAGAACTTCTGGCTCGTATTCGGGTCGCCATTCGACGGCTTACAAACTTGGGCCAATCCCTGGAAAATGCGACCTACTCCAATGGAAACCTCACCATTGATTACGCTGCCAGTAACGTACTGGTGGCGGGCCAGGAGGTCCATTTAACCCCCAATGAATACCGCCTTCTCGTGCTTCTGGCTCAAAATACAGGAAAGGTCCTGACCCACACCTTTATTTTAAACCATGTTTGGGGCAGCACCCTGAAAAGTGATATGGCCAGCCTGCGGGTGACTGTGGCGACGCTGCGTAAAAAGTTGGCCCTGCAGGCATCCCTGGCCAACATTCAAACCCATGTGGGCATCGGATATCGGATGATGCGGGCGGAGTAGTGCTGTCTATGACCTCAAAAATGAGGGTAAAGTATTGTGGAGTGCGGACAAAAATGACAGACTGTGCTATAATAATAACGAATACAAGAGCGTAAATGAGGCGGTAATATGAAAAATAGTATAGTGCGTTCAGTCGAAGCACTCCACGAAGAAATGACCATAGAGTTAGTGTGCATGGCCCTGGAGAGAGGGTATCCAGCCATTGAAGTTATCCGTTGGATGCAGCAGGGGATGGAAAGAGTCGGTCTGAAATATGAGAATGGGGAATATTTCATTGGAGACTTGATTTTTGCAGGAATCCTCCTTGATGAGGTTCTTAATCTGCCGGAATGGCTCCAGGCTTATGCCCAATCTATGGGTAGTGCGTCAGAAAAAAAATACGAGGGAAAAATATTGGCCTTCACGGTGTATGGCTGCTGCCATAACCTTGGCAAAAATATCTTTGTGAGCTATGCCAAAGCAGCGGGCTTTAATGTGAAGGATCTGGGGCAGGACGTGCCCCTGGAGGTGGTTCTGGATGAGCTCGATCGATTTCGACCGGATATTATTGGCATGAGCGGAATGCTCTCAGAAACGGCTGAGGAAATGAATCGGGTAATCCATACCCTTGAAGAACGAGGAATGCGAAACCGGTACCGCATTATCCTAGGGGGAGAGGCGGTCTCCAATCAAGGGGCCCAGTGTATTCAGGCAGATGCCGCCACCCAGGATGTGGTGGAGGGCGTTGAGATTTGTAAAAAATGGATGCAGGAAAAGGAATCCCAGCGGAAATCCAATGGTATGTAGGATAAAAAAAGACTGTCGCCCAAGGAGATACGACAGTCTTTTCTTTTATTTTTCTGGTCCGATTTTTCCTTTCCGGAAGGCCTTACTGTAATTTCGACACAGACGATCCCGCCCAAGGAGAGCTTCGGTGGCGTAGATGGTTCCCATCATATCCCGGTTGGTGGGATCCATGACGGCGGCATCCATACCTGCGCTGATGGCCAGGGTCATGGCATTGGTGTTCATCAACTTCCGGGCAGGGACGCCGAAGGAAATATTGCTGATGGCGCCCAGTACGTGGATTCCTGGGAAGGCAGCTAAAATCGCCTTGATTTCTTCTGTGAGATTGAGCATGGCGGCATTTTCAGCGGAGAGTGCCATGACGCAGGGATCGATGTACATCCGATCAACGGAAACACCGTAGGTGGCGGCGCGTTCGACCATGTCCCGGGTAATGGCTAGCTTTCGGGCCACATCCTTTGGAATACCGTCATTATCGCAGGTTAGGCCGACGACCCCCCACTGGGTATCCTTCATCAGGGGCAGAAGGACATCACATTTATCCCCTTCACCGGAAATGGAATTAATGAGGCCAGGCTTCTGGGCATAGGGCAGGCAAGCCTCAATAACCCGCGGGTCTGGGCTATCCACACACAGGGGGACATCCGTTACGTTCTGGACCACATCCATCAGCCAGTGCAGGGCTTCAATCTCTTTGTCCGGGGAAGTACTGGCGCACACATCGATATAGTCTGCACCTGCTTCCACTTGTTTCACCGCCCGGTCTGCAATAAAATCGGCATCCCGTCTTTCAATCGCATCCTTCACCACCGGAATGGTTCCATTAATCTTTTCACCAATAATAATCATTACCAAACTCCTCTCTCTACAAAAATCCTACAAAGGTTTTAACCGTAAAAAAGCATCTGTATCTTCTATCAAAATCATAGCATTCTGGGCAAAAAGAAGTCAATTAAAAGATAGGAGAAAAAAAGCACTGATGCGGGAGTAATCCTTTTCACAAAAAGGGGACAAATACTTATAATGGAAAGCTTTTGACAAAGGGGAGGAAAGGGTCTAAGATTAAATCAGAATCAAAAGAGCAGGCACCTGAGGTGCCACAAAGAGGAGGATTTTAAAAATGTTGGATCTCGAAAAATTAACCCAGGCCGTCGGTGAATTGGAAGAGGATGATGTCAATGAACTCTTAGAAGACTTCATGGCAGAAAATCCTGACGAAGCGGCAGCACAGGATGCCGTAGCCGCATGCCAAAAGGGGATGGCAATTGTCGGGGACCTGTTTGAACAGGGTGAATATTTTGTTGGTGATTTGATCTTTGCGGGAGAACTCCTCACCAATGCCATTAACATTGTTAAACCGGCCCTGAGCACCGATGGCGATGTCGCTGGCGGAAAGCTCCTCATTGGTACAGTCCATGGCGATCTCCATGACATTGGAAAGAATATCTTTAAGAGTATGGCAGAAGCAGCCGGTTTGGAAGTCATTGATCTCGGTATTGACGTGGCTCCTGAAGTCTTTGTTGAAAAGGCAAAGGAACTTAATCCGGATATCATTGGAATGAGCGGCGTGTTAACCCTGGCCATCGACTCCATGAAGGATACCATCGATGCCTTTAAGGCCGCGGGGATCACGAAGAAATTCATCATCGGTGGCAACCCGGTAACCAAGGAAGCCTGCGACATGGTGGGTGCCGATGCGTATACGACTAACGCAGCGGAAGGCGTTAAAATTTGCCAGAATTGGGTCGCTTAGTTATTGAAGTAAAACCGATCCCTTACACAACTAAAAAAGCTGGAGTGGAAAGATCCGCTCCAGCTTTTTTAGTTACCCGGTAACACCCATTAGTAATGGGTGTTGTAATATTCCCGGAGCATTTTAAAGCAGCCCAGGCAAATAATAACATACAGAATACAGGTGGGCAGAGCCATGACAACGCTAAGGGTTTGGAGCTGGGTTAAGGAGCCCCCCAAAAGCATCATAATCATGGGGATAGCAGCGATACACACCGCCCAAAAGACGCAAAAGGTCTTACTGGGGCGGCCTCCCAGCTGAATCTTTCGTGAAGAGACCATGGCCATGGTGTAAGAGGCTGAATCAAAGTTTGTCGCCATGGACAGCATAGAGGTCAGTAGAATGACAAAGACAAAGATGGTCCCGGCAGGAAGCTGGGAGAAAACCTCCACCACAGTGGCCGGGCCTCCTGCGGTTTGAAGGCTTTCCAGAATATTGAAGCTGCCGAAGAGCTGGACCCCCATAAAGTAATTGCCAAAGACAGAGAAGAACACGAAGGAGCCCAGGAAGCCGTAACCCAAGCCACCGAAAATGACCTGCCGCACCGTACGTCCTCCCGAGATTTTGGCGACGAAGATCCCCATGAAGATGGAGTAGCTCATCCACCAGGCCCAATAAAACACCGTCCAGTTTTCGGGATATCCGGCGCTGACCCCCACGGGGTCCAGCCAGGTACTCAGACGGACGAATTCATCCAACATAATACCGATGGAGGTGGTTTGCATCTTCAGAATAAAAGTGGTCGGTCCAAAGATGAATAAAAAGATGACGGTGCCCAGCATGAGATAAATATTGATATCGCTGAGAATTTTAATCCCCTTATTAATCCCTTTGTAGGCGCTGATGGTAAAGATGCAGGACACGATGATAATGACAATAAACCGCAGCAGGGGCGTATCCGGGATATTGAACAATTTATTCAGGCAGGCCGAAACCAGGGGAGAGCCGATGCCCAGGGCGGTTCCCACCCCACCCAGGATACCCAGGATAAAGAAGACATTGAGGACCTGGCCCAGCCATCCATCCACACGGGCCCCAAAGATTGGGCGGCAGGCATTGCCCACATCAAATTTCTCACTCTTTTTATTGAAGTGGATGAAGGCAAAGGCTACCGCAGGAATGAGGTACAGGCTCCAGGCCGAAATCCCCCAATTGAAAATGGGGATAGTGGCGGCGTACTCAGCAGCCAGCCAGCTTTCAGGCTCAATTCCGAAGGGGGGCGCCATATAATGGCTGGCCCATTCGATGCTGCCCCAATAGATAAAGCCCGCCGCCATGGAGGCACAGAACATCATGGCGGCCCAGGAAAATTCAGAGAAGGCTTTCTTACCTTCCCCAAGCTTAATCTTGCCATACTTGCTGCAGCCCAATGCCACACAGGCGATGATGGATAAAAAGGTCAGCCAGATGTACACAAAGCCCAGATTGCTGCTGATCATTCCATTAAGATCCACGATCATGGCTTCGGATTTACTGGGAAACATCAGGAGCAGGGTACAAATCAAGGTAATGATGCATAATACACTGATGACCGTTCCCTTGGCGACATTGGAAAAGGGACGGACAGCATTCACTTGTTTTTTCATAATAACATCCCGTCTAAAATAAGGAAGCACTGATTACAGCTGACATCAGTGTTTCCTTTAAACCATTGGATCATTTAAAAATAAAGCGCAGTCGAATTACAACGATTCCTGGATATTCTCCTCAACAGGGACCGGATCACCGTTTTCCCCTTTGTGTTTCTTGACATAACGCAGGGTGATTACACAGAAAACCATGGCGATGAGGGCACTGACCAACAGACAGATGAAAATATAATTATATCCTGTGTTGGCATAGTTATCAATGAAGGTCCCGAAAATTTGGGCCATAAAGCTTTCTGGCAAAAATCCAATAACAGAAAGCAGGCCGGTGGCGGCACCAAAGATATGGGCCGGAACATGAGTTTCGGTTAAAAGGGAGGATGCCACGCCATAGGCACCGTTAGCCACAAATCCCAACAGCAGGGTAATGATGATGGCCATGGTCAGGAAGGTCGCTGTGGTGGGGAGGATTAAATAGCCCCCAACACAAAGGGCGGAGGCCGCCATGGCGATGAAGGTCACCTTAGAGGGTGAGCCCACTTTTTTTGCCACACTCCCCATAAGGGGTGAGGCCACGATGGCAATGCCGTAGTAGCGAATCATTCCAACGATACTGACCAGGGTCAATGGCGCCAGGAAGACATCGGTCAGATAGGGGGTGGTGTAATTCATGCCCATATAAACGATCATGACAAAGAACAAGGTGGTGCTGGCCAGCCATACCCCCGGGGTCTTCAGGGCCTGAAGGAATTCGTTGACGTTAAACTTCTTATCGGGATCCGTGACGATTTCCCCTTTAAATTTAGGAATGGCAATCCAGGAAATAATGCCCAGTACCAGAATGACGATGGCTAAAAAGATCAGGGAAATCTGAACCCCTGTCCGATAATCCGGGGTAGAATTGAACACCGAGAGGGTAGCCGCATTGATGGCCAGTCCCCCTAAACCGTACAGGGCGTAACTGACCCCCACGATGAGGGGATAGTCCCTCTCTGAGCCGGAAAACCGAAGGAGTTTATACCGACAGCCCCAGAAAATGAGGATGGTAGTCACCGCTAAAAGGGCGAAAATCAGCACCAGAATGGCGTAGGATGGCAGGAAGGAATACCAGAGCACCACGGCAGCGGTGCTGATAAACCCCCCGGCCGCCAGGGTACGGATGCGAAATTTATCGGCCACAATACCACAGGGAATGTACAAGATGGTGGCCATGATGCCATACATCCCCGTTAAGAAGCCCAGCTGGGCATTACTGACATTCAGGCCCACCAGCAGAGGCTCGTAAAATACGTTTTTTAGGTAAACCGGAACGTAAATAATCCCGCTTCCGGCACCGGATAAGAAAATCATCAGGGCGCGTTGGAATTTGCTCAGTTGTTTGTAGGTTATTTCTTCTTTATTTCTCATATTAATTCCTTTTGTCGATTCATCGACAGAGTTGAAAGAAAGCGGCAGAACCGTCCTGCACTCTGCCGCTTAACCACATTTTTAAAATAAATTGACGGGATAACCTAGAACTGATACTTCTTGGGGAGATGCTTATTCAGGAGATCCCTTTGGGTCTTCGTCATATCCGGGAGCTGATAGTTTTCGATGCGTTCCTTAAAGACCTTGTAGGCGCGTTCTTCAATGGGAGGGGTTGCGGCGATGCCTTCGGGAGTGGAAGTGCCGCGGTTGAACACCGGGGTCGTCAGATAGGTTTCCTGGCGATAATCCTTGGGTGTCCGGCCCGTTAAATAGACACCACGGGGGCCCACCTTTTTAATCAGGTCGAAATTGGCCTTCTTTTCAGAAACCATTACACCCTGGCGCAGCCGTTTCATGTATCGCAGCATTTCTTCATCCATCATGAATTTAGGGAAGCTCAGCAGGTTGAAGTTGGACAAATCACCAGAGGCATGGGGCAGGATACAGCCGTTGGTTAAGGCAATGGCAAGGGCACCCAGGGTACTTTCCACACCAGCCTGGTAGTCGAAGGTATTACCATCGGCCAGGGAGCCACTACAGCGGACTGGAATTCGGTAATAATCCCCCAGAGCCAGATGTCCCAGCATAATCAGCAGGAATTCCGGTGCCCCGGTCATCAGGCGGACCTCTCGGAGGTCAGCGATGGATGAGAAGGGACTGAGAATCACGGGCAGGCCTGGGTTCTTTAACTGGATGAGCACCGCCACGGCCAGCATATTGGCAAAATCCGAGACGATGGAGCCCATGAGAGACGGCGGCGCCGTCATAGCCGTCATAGAGCAAGTGGTAATGGTAATGGGCTGATTTTCTTCGGCGAAGGCCATGTAATGCTGGACGGCATCCCAGCCAACGGTCAGCGGCGGCAGGACGCACATACCGGAGTAGCACACATAATCGTCGAAATTATCCATGTACTGTTTAATGAGCTGGATACAGGCCCGGGCCCCTTCCTTAGCGGTACCGCATTTGTAATTGTGGGGGGTAATGCCCAGGATGTTGTACATCGGTTTGGTGGAATACTTGGCCATCATGGCCATCTGGGCCAGGGCAGATTCTGTGGGGCAATCTTCAAAGCCGGGAATATCTGCAGCCACCTGGCTGGAAATACCATACACATCGCTGCTGTTAATAATTTTGTAAAAATCCACTAAATCATCGGAATTTACCGGGCGGTAGGTGTGGTCCCAATCCTCCAGCTTCGGACAGCCATTGGTAGGGGCAATCACCAGATCCTTGCCAATGCCGATTTCCAGCTTACTGGAGGGCCCGACAATTTCAAAGGATTCTGGAATGGTGGACAGGGCTTTGTTGATGAGGGCTTCATCTAAAAATACGAGATCCCCATCAATTTTTGCACCATGTTCACGGAAGATTTCTAAAGCTTCTTCATCTTCAAATTTGACACCAACTTCACCACAAACCCGCAGGACGTTTTCGTGCATCAATTCGATATCTTCCTTAGAAAAGAACGTTGAAAATAAATTCCCCTTTAACGTATTACTCATCCTCTTACTCTCCTTTTAAAATAGTATAGCTAGCTTTTGTATGAATATAAAAGCAATAACCGTGCCAAGATGATGAGAATCTTAAAAGCCTGGATTTATGCCATTTTAGCAGGAAAAACCTGGGATTTTGGTTATCAAAGTTGAGAATATGAACCTTACTCAATCAAGGGTGAGAAATTATCATAGTCGAAAGGGTGTGATTGCGCTATAATAATGGTAAACCATTAACAAAAGGGGGGAGGGCTATGGAAAATCGAAAAATAATGAATAAGGCGTATTTGCACTACCTGGAATCCTTACCCAAGGAGGTCTATATGCAGATTCTCCAAAACTCTTATGTGGAAATCACAGCGACGGACCCCGAGGGCAATGTAATTTACGCTAATCCAGCCAGTGTACAATACCATAATATGCTGCCCGAGGAAATGACGAAATTTAATTTTGCCACGTCCTTTAACGGCCTATGGACACCGCCGTCCATCGACTATGCCAAGCAGGTCAAACGTACGGTTTTTGTTCGCCAGCGATATTTACTGACCAATGAGGTGCATGTGACCATCACCACACCCATTTATGATCAGCACAAGCAGCTTGAGATGATCCTCTTCACCTCCTTCAAGGAAAAGCCCATTACGGCCTTTGATCTGGATTGTATGCAGAAGGAATCGGATGTTCCCAAAAGCCTCCATGAGAAAAACAAGGTGCATAACCATATCATCGGACGAAGCTACGTGATTTATGCAACTTTGGAAAAATTGAAACGGGGAGCACGGTCGGACATCCCGGTGCTGCTTTTGGGAGAAAGTGGTGTGGGCAAGACTCTTTTTGCCAAGTATGTCCATGACTGCAGTCCCCGGAGCGATAAGCCCTTTATCTCGGTGAACTGTGCCTCCATTCCGGATAATCTCATCGAGAGTGAGCTCTTCGGATACGTGCCCTATGCCTTCACCGGAGCCAGTCCCAAGGGCAAGAAGGGATTATTCGAGCTGGCTGACGGCGGTACCCTGTTTCTGGATGAAATTGGGGAGCTTCAGATGAATATCCAGGTGAAGCTCCTGGAATTTCTGGAAAGCCATCAGTTCATCTGCGTGGGGGGATTGGAGCCCACCACCGTGGATACCCGGATCATCACGGCCACGAACAAGGATTTAGAGGAGCGGGTGAAGGAGGGCTCCTTCCGGGAGGATTTGTACTGGCGGATCAACGGCATTGCCCAGACCATTCCGCCACTGCGGGAACGACGCAACGATATTTTTCCCATTGCCAATTTCTTTTTGGATAAGTACAATGCGAAGTATAAGAAGGATAAAGTGTTTTCCAATGAGGTGGTGGAGGCCTTTAATTATTACGACTGGCCAGGGAACGTCCGGGAGCTGCGTAACGCCGTGGAGTATATGGCGGTCCTCAGTATCGGCAATATCATTGATGATCATAAGTTGCCGGAGCAGATTCTGCGTTTCATTAATAATGGAGAGCATTTAAAGCACCAGACGATTTTTGAGGATATGGTGGAGAGCTATAAAAAGGATACAGTGGAGAAATACCATGGCCTCTATCCCGAGGTTCCAGAATTTTCCGAGGCCCTGGGGGTCAGTCAAGCCACGGCCTATCGGCTCATAAAAAAATACATCAAGCCAGGGGAGACGTGATGTAGGGGGGAGAAAGTTTGTGGCGATGGGACGGCTGTGTTTGCTGGTGGCGCGGGAGGGGCAGTCGTTTAGAAGATTCGCTCCAGACCCCAGGCGCTGACGAATGGAGCGTTACCACTCACTCGGCAAGGCGCAAACCCTTCGGGTTTGATCTGATTGTTGGCAGGTTTATTGTCTTAATTTGCAGTTTGCTTCGAGCGCCAGCCCGCAGGGGCTCATTCCGCTCACGTATCTAAACGGCTGCCCCTCCCTCTATTTGCGAATTGGACCGTCTCAGTTTTATGAGATGAACGGGAAACAAGAGGTTGCTACGGCGGTATCCATAAACTAAAAGCTATCGCCCACCGCTCAGATCTTCAAATTGCGTGTTCATCATATAGGTGTTGACAAAATCCGGGTCTGAGGCTAGCTCCACGTGGGTGGTGATGGTGGGGAGAGCGGTGCAGCGGGCCACCTCTTCCTTATTCAAGAGGAAGCGTTTGACGCCCATGCCGGCACCGTTGCCAATGGAGCGGACGGGAACGCCGGGGAAGGTGGGAAGCAGACCCATGGCCTGGGCATTCTGAATGTCGATATAATTGCCGAAGGCTCCGGCGATGACAATTTCAGAAAGGTCCTCTCCCTGAATGCCATAACGGCTCAGAAGCAGCTCACAGCCGGTGTGGATGGCACCCTTGGCCAGTTGGATGGCACGGATATCCTTTTGGGTGATGATAATGGGGAGCATCCCGTCATTTTCCTCGGCGGTTAACAGGGTGAACTGTCGTTGGCCATCCTCACAGAGGGTAATCCGGTGGGCCAGGGGATGTCCATCAAGCTTTGCACCCTTGTAAAAATTTCCCATGGGCGCTACGATTCCGGCCACCAGCAGTTGGGTAATGGCATCGATAATACCAGAGCCGCAGAAGCCCTTGGCCGGACCATCCCCGATAACCTTGCAGATAAAGCGGCCGTCCTGGTATTTGACGGCTTCAATGGCCCCGGTGGTTCCCCGCATGCCCATGGTGAGTCCGGCCCCCTCCAGGGCTGGGCCGCAGGCCGTGGAGGCCACCAGATAACGGCTGCCGTCCCCCACCGCGATTTCCCCATTGGTGCCCAGATCAATCATTAGGCGGGTAGCACCATCGGTAGGCAGTCCCAGGAGCACCGCCGTGGTATCTGCTCCGACAAAGCCCCCCAGGAGCGGCAGCACCCGGTGGACGCAGCCATCAGCCACCGGCAGTCCCAGCGCGTTGTCCCGGAGGTCGATGCCGTTCTGGATGGTGTTAATGAAGGGCACCCGGCCCAGTCGGGCGGGGTCCAGCTTTAGAAGCAGATTGACCATGGTGCTGTTGCCACAATAGGTCGCAGTATAAATCATGGAGAAGGGGATTCCCGCCTTGTCGCACAGAGTGTGGATAATATCCGAAAGGGTTTGGCGGATGGCGTCGTGGATTTTGCTCAAATGGCCGCTATCCACACCCGCGTACTCAATACGGCTGATCACATCGGCCCCAAAGCTAATCTGGCCATTGAGGGCCGAGGCCTGGGCCAGGGGCAGCCCCGTATTCATGTCGAAAAGGAATCCGACGACGGAGGTGGTTCCGATATCGAAGGCCAGACCATAAATGCGGGAAGGGGTATCCCCGGCAAAGAGATCAAGGACCTCATCCCCCAGGGTGACGACATTCAGACGGAGTTTACCGGTTTTATCGCCATCCCGTAAAAGCTGATTGAACCGCTGCATTAGGGGCCAGGATAAGGGCTTAAGGGAACGGTCCAGTTCCTGGGAAAGGACACTAAAGTCAAAGCCTCCAAGATCGGGCTGGAGGGCCTTTAGGCTAATGCTGTGAACCGCCACCGATGGATTGAAAGGGATGCTCTGGAGGGCGGCGGCATCTTCCAGGATTTTATCCTTCTGGGTGCTGGGCTCCAGCAGGATCGTCATATTGTCAGATATCGGATATCTGCAGGCCATCACCAGGGATGTGGTTCCATCTTCGACGACGGCGATCTCGCATTTCTTGCAGGTTCCGTTCCCACCACAAACGAGGTTGAGGGGATGGCCGACGCGCTGACAAGCCTGGGCAACGGTCATCCCCGCCTCCATAATGGATGAGAGGGATAGATACGGAAAGTGAATTTTCATAATAGCCTCCTTGCTTCATAGCTCCATTATAGGGCACAATAAATGGGAGGACAAGTATTAACGTAAAGAAGCAAAAGCCCATAAAATCGGGAAAGAAAACGTGGACAAACCATTCCAGTGAAAAATTCCAGTAAAAAGCATAGTCTTAGAGCTATCGGAGAGGATGATAATGAAAAAGAGTATTGTGATTGCATGTCAGACCCTACAGGACGAAATCGAAATGATTTGCAGGGATCAGGGAATTACCCCGGAAATAAAATGGATGGATAACACCCTCCATGCTTTCCCTGAGAAGCTCAAAGCGGCCCTTCAGAAAACCATCGACACCCTAAGGGATGTGGATGAAATCCGCCTGGCCTACGGCAATTGTGGCAATGGCCTGGCCGGGTTGACAGGGAACCAGGCCACCCTGGTGATTCCCTCCTTTGCCGACTGCATTGCCATGCTTTTGTGGAAGCGGGAGGATATGAGCACCCTTCGGACCAATACCTATTTTTTAACCCAGGGATGGCTGGAGAGTGAAAAGGGCCTGGAGTGGGAGATGGCGTACAATAAAAAACGCTACGGCGAAAAACGGGCGAAGCAAATTAATCAGATCTTGTATGAAAACTATTCCGATCTCATGCTCATCCGCACCGGCGCCTACGATCCTGAATCCATCCGCAGCCGCATTAACCTCCTGGCCCAGGAGATGGAGGTGGAGGTAGTGGAGTCCGACGGAGACCTGACTCCCTTGGAAAATCTGCTCCTGGGACGGGAGGATAATTCTTTTATTACAGTGAAGCCCGGGGAGTTTTCACCGGAATACCCCATTGGGGAATGACATATTGAAAGATATGTCGTTTTTTTTTGCCCTGGAGGAAGTAATGATTTGTGATTGGATTTTTGTCAAAGGAAGAAAAGTTGGCATGAAAAATGCGTTATATTTTATTCAAAAGAGGTGAGATGATGATCAAATTTATTAAAACTGATTTTTCCTTCAATGAAGAAAAAATCTTTCGGCAGCTCCATTTAAAGGAAAACCGAAGTGTAACGAAGCACACCCGAATGGTGCTGCCCATGCTGACCCAACTGCTAAAGGAAAACATGGAGCTGACCACCTGCTACAGCTTACAGGACAATCACTTCCGGGAACGGCTTCCTGGGGTGGGATGCTGCCGTCAGGTGGCCCTCTGCTATTGCTCCTGCACCCAAAGGATTAAGGCAGTGATTGACACCATGCTGGGCCAGGGTGAAATATTGGATGGATTTTTGCTCAACCACATGGCCAATGCGGTATTTTTCGAAGCTTCTAATCAAATGAATGCAAAGCTTGAGCATATTCTTTCGGCAAGAGGGCTTCACCTGACAAGGCGTTATGCCGCCGGTGAGGGAGAGGTACCCCTGTCCGCCCAGGCGATCATCCTGGATGCTCTTAAGACGGAGACTGAGTTGGAAGTGAACTTAATCTCGAATTATATGCTGGAGCCGGAGCGCTCCATGCTCTACTACTTTGGGGCCGATGCTGGCATTACCGGACACCCCACCCAGCACCATTGCCCGTCCTGCGATTCGACGGACTGTCCCTTTCGGGATGTGGAGGGAGAAGTGGAAGCACGCTGAATTTTTTGCGCCCACGTTCTTTAAAGGCGTTAAAATCCTTGCTTTTAGGGTGCAAAAATAATCGAAATGCAAAATTATGAGCAATGGAAGGATTAGGAGGAAAATCATGTCGAAAAAAAATCAGGAACTCATGTATATCATTTGTTTAACCGGATTCATTACCATCACCTTTGCCTTTGGTCGCTATATTTTTTCGATGATTACCCCAGACATCGTGGCGAGCCTTCATATTGATTATGAGTTTGTGGGACGAATCAATGCCTGTCATCAGGCGGCCTATCTGCTGTTCTCCCTTCTTGGGGGGATATTCTGCAGCTATCTGAGTGTTCGATTCCTGATTTCATCCTCGGTAATCCTGTGTGGGGTGAGTGTTTTTGCCTTAGCTTTTGTGAACAACCCCTGGGTACTGTTGGTGGTGGTGACCTTCCAGGGCATCTTTGCGGCGGTTTCCTGGATTCCCATGGTTGAATTTGTAGCAGAAAACATTGAAGAGGATCATCGAGGCAAGGCCTTGGGCATTATCTCCAGCGGGACCTCCTTTGGATTGATTTTAAATGGGCTACTCATTCCTCCAATCCTTAGCCAAGGAACCTGGCAGGGGGTATGGTTTATTTTTGGAATCATCAGTCTTGCTCTGGGAGCCATGGGTGTATTTTGGATTTACCGGATGGGTGGTAAACAGACAGAGCCGGTTGTTGAGGTAACAAAAACGGCTGAGAGCGTTGACGACGAGGAAAAGGGTTATGTCTATGGTTCCTCTGGGCATTACCTGAAATACTATATTGTGCTGGTGGCGCTGCTGGTACTCTCAGGCTTGTACTTAATCCCATTCCAAAGCTATATCGTCCCCTTGATGCAGGAGGATTTAGGATTGAGCGAGCAGATTTCCGGACTTGCTTGGAGCATCTTCGGCTTTATCGGTATTTTCAGCGGATTTATTGCTGGAGTTTTAGCGGATCGTTATTCAGCCAAGGCAGCGATGATCATGACCTACGGTATTTCCATCCTATCTATCGCGGCCGTGGTTTTCTTCCATACGGGTCTAGCAGCACTGCTGGCCTGTGCCATCTTTGGGTTGACCTACAACGGGATTTTCGGGCTGCACCCCACCTATGTCTCCCGGGTGTTGCCTCCGGAAAAAACGGCGAAATTCTTTGGACTACTGAACCTTTCCCTTGGGGTGGGGTCGATGATTGGAAACTATGTCGGTGGGTATATCCAGAGCCAGACGGGGAGTTTTTCTCTGTCTTATCAACTGATGCTGGTTATGGCGGTTTTGGCAGTGTTGATTTGTGTGTTTATTAAATCAGATCGGCAGAGGGATAAACCTGGATTGATGGGCGATTAAGGAGCTATCATGGATTTAAAGGTGGTAGGAGAAAAGAGCGGGGATCTGGACACCCGAATAAAAAATATGTTTTGGACCATCTGTGGGGACTACCAGATGGAAACCCAGGAGGCTGAAATAACCGGGGATTCAGAGGCAATGGCACTGTACCAGGCAGTGCTGGCCGGGGGACGGCAGCGATTTTTAGACCGAGCTTTTGTGGCGGGGTATACGGGCTGGCGCCTAACCCAGGGCTTCGAAAGGAAATCCTTTCTGGCAGTGCTCCATTGGGGACTTAATCTCTACATCATCCATCAGTTTAGACGGATACGTCCGGGAGTAGTGGATATCCAGGGGAAGGCTTGCCGGGAGCTGATTCAGTGTCGAGTGCCATCAGTGAATGGCGGTTTCGATGAGGCTCTGGACCAGAGGATGGGGTCCATATTGGCGGGAATGCCAGGGGAAGGGGACGGTGAATACAGTCGTTTGGCCGAGGATTTAATAAAAAATGCAAAAACTACGGACCAGCTGGCTTGCCTTGAGGGAATTGACAGGCTGTATCAGGAGTTCTTCGGCCTCAGGGCCATTCCATTTTCCCGGAGTGCTGTTCATGCCTGGACCAAGCCCTCAGGCAGCGGGATAATCCCTTTTGGGTGGGAGGCGCCAAAGCAGAAGGCTCCTGGTCCCAGCCGCTCTAAAAATAGTGCAGAGTCCCAAAGGCATTCAGTTGGAAGGGAACATTGCGAGCAGAAAGAAGGGGCATTAGAGGATGCAGCCCAGCAGGTGGTACATCATTACGGGGCTTCCTGGATGCCCCTGAACACGACTCGGGCCATTGAGACACGATGGTGTATTGGCCCCCATCGGGATTGTCATCTGCACTACACCCGAGGCCTCTTACACAGCGACACCCCAGGGGAGAACCGGGGGCACCTGGCGCAACGGAATACCCTGCACAACCGAACCGCCTATGAAAAAAAGCGGGAGGTGTACGAGGCCATCATCACGCGTCTGAGGGCCAGTATTTGTAATGCCCTGATGAATAAGCGGGAGTGCTACGAGGTTCAAAGTGACTATGGCAGCGTCGATGTAAGACGTTTGTGGCGACTGGGGAGGGTGCCAGCGCCCCGGCTTTTCCGTCGGCCGGAGGGAGATGATCAGGGGGATTATGTGGTGGATCTTTTAATCGACGGCAGCTTTTCCCAGGTGAATAAGCGAAGCGTCACGGCCATACAGGCCTATATCATTGCCCGGGCCTTGGTGGAAAACGGCATTCCTTGTCGGGTTACCAGCTTTTGTGGCTTCCTGGATTATACCGTACTTCAGCGGTTTCGGGATTACGAGGACCCCATCCCGGAGACGGACCATATCTTTGAGTACGACTGTGTGGGCAGTAATCGGGATGGACTGGCCATTCCAGGAATCTGCGATGCCCTTTTAAAGCGGTTTGAGGAGAATAAGATCCTCATTGTTTTAAGTGACGGCCGCCCTAATGATATCCACCTGGGAGGGCGTGCCGGACCTTTCCGGGGAATGGGCGTATATAGCGGAGAGGCGGCTGTGGGGGATACAGCAAAGGCCGTACGCCGAGCCAGGCAGCAGGGCATTTCAGTGTTGGGGGTATATTGCGGAGAGCCAAAGGACCTGGCGGCGGAGCAGAAGATCTACGGGAACCAGTTTATCTACATCCGGGATAAACGCTGCTTTGCGGATGTGGTTTCGGTTTATTTAAAACGTGTGATTGCGGGATAAGCAAGGAGGCGAAAAATGAAAAAAGTAATCATTGGCTGTTCAGTGCTGCGTAGAGAAATCGAAGTGGCTTTAGGGTCCCGGGAAGACTTTGTTTGTATTTGGCTGGAGGACCAGCTTCACAATGTGCCGGAAACCCTGCACCAGAAGGTTCAGGCCGCCATTGATGCCGCATGGGATGCGGAGGTTATCTACCTGCTTTATGGACACTGCGGCCGGGCCCTTAATGGGGTGCGGGCCCGGCATTGCCCCCTGGTGCTGCCCCGGGTGGAGGATTGTATTGACGTGATGCTCTATGGCAATCCATCTGTTTCAGATTTGCGCCGGACCTCCTATTTTGTTTCCCAGGGCTGGCTCTGGGGTGAAGAGGGTCTGGGCTACGAATACGACCGGATGAAGGCAGCCCGGGGAGAGAAGCGGGCCCTGCGCATGGTGCAGGCCATGTATCGAAATTATAAATATATCCAATTTCTTTCAACCGGGGTGGAAACCCCGGAGGATCGGAAAAAGTGTGCCCACATTGCGGCGGTTTTGGGCCTTGAGCTTTCTGAGCTTCCTGGCAGCGTCACCTTGCTGACGGATATGCTAGACGGGGCGGAGGATGATCGGTTTATTAGGGTACTGCCGGATGGGGAGATTGTGGAGGAAATGTTTCGCCGCCTGGATTAAATGCTTACCGCCCCAGCCCATACTGCTTCATCTTATACTGCAGATTTTGCCGGGACAGACCAAGCTTCCGGGCACTCTTACTGATGTTGTAGTCGCAGTCCTCCAGGGTTTCTTTTATAATAGAGCGTTCAATAATAGATAGGGTGTCCTTTAAGCTTTGGTTTGCATCGAGGTTTGTCAGGTGCTTCGTTTGAATGGTGTGGTAGCTGCTGATCTTCTTTAGATAATCCGGAAGCAAGCTGACGTCCAGTACAGTATCCCGTCGTTGGGCCATAAAGATGGCATGGGTGATGGCGTGTTTGAGTTCCCGGATATTGCCGGGCCAATTGTGTTTTTTTAAAACCTTCAGGGCTTCGTCAGATATGCGATAAAGATCCTTTCCCATGGGGATGCTTTCACTGGCGAGGAAGGATAAAACCAGATCCTCAATATCCTCCTTCCGTTCAGAAAGTCCAGGGAGGCTGATGCAGAAAACAGCCAGACGGTAATAAAGGTCAGATCGTATGCGACCTTGCTCAATGGCCTGCATGGGGTCCTGGTTCATGGCAGAAAGGATACGGGCATCCATGACCAGCTCCTTATTGCTCCCCACCTTTCGATAGTGTTTCGTTTCAAGGACTCGAAGCAGTTTGGATTGGAGGCCCATGTCCATGGAGTTGATTTCATCAAGGAAAAGGGTTCCGCCCCGGGCTTCCTCCAGAAGACCGTCAGCGTTGACCGCACCCGTATAGGCCCCTTTGACCGTTCCGAAAAGGGTGCTCTCCATTAAATTTTCCGGAATAGCACTGCAGTTGATGGCAACGAAGGGCTTTTCGGCCCGCTGGCTGTTGTTATGGATGCTCTGGGCAAAGAGCTCCTTCCCCGTTCCTGTGGGGCCGGCAATCAAAATAGGAGCCAAAGATTCTGCGGCAATTTTGCCATGGCGGATACACTCTTGCATAATCGAACTTTTTCCGATAATTTCTTTAAAGGTATATTGTGTTCCATTGCTGTTGATGGGTTTTAAATCGGCTTGAAGTTTTTTTATGGTATTTGACATCTGTAAATAATCTGAGACATCCCGATAGATACAGAGGGCGGCCTCAACTTTTTTACTGCCATCGGATGCAAAAATGGGATAGGTACTGCTGATAACATCGGCAATTTTTCCCGATGGTGTTCGATAACGGACATGCTTATCCAGGGCTTTTTTTCCAGTTCGGAGAACATATTTCGTCATGGACTCATCAATATACTCATTAATCTCCCAATCCGTCCTTCCAATAACGTCTTCACGCTGCATGTTGTCAATGACTTCACATCCCTTTGAATAGCAGATCGTTTTTCCTGAAATGTCGCTAATATGAATACAGACATCTTCCACAGCTTCCAGAGCGGATAGTGGGATGGCATTGTGCTGCAAAGCATCCGTTACGTTTTCAAAATCCTTTTCAACTGCTGCCTTCATGATGGAACACCTCCTGAAGATATAACATTATTTTACAACGGTAAAGAAAAGAAAGCAACCCTGGGGATCGCTTTCTTTGTAGGGGGATAGAGAAATAAAAGAGAGGATTAGTTGTATTTTTCTTCGATTGTGTTCAGTTGCTGAAGAATTGCCGCATCCAGAGGGGCGACAACATGATTGTCTAAAATATCGTCGATTTTGGCAATAACCTCATCCATAATGGTGGATTCGTCGGCATTGACCATGGGACGATTGAAAAACTTGGGATACCAGACGCTCTTGAAATTGGATAAGGTATGCATTTCGTTGAGGTAATGTCCGCCGTGTCCCACCTGCTTGATGACATCCATGGCCATGGTTTCTTCACTAACCACCACGCCCTTGGTGTAAGCTTCCAATTGATCGATCATTTCGTTGGCCAGAACCACCATGGCGGGGGCCACGCTGTTGCAATGATCCAGAACACCGATATCGTGGACGATATTGGCCTTACTCAACAGGGTGGAGAACAGCTCTATCTGAACTTCTGCCACGGATTGGGGGTCGACGGTTTTAGCGTCGGAACAACCGGCGGTGCCAAAGAAGGGCAGGTGATAGTAGTCGCACATTTCGGAGGCGGCGGCCACGGAAAGGTGGAATTCCGGGGCAGCATAGGAGCCGACGGTGGTCTTCATATCGAATACGGTGGGCATGGAGCCGTAGATCATGGGGGCACCGGGCTTGATGGCCTGGGTCATGACAACGCCCGTCAGGATTTCTGCATTATTCTGGACCAGGGCACCGGCGATGGTGATGGGAGCGGTGCCACCCATCATGCAGTAGGGCATATACACCACGGGGATCATGTTTTCTGCGGAGATGCGCAGTTTTTCCGTACTTTCAATGGGGTGGGTCAGTGGTGGGATGGGTTCGCAGTAATTGAAGATAAAGGGCTTTTCTGCCAGTTTATCGTGGCCACCCGCCACCACCGCAGCGATATCAATGATTTCCTGGAGGGATTCAATATCGTTGGTAGAGAAGTTGATGGTCTTATTGAAGTTTTTCACCGTTTCTAAAAAGGTCACCTGGGATTGGACTGCCGGGTCTACATCCCCGCACATTCCCACGGAGAGCACAAAGCTGATGTTCTTCAGGGCATCGGCAATGGTGCACATGGTTTTAATGTCTGCCTTGTTGAAAATGCGGGCGGTGTTGGTCTTATAGTCCAGGTATTCCAATTGGTCGGAGTGGGTGCCGAAGTACACGTTATTTCGGCTGTCAATGACCATGCTTTCACTGCCGTCCCGGTTGTAGAGGGTTAGCTCTTTGGGAATGGTGCCCAGGGCTTTCTGGACGATGGCTTCTGGAATTTTAACCATTTCGCCATCCACGTCACAGCCGTAGGCAGCCAGGGCAGATAACATTTTTTCACCGGAAATTCTCATGCCGACATCGGATAAAAGCTCCAGGCTTTTTTCATGGATCTGTTGGATCCCTTGGGAATCTAAGACATTAAAGTTAATATTTCTTTTTTTGGTTTCCATTAAAAATACTCCTAATTTTTATTTTGAGGGGATTTTATATTCTTCTGAGACTAAATTCGTTCACGGTATTTTGCGGGGATGTAGGGATCCAGCATGGCGGCCTGCTCTGCAGTGATTTCCGGCGGGGTATAGGAGGCCAAACGTTCATCGACGGCCTTCTTGAGGGTACTGATGATGGCGGGATTGCCCTTTTGCTGCCATTGGCCAGGATCTCCTTTGTTGAAGTGCTTGGGTGCGAAGAATTCCTGGCGAAAGAGCTTGGGGGTCCGGCCTTGGAGGTAATTACCCCGGGGCCCAACTTTTTCGATGAGCTTGTAGCTTAGGGTTTCATCGTCCACGCGAATCCCTTCCTGCATCCGGCGGTGCATCCGGTAGACATCTTCATCCATCAGGAATTTTTCAAAACTGGTGATGTTAAAGCTCCCCATGATCCCGCAGGCATGGAGCACCAGGTCAGGCTTGATTTCCAGGGTAGAACGAATCATCATATCCGATTCGTAACCAGCCTGGGCATCGAAATCCTTGGCATCGCTTAGGCCGCCGCAGGTCCGGAAGGGCACCTGGTAGAAATCTGCCAGTCCCCGGGTGGCATAGCCGATGAGGGCGGTTTCCGGGGCGCCAATGGACAGCTGGATTTCACGCAGGTTGGTGGAGGCGGAGGTTTGACCGTAAACCACGGGAATACCCGGACGTACCAGCTGGGCCATGACCAGACCAGCTACGATTTCCGCATTGGTCATGGCCACCAGTCCGGCAATGGAGGGAGGACCGGTGAGGACCGGCATGGCGCAGGGTGAGAACCAGAGGGGCTGATTCATTTCCGCAGCCACCAGGAATTTTACCAAGGGGTCGTGATCGTAGCACAGCGGAGACAAGGAATTCACATGGACGATATTATTGTAGACATTGCTGCGGCCTTCAAATTGATTAATGAGCTCCAATCCTTTTTTGAAAGGTTCCCGAATATCTCCCTGGAGGGGGAAGGTGTTGGGCATGAGATGAATACCCGTTTTATGGGAATATTTCAAGAGCATGGCGACAGGGCTGTAGACCCGTTCATCAAGGCTGAGTTCTTTATCATCCAGGAAGATATTGAAATAGTTGGCGTCGATGACGTCGCTGGTATCGGAGAGCTTGAATAAATCCACGGTTTCGTCATTGGTCATTTTGTGGATTTGACCGTCTTCAAGGCGATAGATGCTGCCGACCGCTGGCATGAGAACCAGGCTTCCGCCGCCAAAGGTATGGTTACCCTTGGAATTTTCCACGGTGAAGCTGGGGGGAATGGTGGACAGAGCAGCCATTACCATTTTTTCGTCCATAAAGACGGTGGTACCGTCCACACGGGCACCGTGCTGCTTGAATATTTCGAGGACCGCTTCATTTTCAAAATTGACACCAACCTCAGACAGAATTTTCAGTGAGGTTTCGTGGATTTTTTGGATGTCTGCTTTCGAAATATAATGTTCATATAATTCCATAATGACTCCTCTTTCATTTGACTTTTATTACACAATGGGTTTAGTATACCCTTAAATATGGCCGTAGTAATCGCGATGGGCGACACAGGACCAGGCATAATCCAGAAGGGTGCCCCAGCTGAATACGGGCAGATCGACTTCCCGCTGGATGGCCCGGGCAAAGGGCTGCATGCCGGTGCATTCCAACATAATGGCTTTAATATCCGGATGCTTTGCGATGAATTCCTTGGCAATACGGATCATATCTTTTTCAGATTCATCATAGTAGCTTTCTGGGATTTCCGGACGTTTTTCATGATCCCAAAGGGTATCAAACTGTGGGCATCCATATTCATCCTGGGCACCGGCAATGTAGAAGTTGCTCTTTAAGTCGATGCCGACCTTTTCCAGATGGGTGTCCGTCAGGAATCGTTTCTGAGCACAGATGATGCCCACGGCATTGGTGGGTCCAATGAGCTGCTGGATGAAGGGAACCTGGAGCAGGCTGGACATGAATACGGGGATATCCACGGCAGCGGCAACATCTTGTTGGAAGTAAGCGAAATAGCCACATTCAGCAGCAATGGCCCGGCAACCCATGCGTTCCAGATTTTTAGCGGCCTGGACGATGGGGGCACGGCAGGGGGTTTTATCCTGTTCCCATACTAGGGTGTAGTTATCCACACCCTTAGCAATTTCATATTGGATCGGGAAGCCCCAGGCACTGGCGTTACGAACATCCCCAGGGAATCCTGGATAGGCATCATCCAGTACCATGATGCCGATCCCCATGCCGTAGCAGGTATGGTTCTTCCGGGTGGTCATGTAATTGATGTTTAAATCTCTTTGCATAATATTATCCTCCACGATAAAATTAATTTTATTGGATAATTAAAAGCAAGCTTTGTGCCAAAAATTGAACGAATTGAATAATTTAAGAATCAAAATGGACAGTACGGCAAAAGGTCTAAATTATTCGATATAATGAAGTATACTATATATAAAAGGGGCAAGAGCTGAATTTTTAAAAGATAAAAAAATCGGAGTACAAAACCTTTATATAAATTGTATGGAAAAGAATGCAAAAAATAATCCATGCAAAAATATGGGCATATCTGCGCAAAGAACGGATGAAAACGGGAATCGAAAACGTTAATCATCTAGAGGGTGCAAATATATTTGCAATGGAAAGGGGATGTTAGCTTCCAAAGTGGCGGAATTTTGAGAGGGTTAAGAATGGCATGAAAATTGCTTTATATAAGTGATAACAATCTGGAATCGCTAAAGGAGAGAGGCGGACCGGAAATAAAAATTGAAGGAGTTAACATGTTTAAAAAACTTCGAATGGTTCCTGTGGCAATACCACTAGTGATTATGGGGGCGATTATAATCATTTCTTTCATTAGTGGTGAACAGTTTATTGACATCATGACGAACTTCTTTGTAGGATTAATGAGTGGATTTGGATGGATTGTGCTGTTGGTGGTACTATCAATGGTGATCTTTTTGGTTGTCCTCTTTGTGCATCCCATCGGTAATACTAAATTTGGTGGCCCGGATGCGAAACCTAAGTATAAAACATGGATGTGGTTCGCCATCTCTCTGTGTGCTGGGATTGGATCGGGAATTGTTTTCTGGGGGGCAACGGAACCGCTGATGCACTCCTTTAATCCTCCTTTGGAAGCGGGGGTTGTGGCGGGGACAACCGAGGCCATTGTCTGGGGGATGAGCAAATCTTTTCTCCATTGGTGCTTGTCACCCTATGCCATCTACGTGGTTCCAGGAGTGGTCATTGGATATGCCTACTATAATATGCATAAAGCTTACTCTGTTAGCTCTGGTTTGGTCTTTCTCAATAATGGGAAGGACTTAAATCCCAAGCTTCAGAACATCATTGATGGTTTCACCATGTTTGCCCTGGTAGGTGGGGTTGCTGGCTCTCTGGGGTATACGGTTATGCAGATGGGATCCAGTATGGACAGCGTCTTTGGGCTCGGAACGGGTCCCATGATGTGGACGATCCTAGCGGTTGGCATCATTGCGTTTTATACAATTTCCAGTGCGACGGGGCTCAATAAGGGGCTTGCCTGGATAGCGGATAAAAATGCCTGGATTTATATGGTTCTTTTAGTCTTTATGATTTTGGTAGGACCGGCATCCTACATTGCAAACTTAACCACGCAATCCTTTGGAAATTATATCAGTAATTTTATCGAGCTGTCCACCTTTACGTCACCGGTCGTGGGCGGAACCCAGTGGGCCCAGTGGTGGGATGAATACTGGATGGTGGACTGGATGTCCTTTGGAACGCTGATGGGTTTATTCTTTGTCAAACTGGCTCACGGGCGGACTATAAGAGAGTTCATTGTTGTCAATTTGTTTATGCCAGCTCTTTTCGGGGTCATCTGGTTTGGTGTGTTTGGCGGCTTTGCGATCCATCTTCAGATTGCCGGTGTGGCCGACATGGTATCCTTCTTAAATGAATTTGGGCCGGAAGCCTTCATGATGAACCTCTTTAATTATGTACCGGGAACATTGATCGTCCAAATAGTCATGCTTATCACCATCATTCTCTCTATTGTGACGTGTTGTGACTCCATGACCCAGACCCTGTCATCCATGTCCTTAAAGCATGCCAAGGATGGTGCGGAAGCACCTCTGGCCGTTAAGCTGTTCTGGGGTATCTTAATTGGTGCGGTTTCGTTGATCTTCGTTTTGAGTGGAGGAATTGAAGGCATTAAAATTGTAAAAACCATCGCCGGATTCCCCATCGTATTCCTCGAATTAATCATGATGCTTGGGTTTATCTACCATATGGTAAAAAAACGGAATAAGCGGGACGAAGTTGAATATGCCGATTTGGTAAAGGAAAGAAATGCCGAGCTTGATGCTTCCTACGCTGAGGAAATGGCTGGAACCATTAAGAAAAGAGAAGAAAAAGCACGGAAAAAGGCAGCTAAAAAAGCTGAAAAGGAAGGAAAAGAATCAACGGAGGATTGATCTTCACCCTAAAATGCGCGGCCCCCTTGGGGCAGCGTATTTTTTTATAGGCACAAGGGAAGGGAAGCAAAAAAGTTTTTATAACAGAAGGGTGCCATAATTTGGGCAGGTGCAAAAGGATTTGCTTCTGTCTAAAGCGTGCAGGAAGGGCGTGAATTAGGCAAACCAAGGAAATAGAAGGGGTTTAAAGGGGTGCAAAAAAAGATGCAGGCTTTTGGGAGTAGAGTAGAAATCGATAGACAAAGGGTAAAGGAACCGTGGTTTTTGGGGGCCTGTATTAATTTTTAAGTTTAACAGAAATTGGCACGCTCCTTGCTTTATATACAGCCAAGAAGTTAAATTAATCTTTTAAGATCAAAGGAGAACGAAAATAATGGCAGACATGAGTTATTTGAAGGACAAACCGATTGCAGTACTGGGTGCTGGTGCCGTAGGTAAGGCAATTGCCGGAGACTGTGCCCTGGGTGGCGCTAAGGTTCGTATTTGTGATATGGAACCCTTCGCCACAAAGACCCTGGCGAATATTGAGCGTGTGGGAATAAAATTTTATGGCGATCAGGTGAACCTCTACGGCTTTGAACGGGAAGGCTTTGCAAAGATGGATAAGGTCACCACCGATGTGGCAGAAGCGGTTAAAGGAGCTGGGATCATCGTTGTTGCCACTCCGACCTTCGGACATAAGCCCTTCTTTGAAAAACTGATTCCCTGCCTGGAAGAAGGCCAGGTCATTCATATCTTCCCGGATAACTACGGTACGTTACTCCTGCGCAAGATGATGCGGGAAGCAGGTTGTACGACGAAAGTTATTATTGGGGGCTGGTCCAGCTCTACCTATGGCAGCCGTGTAGAAATGCCTGGTGGCGTGATTACCCATAAGATTCGCGTTTACTACCGGGCCATCACCCTCCGTGGGGCGGCGATGCCAGCCTGTGACACCGATGCCTTCATCGAAAGCTCCAAATACCTGCCCTCCATGGACGCTGTGACCTATGGCGACGGTGCAGTGGCTGGGGATACTGTATTGGATACTGGCTTTTCGAATGTTAACCCAGTGCTCCATTGCCCTGGTGCGATCCTTGGGGTATCCACTATGGAAAACTTTGGGACCATCTTTGGGGAAGACAAATACAAATTCTCCATTTACTCCCACGCCTATTGCCCCTCCATCTCCCAGGTGCAGTACACCTTCTATCAGGAAGAATGTACCCTGGCAGATACCCTGGGTGTTGGCATTCAGCCCTATGAAAAGGAACACTTCTTCTCCCGGGAAAATGTTTTAGGTCAGGAATACATGGGCCTTGACTATCTCATTCCCTTCGACAAGCAGGATCCTATCCAGTACGGTACCGGCCCCTTCGACATGAACAACCGCTACATCACTGAAGATATTCCTGTAGGCTGCTACGTATACCAACAGCTGGGTGATGTTTTTGGCGTAGACACCCCGGTGGTGGACTCCATGATTTACCTGGCCAATGCCATCCATGGCAGAAACCTCACTGAAAATGGGTACACCTTAGACTATCTCGGTATTGACGGTATGTCTAAGGAAGCATTGAACACCTACCTCAGAACCGGTGAATTGAACTAAGTTTACATACAAAGGAGCAGATTAATGGCAAGAAAGAGCATTATTAAATTAAGAGAAATGAAGGCTGCCGGCGAAAAGGTCGTCTACATCACCGGCTATGATTATTTAACCGCAAAATACGAAGAACGGGCCGGGGTGGATATGATCCTGGTGGGGGATTCCCTGGGAATGGTTTCCCTGGGTTACGATACCACCTATCCAGTCACCATGGACGATATGATTTCCCATGCCCAGTCCGTACGCCGGGGGGCACCCAATACCTTTGTGGTAGGGGATATGCCCTTTATGTCCTACCAGGTTTCCAATGAAGAAGCTGTCATGAATGCCGGCCGTTTTGTGAAGGAAGCCGACTGCGATGCCATTAAGCTTGAAGGTGGCACTGACAGCGTCTGTGATCGCATCCGTGCGATTTCAGAGGTGGGGATCCTGGTTATGGGTCATATTGGTCTGACCCCCCAGTTTGCGGCACAAATGGGTGGTTACCGCGCCCAGGGCAAGAATGCTGATGCCGCTTTGGCCCTCATTGATCAGGCCAAGCGGATCGAAGCCGCCGGGGCTGCCTTTATCCTGGTGGAGGGTGTGCCAGCAGCTGTGGGTCAGGCCATCGTCGATGAGCTGACCATTCCGGTTTATGGCATCGGCGCAGGGAGCTACACCGATGGACAGCTTATTATCTATGCAGATATGGTGGGCTACTACGATGATTTTACGCCGAAGTTTGTCGAAAAATATGCTAATGTTGGTGCTGAATTGTTAAAGGGCTTCACCACCTATACTGAAGAAGTCCGAAATGGGAACTTCCCCAACAACGATAAGCACGCCTATACCATGTCGGATGAAGAGGTCGCTGCATTGCAGGCGGCATTGAAAAAGTAAAGTTTGAAAGGGGTAATACGATGGCTGATTTAATTCAATTGGGCGAATTTGTTGTCGATGGCAATGAAGAAGCCGTTCAAAATGCTGTTAATAAGGCATTGGAAGAAAAGGTGGATCCGGTATCCATCATCAATGATGGCCTGCTGGCGGGGATGAACATCGTTGGTGAAGAGTTTAAAAACGGGGAAATGTACGTTCCCGAAGTACTCATGGCGGCCCGGGCCATGAATGTTGGGATGGACATGGTCAAGCCCCTCATTGCGGATACGGATATGCCAACCCTCGGGACCATCGTCATTGGGACGGTGAAGGGCGACCTCCACGATATTGGAAAAAACCTTGTTGTGATGATGTTAGAAAGCGCTGGCTTTAAGATTGTGGATGTTGGTGTGGATGCTTCCCCCGAGGATTTCGTGGCGGCAGCGGTGGAGAATAATGCGGATATTGTGGCCATGTCTGCCATGCTGACCACCACCATGCAGATGATGGACAAGGTTGTGGCGGCCTGTAAGGACGCCGGTGTCGAAGCGCAATACCTCATTGGCGGCGCACCTGTATCCACCATCTTTAGTGAAAAGATTGGGGCTGTTTATGCCGCAGATGCTTCTGCTGCTGTTGAAAATGCCAAGGAATTAGTGAGCTAGTACCCCTGGCGGCCTGGCGTGAAAAGATGAAGCATAGCCCTCTGATTTCGGAGCATTCCGATGGGAGGGCTTTTTAAAAAGGGGAGGTCAGTGGGTGTCAAGGGGGATTTGGGCAGCGGTTTCCGCGGCATTGACGGCGGGCCTGCTGCCGGTTTTCACTAAGGTGATGATGAACCTCGGGGTTACCGCTGTCGAGGTGATGGTGGTGCGTTATCTGGGGGTGTTCTTATTTGCAGGAATGGGTCTGATGTTCAGAGGACAAGGGCTTCGCATTACTGGCCGACAGTTTTTTACCCTGGTGTTATTAACGGTGTTTGGCTATGCCGGTGCTTGTTATCTGCTGGCGGCCGCCCTGAATTTTTTGCCGGTGGGGATGGTGACCATGCTGTATTTTACCTATCCCCTGTTCACCATGCTGCTGATGACCCTTGTGTTCCGGGAAAAGCCAACCGGCCGGAAGCTGGTGGCTTTGGCCCTGGCCATCCTGGGCATCGCGGCACTGATGGGCTTTGATTTTTCAGTCTTTAATATGGGTAGTGTGTTGGCCCTGGGGGCTGGACTGACCTATGGCATCTACCTGGTGGGAATTCAAAAAAGCTGTGTCTGTCAGCTGGATAATATGGTCATCACCTTCTATTTAGCTGGGATTTCCTGGCCCCTGTTCTTAATCCAGGGATGGGCCATGGGGGTAGCGGACTTTATGACCCTGACACCCACCTCTTGGGGAGTGGGAATGGTAATGGGGCTGATTACCGTCTTTGTGCTGGTGGTGGTGGCCTATGCCACTAAATCCATCGGATCAACCCGGACATCACTGATTATTGCCTTTGAGGCAGTGGTTTCCCTGGTCCTGGGAATCCTGATCTTTGGGGAAGCCTGGACAGGCTTTACCCTTATTGGATCAGCCCTTATGCTGGGGGCCGTCATCCTGGTGACCCGGGAGAAAATATCGCCGTCTGGAAATGATGATCCGGGCGTCAATGGATAAGGCGCATTGCGCGTTCAAAAATTATGGAGGAGACAGAATGGGTAAGGAATTAATCAAGCAAACACTGCGGCACGAAGGGACAAGCGAGGTGCCATGGGTGCCCTTTGCAGGGGTACACGCCGGGACTCTTAAGGGCTACACGGCCAAGGAGCTGCTCACCGACGGGGATAAGCTGTATGAATCCCTCATGGAGGTAGCCAAGCTCTATATGCCCGATGGGATGCCGATCATGTTCGATCTGCAGGTGGAAGCCGAAATATTGGGCTGTGACCTGCTTTGGGCAGAGGATAATCCGCCCTCTGTTATGAGCCATCCCCTGGCAGGGGAAGAGCTGAAGATTCCCTGCAGCTGCCGGATTCCAAAGAAGACCGATGGCCGAATCCCCATGATCTTAGATGTTATGGGGCGTATGAAGGCATCTGTTGGTGAGGATATTGCCCTCTACGGGCTGATCTGTGGGCCTTTGACCCTGGCCTCTCATCTTAGAGGGAGTGATTTCTTTACGGATATGATTGCCAATGCGGAATATGCCAAGGGGCTGTTTAATTTCTGCGTTGAGGTCTGCAATGCCATGTCATCCTACTATATTGAGGCTGGAATGGACGTCATCGCAGTGGTGGACCCCCTGGTCAGCCAGGTCTCACCCCGGATGCAGAAAAAACTTTTCCTGGAATCCTACAAGGTGGTCTACGACTTTATCCGCAGTAAGGGTGCATTGAGCTGCTTCTTTGTCTGTGGCGATGCCACCAATCAGATCAATGTGATGTGCCAGACCGGACCCGACGGCGTATCTGTGGATGAAAATGTCAACATTGTCGAAGCCAAAAAAGTAACGGATGAGTACAATATCACCATCTGCGGGAATATCCCCCTGACCACGGTGATGTACTACGGAACCCAGCAGGATAATATGAAATACATTGTTGAAATGCTGGATTCCATTGATCACCATAACCTCATTGTCAGCCCAGGGTGCGATATGCCCTATGCGGTCCCCATGGAAAACACCATCGCCTGCGCCCAGGCCATTAAGCACCCCGAAGAAGCCCGGGAAATGGTTAAAAACTATGAAGCCGTGGATACCTTTGGGGATGTTGAGCTGCCGGATTACGACCATCTTAAGCGGCCCTTTATTGAGGCCTTCACCCTGGATCCGGTACAATGCGCCGCCTGCACCTACATGGAACGGGCCGTCCAGCTGGCCAAGGACGAATTTGGGGATGCCATCGATATTGCCGTGTATCAATACTGTGTCAAGGAAGACATTGCCAGAACCCAGAAGATGGGTGTGGCCCATTTACCTTCGGTGTACATCAATGGGGAGCTGAAATGGTCCTCCATTATCCCTAGTAAGGAAGAAATCTGCGGGGTCATTGAAGCGCTGCTGAAATAGGAAAAAATAAGATTGCAGGAATAAAAACGGCCCGGGGTGAACCTCCGGGCCTTTGAAGCAGAAGGGAGAAAGCCATGAAGCTGGTGCTGTTAACGGGATTTTTAGGGGCCGGAAAGACGACGTTGTTAAATATGCTTTTAACAGGAACCCAGGGAATGCGTGTGGGCATTTTGATGAACGAACTAGGGGCTATCGATATTGACAGCCGGCTGATTCAAACGAAAGATTCCAGGATGGTTTCCCTGACCAATGGGTCTGTATTCTGTGCATGCCTGAAGCAGGATTTCATAAAAGGTCTGATTGACTTGCTCAAATTGGATTTGGAAATTGTTTTCGTTGAATCCTCTGGTATTTCAGATCCCTCTAATATGCAAACCATTCTTGGGACCGTCTCTAAGGTGTCGGGGCAATCCTATGATTATAATGGTGCGGTTTGTCTGGTGGATGCAGTGGGATTTTTCAATCAGTATGAAGTGCTGCCGGCGATTCAGCGTCAGATTGTCCATTCAGATCTGGCCATTATTAATAAATGTGACCGGCAGACAGAGGCGGCTCTCGAATGTATTAAAGGGGAAATTCAAAGCATCCATCCGGAGATGCCCTGTATCCAGACAACCTATTGCCAGCTGGATCCCACTATTTTTTTGGAAAAATTCAAGCATACACCAGCGGTGGAGGCGGAAACCACCAATACCTGGGAAAGTCGTCCAAAGACCATTGTTTTAAAGGTAGAATCAACCCCTTTACCCTTAGGAGGCTTGCAGAATTTTCTTGTGGACATAGCACCATACACCTTTAGAATCAAGGGATTTCTAGCGACCGAGCAGGGGAATATGGCAATTAGCGCAGTGGGGAAAGAAATACAAAGTACGCCATGGGCCACAAGGGTGGAAGGGAATGAGCTGGTGATCATCTCAGCCATTGGGGTATCGATTATCAGCCGAATCATTGGGTCCTGGCAGCATTTTTTACCTGACTGTAAAATGGATTTGGAGCCGACCAGTCCATAAAAAAGGATTAAACACGATAGGATAAGGTAAATTTTTTGATCCATTTCAAACCATTCTGTGATATAATTTTCCAAAACATGTATAGAACAGCGACGAGGTGTTTTTATCAAAGTGTTTAAGGAAGAGGAGAATGGAAGATGCTTGAAATGTTGATCAATGCCATCGAAGAGTTGGATGAAGAAAAGGTGTTAAAAATCGTAAAGCGGTGCGTTGCAGCAGGTACCGCACCCAAGGATATTTGGATGGCGCTGAACAAAGGGCTTGAAAAGGTGGGAATGCGATATGAGACCGGTGAATATTCCATTGCCGATTTGATGGTTGTCGGGATCATTTTTGAAAATGTATTAGAATATACCAATATGTGTGATATATACGATGATATTGAGACTGAAGCGTTTGGTAAAACCATGCTGCTGGGTACAGTGGAGGGCGATCTCCATGATATCGGGAAGTCAATTTTTAAAGGCGCGATGCAGGCCGGCGGATTCATTGTCAAAGATCTGGGTGTTGATGTAAAAGCCCAGGATTTTGTGGATGCGGCGGTACGCTATCAGTGTGAGATTATCGGATTAAGTGCCGTATTGACAGATTGTATCATCTCCATTAAGGAGGTTATCGATGCTTTTAAAGCCGCTGGAATTCGGGATCAGGTTAAGATCATCATCGGTGGCTGTGTGGCGAACAAAACCGTCAGTGACTTTGTAGGGGCTGATGCCTATACAAAATCTGCCATTAAAGGGGTTGAAATCTGTCAGGGATGGTTAAAAGATGAGCAAGAATGAAGCCCGCTATCTGGGGATTGCAGATTCAATTAAAATCAAAATCCTGAGTAAGATTTTTAAGCCCGGAGATTTGCTGCCTTCAGAAAATAATTTGAGTGAGGAGTACGGTGTTAGCCGGATGACCGTGCGTAAGGCCATTGAGGTCCTTGTGGGAGAGGGATATCTGATGTCTTCCCCAGGAAAGGGGACCTATGTGCGGGAGTATTCTCTGAATAAATTTGAAATCGGCTTTAAAATCGAGGAAATCATCCAGGGTGGGTACACCCATGCTAAGCTGATTCATGCTAAAATAATGGCCCCAACCATCGAATTAGTCTATCATTTACAGACCGCGCCCCAAACAAAAATTGTATGTATCCGTTCCATGCTTTTTAAGAATGATCGGCCTGTGGCCTTGGATGAGAAATACATCCCCTATTTTCCAGGAATGAATATCAAAGAGGATAGCTTTAGTTATCGGGATATGGTGAGTATTATCTTTGGAGAGAATTATGGCTTTGGATATTGGGAGGAAATTTCCATTACTGGGGTTAAGACGGATGCGGCAGTTCGTGCCTATTTTGAAGAAATGACAGAAGAAACGACTGGAAAACAGAAATTTATGATGCTTTTTGAACAGAAGGTTTATGATTCTGATGATATTCCCCTGGGCTACGGCAAGTTGTATGTGGAGAGTGATCTCTGCCGCCTCAACGGTACGTCGATTATATAAGGGGGCGGGTCATGAAAACCTACGAGTTTATTTTAAATGATATTCAATCAAAAATTGAAAGTGGGATTTATAAACCGGAAGAACAGCTGCCATCACTGCGGGAGTTTTCTAAGATTTACACGACAACACCGGTTACGGTTAAAAAAAGTTTGGCAATCCTCGAGGAAGAGGGATATGTTTATGTGGTGGATCGAAAGGGTTTTTTTGTAAGCTCAGGGACGCATAAGGCATATACCATGATTTTCCATGAAATTAAAGGGATTGATCACGTGACGGATATCCGGCTTGAAGAAATCAACGAAACCAACGGTGGAGATATTAAAAAACGTTTTGGTTTAGAGGTACCGGAGCATACCCGGTGTCTGGGGATTACCCGGATTCTTTATGATTGTGATATGCCCATTGGGATTGATAAGAAGTATATCATCCACAATGCCCGAAGTGATTTACTGATTCGGAATCCAGAGCGCTTTTTAGAGCTTTTGAATTTAGTTTTAGGAAACTATGATATTCATAAAGAGCTCGAAATGACAATGATGACCGATAATACACCAGTTCGCGATACGTTATTCCTTGGTGAAGATGATGGTGTATTTGAATTTAAACAAACGTATCGGACAGAGAACGGGCAGCTGGTCGGGGTATCCGAAACCTACGTGCCCTGTGAGGAAATCCAGTTAAAAATGAAATATTGATGATTAAAAGGTGCCCCTGGGCATCTTTTTTTAGTTGAAGAGAACGAAAGAGGAAGAATAAGAAAAATTGATATATACATATATATATACTGTTATATATAAAAATCGGTTACTTACTTGACAGAAACGGTTACACATGCTATAGTTGTTATATACTTGAATATGACAAACGATCCGGATCAATGTATTGTCAATTTCTATGGAGAGAAAAAATGAATAAAAATGAAGTAACCAATGAAAGTATCAGTGGTTTCACCCGAAATGCGGTGATTGGGATTATTAGTTCTGGTGCAGTGGTGGTATTTCTGACTTTTTTAGTCCGATATGTGTTTTATGAGCCGGTTTTACAAAGTCTTGCCCTAAATAATGAACAATTGGGGGTGCTCTATGGACTTTATGGGACAACGGCCATGATTTCGTATCTTCCCGGGGGAATTTTAGCAGATAAAATACGAATCAAGTATTTGGCGACAGCCGGATTTGGACTTTCTGCTGTTTTGACATTCTGGTATGCGACATTGCCAAGCTATGAAACCTTGAAGGTCATTTTCTTACTGATGGGAGTTTGTACAACCTTCATCTATTGGGGGGTCCGTTATAAGGGAATTCGCTTGGTGAGTACCGATAATACCTATTCCAGAAATATTGGCATTAGTTATGGTATTGTTGGTGTGTTGGGATTGGTTGTGAATTTCATTTCGATGTGGATTTTCAACTGCTTTAGTGATCCAGCTTCCGGCTTTAATATGGTTTTGATGTTTTATGCGGGTTTAAATATTGTCTTTGCCATTGCATCCTTTCTGCTTATCCCTAAATTTAAGGATGAAATTGTCAAGAAAAAGAAGGCCTTTGATTTATCTGAGCTGGTAGCTGCTGTAAAGCATCCGGGGGTATGGCTGACGACCTTATGTATGTTCTTTACCTATACGGTTTATACATCATTAAGCTATACGGTGCCCTATGTTCAAGCCGTGTTTGGCGCCAGTGTCACCATGGCTGCGCTAATGGGGAATATCCGGATGTATGGGACCTCCCTCTTTTCTTCACCGGTTATCGGTGCGTTGGCGACGAAGATTAAATCACCGGCAAAGACCATTGTATTGTGCATGGCAATTACGGCAATTTGCCTGTTTGTTATTGTTCTGGCACCCCAGACGGCTGGATTCATGATTCCTGCGATTATCCTGATTATGATTCTCTCTTTCTTTATGAGTGGTGCCTATGGGGTGGAATCCTCTCTTTTTACAGAGACGAAAGTTCCCGCAGCCATCTTCGGGTCGGCTTCAGGGATTCTATCATTGATTGGATTTTTACCGGATATGTTTGTTTCGCCGATTGCAGGAAAATGGCTTGACACCTATGGGAATCAAGCGTACACGTATATATTTATTGCCCTGGGTGTTAGTGCGATCCTATCCATGGGGTGTGCCTTGCTGGTGCTTCTTTACAACAAGAAAATCCGGGCATCCCTTCAAACCGATGGGGAAGAAATTCAGGCTTAATCGTCAATATGATACAGGAATTGAAGGAGAGATGATATGGAACTCGAAAAACTTTTTTTAAAGGCCAGGGATGTTGATTTCATCCATGAACAATCGGTTAAGCTCTTAAGGGAAACCGGGTGTGTGTTTGAGGATGACCGGGCCATTGAGATTTTCAAACAAAATGGGGCAACTGTGGATGGCTATACCGTCCATTTCACAGATGAATTGATTCATAAAGGGCTGTCGACAGTCAGTGCAGCCTTTGATATTTTAAGACCCGACGGGACCCTTTACCATATGGGTGACGGCAGTCGGACGATGGCAACGGCGGGAAGTCCACCCTATGTCATGGAGGATGGAAAGTTCCGCTTTGCTGAGATGCATGATTATATCGATATCTGTAAGCTGGTACAAACCAGTGATTGCATTGATATGACCCATTTACTGCTGTGTGATACCTATGATGTGCCCCGGGAAGAACGTTCCTATAACATGACGGCAGCTTTGCTGAACTACACCACATTGCCGATTTCATTGACGGCACTGGCGACGAAGCTTCATGATTCCGGGACCGTGGCAACCAATGTGGTCCAAATGATTCAAAATTTCACAGGCGTACAGGATCGTTATGTTGCAGTGGGATGTATTAGTCCCATTTCCCCGTTGGCATGGGTTAAAGATAGCCTGGATGCGCTGTTTGCTTATTGTGCATTAAATCAACCCATGCAATTGGCCACCTGCTCATTGCCGGTTCTTACCAGCCCGGCATCGGTTCTTGGAACCATCATCCAGAATAATGCAGAATTATTGGCAGTAACGGTTTTGATCCAGTTGATCAGTCCAGGATTACCCGTCTTTTATGGGAATACATCAACCTCCACTAATCTAAGGGCGGTTTCCATGGCTTTGGGTAATACAGAAACGGCACTTATTTCTTTAGCAAGTGCCGCAATGGCAAAATACTATAAAATGCCCTTCCGAACATCGGGTGCCTTAACGGATGCCATCGATGTGGACTACCAGGCCGGCGTTGAATCAACCCTGAATCTTATGAGCGGCTTCCTCAGCGATACGGACTTAATTTTCTTTAGCTGTGGGATGCTTAGTGGCTTTAATGTGAGTTCCCTGGAAAAATATGTGGCGGATGAACAGCTCATCAAAATGCTCAAACGAATGGGCGATGGTATTGCCATTGATTATGAGAAGGATTATACTAAGGAAATCAGTAAGGTTGGGCCAAGGGGGAACTTTATGGCAGGGAGAACCCCGAAGGAATACCGAAAAGAGCACTATGTCCCGGATCTTTTTGTGAAAGTGGATTACAACACATGGCAAACTGAGGATAAGAAATCCGTTAAAGAGAAGGCTTCAGCAAAGGTTGCCGAACGGCTGGCATCTTATGTGGAACCTGAAAAAACACCGGAGCAAATGAAGGTAATTGAGAAATATTTAATCAAATAAAGGGAAATGAAGACGGGTGGGCGGCATGCACGCCCGTCTTTGTGTTATGAATTAAAGGATAGAAGGATGGATATGGATTCAAAAAAGAACAAAATCCCCATTGACAAGACAATTTTTCTAGGTGCTTTGTTACTGATGGTGCTGGTATCTATGGCTTGTCTCGTGTTTCCTGATGAAGCGCTTGGCGTGTCCTCCATTCTCAGAAATTTTGTTATTGAAAAATTTGATTGGTTTTTCTTGATTTTTGGATTGGGTGTGTTTGTTATCTGTGTTTTTGTAGGGGGCAGCCGTTTTGGGCGTATTCGCCTTGGCGGGGAAGGGGAAAAACCGGCCTATCGCTTCTATAGCTGGCTATCGATGATTTTCTTTTCAGCCATTGGGTCATCTGCGATTCTATGGTCAGTCTGTGAGCCCCTCAACTACATTGCATCCCCACCCTTTGGATATGCGCCTTATTCCCTGGAGGCCTTTAATATTGCCATTCCCTATGGATTATTTCATTGGGGTCCAGTTGCCTGGTCCTTTTATGCCCTTTCGGGGCTGGTGGTTTCCTATTATTTTTTGGTACTGGGCCGAAAAAATCTTAAAATTTCCGGGGTAATGTCGGAGCTCATTGGTGAACGGGCGGCTCTGGGGGCAGTGGGCAAGGGCATTGATATTGCAACCATTTTTGCAACATTTTGTACCTTTGCACCAGCATTGGGATTAGGGGTTCCCCTATTGACGGTATTGATTTGTCAACTGACTGGCTTGCCCAATACCACAGAGCTTCAGATGCTGGTCCTGATGATCTGGATGTTCATTTTTTCAATTAGCGTATACCGTGGATTGGATAAGGGAATAAAGATTCTCAGCGATATTAATATGTATTTGCTCATAGCAGTGATTCTGTTGATTTTTTTGGCGGGGGGTCCAGGCTACATTTTATCTGCATCCGTGGAGGAATTTGGCACCCTGGTGACGAATTTTATTCGTATGAATAGCTATAGCGATGTTTTTGGAGGGGGGACCTTTGCCCAGGATTGGACGGTTTTCTATTGGAGCTGGTGGGTCGCCTCCGTTCCCTTCATGGCAATTTTCATCGCCAGGGTGTCCAAGGGACGGACGATCCGTGAATTGATTTTTGGAATTATGGGGGCGGGTTCAGCAGGAACAATGACCATTTTTTGTGTTTTTGGGAACTATGCTCTGAAATTACAGCATTCTGGTGTTGTCGATTTAGCAAAAATAAATATGGAGCAGGGGAGTGACTATGCCGTTTTAGCCATGTTAAATCAATTACCCTTTAAGAATCTCATTATGATCGGGGTAATCCTATTGTATTTTGTTTTTCTGGCCACCTGTGTTGATTCCTGTGCCTTTACCATGGGGTGCATTGCCTCCCGGGAAATGACGGATCACAGCCAACCCGCCCGATGGAATCGTCTTTCTTGGTCGATTGCCATTGCGATTCTGGGGGTGGCAGTACTGAAACTGGGCGGGGGGATTCAGGCCCTTCAGACCTTTGTCATCGTCGTGGGTCTCCCCTCGGCCATTTTGGTGATTGCAATGACACGATTGTTGTACCGCTGGCTTAAAGAACATCGGGAGACGCCCTCTGAAAAGTAACGGAAAGCGGGTGGCGGTGTCGCCTTTATCTAAAGCTGGAGACGGCGTCCAGATGTGCTTCATGCCCTGCCATGTAGACGGTTCCCCAGCCAATGACCTTGTCTGATTCATCCATGAGGGTCTGCTCCACAGAGAGAATGGGCATACCCATGGGCAAGTCAAGATGTTTGAGGATTGAGGTGCTGGCGGGAATGGCACGAATGGATAATTTCCGCTTAATGGCAGAAAGTGAACCATGAATGGCCACCATTTTGGGGAAGGTGGCGTAGCGGATTTCCTGCTCAATAATGGGGAGTCCCCGATGATAGGGAATATATTTAACATCTAAAGCGATGGGGGACCCCTTTTGTCTTAATAGCCGCTGGATTTTAATGACCCGTTGCTCGTCTGGTGTCTTCAAATGGCTTTGGATATCGGGTGTTGATCGAATAATATCCACTCCAATGATCTGGGAATCGGTATCGTTGATACCATTTAAGTTCATTTCATTAAACACCAGCTCATAGACATCAATGCGGGGCTCATGAACAAAATACCCTTTTCCGGGGATATTGTAGATATAGCCTTCATCCACAAGGGTCAGGAGGCCCTGGTGGAGGCTTTTGGGATCAAGATGGAAATGCTGGCAGAGATAGCTTTCAGATGGCAGGATAGATCCCGCCTGTAGCTCCTGGGAGCGGATCATGCTTTTCAAGGTCTCAATAATTTTCAAATGCTCTGGGATGCTCATCCTAATCCTCCTTTCTCAAACCAGGCCGCCACCCGATCCTGGGCGTTTTTGCGTAAATCGTAGTAGTATAGGGAATAATCGCCGTTGTGGAGAACCCCTTCCGGAAAGAAATGCTCCGCACCAACAATACGAAAATCAGCCCTATCCGCAGTGGTACAAAGGACTACCCCCCGGTGGGGATCAATCTGTGCATCGGCGTAATGGGGGCGGTCTGTGACAGAGAGAAGCCGACCGGCACTGTCTCTCAGGACCAGGTGGGAGCCTAGACTCAGACTGGCAGGTGCATAGTCTGTGTTCCGGGTCCAGGTAATGGGGTTAATGGCGATGGAGCCCTTTGGGAGGGTGATGTTCTGCCCGGTAACACCTGGGGCTTCGGTGTTGTAGGAGATAATGACACCCGTATCCCGGGCGCCTTGGGCAAAATGGAGGTGGGGATTGGCTGTAAGATATTCCCGGGTGATGCCAAAGCCGATAATATAGGCCGCCACCATTTGATCCAAATACTCCGGATGCTGCCGGAAAGTAGTGGATAGCAGCATCCCCCCTAAAAGTGCTCCCTGGGAATGACCGGCTAAAATAAAGGGGCGGCCGCCATTTAGGTTTTCCATATAATAAGTAAAGGCATTTTGGACATCGGTACAGGTTTTATCGATGAACTCCCCGAAAATTTTTTGGTCCTCACTCAGCAGGCATTCAATACAAGCCTGGCGGTAAAAGGGAACGAAATAATTACCAACGGTTTGAAAAGCTGAGCCTTTGTAGGCAAGGTGCTCCGTTGCTCGGGCCCGCATCGCAGGATGGTCCACATCGCAGATGAGGGGGGCACGGCCGGTTTTAAAATAAGCGGTGGGATAGAGATAGAAAATATCTACTGGATGGTCGATGGTTTGGGGAATTTCCATCCAATGATGGGCATTACGATAATCAGTCATTCTATTTTGTGACACTTTCAGGTTCCTCCAGTTTTCAGGTTTTGTCAATTTTCAGGAAGGGTCAACGTATAGGGATGGTCCCATTTTTGAGAAAAAACAACACTGGCACTGCTGCTGTACAGGTCGTAGACGACAGACCACCTTGTGGACTCATCCCCCTGGGTTACGGCTGTCTTTTTCAGAATGGCAAAGGCCTCTTTTTCGGAGACCGTTTTTTTAGTTGCGGCAATGGCCGATTGGATGGCCTTGAAGGTTTTAGCTTCCTGATCCCCGGAACCCTTGGTCACGGCACCCTTGGATTGGTAACGATCGGTGGCAATGGTACTGCTTACTGTCGCCATTTTGTGCTTAGGATATTCAACCACTGTCGAATCCCCGGTTTTATCGGCAATAAGAAAGGCGTAGCTATGATCCCCGGTGGCGGTCATATCGTAATTACCCAGAAGGACAACGGCCTCCTGGACTGTAGCACATTGGTCTAACATCATACGGACAGCCAGGGTAGTGGTAATGGGAAGCAAGTCATTTTTTTCTTGGGTAGGGGGGTCACTTAGGCGAATGGCCGCAACGGAGAGGCCCTGATCATTGACACCGTCTGTGGAAAGCAGAGGAGCGGCAAGGAGCCGGGCATAGCTTGCAGTATTTAAAAGGTTGCCCGGAAGGCTTGACATGGCCAGAGAGGCATAGCCGGACCGGGGTGTGCTCCGGATGAGCAGGGCACTGGTCGCCGGCCCGTTATAATTGCGGGCGAGAAGATAGTTCTGGGTTAGGGATTCAATCCGCTGCCCCATGACATGGGTATCAGGGGAGGACTCGGCATCGAAGGCAGCCCCGCCGGCTGAAAGGGTTGGCAGGCTGAAGGCGGTATTGAGGCCGAGAAAAAGCTGATGATTAATGGCACTGGCCAAGTCCTCTGGTGTGGTGGCACCAGATTCCAGAATATTGGAAAGACTATAACTGCTGGTATAGTCCATGGTGTACAGCGCATCCTCACCCTTTGCCGTTCCTGAAATTTGCCGGAGGGAGGAAAGGGTGCTGATTGTCCGTCCCCCCAGCGTAAGGATAGCTATAAGGAAAATCCCCAGGACGATGGGAATACCGACCCACCATTTTTTAGTTTTTGTCATTTGTTTCATTGATTTCATAAGGGCAGTATATCATCAATGGGGCAAAGACCTCAACAAAAATTCAAAGATTTCAGAAAATGCAGGCTGACTATTTTATGAGATACCAGCGGCCTCCAGGGCATTCATAATCGCCTCAAAGGTATCGGTTTGCCAGGCACTGCGGCCAATGAACAGACCGTCAACATCCTGGCACTTGGCATAGGGCACGGCATTGTCTAAATTGACACTGCCGCCAAAGAGCAGGGGGATGGTGTGTCCGATGGCTTCACCATAAAGGTCAACCAGGACCCCGCGAAGGGTCGTGTGGATTTCAGCCACAACCTCAGGCTCTGCAGGAATCCCTTCGACGCCAATGGCCCAATAGGGCTCGTAGGCAACCCATACCCTGGGGGCATCCTCGGCGGAAACCCCGTGAAGGGCGATTTTAAGGGATTTGGCCAGGGTTTCGGCAGAAACACCAAAGTCCTTCTCCTGCATGGAGTCACCAATGCAGACTAAGGGGGTAAAGCCATGGCGCAGGGCGGCCAGGGTCTTTAAATTGACGGTATAGTCCGTTTCGTTAAAATACTTCCGTCGTTCGCAGTGGCCGATTTCCAAAATATTGATGCCGATTTCCTTTAGCTGGACGGGGGAAATTTCCCCCGTAAACTGTCCGGCATCCTCATAATGGACATTCTGGGCGCCCAGCATCAGGGGGGAATGGGCATGCTCAATGGCTTCCCGCTGCTTCCAAAGCTGAACATAGGGCGGGATGATGAAGAAATCAAAGGCAGGGTGCTTCGGAATAATGGCAGTCAGCCCCTTTGTATAGGCCAGCCCTTCCGCCGTGGTTTTATTCATTTTCCAATTGGTGCCGAGTAAAAATTTATTCATGATGGTTCCTTTTCTTAATCTTAATCCAGGGAATAAAATAGCAATAAAGGCCACTTGGTGCAGACTTGCACCAAAATGGCCTCAATGGTCAGGACACAAAGGCCCTATTTCTTCATGTATTTCGCTTCCAGCTCACGCATCCGTTCAACCTTACGGGTGGATCCGCCGCCAGCAAATTCGCTATTCATCCAGGCATCTGCAATCATTTTGCCCAGTTCAACACCGATGCAGCGTGCACCCATGGTGAGGACATTGGCGTCATTGCTCTTGGCCAGACGTTCAGCAGCAAAGCAGTCGGAACAGGTTCCGGCGAATACACCAGGGACCTTGTTGGCCATCATAGCAACGCCTAAGCCCGTACCGCAGATCAGAAAACCACGGTCATAGGATCCGTCGCTGATCTTTTCAGCCAGGTTAAAGGCAATGTCAGGATAGTCACAGTCATGGGTTTCAGAATATTTTAAATCGGTAATATCGAAGCCCTCTTCTTTTAGGTGTGCGTAAATGGCATCCTTGAAATCAAAAGCAGCATCATCACAATCAATGCAGATTCTCATAATGGGTTCCTCCTCGATTCACATAAGTTATGCGATTTTTATGAGTTAATTATGACACATTTTCAAGCATAAGGGAAGCGGAAATTATGTTCAAGCTTAATCTTTCAGAATTTTATCGGTGTTGGGTAAAAAAATACACTTTGAGGATCGGGGAACGTGCTATGATACACTTAGAATCCCATTGGAATTACTTTTACTTAATTTCAGAAATTCGCTATTTTCAAATTCATGAAAATACGTTATCCTAAAGGCACAAAACCATTAGGAGGACAGAATGGCAAAAACGGGAATTATCATTGTATCCCACAGTGAACAATTAGCAGCCGGTGTTGCAGAATTAGTGGCTGAAATGGCCAACGATCAGGTTGTAATCCAGGCGGCAGGTGGAACTGGTGACGGGCGTATTGGAACCAATACCCTGCGAATTTTAGAAGCCATCGAGTCGATGGAGGCATGTAAAAGCATCCTGGTGTACTGTGATATGGGAAGCTCCATCATCAGCACAGAAACAGCCATGGATATGATTGACGACGACGATTTAGCCGAAAAAGTCCACATCGTGGATTGCCCTTTAGTAGAAGGCTGTTTTGCGGGGACTGTTCAGGCAAGTATTACCGATGATGCAGAAGAAATAAAGGCGGTATCCGCCCAGGCAAGAGAACTGCATAAGGCATAATTTATAATTAGAAGATATAATAGGCTTTTAATCGGATAGCAATGGCGGTCCGTTAAAATAATAAATTCAGGAGGAAGTAATATCATGGTTATGAAACGTTTGATCAACGACCCGTATGATGTTGTAGAGGAAATGCTGGAAGGTTATTGTGCTGCCCATGCTGGCTATGTCAAAATGGACGACAGTGACGAAGCACAGGGCCGTGTCATCTTGGCCAAAGATGCCGGTACCAAGGATAAAGTTGGTGTGGTTATCGGTGGTGGCTCCGGCCATGAACCGCTGTTTTTAGGTTATGTTGGGGAAGGCTTTGCGGATGCTGCTGTTATCGGTAATATCAACACGTCACCCTCTCCGGACCCCTGCTATGCTTCTGCCCGTGCGGTGGACAACGGTAAAGGTGTCATCTTCATGTATGGTAACTACGCTGGCGATGTCATGAACTTTGACATGGGCGCTGAAAAAGCCGATGAAGAAGATGATATCCGGGTAGAAACCGTGCTGGTAACCGACGATGTTATTTCTTCAGAGAATATTCCAGACCGTCGTGGGATCGCCGGGGATTTCTTCGTCTTTAAGGCTGCTGCTGCTGCCGCTGCCATGGGCAAGGATTTAGACGAAGTCGTCGCCGCTGCCGAAAAATGTAATGATGTGACCCGGACCATGGGTGTGGCCATGAGCTCGGCTACCCTGCCTTCAAAGGGTGGCCCCATTTTCGAAATGGAAGATGGCGATATGGAAATCGGTATGGGGATCCACGGTGAACCTGGAGTACGCCGTGGGAAGATCGAGCCCGCAGATGCTGTCATCGACGAAATCATGGCACCCATCCTGGCTGATCTACCCTACGAAAGTGGCGATGAAGTCTATGTCCTGGTCAACAGCCTTGGCGCTACCCCATTGCTTGATTTACACATCTGCTTCCGCCGCGTGGCTCAAATCCTGGAAGAAAAGGGCATCAAAATCTACAAGGGCTTAGTCGGTCCCTTTGCAGCCTCCATGGATATGGCCGGAATGTCCGTTACCCTGGTTAAACTGGATGACGAAATGAAAGAATTGCTCGACTATCCCTGTGATGCGCCATACTTTACGCAAGTCTAAAGCAGTGCGTTTTAAACGGTGAAATGACCGTGGAGAAGAGCAAGCTCTTCACCACGGTCATTTTGGCCGTTTAAAACATAGGGCGCAGCCCGAAATGAGCGTAGCC